>PGZO01000006.1 GCA_002841375.1 Firmicutes bacterium HGW-Firmicutes-7 | reverse complement strand
AAAATGCTAAGCGCATAAACGATATTCAAACACATTAATAATAACCGAATTGCACAAGTATCCAAATTTGGAGGATGTTTTGTTCACTTCGGTTTTTTTTAGTTTTTACTTGACACCGGCTGATGAAAGTCACCGAAGTATTTACAAAAAATATCAGGATATTTTTAACTACTTTGATGCCATTTTATTAGGACTTACAGCAACACCTAAGATTGATTTGGATAAAAATACCTATACTATTTTTGAGCTTGAAAACGATGTGCCAACCTATGCCTATGAGTTAGGTGAAGCTATAGAAGATAAGTATTTAGTCCCTTATCATACTATTGAAACGAAGATGAAATTTTTAGAACAAGGCATTCATTATGATGATCTTTCGGAAGAAGAAAAGGAACTGTTTGAAGAAACCTTTGACGATGATGTAAAAGATATTAGTGGTGAAGCCTTGAACTCTTTCTTGTTCAATGACAATACCATAGACACCGTTTTACAAGAGTTGATGGAAAAAGGACTTAAAGTAGAAGGTGGCGACAAGTTAGGTAAGACCATTATCTTTGCTAAGAATAAGAAACATGCAGAGTTTATAGTGAAGCGTTTTAATGCGCTATATCCAGAATACAAAGGTAACTTTGCAAAACCAGTATACACAGGTATTAATTATGTAGAAAGTACCATGGATGATTTTGAAGTCAAAAATAAACTGCCACAGATTGCTGTATCGGTGGATATGCTGGACACAGGTATTGATATTCCAGAAATACTTAATCTTGTATTTTTTAAAAAAATACGCTCTAAAACAAAGTTTTGGCAGATGATTGGTCGTGGGACCAGACTGTGTGAAGACTTGTATGGTGTTGGGCTTCATAAAGAAAGCTTTAGAATCTTTGATTACTGTGGTAACTTTGAATTCTTTAGAACCAATAAAAACGGTAAAGAAGCCAAAATGATGAAATCACTGACAGAAAACCTGTTCAATATCCGTATAGGTATTATCAAGGAGCTTCAAAACTTGGATTATCAAACAGATGAGTATATGGCTCATAGGAATTCATTAGTAGAAGGGATATTAAAAGAAGTTAGGGCTGTTGATGAGACTAAATTTAATGCTAGGATGAAGATTCAATTTCTTCATAAATTCAGTCAAGAAAGTACCTTTGAAAGTCTGTCTGATGCAGATATCAGAGAACTTGAAGAACAGGTTGCTCCTCTTGTGCATGTTATAAATGACGATGAATTGGCGAAGCGTTTTGATTATTTGATGTATACCATCGAGTATGCAGACTTAAAAAGAGTGCCTGCATCAAAACCTAAAAATCGTGTAGTGACGACTGCGGAAAAGTTAATTTTTAAAGGTAGTATTGATAAAGTTAAAAAGCAGGAAACTTTAATTTATAAAGTTCAAACCAATGAACACTGGGAAGAAGCAGATATTTTTGATCATGAGGAAGTTCGTGAAGCCTTTAGAGAGCTAATTAAATTTTTAGACAGCAAATCTGGTGAAATTTATTATACTAATTTTACAGATGAAATCATGGAAACGAAAGAAAGCACTGGCGAATACTCTGTTAATGATATGCAAAGTTACCGTAAAAAGGTGAATAGGTATCTAATGGAGCATCAAAGTGATTTTGTCATCTACAAGTTGCGCAACAATAATCCTTTAACTGAAGAAGACATTAAATACTTTGAAAAAGTATTATGGCAAGAGTTAGGAACAAAAGATGACTATGTAAAAGAGTTTGGTGATGAGCCACTGCTTAAACTCGTTAGCAAGATAGTAGGGTTAGACCCAAAAGCAGCTAACAAAGTATTCTCAGAGTTTATATCTGATGAAAGCCTTAATATCAATCAAATGGAGTTTGTTAAATTGGTGGTAAACTATATGATCAAAAATGGCAGTTTAGAAAAACGTATACTCAATGAACATCCCTTTAATAAGCGTGGTAATGTGATGCACTTATTTGATGGGAAACTGGATGTAGCAAAACGTATTATTGGTTCTATTGATCAAATTAATGGAAGATTGAGTGTCTAGATAGTGTGCTGTGGATTAGGACTATATCAATTTGGGGCTTGATTAGGATGCCTTGCCATGAACTAGAGGTATCCTATAAAGACTGAAAAAAGCCACTAGAATGTTAAAAACTATCAGTTGTAACCATAGGTTTTGAACTCATTTATATTAAGTTCTAGTGCGCTTAATATACTTAATAAAACATATCCACTTATTACAGTCTTATTGGTTTCATAACTAATAATTTCATAAATTGAGAATCCAGTTTTATAAGCTAGCTCGGCTTGGCTCATTCCTTTATTGTTCCGAATAATATGTATTTTTTCGTTAATTGTCATTGATTATTGCATCCACTTGTTTAGCAATTTTTTTATACATTCTTTCATTCATATCAATAGATGAAATGTATTTTCTACTATTTATATAACTTTCAATAGAATATAAGAAAATAGATGTTAACTTCTTTCTTCTAAAGGATGATGAGTTACTTGCACTTATTTGTGAAAACTCTCTGTTCTGTACATAATAATGATCTCTCATATCTTTAACATACTCTCCATATTCATCGTCAGTACTAACATTTCCAGTATTAAAAATATACATATAGTTTTCTAACTTGTCTTTTAAAGTAGTCTTATTTTGATTCTCATTTATTGCAATAAATAATGCTGTTTTTAATGGACAACCTCCACTCTTGGTTTTACTAGTTTTATATATATTATCAACCGAATAAAATGTCTCGAAATAATGATCACAGAATTTTTGACGATCAGTTTGAGTAATGTTATTCATTTTCTTGATACTCATTACTAAATTAAAAATACTCATCATAGTTTTTGTGTACCTAGAAGTTTTATTATAGATATTCAAATTATCAATAAATGTCCTATTCCGAACAGTATCTATATATGGTGTTTGAACAGCATGATAAATTACAGAAAATTTTACAGGTATTTCTGATTGTACAACTGCGGCTAATCGGTGTTGTCCATCAACTAATATTAAGTTGCCTGTTTCATCTTCTGTAAATGCAATCGCTTGATGTGATAGATGCCATTCACCTAGTTTCATCATGCCTGCATATTTAGTTACTGCTTTCTTACTTAAAGATCTGTTACATGTGTTAAAGCGTAACATTTTTTTAGCCATTTCAGGAGTTATTTCTATTACCTGTAATTCCATCATTTTTTTCCTCTTTTCTTATTGAATATTCATTTGATCTATAAATGTAGTCCATCTCAACACAAAAGTATTCTGCTAAAATCTTTAAATTATAAGCATTACCTACAATACCATCTCTTTCGTATCGTTTGATACTACTAATAGAAATACCAGTATCAAATGCACATTTCTCTTGGCTTATCTCTCTTTCTAGTCTAAGCTTTTTTAATCTATTTATTTTATCCACATCAAATGACCTCCATTATTATTCTAATTCAAAGGGTTGCTTAATCAAAGGCTCAATTTTGAGCTGTATCCAAAAGACTCTTCTTATATATATAATTCTTGCTTTAAGATTGCTGATTATGAAAGTTTAAATCAGATGCAATATACCCCGTATGGGGGGTATATTCATTATACTTCCCATAATGTATTCTTTTATTAGATAGCTTTGAATATGATATGGAGATTAAAATAAATGATAGTTTATAATCCTCTATGGAAAACCATGATCTTAAAAAAAATTACTACATACCAGCTTATTAATGATTACCATTTCAGTAAAGGACAGCTGGATCGATTAAAACAAAATTCCAATGTTGAAATGAACACAATAGATATTTTGTGTAATATTTTAAAATGTAGAATTGAAGATATAGCAGAATATGTAGATGATAAAAGCGTATAAACATTAGAAAATGTATATACGCTTTTTATTTATGAAAGAATTCTGATGATTGCCCAAAACAAATTTATCAATATCAATGCTGGGGCATAAAATCTATCCGCTGTTAAGAAACAAAGCTATTAATATGACGAATGAAGCCTGGAGTACCGACATTACCTAGATCTGTCTTAGGCATTTAAATAAATCACCTATGAAATCGAATTTGTAATTTATTTGACATGTGACAAAGATAGAGGATAAGAGATTATAATCAATAATAACATGCAGGATTGCTTTAGATATACTTTTTATTTCTATCAAGTGGTAAAAAAGTAATGACATTTGAGACATGAGATATTATGAAAAAGCAGTCGAAAATTACAAATAAAGCTTGTGACTTGTAAGAAAATGGAATATACTTTTCATAGATATAGAAGGTATGTGAGAGGGTATTGACAGCTTGGAAATATGACTTATTAGAGATCTATTATTTTATAATTATATATTGATTGTAAAGATACCCTCGATGAGCTTTTGGAAGTTTGTAATTGGAAAATTACAGACTATTTGATTGCTGTTTCGGGGGTTTTTGTGTTGTTTGAAGGTTTAAGTGATTATGACTATAATTGGGAGTTCTGCAATGCACGCATTAAAGCAATAATGAGAAGTTTAGAATGAGTTCAGGAACACTTAAGTTATGTGAAATAAAAACTATTTTAACTAGAAATTACATAAGGAGTACATAATGAAGGATTTTACAATTAATTATGCAATGAGAGAGCCATTAGTAGATTTTGAGGTATACTTTAGTGAGTCATATAGAACTGTCTTTGATTTGTCGTCTTCACTTGTTAACTTACAAGCTTTGATATCTGGGATAACTAGGGCATACGAAGATAATCAGCAATATTTCATTGATGAAAAAATTAAGCTTGATGGATTAATAAATAACGAGGAAAATAAGGTATATAAACGAATTAGAGAGCTAAGAAATATTCTTGATGTAGAGTTTAAAGATATTGATGTTAAGAAAAGGATTGAGATATCTGAGAAGATAAGTTCTTTTGAATCTGATCAAAGGAAGTTGGCTGCTAATAAAAAGGAATCTACACAAGTAAGACCTTATGCGACAACATCTGCTAGCTTTGCATCAAATTATAAGGACTTAGTTGTTTTAAATAGATTTGAGCAAGGCAGTTTGTTTCTTGATATAGTGTCCTCTGTTCTAGCTGGAATTATATTAAAATTTGTTGAAAGACTATTATTCGCTGAAGGGAATAATTCAATGCGTGTTAATGTTAGCAGGAGTACATTGATTATTCTAAAGGATGGAAAACCTACAAAGATAATTCGATTGGACAAAGAAAGTGGTACAGATTTTGAAAGGATAAGTAATGAAGCAATTCCTTTAGACGAGTATTATAATAAACTTTTAGATGAGATTAAAATTAATCCCAATAATATCGAAGAGAGTGTTGAAAATCTTTTTGCAAAGCTTGAAAAAGAAAAGTTGTTTAGTCCACTTGAGACCTATAATCGAAAAGGAATAAAGACAGTAGTAAATGATACAAAACGTATTATTGATATTAGAGGATAGTGGTTGATGTTTCCGTTTTTACTTCACATAACAAGTAGTTGCAAAATTCAGCGGCTTTAAGTGTCTACAATCGGGAAGTAATTGGGCCGATGAACTTCGGCAACTACGAACACGTTATATGAAATCCATATGCTGTGTTAATGAATATTAGATAAAAGAATATTTGGAGGTGCTATGATGAGTGGAAGAAGGATTTGGGAAGTTGATTTAGATGTAATTGGTCCCATTACAATTCAGAGCAACATTAGCTTCAAGAGTGAGAAAGGTTTCGGTCATCACCAGTTTTATTCTGACATACAGTTGGAAGATTCTCAATTGGGGCTGAAAGCAACAATTACAGCATATGCAGAAACCAGTGAGATCGCAGAAACGGTTGCATATGTTTATTTTGGGCATATGATTGATGTTTTAGCTTTTGAGAATAATATTGCTATTAATTTATTTGCGCGTAATGGACAAGGGAATAGAAACTCTAAATATCTTACTAGAAGACGATTGGAGAAGGCTGACTTCATAGAATCATTTGAGATTGCAAGACGACTAGAAATTGAAGAACCTAGGTTGCTCCGTGCAATTGGTTGGTATACAAAAGGTAAGAATACAGAGAACACGTTTGATAGGTTCCTTTCATACTGGAATGTAATAGAAATACTCGGAAAGGAGTACCATACGGAAACCACGAGAACTCAGAATGGTGCAAAGAATATGATATATCAATCTTTCTTAGATTATTTTGGTACTGAATATAATTGGGATTTTCCACAAGGTTGGATTGATGATATGTACCAGAAGCGCAATGAAGTTGTACATGGTGGACAAGATAATACTGTTGAAGCTATCAATAATTTTTCCGGTTTAGTACCAAAACTAGAAGAAGTAAGCCACTTGTTAGCAATGAATATATTCGAATCAAAATATGAGAGATCAAAATTTCAATATTTTGATTTTTAATATTTGAAATTAGTTGTGAAATGCCGCATATGGACTTCATTTAACACGACAACTGTCATGCCCCCGACTTTTATCGCTTTGTGGCCTTGAGCGCAATGGGAACAACGGAAACTGGGGGAACGTTATTTGAAATAATGACACTACTTCAAATAATTAAGGATTTATCCAAGGGGGGATAGTATTGAAAATTGATATACACGCTCATACGAAGAAAACAAAAACTGGGGATGCAGCAACCAGAAATATTGACAAAGAAAGTTTCTCGAATATTATCCGTGAAACTGATGTGAAAATACTCGCTATAACAAATCATAATCATTTTGATTTAAGTCAATATAATGACTTTGTAGATATTGCTGGGGATTATTGTGATATTTGGCCGGGAGTTGAACTAGATATCAAGGAGGAGGAACGCAAGGGGCATCTAATAGTAATTGTTAACCCTAAAGAATCTGATAAGTTTGATAAAAAGTTAAAAGAAATCATTGGCACTAATGCGATAGAGGATTATTCAATAAATATTGACTCATTAGTTCATGAGCTTTCATTGTTTGATGCAATATACATACCACATTATTATGTGAAAAAACCAGCGCTATCGGATGAAGATATCGATAAACTTACTAACTTAGTTAGCAATAGAAATAGAGTAATAAAGGAAGCAACAAATTCCATATCAGCGGGTATTTATATTTCGCATGGTCACAAGTCTATCTACGGTACGGATATTCATGATTGGAATGAATATATTTGTGAAGCAGAGAAGCTACCAGAATTAAGACTTCCAGTAGAAAGCTTTGAACATTTTTGCTTGCTTTTAGACAAAGATGAACCGACAATTAATACTCTTTTAGACCATAAGAAGCAAGAAGAATTTGTTCTAAAACCATTTAAGAATGATGACTCAGTTAATCTCAGTATTTATAGCGATATTAATATATTGTTTGGCTCTAAAGGTACTGGTAAGTCGGACATATTGAAGGCTATCGCAAAACAATATAATGAGAAAGGAATGAGTGCACGTGTTTATCATTCGAGTGAAGAAAATTTAGAAGATCGTTTTGACATAAAGGGTAATAATTTAGTATTTGAAGTTACAGATACCGGAGTTGATAATTGTATTGATGAGATTAGTTGCTTAAATAAATTGAAAGATGTAGATGTCACAAACTTATCAAGGTATGTTAACTATTATAGTACTCAAGTTACAAATAGAAAAGCTAGAGCATTAATGGTAAACAAAATTACTTCAGAAGACACAATAAGTGTCAAGAACAAATTTATTGAATCAGACAAAACATTAGATCAAATTATAAATTTCATGGACTATGTCACAGAAAGTAATCTTCTTCTATCCATACTGGATGATGACTTAAGAGATGAATTAAATGATGTGTTATCAAAAGTGATAAAAGTTGTAGAAGATGAGAAAGAAAAACTTTATATTAATTCGGTAACAGTTAAGTTATTGAATCAATTGATAAAAGTATTTGGTGATGAAATAGCAAAGAAAACTGGTAGTCCAGTGAAACCTAGTTCCACCGGTTTCCGAGACTATACACGAAATAGAATTAGAATAGAGTGCAACATTAAAAAAATAATAAGTTCAATTGAAACAGATATACCTAAATTGAGTGAAGCGGTAGGCAATTTAGGAGATAAAGGAAAACTTGACTGTTTAACAGAATTTATTATACAAGATGGTACGATAAGTGACGGAGCGCTGAGCCCTATAACTAAAGTTAAAAAGACACCTCAGAAGGAATTTGTTATAGCTACAAAATCAGTTTTTAGTATGATATATACTAACAAGTTGTTTGAGGCAATAACAGAACTAAATTCCATAAATGGTATTGAAGCAATTGTTTCAATAAATGACTTAGTACTATTTAAGAAGTATTTTGCAATCAATGGTGAATTCTATAAACCATCAAATGGTGAATCTTCAATGTTATTACTTCATAATGAATTGCTGGAAGAGAAAGATATCTATTTGCTTGATGAACCTGAAAAAAGTTTGGGTAATGACTATATTAATGATATTATTGTGCCAATGTTAAAACTACGAGCAAAAATGGGAAAAAAACTAATTATTGCAACTCATGATGCGAATATAGCTGTAAGAACTTTACCGTACAATTCAATATATCGTATGCATGATAAAGATCATTATCACACATTTATTGGCAACCCATTTACTAACTATTTAACCTGTAATGAATCTGGGAAGAAATTGGATTGGAAAGAAATAAGCATGAAGACACTTGAAGGTGGTAAAGAAGCTTTTGGTGAAAGGGGTAAAATTTATGGAGATTTTAAAAGCTAATATTGTTCGTAATGCTGAGACAACAAAGTTGCTATTATCAATAAGAGACAAAAACTTAGAAATTGTTTTAACTAGTGACAATCCGATTGTTGTAAAACAGGCATTTAATGAACTGATTATGGAGTTGAAGAAATATGAATTTAATTTCGTTCTTGAGGATGATAGAGAAGACCTTTATACATTAGTTTGCCAAGAGTATATAAATCAACTTAATAATGAGCTAACTACAATACGAGATGAATTAGTTGAGCATGGTCTTGTTGAGACAAAAGTAGCAGAAGCATAATATTCAAAAGGAGTCGTCTTAATTGGTAAAGGAAGGAATTATTCCATGTATGATATTATAAAGAAAGAACTTAAATGTGAGCTGATTGATCCATTGAAAACAGTCAGTCAGGATGTAATTGAACTATCAATTGATTCATTATTAGAAGATGGCTTGCTAAAAGATGTCCCAATTGTTAACACCATCTTAGCTGTTGCTAAATTTGGTAATGGTATCAGGGAAAGGTTCTTCCTTAAAAAGTCATTTTGTTTTTGGAGCAACTTCGAAAAGTTGATAAAACAAGTGCTAAGTTTATTCAATTTAAATGCAGAATGGAAGATGATGACCAGTATCAGAGGCTGTTATAGAACATGTTATAGTTATCGTAGACAGTATGAAAAATTCTGATTCTACTATAACCTTTTCTAAGGTATTCAAAGCACATGTTGATGTTTTTTTAACTTGGAGTGAGTTTATAAGGATGACAAATTTAATTGATGAGTATTTATTTATTGATATTTAGTTCCTGCGGATGATTTACAATATAGGGAAGTATGATGAATGCTTGAATGAAAAGGCATATATTCAAGAGACTACACACAGTATGATGGATTCACAATCAGTTCGTATGGTACATTTAGGCTTTTTAAACCAGCAGATCTTCTATAATTTTTCGTTTGGTAAAGCTGCTGCTGAACTGAGTTACTCACTAACTCAGTACGGAATAAAATTTATGCATGTTATGCAAGATACATATGATAATGAGGATTATTAGTACTCAGTTGATAAATCATTAGTACTTAATAACTTTTTCAATCAAAATGTAGTTTTGTTTTGAAGTATGAAGATTAATTTGCTTTTGATATAGTACGATGAGTCTAATCATAAATATCTATGAGCTACCCATTATGTTTAAGAAATGAATGAACAATAGAAGGATGAGACATACAAATTTGAAATTGAGGAGCTAAAAATGAATTCAGAATTAGAGAAATTCTTCAAGAAAGATGAAGATGCATTTTATGAAATTAATGGAGATAAAAAATTACGTGGAGTTCGTCGTTACTATAATGATACTGTAAGAAACGACAAAGCGGATGAACAAGCAAAATTATCTCCAGTTTCTTTTAGCGAGGTTTTTTCTTATGTTAATGATTTTTTGGAATTGATAAGAGCTGATAATGGACATAAGGAAAAAATCATAAGGTGTGACTGTATAGCGCTTGACAATATTCAGCAAGTGATTTTGGATAATGGAATAATCGCTATAAATCTTAGCTGGAAAGACTGTGAATACGATAAAAGGTCGAAAAAATATATGTTTTGGGATGCAAAGTATGATACTATAAGTGAAAAATTCAACCTAAACAACCCGTATGATATCGTGTGGTTGAAATTTACGAACAAAGGGCATTTAGGTGTGGTTGCAAAAAGCTTTGATATAAATTTTAAAGATGAGTTGTCTTCTGGATTATTAGTTAAGCAAGTCGACGAGCAATGGGATAAATCATTTGTGTTCATATTTCCTTTAACTCCTGATATTCTTGAAAATCGCACAAGTGGAGATTTGGAGATCGCTATTGGAAATTACTTGATCTTAAAGGGAGTTCCTATTATAGATTATTATTCTCATAATAACTAAAGAAAGTTATACAAATTTGAATTTGTAAGGGGGAACATATGACATGGACTTAAGAAAGTTTTATTTGGAAAATGTTTCAGAACAGGAATATTATTATAACTTTTATGACTTAGTAAAAAGAATAAATGAAACGTATAATATTTTTGAAGGAATTCAGGAGACTCACGACTATAAATTTTTGGTAGATAATATCGATTATGCAATAGAAAAATTTAAGTTTTTGTGCCAACCGGAAAATGAGTCTCACAATAATGAAGATAAGTGTTGGTTTTATCTTGTTCTATTTTATCTTAATAAATGCGGATATATTATCGAAGAGTTCCCAAGAGTAATTGAACATCCACCTATTGATAGTTTTGATTTTGTCAATAAGGAAATAAGAAATAAGCTGATCGCCGAGGGAAAAGATGATAATGGTACGGTTCGATATAAGGAGCGTAGAAACTTAATTGCAAACCTGACATTTACCCAAGTGGATAATCACATTGAATTGGTGGATTCTATTGAGGCAAAATTCAAGGAGATTTCTAATAGGCAGGCATCTTTTCAACATATGAGTACGGATGAAAAACTTGCTGAAATAGCCAACCTTATTGAAAATATGTTGAAGAAAAATGGAAAGTTTTTGTCTCCAGATTATTCACAAATATGTTTTGATTATATTAACGAAGATACAATAAGAAGGTATAGAAAAAATATTCAGTGTTTTAGACATTCAGCATCAGAATCAATTAGTGAAAGAGAGTCTTTTACAAAAGAACAAAAGGTATTTTTGATAAATTTTGGATTGACAGTATTGAAAGTAATTTATGCTCTGTTAACTAATGAATAGAAAAAGCAAATTCCAATTTGTGAGGAATTATGAACATCCCATTATGTTTATAATGTGAAGGTCAAATAAGTGTGGGAATACCAGACCGTAGTTATGTGAAAATATTCTAGTGAGGTGGTTGTTTATATGGGAGGAAGATTAGTAAGACGAAATAGACAGTTAGTACATAATGAACCCAAAATGGACTTCTCAAGCAGGAATGCTCGCTTGTTAAGTACATTTGGCTTAATGGGTATTTTAACATTTTTAATTAGTACGATGTTTAAATATATTGAAGGTTCATCAAGAATATTAAATATTGAGACTAAAATCCCATTTGATGTAAATGATATTTTGTCAGCTTCTTTGATGAGTACAGTTGTAATTATATTTTTCAGATTAATTTTATATTGCTATCATGAATTTTCTAGTTTCATTATTGAAGCCGATGATGAAATTATTTGTAAATCTGATGACTCATATAAAAAGGTTATCTTTCTGATACCATTTTTATTTATTGTAAACGGTATAATGATTTTCATATTGATGATGACTACAACTACGACGATCCTTGAGATTGATACCATTATATTTACTGTGGTTATATCTGCTATATTAGCTTTTGTAATAAATATAGTACCTTTAGGTAATATTAACTTAGGTTTTAGTTACAGATGGAAAATAGAACTGAGCTTTATATTATTATTATTGTTTTTTATATATTTTAATATTTTAAATACTAACCTAAATATTAATATTGATATTTTGTTTAAAAACAATAGCCAAATAGAATATAATTTACTTGGTCCAATGCCAGAAGATTTTAGTGTTACAGTAGTAAATTCTAATAATAAAGTTTTAGAAAAAAAGCAGATAGAAGAAAGTGACTTGACTAAAGCTTTTTTTGAATATACTCAAACAACAAATTATGATCAAATTCCAAATAACAATGCAAAAGTAGAAAAAACGATAAATATTGATGATAGTTATTATAAGTATCATTTTGTTGACTCTATTAATTATGATTTACTTGAAAAAAATGAGAAATATATATATGTCATTCAACTTCAATACAAGGATTATTTTGTGAAAAAAAACTTCAGAGTGTTAAATGAGTTTTTTTATGATGGCAGTCCCCACTTTACACAAGAAAGTTTTACATTTTCCGAATAACTTCATATGACAATAATTCGGATATCCTAGTGATAAAATTCAAATAGTGAAAGAGTACATCATAACTCACAAGGCAGTATTTTGATATATAGACAAGCATCAGAAGCTGGATATATTGCAGTGTAGATGGGATGTCTCATATATTCCAAGTACCTACGTTGCTTCATCTAGTGCATATGTTAAACACGGAATGGGAAGTAACGAAAGAAAGGAATGGGTACTGAGAAAGTTTGACAGAAGTTTAAATAAACTTTGCACAGAAGCGAAGGAAATGATCCAAGAACATTATTTATAAGTTAAGGAAGTGCTTATTTAATATTGACTAATATGTAATCATTTAAAAGACACAGACAGTAGTCTAAGTGCGTGAACATTGAAATTAAGTGTAGCTTCCCATTATCCATATTATGCTCAAAGAAAGGAATAAAAATGAACATGCGTTATGAACCAGAGCATTTTGAATTTGAATTTTACCATATGCCAAAAAACGGTATTGTACATGAAGAGATTACGAAGTATTCCACTTGGGTTTCCCAAAATTTCGCCACAATATGCAAAGGGGGCATGACAAGAGAACTAAATTCGGAATGGATTCTTCGTACATACAATGCAACAAAAATGGTAATGGCCTCTACTCTTTTATTAAACTCAGCCAAGTATTGTATTGAGAATAATGTACTCTCTACGGTACCATATCTCTTGTATTATGCTGCATTTAGCTCTTGTCGTTCATTAATTTATGTAGCACCACTTTCGGGAACAAAAAACTTGGATGGACTAATGGAAACCACACATTCAAAAGTTGTAAATATAATTCCTGATGTTGTTTCACATTTAAATAAGCCCCTATCCGTAGAGATAAAGAAACAGTTATATGAGTTGCAAGATGAAAGGGAATTATTTTCTTACAAATTTCCAGCAAGTGGATTGACTAAAGACCCCGATTTTGAAGGTACTGTAAATTTGTGTGGCATTCTTGTCGAATTGGCCGAATTGACAGGAAGAAGGGTGCAACACTATATAGAAAAGCATTTTTTATCAGATGAGTTATCACGAATTATTGCAACTAAAACATGGCAAGTATTAGATCTTGATATTATCTCTAAATTATTTATCCACCAAAAGAAAACAGTAAAAGATGAAGGTGAAATTTTATGGATAGATGAAGAAGACTGGCATCGTGTGGGTTATATCAACCGTAAAGTAAAGTATCCTTGTTCTATTATATTTACTATGACCGAAGGAATGACGGAGGACTTTTTTGGTGCATGGTGCACCGAAACGATTAAAGAAGAAGATTTTAATCCTGACAGAGACTGGAATATTATTTTCCCTATACCATAGTAATCAACATTAATATTATAAAATCATCATGGTATCTGTAAATTAAATTATTAACACACCTTCTAAATCTAGTTTTTAGATAAATATGGACTACTCATTATCCATATAATGGGCAGAGGATTAGTTTGGGAATTTAGAACCAATTAGTGAAGGGGATGACTTCAATACATGTCAGTAATCTGGTCATTATAGTGGTTAATTAGTACTTAATAGAAAGAAAGTAACTTGAGACGTGGGAATGCGTTATTTCAGAGTCTACTTATGTTTTTGAAATGATGGAAACTAAAAGTAGCAAAATGTTCCTTTTGGTTGATGGCTCCAGAGGGGATTTGATTATATAATTACATTATCAAATAAATCACCAGGAGGTAATGATAATGAAGATGAATTTTTCAAGAAATTTAGCAGCAGTAAGAAGGTCTCAAAATATTACACAGGAAGCAATGGCTGAGAAGTGTGGTGTATCTAGACAAGCAGTAACGAAATGGGAGTCTGGTAGTAGCCTGCCTGACTTGTATAAATTTTCAGATATTGCTGAGATACTAGGTGTTACCTTAGACGAACTACTACATGGTAACATGGAGAATAAGGCAGAGGAACAGATAGATATTGATTATGCTACAAAACTAGAGTCTAAAATGGATAGTATCCTAGCAGAGATTCGTAAACAACAGAAAGATATTCTCGATAGGTATGATGGATATGATGATGGGGGCATGGAAAGTAATTGTACTGATGAAGAAATTCCGGTGGTAGCTTTAAGATACTTGGGAATTGATGAAGCTCAAAAGGGTAATTATGATGATGCAATAGATTTCCTGGAGCAAGCATTAGTACTAGGAGATATACATGCTGTTGGAATATTAATTGGTATTTATCAGGACACTCGTGATTTCTTCTTTACGGAACAGGATGAATATGAGTATTATCAACAAGAACTTATGTTTTCACAGAAAATCCAGAAGTATGGTAGAATAATGGAATCTGAGATAAAGAAAAGAATAAAGTTTATGTAGTTAACGAGAAAAGCACTTCTTCAAAAGAGGTGCTTTTCTATTCTATAGAGGATGAGGAGTCCTTGATTTTCTATATTTTAGTTGACTTTTCAAAAATATCAATACATGATATACTAAGGTTGTTGTACCTGAAGTGATAATCAATGTTTTGTTAGTCATTAGCTTGCTTATGAAAATATAGAGAAATTGATGTATTTTTGAGGTAAGTACTTTAGGATTAAGATTGTGCATTTGCTAAATTCACCAAGTGGTTATATAAAAAGCATATAACAATTTTAAAAAGAAAGTCTGAGTTAATTGAAAGATTCTATCGATTTAGATTTTTCTTTAGCTAAATAAAGTAGTATAAGAAGTTAACTTATGAAGGGAGAACGTGGTAGATGTTTTGAAGTATATATCAAGTGATAAATGCCGAGTCTACAATATTTCTACATTTATGACACAGTCTACTACTAAAAATAATTTTGAATGATAAAGTAGAATCAACGATAAATAAAGAAAAAAATTTTTCTGTTCCTTTAACGGGTAAACAATTAATTATAGCAGAAAAACCTTCAGTGGCTAGAGATATCGCTAAGGTATTAAAGTGTTCACAAAAGGGTGACGGCTTTATTGAAGGCATAGATTACGTAATAACGTGGGCAATAGGGCACTTAGTAACGCTGTACGAACCAGAGGACTATGATGAAAAGCTGAAAAAATGGCAATATCAATCACTCCCTATAATCCCGAATGAAATAAAAATAAAACCATATGAAAAGACTGTAAAACAATTAAAAATAATTAACAATTTAGTTCACAGGAAAGATGTAGATTCACTTATTTGTGCAACAGATAGTGGAAGAGAAGGTGAATTAATTTTTAGATACATATATAATTATACAAAAAGTGATAAAAATTTTAAGCGGCTATGGATTTCAAGTATGACAGATAAAGCAATTACTGAAGGCTTTCATAAGCTCAAAGATGGTTCTTCATACAATGCACTTTATCAATCTGCAAAATGTCGTTCAGAAGCTGATTGGTTAGTAGGTATTAATGCAACGAGAGCATATACTACTCAAAATAATGTTTTGCTTAGTATTGGACGTGTTCAGACGCCAACATTAGCACTCATTGTACAAAGGCAAAAAGAAATGAATGCGTTTATTCCAAAAGATTATTATGAAGTATCAGCAGATTTTGGCGATTTTAATGGTGTTTGGTTTGACGAAAAGCCGTCTGAAACAAAAATATCTGAGGAAAATAAGGCAACAACGATAGCTGAAAGTGTTAAAGGTCAAGAAGGTACAGTAAAGAAGCTTACAAAAACTAAAAAGAAAGAAATGCCACCCCTTCTTTATGATTTAACTGAATTACAAAGAGATGGTAATAAGAATTACGGATACACAGCTCAAGAGGTATTATCTATAGCACAGAGTTTATATGAAAAAAGAAAACTCATTACTTACCCAAGAACAGACAGTAGATATTTAAGTGATGATATGAAGCCAAAGGTCAAACAAACGATGGATAAGCTTAACGTTCCTCCATATAATAAAGCAATAGAACCGTTGATTATAAAAGGTGAGCTCAAGTTTTCAAAACGCATTATTGACAATAGTAAGGTAACTGACCATCATGCGATTATTCCTACAGATGTTACACCTAAATTAAATAGCTTAAGTAAAGAAGAATTGAACATTTATCAATTGATTGTAAAACGGTTTATTGCTGTTTTTTATGATAATTTTTTATATGAAACGACAGAAGCAATTGTAATCGTTGGAAAAGAGAAATTTGCTTCCAAGGGTAAAATTATAACGCAAAAGGGGTGGAAAAGCCTCTATATTGCAAGTAAAGATGATAAGGAACAAATATTACCATCTCTTCAAAAAGGTGATACACGCATGGTAGAAGATACCCAAGTACTTAAGAAGCAAACATCACCTCCGAAACCTTATACAGAGGCTATGCTTCTTAGTGCCATGGAGAATGCAGGAAGATATATTGAAGATGAGTCTTTAAAAGAGCATTTAAAGGAATCAGGATTTGGAACTCCTGCAACTCGTGCAGGTATTATCGAGAGATTAATTAAAGTTGAATACATTGGACGAAAAGGTAAGGCCTTGTTTCCTACTCAAAAAGGTATAGATTTAATTTCAATCGTACCAGAAGAGCTCAAATCTGCTGAGACAACAGGAAAATGGGAAAAGGCGCTTAATAAAATAAGTCACGGTGAGATGGAAACAGATAAATTCATGAACAGCATTAAAAGATTTGTTGTTTACTTAGTTAAAAGTTCAGAAGAAAATAAAAGATCTTCGCTGTTTGAAGAAAATAAAAGAAACTATCAAGGCAAAAATCCCCAGAGTTAGGCTAACACACGCTGAGGTTTTGTATCAATGATCGTAAAAGCATACGTTAAAAAGGAAGAATCACATGAAAAATAACGCTATTAAATCATATATTGAAGAAAATATATTGTTAATTGACGGCGCCATGGGTACATTTTATGCGAGTCAAGAAAATGATTATAGTAATTCTAGCGAAAAGGCAAATATTCATAATCCAGAAGCAATAAAGAACATTCATAACGCATATATTAATGCGGGAGCAAAGCTTATTCGTACGAATACTTTTTTGGCGAATCGTTTTGATATGGCTTGTACAATAGAAGAAGTTAATGAGGTACTTAAAAAAGGATTTGATATTGCAACTGCATGTGCAAAAAATAAAGATGTATTTGTTGCATGTTCAATTGGACCTATTACTGAAGTTAGTGAAAGCTCAGACATTGAAATTTTACAGGAGTACTTTAGAATAATTGATGTTTTTTTGAGTTTAGGTGCAAAGACATTTATATTTGAAACATTTTCTCATACAGATTATATACAGAAATTTCTTTCATATATTTTAGATAAAAACAAAAATGTAGAGGTTATTGCGTTATTTACAATTAATTCACATGGGTATTCTAAAAAAGGTATTGGTCATAAAAGAATGGTCGCCGAACTAAATACTTTAGAAGGCTTAACAGCTTTTGGATTTAATTGTGGAGTTGGTGCAGGACATTTATATAACATTTATAAGAATATGGACTTAGATCAGAAGTTTTATGCTGCTGTACCAAATGCAGGATATCCGGAAAAAATATATGATAGAACGCTATATATGGACAATGCAGATTATTTTGCAGACAAAATAATTGATATTTGTAAGCTTGGGGTGAAGATTGTTGGTGGATGTTGTGGTACAACACCTACACATATTCAACGAATTTCAGAACAGTTAAAAAACTTGGAAATTGAAGCATATACGAAGAGAAGTCATAAAGAATCTAGGGACCTCGTGTTTCAGAAAAGAGAAAATCCTTTTTGGGACAAACTTGACAAAGGTGAATTTGTGATAGCTGTTGAAATAGATCCTCCGTTTGGTTACGATATTTCAAAACTAATGGAAGCAGCGCATATACTAAAGGCAGAAGGCGTAGATATATTAACTATTGCAGATTCTCCATTAGGTAAGATGAGACTTGACTCCTTAATGATGTCGGCAAAAATCTATAGAGAAGTTGGAATTGATGTAATGCCACATATTTGCTGTAGAGATAAGAATGTAATCGCTTTGAAATCAGTAATTTCAGCTGCTTATGTTGAAGGCATAAGGAATTATTTGTTGGTTACAGGGGACCCACTACCAGATATATTAAGAAATGAAATCAAAAGTGTGTTCAATATGAATTCTGTGAAATTGATGTCACTTGTGAAGGAAATGAATGAAGAACTAACAAATGATGATGTGTTTATATACGGTGGAGCGCTAAATCCAAAAGGTGTTAACTTAGAGAAAATAATTGAAAAGGTTTGCAGAAAAAAAGAGGCAGGGGCGAAATATTTGTTAACTCAACCTATTTACACCAATGAAGATATTCAAAGAGTTAAAGAAATAAAAGAAAGAACTGGTATTAAAATATTGGGTGGAATATTACCCTTAGTAAGTTATAAAAATGCTAGATTTATTAATAATGAGTTTGTCGGGATGAATATTCCAGACAATGTAATAAGTAGATTTAGACCAGAAATGTCAAGGGAAGTAGCAGAAGAAATAGGTATTGATATTTCAGTGGAGGTTGGTAAAGCTTTGAAGGGAGTTGTGGATGGGCTATATCTTATGACACCATTTAATAGAGCGACTATGATCGGAAAAATACTAAATAGGTTGAGATAAGGATGAGGTGATTGAGCGATTCACTTCTGCCTATAAATATTTTCGAAATAGGAGGAAGGAGGCAAGGTTATTTTTGTAAAATATTAATGAAAACCTGTAAACTATGATGAAAAATTTAAGGAGGTTCGTTTTATGAAAAAAAGAACTTTATCAATGTTCATTGCACTCATGCTTGTTTTTTCTCTGTTTTCATCCACAGCATTAGCAGCAAACCCACTAACAAATTTAGAAGCACCCACCAATCTTACGGCTGAACTAAAATTTAGAGATGATGGAAATCCTTATTTTAAGTTAAGTCTAAACATTCCTTTAATCGTTAAAGAAGTTAACACAAAACTTATGGAAGATTCAATGTACTATGAAGGGATTGCTTGTGATGGCATTGAGATTGCTTTTGAATTTAAGTATGGTAATTATGATTGGAATGAGGGCCCATCACTTATGTGGAATACGACAGATTCTCTAACAGAATTTATTGATCGGGGTAACCATTGGGAATACGAACCTTTTGATAGTGGAACGTTTAATTCCGTAGATGTTCAATCAGAAGTATATCAATTTAGAGCCCGTTTTTCTGCTCTTTGGGGTGAGGTAGACGGAGAAGGGGAAGTAGGATGGGTTGATAATGAAAATTTTTCACAGTATTCAAATATTGTTATCATTGGAAATCCTGCGTTTTATGAAGATGCCTCTACTTGGGCTGAACCAGAGCTAAAAAAAGCACAGGATGCAGGACTTATACCTGATATTTTAATGGGGTCAGATATGACAAAGCCTATTACTCGAGAAGAATTTTGTGAACTAGCGGTTTTGCTATATGAGCAAACCACTGAAAAACCAGCCGTTCCTTCTATATTAAATCCGTTTATGGATACAGAAAACACGCAAATACTAAAGGCATACAATCTAGGTATTACAGAAGGTATTTCAAAAACAACCTTTGAGCCTAAAACATTAATATCTCGTGAACAATGTGCGACTATGCTATACCGTGCGATTAAATCCATTGCGCCGATGGGCGATTATAAGGTAGAAGGAGTAGCGGATTTCCCAGACCAAAAATACATATCTTCTTGGGCAGTAGAAGGTACAAAATATATGTCAAAACTAGGCATTATTGTTGGTGATAAAGATGGGAACTTTATGCCGAATGCTACTGCATCTGTAAAAGAATCTGCAACTTTTGGCATGGCGACAAGAGAAGCCGCTATATTGATGACATTTAGAACTTATGATGAGTTGAAGTGATTAATAGTTGGCATAAAGTATTATAGAGAGAAGTCATAGGTTAAAACATAACAACAACCTCATCACATGATGAGGTTGTTGTTTATGATATATTAATAAAATAGAAACATATAGTACTAAAGATTATGCTGTCATTAGATTTTCTTTATTTAAAATCTATTTCAATCATTTCTTTTTTAATAAAATCATTAATTGTAGAAAAGGAGTTTTTTGTTTCTTTTACTATTTCTGCAATGGTAGTGTTATGATATATTTCAAGATGCTCGCTAAACTGTTTGTAATCTTTCATAGGAGTAGTATTGCAATATACACAATATCCTATTTCTTGGCAAGAATTTTTTAATAGAATGCCATTTTCGTTTGATGCACCATGATTCATATAATCACCTCTTAATATACAATACGGATTTAATCCTTTTTTTGGGTACTTTTTTAGAAAATAAAATGCCGCTCATTGAATAACATATTGGTATAATTTATTAAGTTTTATATAAATTAGGACGATAATACCATTAAGAGATAATAAACAGGGAGGTATTTTTTATGGTTATTAATGGTAATTTGCTTAATTTTCAGCAAGATGTAGCCAATATCAATATTATCGAAAAACCCAATTATAATAGTAGGGTTGAAGATAATCTCAATTTCACTGTAATAGACGACGCATATTCAGCGGATATTTCGCAAGAAGGGATTGAAAAGCTTTTTGAAAGTAGGCTTATAGCTATTAATAGTAGTGAAGGCAATGAGATTCAAGAATATGTAGAAAGGTATATGGAAATTAGAAAGGACATTGAAAGTAATAATAACAACCAAGAATACTATATACAACAGTTGGATAAGGTTTTTGATAAGGTTATTGATGAAGCTGCAACGACATCCGTTAACAAAATTAATAAGTTTTTAAATGGATACTTATCAGAAGATGCAGAGCGGTTTAATATAGATGAGAATCAATTTAAAGGAACGTATATAGGACTTGCAAATCGTTTAAAAGATTTATACTTAAATGGAGAAAATGAACAAAAAATTGAAGGTGAAATACAGACTTATTTTAAGAATCAACCAAATTTTAAAACTTATAGTGATTTTAAATTAACCATCGAGATTGGCAACTATGCCCATGCATTGCAAAGTGATATTGTGAAGGCAGGTCGAAATATACTTAGTACAAATCCTAAAGAAATTATTCATGATACACCTAAGTATAATGGACTAATAAATGAAATCAGTCGGGTTACGAATAGTTTGAATGCATGGCAAATGCTTTCGGAAAAAATAGATAAGAGTACGTTACATAAAGAATTAAAAACAGCTATGAAGAGTGCTTATGAACGCACGTCTAAAAGGATTAACAAAGTTTCTGAAAATGCTGCACTGTACGGTAATCTTCTGGAGGAATATAAGAGATTAGATGAGCGGTTAAGAAAATTAAAAAGTATTTATGAAAAACATAATAATACCGCAGACGAGTTTAATAAACAACACAATATTGAAAGAGCTGGACAATCATTGGTTAAGGCATCTGAAATATATAAGCAAATGGCAGAAATTGAAGCGAAAAAAATGAATCTTGAAGCAAAGATGTCAAAAATACAAAACGAATTAAACGAGCAGATTGAGGAAATAGAGCAAAATATTTAACCTATCGAAAGCAGAGTTTTCTATCATTGACATATAAAAGAAATAACAATATTTTACCTTTGGTTACGCTTGTGGTATATTTAACCTAACGAAGGGAATCCCCTGCTTCTTTAAGTAAGGTAACTTACTTTAAAAACCAGTAGGATAGATATTTCTAAGTAAATTAAATACAATTAATAATAGTAGGAGGATAAGAGATGAAAGTTATAGCTTTAAATGGAAGTCCTAAAAAAGAGGGCAATACTTATCATGCGATAAAAATGGTTGCTGATGAGCTAGAAAAAGAAGGTGTAGAAGTCGAAATTATTCATGTTGGAAATAAATTAATTAGAGGATGTACTGCATGTGACCAATGTGCAAAAAATAAAAACGAAAAATGTATTCTTTCAGGAGATGAAGTGAATGAATGGATTCAAAAAGTGAAAGATGCCGAAGGAATTATTATTGGATCGCCTGTACATTTTTCATCAATGGGCGCTACGTTAAAAGCATTTTTAGATAGAGCATTTTATGTTTCTAGCGTTAATAATGGATTATTCAGACACAAGGTGGGTGCGTCTGTTGTTGCTGTAAGACGTTCAGGTGGCGTTCCAACCTTTGAGCAGTTAAATAATTACATTAATTATGCAGAAATGTTGATGCCTGCTTCAAATTATTGGAATGTTATTCATGGTGCGAAACCAGGTGAAGCGTTGAAGGATGAAGAAGGAACTCAAATCATGAGTCTTCTTGGTAAGAATATGGCATGGCTTATGAAGTTAGTTGAAAATGGCAAAGGATCTGTAAAAGAGCCAGAGAGAGTAGGTAAGACTTTTACCAACTTTATTCGATAATACAATATAAACGCATTTTAGTGAATTTAGTATTTCACTATGCTAACAACATCATTTTAAACTGGGCGCAAAGAAAATTTTGCGCCTTTAAGTTATAAACATAGGGCGAGCAACCTATGACCAATAGCTATAGTAGAGGAAGTGAATGCATGAATGTATTAGTTGCAGTAGATGAAAAGGATATCAGAAACCTTATAAAGCTTAATCTAGCATTAGCAGGATATGTGGTTTTTGACGTAAAGGATGGGGAGGAGGCGTATGAGGTTATTAAGAAGGAGGATATCAATCTTGCTGTGTTAGACGTAATGATGTCTGGATTAGACAGCTATAAGCTGTTACATAAAATTCGAGAAATTAGCAATCTTTCTGTCATCTTTTTAACGACTAGATGCGACGAAATATATAAGATTTTAGGTCTTGGAATTGGTGCAGACGACTATCTTATTAAGCCATTTAGCATGAGTGAATTAATTGAACGGATTAGTACACAATTAAGAAGAAATGATAAATGCACTGATCAACAACAAAAAGAGCTAACACACATTACATATGGTGTACTTGTATTAGATTTAGACGACTACTGTGTTTATAAAGAAAAGAAAAAATTATTATTAAATGCTAAGGAATTTAAGTTGCTGCGATACTTGATGGAGAATCCAACAAGAGTTTTTACTAAGAAGCAGTTATATTTTGCAGTATGGGAAGAAAATGTGTACTTTGATGACAATACTATTATGGTCCATATAAGTCACATAAGGAACAAGATAGAAAAAGACCCCAAAAACCCAAAGTATATTATAACAATTAGGGGAATGGGGTATAAGTTTCAAAATCCTGACAAAGAAGGATAACTTACTTATTAACCCTTGACATCAACTTATAATATGATAAAATATAAAAGATAATATAAAAGCTATGACCGTGTATAGTAGATATGCGTATTCTTTAAGAGAGAAAGTGCCACTGGCTGAAAGCACTTTTAAGTTCATTCGTTTATTGAATTTCCCACGAGAGCTTCATAACTGAAAATTCAGTAGGTTATGACGGAAGATGCACGTTAAGCAAACTAAGTGCCTATGATCATACATAGGAATTAGGGTGGTACCACCGTATAGTTCGGTCCCTTTGTGGGATGGAGCTCTTTTTGTGTACTTGGAAAGTCATGCATAAGAAGCGTAGAAAGACGAAAGATAGGTAATGAGATACCTGACATTTCCAAAATGCAAGAACATATTTGTAAATAGATTGAAAAAAGAAAGGAGTTTAATTATGATAGAAAAATTGCAAGAAATAAAAGAAGGTGCAATAAAAAAAATATCAGAAGTATCAGACCTAAAGAAGCTTGATGAAATTCGTGTTGCTTTTTTAGGAAAAAAAGGTGAGCTTACAAGTGTTTTAAGAGGTATGAAGGATTTAACGAACGATGAGAGGCCTTTAATCGGTAAATTAGCAAACGAAGTTAGAGAGCTAATTGAGGACGAGTTAGAAAAGGCGAAAAAAGGATTGAGTGGTTTAGCTAGGGAACATCAACTAAAAACTGAATTTATTGATGTCACTATGCCGGCCAAAAGAGCAAATATTGGACATAGACATCCAATGAACGTTGTATTAGATGACTTGAAAAATATTTTTATAGGTATGGGATATTCTATCGCAGAAGGGCCAGAGATCGAAAACGATTATTATAATTTTGAGGCGCTTAATATTCCTGAGAACCATGCGGCGAGAGATGAACAAGATACTTTTTATATAAACAAAGATATAATGCTTCGAACTGCAACTTCACCTGTTCAAGTAAGAGTTATGGAAAATAATAAGCCTCCTATTAGAATTATTGCACCTGGACGTGTTTATCGTTCTGACGAAGTAGATGCAACCCATTCTCCAGTGTTTCATCAAGTTGAAGGACTTGTTATTGACAAGGGCGTAACAATGGCGGACCTTAAAGGTGCATTAGCTGAATTTGCAAGAGAACTCTATGGTGAAAAGGTAAAGGTAAAGTTTAGACCTCATTATTTTCCTTTTACAGAACCCAGTGCAGAAATGGATGTATCCTGTGTAATGTGTGGAGGAGAAGGGTGTCGTATTTGTAGAGGTTCAGGGTGGATTGAAGTATTAGGTTGTGGTATGGTGCATCCTAAAGTATTAGAAATGTCAGGCATTGATCCAAACGAGTATAGTGGCTTTGCTTTTGGTATGGGTCTTGAACGTATTACCATGCTTAGATATGGAATAGAAGATTTAAGACTTTTCTATGAGAATGACATTAGATTTTTAAAACAATTTTAAGGAGGGAAACTTATGAACATTCCGATGAAGTGGTTAACAGATTATGTTGATATAGATAGTGATATTGTAACTTTTACAGATGCCATGACAATGTCAGGTTCTAAGGTTGAAGGTTATGAAAAATTAGGAGAGGATATTAACTTAGTAGTAGTTGGTGTCATACTAGAAATTAAGCAACATCCAGATGCAGATAAATTAGTGATTACCCAAATAGATGTAGGTAGTGAAGTGATTCAAATTGTAACAGGTGCAGATAATATTAATGTGAACGATTATATCCCCGTTGCACTTAATGGTTCCACCCTCCCAGGAGGATTAAAGATTAAAAACGGAAAGTTAAGGGGGATAGAATCTAATGGGATGCTTTGTTCAATTGAAGAGCTAGGGTTTACTACAGAAGAGTTCCCAGATGCACCAGCGCATGGTATTTTTATCTTAGATCAACCTTATGAACTTGGTATGGATGTAAAAAAAATATTTGGTTTAGACGACATAATTGTGGAATATGAAGTAACTTCTAACAGACCAGATTGCTTTAGTGTTTTAGGTATTGCTAGAGAAGCAGCAGCTACCTTTAATAAAGCGTTTAAATATCCAGAGATGGTCTATGAAGAAATCAAAGGCAATCCAAGCGATTATGCTTCTGTGACGATTGAAGATGAAAAGCTATGTCCAAGATATATTGGTAAAATTATTCAAGATGTTAAGATTGCGCCATCTCCTAAGTGGTTACAACAAAAACTCAGAGCAGCAGGGGTTAGACCAATAAATAATATCGTAGATATTACGAACTTCATAATGATCGAAATGGGTCAACCGATGCATGCTTTTGACGTAGAAACCTTAGAAGATAAAAAAATCATTGTTAGAAAAGCTAAAGAAGGGGAAAAAATTATTACCCTTGATAATGAGGAACGAACACTTGATTCTTCCATGCTAGTTATTGCTGATGCAAAAAAACCAATAGCGATAGCTGGTGTAATCGGTGGAAACAATACAAAGATAACAGATAAAACAACCACTATCTTGTTTGAAGCTGCAAACTTTGAAGGAACAAGTATAAGATTGACATCAAAGAAATTAGGTGTAAGAACGGATGCTTCAACGAAGTATGAAAAATATTTAGATCCAAATAATGTGGAGGCAGCTACGAATAGAGCATGCCAGTTGGTCGTTATGCTAGGGGCTGGTAAGGTTGTTGAGGGTGTAATTGATGTTTATCCATTAAAAAGACTACCTGTAACAATTGCCTATAACGCGGATAAGATTAATCGTCTACTAGGAACGAATATTTCTGAAGTTGAGATGGTTAATATTTTCAAGAGACTTGAGTTTAGTGTAAATCAAGAAGCTAGAAACGTTATCGTACCTACGTTTAGACCTGATCTAAGCTGCGAAGCTGATTTGGCTGAGGAAGTGGCAAGGATATATGGTTATGATAAAATACCTGTTACATTAGCTACAGGTACGCCAACCGTTGGAAAGAAAAGTTTTAAGCAAAAAATTGAAGATATAACCCATATTGTTATGGAGGATTGTGGACTAAGTGAAGCAATGACTTATTCCTTTGAAAGTCCAAAGGTTTTTAATAAATTAAATGTTCCAGAAGGGCACGAGCTACGGAATACGGTTGCAATTTCAAATCCACTTGGTGAAGATTTTAGTAATATGAGAACTACCACTGTAAATGGTATGTTAAATGCACTTTCAACGAATTACAATAGAAGAAATGAAGCGGTAAAGTTATATGAACTCGGTACAATTTATGTACCTAAAAGCTTACCTCTTACAGAATTACCTAACGAGCTTTTAAAACTTACAATTGGGTTGTATGGTAGCTGTGACTTTTATGATGCAAAGGGTGTTATTGAAACACTAATTGAAAAATTTGGGTTTATTGATAAAATTTCATATGATCCTAAAATAGAAGTTCCATTTTTACATCCTGGTCGTAGGGCAGGTATTTTAGTAAATGGTAACAAAGAGTTAGGGTATATTGGAGAAGTTCACCCCACAGTTTCAGATCAATATGAAATTGGAGAAAGAGCATATATCGCAGTAGTAGATATGTCATTACTTATAAAATATGCAAATCTAGATCATTCCTATCAACAAATTGCTAGATATCCTGCAGTAAATAGAGATATTGCATTTTTAGTCAAGGATGAAGTCATTGTTCAAGATATTGAAAATATTCTTAAACAGCGTTGTGGAAAAATACTTGAAGGGTTTAAACTATTTGATGTCTATAAAGGTGCCCAAATAGAAGAAGGCTATAAATCCATTGCATATTCCTTGGTTTTTAGGTCAAATGATCATACTTTAAGTGAAAAAGAAATAAACAAAGTAATGAGTAAGGTTGTGAATGGACTAGAGTTTGACTTAGGTGCTAAGTTAAGGCAATAAATTCTTCTGATTTTACTGGATTTTTGACACAAACCCCCTTATAATGTAAATAGTACATGAAGGGGGTTTTTTTATGATTATAAAAGCTATTAGTCAGCTATTGAAAAATAGAAAGATAAATAACGAGGATTTACCCAATAAGCCGTCGGTTTTTCGGAACTATCCTTTTATCGTTTTGGCAATTGTATTGTGTTTTAGCCTTATAAGTGGTGCTTCAAATGGATCTACTTCGACAGTAAACTTTGATAAAAAAATAAGAGTTGGATTAAAACAAATGTATGAAACAGTTGATAGCATTCAGATAACAAATTCTTCTCTTGTACTAGGATATCCAATAGATGGAAACCCACAAGTAGAACATGTATTCAATTCTTCGACAGGTTTTAGTATTGTACCTGCTACCCAATATTTCTTAATATCTAAAGAGCATTATGAATCCTATGATGAATGTGAAGCTAAAGTTAAGATGTTAAGCGAGCAAGGGAATAAAGCTTATGTTGGAAGTGCCACGCAGGGGATTTGGAAGGTTTACATAGGAGATGCTACTTCAGAAGCTGAAGCAATATCCTTGAAAGATACTTTGCAGTCAAACATAGGGGGTACCTATGAAGTCGTTGGAGATAATGGTCTAAGAACCTTGTTAAAGGTAGGCAAAGAAAAAGAAATTGTAATTGAAAATTCTAATATTCATTCTTCTTTTTCTACAAATGAATTAACGAAGGGAATAGCGGTAATCAATTTAGGTAATAGAGCCTACAGAGGGTCTATGGAAGTTGGTCGTTATAATAAAAAGGGTGTTACAGCAATAAATGTTATTGGACTAGAAGAATATTTATATGGCGTTGTACCATCAGAAATTGTAAGTTCATGGCCAAAGGAATCACTTAAGGCACAAGCAGTCGCTGCAAGAAGCTTTACTGTCTATACTACAACTACTAGTAACAAATATCCAAACGAAGCATATATGCTTTGTGACACATCTATTTCTCAGGTATATAAAGGGTTTACAGGTGAAACGGCTACTTGCAATGCAGCTATAGATGAGACTTTTAATCAGGTTTTATATTACGATAATAAAGTCATTCCAGCATATTACTTTTCAGCAAGTGGAGGTCACACAGAGGATAGCCAAAATGTTTGGAGTGGCACAGTAGCGTATCTAAAAGGTGTTCCTGACCTATATGAAACCCAGCCAGCAAGTCAACCTTGGATACAGGCTATGAGTGCAAATGAAATTGAAACTAGTTTATCGAAGTATAATATTAATATTGGTAGGATTGTAGATGTTCAAGTGACTGCTTATTCAGATGCGGGAAGGGCAATGAGCTTGAATGTTATTGGTACAGCGGGTAGTCATCAATTATCTAAAGAAACGATGCGCAGTTGGCTAGGACTGAAAAGTAGAAAATTTACGTTAGTAAAAAGTACAGATACACCCCCTCAAGCATTTAGTGCCATTGGCTTAGGTGGTACGAAGGAGAGCAACAAAGCCAACGCCTATACGATTAATGGGGATATGCAGACAAGTCCATTAAAAATGAGTAACAATCAAATGATTATTGTTTCTGAAACTAACCTTCATAGCGTACCAACTATTTCAGGGCAAAGTGATACATTTATTTTTGTGGGGCAAGGCAATGGTCATGGTGTTGGTCTGAGTCAATCAGGAGCAAAGGGCATGGCACAAGCAGGTTTTACATATAAGCAAATTCTAGAGTATTATTTTACGGGTGCAGTAGTTAAATAAAAGAACAATAAAAAACTAGCGTACGCTAGTTTTTTATTGTTCTTATTGTTATTTGATTGAAGATTTCATTCTAAATTGCTTTGGCGTAGTGCCAGTATGTTTCCTGAAAATTGTAGTAAAGTAGTTTTGATTGTTAAATCCTACAGCAACTGCAATGTCTACTATGGAGTAATCAGTAGTTTCAAGAAGAAATTGACTTTCTTTAATTCTAATTTCATTTACATAGTCTGCAAATGCTATTCCCATTTCTCTCTTAAATAATGATGAAAAATAATTAGGAGATAAATCGACATATTCTGCGACGTCATTAAGTCTAATTTGTTCTGATAAGTGACTATGAATATACTTAGATACCTTTTTAACAACGCTTACATGGTTAACTTCTGATGTTTGTAATACAAAGTCAGTAAATTGAAGCACCATTTGTTCAATTACATTGATTAACTCGTTGTACCTATAGATATCTTCTATTTTTTTTGTATATAGATCTGCATGAGATAATGCAATATCAGGTTCAACGCCACCAGTAATGGCAGCTCTTGCAAGTAAAGTGCTAAATACAATCCCATTATTTTTTACTGGTCTAAGGCTTTCTGTGCCTAAATTAGTAAAATAAAGTGTTTTAATTTGATCTTTAAACAAATTTTTAACCGTTTCAATATCACCAGAGGATACTTTGCTCATAAATAATCTTTCAAGACCATAGTTATAGTTAGCAACCTCGGTTGTGTTTTCAAAAATATAATCGTCGTTAATTTCTTCGGGTTTAAGATTAACGCCAAAGCTATCTTGCTCCAATAATGGTGTTGCAGATAAGATGCTATTTAATAATTTACATACATAAAAGTTTCGTGCATTGTTAATTACTGAAATTTTCTTAATAGCATTTTCGACAATTGATCTTTTAGAAAGTGGTAAATTGTTTCTTTTTAGTATCTCATTGATGATACGTTCACTTGGTTGTTCAGTAAGTACAGGTCCAAGTAGAATTGCGCCATAATAGTTATTCTCATTTGCAATAATTGCGGTAATAAATGAGAATCCATAAATTGTAGTAAAGGTGCTGATTCCATTAATTGCTCGTGCTTGGATTTTGTAAATATGGTTTGTTAAACCATAAAGCACATCATCAAATGAATCTAAGATGGAAGTATTACCGCCAAAGCTGTAAATAGAATTGTTAGATTCATTTAACACAGTAACAGAAATGCCAGTTGAATAATAGAGGGTTTTACTGATGTCTTCTAAATATTCGATGTTGAGTTTGTCGTCATGAAGTAAGTTTGAAATATTGTACATTTAGTTCATCTCCGTATTATAATTATTTTGCAATACAGCTCCCATTCTTATTTTAACACAATTTAGGGATTTGTACATATATTTTTGTTAAAAATACAATTTATGTTATGAAAACATTTCATTTTTCTTCATTTTAAAATATATGTAATTAGTATATAGCAAATAGTTGTTGACTTCATCTTCTTTATTATTTATAATTTAAAGCGATTTATACCTTAAATATGTAGATAATTATAAGGAGTAACAAATGAAATTAAGTGACTTTAGTTTTTCCCTACCACAGGAGCTCATTGCACAAGAGCCGTTACAAGAAAGATCAAATTCAAGACTACTTGTTTTAGATAGAGACAGTAAAACGATAGAGCATAAGGTTTTTAAAGATATATTGGATTTTTTTAGCGAAGGTGATTGTCTAGTACTCAATAATACAAGAGTCATTCCAGCAAGATTAATGGGCGAAAAATTCGAAACACAAAGTAAGATGGAGTTCTTACTACTTAAAAGAAAACAAAATGATCAATGGGAAGTTATGGTAAAGCCAGGAAAGAAAGCAAAGCCTAACGATAAATTTATTTTCGGTAATGGGCTATTAAAGGCTACGGTATTGGAAATAATTGAAGGTGGCAATCGCATTGTTCAGTTTGAGTATGAAGGTATATTTGAAGAGGTACTAGATACATTGGGTGAAATGCCGCTACCACCATATATCACGAAACAGTTAGAAGATAAAGAACGTTATCAGACGGTATACTCAAAGTATAAAGGGTCATCAGCTGCGCCAACCGCAGGATTACATTTTACACCTGAATTAATGGGAAAAATATTAGAAAAAGGTATAAAAATAGCTTATGTTACATTGCACGTAGGACTTGGAACCTTTCGTCCAGTAAAAGTGGAAAACATACTAGAACATAATATGCATTCAGAGTACTTTTGGATTGATGCAGATCAAGCCCAGATTATTAATAAGACGAAAAGAAATGGTGGAAAGATAATTTCTGTTGGCACTACTAGCTCAAGAGTGTTAGAATCAGTTAGTAACGAAGAAGGTCTTGTTGAAGAGAAAAGAGGGAATACCGATATTTTTATTTACCCAGGATATAAATTTAAAGTTGTGGATGCACTAATAACTAATTTTCACTTACCTGAATCAACACTAATGATGCTTGTTAGCGCTTTTGCAGATAGAGATTTTATCTTAAAAGCTTACAATGAAGCCATTAATGAGAAGTATCGCTTTTTTAGCTTTGGGGACGCTATGTTAATTAAATAAGGAGACGTATTGATGAACAGCAAAATATTAAAAGAAGTTTTTGATTATCTTAAAGTTATCATAATAGCTATCGCAATAGCTACGCTTATTAGCACACAAATTTTTACTTTTTCACAGGTTCAGCAGAAATCTATGGAGCAAACTTTAGTTGAAAATGATGCAATCATTATTGAAAAGGTTTCATTGCTTTTTAGTGCACCTAAAAAAGGAGATATAGTCGTGTTACTTGAAGGTGTTGATGTATCCAATACTTTTTTGGGGAAAATACAAAGATTATATGTTGATATGTATAATAAGTTTCGTAAGATAGATAATGAAAACAGATTAGTTAAACGCGTAATAGGTCTTCCAGGAGATACGGTAGATATTAAAGAGGGTAAAGTCTATATCAATGATGAAGAATTAATTGAACCTTATGCAAATACTGTAACGGATCCAAAAGGTTTAGCTGTGCCATTTACAGTTCAACAGGGAGAGGTGTTTGTATTAGGTGATAATCGTGCAGTAAGCCTAGACAGTAGAGAATTTGGATGTGTTGGACTAAATCAAATTGAAGGAATTGCAGTTTTTAGAATTTATCCCTTAAATAAAATTGGGTTGTTAGATTAATCAGAAGAAAAGTGTTTAAGAAATGTGTTTTTCATATGACTAATTAGACATAATACCCTAAAAAAACATAATAAATAAGTACTATAACAAAAAAAGTCATTAAATAATAATACATTATTTAATGACTTTTTTTGTCAAATACCAATTATATTTATATAATATTTTAAGAAACCTTGTATTAACTTATAATATTAAATATTAAAACAGGCTTATAGCAAAACATACCGATATGATTAATAACTTATTGACACATATAATAAAATAAGATAATATGTAAATAAAATAGAGAAAAAGGTTAGGGGGTATTTTGTTATAGTATATTACTATTAACATTATACAAGTAAAGGGAGTGTTGAAGTGATGAGGAAGAACAATGACGTAAGTTCGCATCATGATAATTTGCATTTTTTAAAGGAGGATCTTGTAAACTTTTCATTAGCCAGTCATGACAGAAGTCCATTACATATGGATCATTCTTACGCAGAGAAAACGGTATATGGTCAACCCATGTTATTTGGTTTTTTAGGTGCGTTGGCTTGTTTAGGTAAGATAGAAAGAAAATTTGAAATGGAATTGAATCATGTTGAAATAAAATTTACGGTTCCAATGTATACAGACATTGAATACCTGTTAAGGGTAGATCGTGACAATTCCAAGGAGTTGATAGAGGTTTTTGACGAGGAAAACACATATATGAGCTTAAAAACCTTTTATAAGAAAATGAATCCGGTTGTTAGAAACACAAAAAATGATAAAATAGTTGATTTACATTTGAATTCTGACTATTTAGAATCGTTGCAAGAGGTTTCTTTAGATTATTGTGAGCAAGACCTTCAAAAAGGTGTTATAAAAACCGGAAGCTATAGTACAGATGAATTAGCTGTTGAAAAATTAAAAAAACAATTTTTTCTAGCTGATAGTGTTGTAAGGCCAATACATATTGACGCATTAATGATGTGCAGCTATATTGCGGGTATGATTCTTCCAGGAAGAAGATCACTTTGTATGAAGTTAGATATGACATTTAACGAAGTAGATCATTATGTTTATGATGGTTTGGATTATAAGGCTTCATCAACTTATTATAATAGTAGTTTAGGAATACTTGGTATCAATATTGAGATTTATCATTCCGGTCAGATGATATGTCATGGTGAGTTGAATGTTTGTGTTAGAAAAGAAAATTGGCTAATTGAAGCTAGTTTTCCCATACGAGAGGAAGTTGAAAATGAAAATACAATTGCAATTGCCTCTACTTTTACAAGTGAACCCTTATTATCGAGTCTGAATTTTTGGAAAAAGGAATTAAATTTTTCTGTAAATATAAAATTTGCACAATACAATCAGGTATTTCAAGAGTTATTAAATCCAAGTAGCTTACTTTCAAATAACAAAAGAGGAATGAATGTTATTTTATTAAGATTTGGAGATTGGCTTCGTTATAGAGAAGTCGTTGCAAGTAATGACAGTAATGAAGAATTAGTAATAGCACAAGAAGAGATTGACTTCTTGAAAACGACATTAGATAAATTTATTTGTGCATTACAGGTATTTTCTAGAAGATCTAATGCTTTTACAATATTGATGATTTGTCCATTTTCAGTGTGCGAGAACGATGAACCTAAAGTCCTCCCACTTTTTGATGACTTGGAAAATCAATTAGTCATGGCATTAAAGGATATTAAGTCAATTGGTGTACTAAATACTTCCCAATATCATATTCATTATGGTATTAGTAAAATATTTGATCCTGCTAGAGATAAAATGGGACATGTTCCTTTTACGATAGAATATTATAATATGTTAGGAACACTGGTTAACAGGAGATTTTATCAATTAAAAAATAAACCTTATAAAGTGATTGTATGTGATTGTGACAATACTTTATGGAAAGGTGTTTGTGGCGAGGTCGGTGCTAAGGGTGTAACAGTCAAAGGACCTTATTATGCCTTGCAAAGCTTTTTGGTTCAACAGACAGAACAAGGAAAGCTATTGTGTTTATGTAGTAAAAATGCAGAAGAGGATGCATGGAAAGTTTTTGATGAAAAAAAGTCTATGCCTTTAAAAAGAAAGCACATTACTGCTAGCAAAATTAATTGGAAATCAAAATCAGAAAATATTAAAGAATTAGCACAAACACTTAATTTAGGTTTAGATAGTTTCATTTTCATTGACGATAATCCATTAGAATGTTCGGAAGTAAGAGCGAATTGTCCAGAAGTTTTAACGATTATGTGGTCTGAATCCGTGAAGCTGCTTAACCATTTTTGGCCTTTAGATCAATATTTTGTTACCGAGGAAGATAAGATTAGAACACAGCTATATCAAGCAAATGTTGAAAGGTCACATTTAGAAGAAGATAGTGGTGATTACGAAGAATTTATTAAAAGCCTAAATCTTAATGTTGAAATAAATTCAGCAACAGAAGATAACGTGTCAAGGGTTTCTCAACTAACGGAAAGAACGAATCAATTTAATTTTACGTCTATTAGACGTAAGCCAATTGAAATCAATGAAATAATGCAGGGTAAAGAGTATAAATGTTTAACTGTAACAGTTGCAGATAGATTTGGTTCTTATGGATTAGTTGGCGTAATGATCACTAAAGAAGATAAGAAAAATCTAGTAGTTGATACGTTCTTACTTAGCTGTCGAGTTCTAGGACGTGGTGTTGAGTATGAAATGATTGCTGAGTTAGGAAAGTACGCTAAAGAAAGAAATCTTGAAAAAATAGAAATTCTATTTAATCATACAAATAAAAATGAACCAGCCAAATTGTTCTTACAAGAGATAGGCTGTGCTTATAAAGTGTTTGAAGATAAATCTATTACAACTTATTTAATCCCAACAGATTACTTGTCTACAATATCGATGAATTCCACAAAATATTCCACGCATAAAATGGATATTATCGCACACCGCGAAAAACAAAGCAGCCACACGTTGTCTGTGTACACAAGAGAAAAGGAAAAACAATTGGAGAGAATATATGTAGATCTTTCTGATATATTTGCATTGTCAAAAGAAATTAAATTATTAGAGGATCAATCTATTCATCGTTCTATCACTAAATGCGATCGTAATCAAAGGAAAGACAATGACGATATAAACGACGCTACAACTCTATTTCATCACGTTTTAGATGAAATAAAAGTTCTTTTTTCAAAGCATTTAAGTATACCTTATGAAGAATTAAGTGGGGAGGAGGAACTTGATCAGTATCATATAGACTCCTTTAAAATCATGGATATAATGGTAAGTTTAGGCAATGAATATTTAGAAATACCGTCTACATTATTATTTGAATGTCGAAATTTGAAAAGTATTGCCCAATACCTACTCGAAAATTATAGCGAAAAATTGAAAACAAAATATCCATCGATAAGAGACAAAATAGTCCGTTCTTCTATCAGTGATGAAAAGAACACCATCGTATTAGATAAAGAGCAAAAGAATTTAAATAATTTAGACCTTAATGAAGATGTAGCAATTATAGGAATAAATGGCTTATATCCTAATGCGAAAACAATCTCGGAATTTTGGAATATTTTATTAAAGGGACAAGACTGTATCACAGAAGTACCCCGTGAACGTTGGAATTTAGATCTAATATTTGACCCTAATGGAAATAAGCCAGATAAAACTTATAGTAAATGGGGCGCATTTATTGACGATATAGATAAATTTGAGGCAAGCTTTTTTAATATCTCCCCAAAAGAGGCCCAGTTAATGGATCCTCAACAAAGATTATTCCTTCAAGTCGTATGGGGACTTCTTGAAGATGCAGGTTATACAGTGGAAAATATAGACAGAAATACAGGGGTTTTTGCGGCTGTAGTTGCAAGTGATTATGGTACACTTGCTGACGAAGCTTCCTTGAAAGGAATAAGTTCGTACAGGGATACAGACTTTTATCAGATTCCAAATAGGGTTTCTTATTGCTATGATTTCAATGGTCCAAGCTTATCGATCAATACAGCTTGTTCTGGTTCAGGCACAGCAGTTCATTTGGCATATGAAAGCCTAAGACGAAGAGAATGTAATACAGCAGTGGTTGGTGGCATTAACTTGTTTATTCACCCAAGTAGATGGATTCAATATGCACAAATACATTTTCATTCTGCTGATGGCGTATGTAGGCCTTTTGGAAAAGGGGCAAATGGTACAGTTTTTGGAGAAGGAGTTGGCGCAGTTTTGCTAAAACGACTTGGTGATGCTGAAAAAGACAACGACAATATTTATGGAATTATTAGAGGGAGTGCAATTAATTCCGGAGGAAAGACAAATGGATTTACTGTGCCGAATCCGAAAGCCCAAGCAGAACTTATTACAAAGGCCTTAAAGCAAGGACAAGTTAATCCTAGAACGATAGGTTATATTGAAGCCCATGGAACGGGAACTTCTCTTGGCGATCCAATTGAGTTCAGAGGACTTACGATGGCTTTTAAAGCGTGTAGTTCAATGCCTAATAGTCAACTAGATCATCAGTATTGTTCATTAGGATCTATTAAAGCAAACTTTGGACATTCAGAATCGGCAGCAGCACTATCAGGCATGATAAAAACGATGTTACAAATGAAATATGAAACCTTTGTTCCATCATTAAACGCTGTTGAAGTTAATCCTAATATACCTTTTGACAATTCACCGTTTATTGTTCAACAAAAGGCCGAGAAGTGGCATAGACCTATTTTAATTGAAGATGGTGTAGAGAAGACTTATCCAAGAAGAGCAGGTATTAGTTCCTTTGGAGCAGGCGGATCAAATTCTCATATAATAATTGAAGAATATATACATAAAACGAGAAATAACAAAGTAGATGCACCACAGATTATTGTCCTATCTTCAAAGAATAAGAAAAAGCTTAAACAGCTTATATGTAATTTGATCGGGTACCTTGAAAAAAATCAAGCATGTGAGTTTGAAGTAAGAGATGGCAATAAAACCATCACGCTTGAACAAATAGCTTATACTTTCCAAGTAGGACGTGCTGCAATGGAAGAAAGAGTAGCATTTCTTGCTTCGAATATGAAAGAATTAATTGATACGTTGAAAAAACTAGTGAATGACCAGAAAAATGATGAAAATATATTTGATGGCAACGTTAAAGCAACGCGGGCAATCGTTAAAGGCCTATATGAAGATGAATCAGATGAATTTATACAATTAATGCTTCGTGATAGTAAGCTTAGTAAAATAGCCCAGCTATGGGTTTTAGGAGTAGAGGTGAAATGGGATTTAGTCCATGACGAAAATCCTGGACGTGTTTCTTTACCTGGATATACTTTTGATGGAGAAAAATACTGGATCCCTAATACGAATAATCATAACGCACAATGCCTTAATAATAATACAAATAGCTTTCAGCTTGCTTGCGCGGTTAAAGAAGATTCAGCTATTCAAGTTGAGAATTACTTTGGGCAATTTGAAAGTCCTAATGATGGGCTTTACGTAGACGAACAAGTGAAGGAAGTTACATATTATACTTTTGATTTTATTGAAGAAGAAATATTCGAAGAAGAGGCAGCATTAGTTGGCAATATATTAATATTCGATACGAACGAGGAACTATTTACGACTATTAAAGAAAAATATGGAAAAGATTTTCCAGTGGTACTAGTAAAAAAAGGCAATGATTATATTGATCATATGGACGGAACCTATGAGATCGATTTTTTAAACAAGGATGATTATGTATTACTGATTGAGGAATACGAGAACAAAGCTTTGCCTAATAAAATAATTTTTAAATGGGATGAAAAGAATGAATTAGCTGAAGACTTGATTGAAAAGCAACTTGAAGCAAACTTTTGTTCATTACTTTATTTAAGCCAGGCACTTATGAAAAAAATGCCGAAAGAAGAACTAACATTGCTATATGTTTATTCAAGTGAAGCGGGTACGTTGAAGCCAGAACATGGTGCAATGGGTTCTTTTGCTAAGACCATTCATCAGGAAAACCCTAGATTTAAATATAAGATTATAGATTTTAATACGATGGGTAATTTTAAGATGGAATCAGCTTGGCTAGCAGATCAATTCATAAAAGAGCTTAACAATAAAGATAAGAATGCGGAAATAATGTATAAAGAAGACAAGAGATTTATTAAGGTATATAAAAAGGTTGAAGTCGATAAAGATTTAAATGAAAAACACGTACTAAGAGGGAAGAAAGTACTTAGAGAGAAGGGCGTTTATTTAATTACTGGAGGCTTAGGTGGGCTTGGTTTCATCTTTTCTCAATACTTAGCGAGAAATCAAAAAGCAAGACTCATTCTTACAGGAAGATCTGAGTTAGATGCTAGAAAATTAGAATGTATCGATAAATTAATATCATTGGGTTCGGAGGTTATATATATAAGAGCGGATATTTCAAGTGAAGAGGATGTCAACAACCTTATTGTTCAAGCAAAAGCTACCTACAATGAAATTAACGGGATTATCCACAGTGCGGGTGTACTGAAAAGCGATTTTATTCTAACTAAAAAAAGTGAAGATATCAAAGACGTTTTTGCGTCAAAAGTGAAAGGGGCTGTACTCTTAGATAAAGCGACCAAAGATGAAAATTTAGATTTCTTCGTACTTTTCTCTTCTATTTCTGGATTTATGGGAAGTGTTGGGTATTGTGACTATGCAGTTGCCAATTCATTTATGGATTATTATGCCTTAAATAGAAAGGAATTAACGAAGGCAGGCAAGAGAAAAGGTCTTTCATTAGCTATTGCTTGGCCTTTCTGGGATGAAGGTGGGATGAGGTTAAGTGATTGGTCAATTTCGAATTTGAAAAATACTATAGGGTTGATCCCTTTACAAACTGAGTGTGGTATTCAGGCTCTTTTAGATGGATTAGTTTTGCAGCATCCTAACTTCGTCGTTATGGAAGGAGAAGAAGAAAAAGGGCTAGTAGCTTTTGAATATAATAGGGGAGCAAGTCACGAACGAATAGAAGCTTCATTAGAAAACAATGATTTTTCTGATTCGATTGGGGAGGAACAATTGCTTCAGGCTACAGCGTTTTTTCTTAAAAAGCTACTGTCAGAAGAAACCAAGGTACCAGTAGAAAATATTGATTCCAAGGAAGGCTTGGAAATATATGGGATAGATTCAATAATGATTATGAGCTTAACAAGCCAGCTTGAAAAGCTATTTGGAACACTATCAAAAACATTGTTCTTTGAATATCAAACGTTAGAAAAGTTATCACAATACCTTAGTGAGAATTTTAAAAATGTATTGATAGAAATATTAGAATTAGCGCCTAAACAAAAGCTGGAGAAAAATAGTTTTCCAGAACATACGTTAACTACCAAACATAAAAAAAGAAATGAAGAAGTAAGTCAAATTGAAGTTGAAAAAGAAGAACGAAATGGTGAAGCTACAGATTTTGCTATTATAGGCATTAGTGGTCAATATCCAGAAGCGCTAAATTTAGAGGCATTTTGGGAAAACTTAAAAGCTGGAAAAGACAGCGTAATCGAAATCCCACAAGAACGATGGGACTACCATATTTATTTTGATCCAGAAAAAGGCAAAGAAGGTAAAGTCTATAGCAAATGGGGCGCATTTTTAGATCATGTTGATAAGTTTGATCCATTGTTTTTTAATATATCGCCTAAAGAAGCTAAAATAATGGATCCACAAGAACGAATATTCTTACAGTGTGCTTGGCATACGTTTGAAGATGCGGGCTATAGTAGAACAAATGTAGAAGGTACCTCAATAGGGGTTTTTGCAGGCGTTACCTGGGGAGAATATCAACTATATGGTGTTGAAGAGACATTAAAAGGAAGACCAATTTCAACAAGTTCTATTTATGCTTCCGTGGCAAACAGAGTATCCTATATATTTAATCTGCACGGACCTAGTATTGCAGTAGATACCATGTGTGCGTCCTCTCTTACAGCACTTCATATGGCGTGTGAGAGTATTCGTACAGGAGAATGTAGTATGGCATTGGCAGGAGGCGTCAATGTTTCAGTGCATCCAAATAAATACCTTTACTTAAGCCAAGGCAGATTTGCTTCAAGTAATGGACGTTGTAAAGCCTTTGGCGTAGGGGGAGATGGATATGTTCCTGGCGAAGGTGTAGGAGCAGTGCTCGTAAAATCGTTAAAACAGGCAGAATTAGACTCAGATCATATTTATGCAGTAATAAAAGGAACTTCAATTAATCATGGTGGTAAAACCAATGGATATACAGTTCCAAGTCCTAATGCACAAGCTGAACTAGTTGTTAAGGCTTTAAAAAAAGCAAAGATTAACCCTAGATCTATCAGCTATATGGAAGCGCATGGAACTGGAACGGCATTAGGCGATCCAATTGAAATGAAGGGATTGGCTAAAGCCTTTGGAGAATTCACAAAAGATACGCAATTTTGTTCGATTGGATCTTCAAAATCAAATATTGGGCATTTAGAATCTGCTGCTGGAATTGCAGGTTTAACAAAAATATTACTTCAAATGAAATATAAAATGTTGGTACCGTCAATTCATACAGAAGAATTAAATCCAAATATTGATTTTAATGCCTCACCTTTTTATGTCCAACGAGAACTATCAGAGTGGAAGAAACCGATTGTTTTGGAAAACGGCGTAGAAATTGAATATCCTAGAAGAGCAGCTGTAAGTTCTTTTGGCGCAGGAGGTTCTAATTCTCACGTTATTTTAGAAGAATATGATTCTGGTTCATCTATACAACTAGACCAAGGTGATGCGTATATTATTATTCTTTCTGCAAAAAATTCTGAAAGGTTAAAAGTATATGCAGCTCAGCTTTATGATTTTCTTCAAAAACCAAATCGAGTTTCTCTAAAGGACATGGCATATACATTGCAAGTTGGTAGAGAAGCTATGGAAGAACGGTTAGCCATTGTCGCTTCAAGTATAGAACAGTTAAAAGAAAGGTTGATGGATTTTTGCAACAAAACGAATACAACGATGTTCTATCAAAACAATCTGAAGAAAGATAAAGATAAAGCGAAACTACTCGTTGGAGGTAAGGCTGGTCAAGCATTTATTAATACGCTAATAAACGAGAGAGAACTCAATAGGCTAGCTGCGTTATGGGTTATGGGCATTGAAATAGAATGGCCGCTATTGTACAAAGGTACCAAGCCCGTTCGGCTATCTCTACCAACATATCCTTTTGCCCTTGAAAGTTATTGGATCATTCAAGGGGATTATACGAAGGAAGTAAGACAAGAACAGAATAAAATGACTAAAATCCATCCATTAATAGACCATAATACGTCTAATTTTAGGGAACAAAAATTTGAAACACGGCTTCTCGGAAGTGAGTTTTATTTGTTAGATCATATTATTGCGGGACAAAAATTGCTTCCAGGGGTAGCTTGTTTAGAAATGGCAACAGTAGCGGGTGAAATCGCGGGTGAAAGAAAAGTAAATTATATTAAAGATACGGTTTGGATTAATCCAATAGCTATCAATGAAAATGGGCAAGACATTATTATTAATTTATATCCAAGTGAACATTCAGCAGAGTATGTCATTTCTTCAAAAACGCTGGAAAGTGAACAAACAGTTCATGCACAAGGTGTCATTCACTATGATGATCATAATGATAGTAAGGTAGCGGAAGTCCTGGACATTCATGCTATAAAAAACAGGTGCCCTGTAAAGACTAAAAAAGTTGGCTATTATGAAAAACTTCGTAGCCTTGGATTTAACTATGGACCGTCTTTCCAGCCTGTGCAGGAAATCGTTCAAAACAGGAAGGAAGTCCTTGCTTATCTAGAGCTGCCAGATGAACTGATATCTGAATTTAACGAATTTACCCTTCATCCGTCGTTGATAGATGGTGCGTTACACCCTACAGTAGCATTATTGGATACAATTGATACAGACCCTTCAACAATTTATTTGCCTTTTATGTTAGAGGAGCTCATCAATATAAAACCGTTAGTGAAAAATTGCTATTCATACGTAACATTAGAAGATCAATTAACACCTGAGTCAACATTGAAAAAATATAACATTAAAATTCTAAATGAGCTAGGCGAAGTACTTATTATAATTAAAGCTTTTACAACGAAGTTAAGAAAAAAAGAGATAAAACAAGAAGAGATAAAACAAGTAGTTGGAATAAAAGAAGTGGGAATAGAACCAAAAGAAATAGAGACAAAAAAGGGGATAGTAACAGAGAATAATGATGAAAGGATATTAGACCTATTTCAGAAACTTGCTCAAGGAAACTTAGAGGTAAACCAAGTTGAGCGTATTATGAGGAGGTAACAAGATGAAGGGTAAACGGAGTAATCATGACGTTTTTGAAATGATTAAGTTAGGAGAGATAACACCTGAAGAAGGGCTATTGCAATACAAGAAGATAGAGAACGATTATGAACAAAAGATAGAAAGTGATAGCCTTTATTTTAAGTACATATGGGAAAAGTCTGAATTAGAGAATGACCTTAATAATAAAAAATATGGAAAATGTATACTTATTTTTGATCTCGATGAACATATTAAAGAGCAAGCATTAAGTGAAACACATGGAAAGATTATTCTAGTCAAGCCAGGCGTTCAATATGAGCATTTAAGTAATGCTGTGTTTACGATAAGAAAAAACATAGAAGAGGATTATTCTAGATTATTAAATGAACTTAAGGATAACAATATAAACCCTGATACAGTTATACATATGTGGTCAGAAAGTTTTGATCATAATCAGGAGAAGTTTAGAAAACAACTAGAAGCAGGAATCTATTCAGTCTTTTATTTAGTAAAAGCGCTTATGAAACAAAAGCTTGAGCGTAGGATTAATCTGCATTATTATTACAGTGTAAATGACAAAGAGCCTCAACCGATTAATCAGGCAGTCAGCGCATTTTTAAAGACGGTAGCTATTGAAAATGCTAATTTACTTTGTAGGACGATACAACTTGATAAGTATTCGAATAGAAGTAAGGTCCTGCTACAAGAAACAATAATTATGGAAGAGAGACCTATTGAAATAAAATATGAAAATAACAATAGATTTATAAAAAGCTTATCTCTATTAGATGCGGATAGCTCTTTAGAAGCGTCAACAAACATAAAAAGTCATGGTGTTTATTTGATTACAGGAGGATGTGGCGGATTAGGGCTTATTTTTGCTACCTATTTAGCGAAACAAAAGCAAGTTAATTTAATTTTAACGGGTAGATCAGAGCTTACTTCAAAAAGCGAAAGGTCTATTCAAAGGCTAAAAGAACTAGGTGCTAATGTAACGTATATCAAATCAGATATAGCTAGTAAGGCTCAAGTAGCTGACCTTATTGAACTTATTAAATCACAATATGAGAAAATCGATGGCGTTATTCATAGCGCCGGGGTAATAAGAGATGCCTTTGTAATGAAAAAAAGTACGAAAGACATGGATGAAGTATTTTCCCCTAAAGTGCTGGGACTTATAAATTTAGCACAGGCGTTAAAAAATGAAAATGTAGACTTTTTTGCTGTATTTTCTTCTTTATCAGGTGTAAATGGAAATATAGGACAGTGTGATTATGCTTATGCGAATTGTTTTATGGATTGCTACGTTCAGTTGATGAAAGAAGCGTATGGTAAAGTGATATCCATTGCATGGCCTTTATGGAAAGACGGAGGCATGGAAGTAGATATTGAAACAAAAGAAAGATTGCTTAAAGATTTTGGGTTACAGCCTATGAGTATTGATCATGGTATTAAAGCTTTTGAAGTTGGATTGAGGCTGCCAAAAGAGGAAAAGCAACTAATCGTATTTGAAGGCAATAAAGATAAAATACTCAATTTACTTAGCCCATTAAAGCCCAGAAAAAGACAAAATAAAATAGCAGAACTAGAAACAGGAGAAGTAGAAATAAAAACAATAGAAACAGAGGCAATAGAAATAAAAGCATTTGAGAATTTTGAAGATAGGGATAAAAATGAAATTCTAAAGAAGACAGAAGCTTATTTTAAACAAATGCTGGCTAAGGAAATACAGATGCCTGCAAATAAAATTCAAGCAGACGACACCTTCGAAAACTATGGGATCGACTCAGTTATGATTATGAACCTTAATAAATTGTTGGAAAAAGATTTTAATAACCTACCAAAGACGTTGCTGTTTGAATATCAAAACATAAGTGAATTATCAAATTATTTTATCAAAAATCATCTTAATAAATTGTTAGAGAAATTGGATATTAATCATAAACCTCATATCACCAAAAGTGTAGAAGAGCCAGTTGCCAACAAAGTAAAACCAAGATTTATAGAAGCACCAGCTCAAACGACTCATTATTCGAGGAAAAATCATGAAGAGGAGGATATCGCCATTATTGGTGTAAGTGGAAGATATCCAATGGCTGAAACCCTTGACGAATTTTGGTCTAATTTAAAAGCAGGTAAAGATTGTATAACAGAAATACCGCCGGATAGATGGGATTATAAGGAATATTTCGATCCAGATAAAAACAAGAAAGGAACAAGCTATAGCAAATGGGGAGGATTCATAAAAGATGTAGATAAATTTGACCCTTTATTTTTTAATATTTCACCTAAGGAAGCCGAACTTATGGATCCTCAGGAACGGTTATTTTTAGAAACAGCTTGGCATACCCTTGAGGACGGTGGGTACACTAGACGAAGTTTAAGTGAAAAAAGAGTAGGCGTATTTGTTGGGGTAATGTATGGATATTATCAATTTTATGGTGCTGAAGAATCAATAAAAGGTCATAATATTGCATTAAATTCATCTTATGCAACAATAGCAAATAGAGTATCCTACTTGCTAAACTTAAATGGACCTAGCATGGCGGTGGATACGATGTGTTCCTCATCTTTAACTTCCATACATTTGGCCTGTGATAGTATAAGGCTTGGACAAAGTGAAATGGCTCTAGCAGGTGGCGTTAACTTAACGATACACCCTAATAAGTACATATTACTTAGCCAAGGAAAATTTGCAGCAAGTGATGGGAAGTGTAGAAGTTTTGGTGAAGGTGGAGACGGTTATGTTCCAGGTGAAGGGATAGGTGCAGTTCTATTAAAATCACTGAAGAAAGCAGAAGAAGATGGAGATAGAATATATGCAATTATTAAAGCAAGTACTTTAAATCATGGCGGAAGAACAAATGGGTATTCAGTACCTAATCCGAATGCACAAGGTGAGTTAATAGACGAAACGATAAGAAAATCAAAAATTGACCCAAGAACAATAAGTTATGTTGAGGCGCATGGTACGGGAACCTCTTTAGGAGATCCTATAGAAATAAGTGGACTTGTAAAAGCGTTTAGTGAACATACAAAGGATAAACAGTTTTGTTCAATAGGGTCAGCAAAATCTGTTATTGGTCATCTTGAATCAGCAGCAGGCGTAGCAGCTGTAACGAAAGTAATCCTTCAAATGAAGTATGAGCAGCTTGTGCCATCCATTCATTCCAAGGTGCTTAATCCAAATATTAATTTTAAAGAAACACCTTTTTATGTACAACATGATTTGGAAGAATGGCTATGTCCAAAAATAAATGGAACAAGCTATCCAAGAAGAGCAGGGATAAGCTCTTTTGGGGCAGGTGGTTCAAATGCACATATCATACTTGAAGAATATAAAAAAGAAGAAACGGTGAAGCGTACAATATCTGAGCCCTATATTTTTACTTTATCAGCAAAAAATAAGGAGCAGCTTAATAAATATGTAGAGACAATAGCCAAGTATTTGGAGCAAGAAATGGTACTTAAAAGAGAAGAGGAATCAAACCTAGAAAAGAATATTTCAATCGTAAAAGATAAAATAATACGTGACTTAATAGAAAACGTATCAACTATTTTAAATGTAAATAGGAAAGAAATAGATGTCTCGGAAAATATTACAGAATATGGGTTTGATCCATTAAATATAAGTAAGCTGGTTAACAAAATAAATGAAAGCTATAATTTGGGGATGACTTCTTCAATAATCACTGAATATTCATCTATTGAAGTGTTGGCAACCTACCTTATTACAAAGTTTAAGAAAAACATGATGAATTATTATGCTACCTTACAAGAGCAGGAAAAGAAAGTAACAAGTGAGAAAATTAATCTTGAAGAGCTGGTGTATACCTTACAAACAGGTAGAGAAGGAATGGAAGAACGTCTTGCTATAGTCGTATCAAGCTTAGAAGAGTTAAAGGAAAAGCTTGAGAATTATAGGAGTAATAAAAAGAACATCGAAAACCTTTTTAATAGAAATATTAGAGAAAATAAGGAAAACATTATTTTTGATGGAGATTTAGGTAAGGAATTTGCACGTAAAATAATTGAAGAAAGAGATATGTTAAAGCTTGCTCAGTTATGGGCGAGCGGATTAGAAATTGAATGGAAGCAGTTATATAATGGGCGAAAACTTAAACCAATATGTCTACCTCAGTACCCCTTTGCTAGAGAAAGATATTGGATACCATCGTCTGAATTTGATGAAACTATTTTTAATAGAGGAGATAACAATGACAAGAAACTCCATCCATTAATAGGTAAGAATATTTCGGATCTTGAAGAACAGAAATATACGACCACATTTACGGGGAAGGAATTCTATCTATGTGATCATCAAATATCCGGACACAACATATTGCCAGGGGTTGCTTATATCGAGATGGCTAGAGCAGCAGGTCAAATGGCAGGTAAAAGGAAAATTAAGAAAATTAAAAACATTGTATGGGTTAGGCCCCTTACCATAGGGGAGACAACAAAAGAAACATGTATTACATTATACCCTAAAGAAAATGATGTAGCGTATGAAGTAATTAGTCAAGAAGCTGCTGAACCTTTTACGAATGGATATGGTGTATTGGAATATGCAAATGATGAAGAAGAAATTGAAGAATACATCGACATTGATGTAATTCAAAAAAGATGTATAAGAAAGCTGAATCAGGAGGAGATCTATAAATTATTTGATGAAAATCACATAAATTATGGTGACAGCTTTCAATCAGTAATTGAAATTAATTGTAATGAAGTAGAAGTACTAGGTAAAATTGAGTTACCTCAAATATTAAAAGGAAGCTTTCAAGACTTTATATTACACCCATCAATGATGGATGGAGCCCTTCAAGCAATTATTGGTGTTTTGGAAAAGGAAATGGCACTTGGCGTACCCTATTTACCGTTTTCTTTAAAAGAAGTAGACATATTGTGTCCTCTAACTAAAAAATGTTTTATTCATGTAAGAAAAGCAGATATGACCCAAAATTCTGCGATTAAAAATTTTGATTTAAACTTAACCGATGAGGCGGGAAAAATATTGATCAAGATGAAAGGCCTTGTGTTAAGAGCGATGTCAGCTACGATAACACAAAAAGCTTTGAAAAAAACAGCAATATTAAAATATAGTAGCCAATGGGAAAAAGAAAAGCCTAGTAAGAAGAAACTAGAGGAAAAAATCGATAGCATTGTTTTATTTGATGTTGATCATGCTTTGTGTAATACCCTTAAAAAAACCATCAGGCAAGTGATATTAATAAGGCCAGGAAAAAAATATGCTGAGTTGGATAAGGATCTATATGAAATTAGAACAAATAATGAAGAAGACTATGAACGATTATTAATGGACCTTAAAAATAAAAACATTAACTTAAGGTTGATCATTCATAACTGGAGCAAAGACAAATATGATAGTAATGAAAAAGCTGTAAAGCTTCAGCTTAATAAAGGTGTTTATTCACTTTTTAATTTAACCACTGAGATTATGAAAGGTAAAGTTAAAGATAAAATTAAAATTCTTTATAGGTATACCTATGACGATGAAGCAGCAGAACCCTCTTATGCCGGGGTGAGCGCCTTTGCAAAAACTGTAAAAATTGAAAATCCTCAAATAGAAATTAAGACCGTGGGTATGCTTGCAGCACAGGATGAAGGAAGGGTAGAAGATCTTTTATTTGAATTACAGGAACAAATAAATCTGAAAAATATTGATATAAGGTATGACGAGACAGATCGGTACATTAGATCAATTCGTAAAATTACAGAGCAAGATCTGAATTACCATAGTTCCAAGCTAAAGGAAAATGGTGTGTATATTATATCAGGAGGAACAGGCGGACTCGGTTTAATATTTGCACAGCATATCGCTAAAAAAGCAAAAGCAAACATCGTATTAACTGGCCGTTCTGAGTTAAATGCGTTCAAAAAAGAGAAAATAAAAGTGCTTGAAGCATTAGGTTCCCAAGTAGAATATATGGTTGGTGATGTATCGATACGGGATGATGTCCAGAATATGATTAAAAAAACAAAAGAACGCTTTGGTAATATTAATGGCATTATTCACAGTGCAGGCATAACACACGATTCTTTATTATTAAGAAAAACATCAAAAGAAATGAAGGAAGTGATAGATCCTAAAGTATACGGTATTATATGGTTGGACGAAGCAACAAAAGAGGAACCTCTAGATTTCTTTGCTGTATTTTCTTCTACTTCTTCCATACTAGGCAATGTTGGACAAAGTGATTATGCTTATGCAAATAGTTTCATGGATCATTATTGCGAAAGGAGAGAAAGCTTTAGGCAACAAGGAAAAAGAACAGGGAAAACCTTATCCATTAACTGGCCCTTGTGGAAAGAAGGCGGTATGACTATGGACGAGGCTTCTAAGAAATGGATGGAAGAGAGGCTAGGATTGGTTCCTTTAAATACTGACGACGGGGTAAAGGCATTTGAACAAGGCTTGAATTCTTCTCAAGTAGGATTAATAGTGTTTGCAGGAGATGAAGAAAAAATTGATGCAATGTTGGGCTTTAAAGGGTATGAAAAACTTGAGGTAGAAGAAACCGTATTAGAAATTAGTGAAAATAAAATAGACGAGTTGAAAGAGAAAACTGAGAAATATTTAAAGAATATGCTATCCAAAGAAACCAAAATACCACTAAACAAAATTGATGCAAGAAAAGTATTTGATGAGTATGGAATAGATTCAGTGATGATCGTAAATATGAATAGAGAATTAGAAGCTTGTTTTGGGGAGCTTACTAAAACGCTGCTATTTGAATATCAAAATATTAGCGATTTAGCGATGTATTTTATTGAAAATCATAGAAGTAAATTAATTGAGAAGTTAGATCTAGGCACGCATCCTTTATCAAAGGCTATTAAAGCTGAAGCCACTATAGAAGAACAAGTTTCATTTATTAGTAAGTCACGCTTTCAAAAGGTTGTAAGTGAGGGTTTGCAACAGAAGGATGATATCGCAATTATAGGCTTAAGCGGAAGATATCCGATGGCAAATAATGTGAAGGAGTTTTGGGACAATCTCACAGAAGGAAGAGACTGTGTTACAGAAATACCTGAAGATCGGTGGGATTTCAGGGAATACTTTGACACCAATAAAGATGTACAAGGAAAAAGTTATAGTAAGTGGGGCGGATTTATGAGTGATGTCGATAAGTTTGATCCTTTATTTTTCAATATATCTCCAAAGGAAGCAGAACTTATGGATCCTCAAGAGCGGTTGTTTCTTGAGACAGCCTGGAATACGGTGGAAGATGCAGGGTATACAAGGGCAGAGCTGAGCAAGAGAAAAGTGGGTGTATATGTTGGGGTTATGTATGGACACTATCAACTATATGGTGCAGAAGAGTCCTTGATGGGGAATGGGATGGCACTAAGTTCTTCCTACGCATCTATAGCAAATCGTGTATCGTATTGTCTGAATTTAAGTGGAACCAGTTTAGCAGTGGATACAATGTGCTCCTCCTCCCTTACGTCTGTTCATCTTGCTTGTGAAAGTATACATAGAGGAGAAAATCAATTGGCCATAGCAGGGGGTGTAAATGTATCTATACATCCTAATAAGTATATCGCACTAAGTCAAGGAAGATTTGCATCAAGTGATGGAAAGTGTAGAAGCTTTGGAGAAGGTGGAGATGGCTATGTCCCTGGTGAAGGCGTAGGGGCAATATTATTAAAATCATTGAAGCAAGCCAAAGAAGATCATGATCATATATATGCGATTATAAAAGGTAGTAGTGTAAACCATGGTGGAAAAACCAACGGGTATACAGTACCTAATCCGAATGCACAAAAAGAAGTCATATGTGAAGCAATAAAAAAAGCAGAGATAGACCCAAGGACAATAAGCTATATTGAAGCCCATGGGACCGGTACTTCTTTAGGCGATCCAATAGAGATAACTGGCTTGGTAAAAGCGTTTGATGAATATACAAAGGACAAACAATATTGTTCAATTGGATCAGCGAAAGCGAATATTGGGCATCTAGAATCAGCAGCAGGCATTGCTGGTATAACAAAAGTATTGTTACAAATGAAATATAAACAATTAGTACCTTCTATTCATTCGGACCTTCTGAATTCAAATATTAATTTCAAAGAGACGCCTTTTTGGGTACAACATCAACTTGAAGAATGGAAATGTCCTGAAGTAGCTACGATAAAATATCCTAGAAGAGCTGGAATTAGTTCTTTTGGAGCAGGCGGATCAAATGCACATATCATTTTAGAGGAAGCTGACGATTCACAATATAAAGAGGAAAGCGTTAATGATAAGCCACAATTAATACTATTATCAGCTAAAAATGTTGATAGACTTAAAGCGTATGTCAAAGAGCTGTTGACTACTTTTGAAAAACACCATAATAGCGTTGTGATAGAAGAAGGAAGTTCAAAGACTGAAATAGAAGAAGTGTTAATAACGTTTCTATCTCAAGTTATTGGTGTAAAGAAAGAAGAGATTAAATTGACTGAGGCATTTGAAGACTATGGATTAGAGCCCATTCATCTGCTTAAGCTCGCGAGTAGCATAGAAGAAAAATATAATATTGAAATAAAGAGAGAGCAATTTGTTGCGCAGACTTCTCTTAAAGATATTGTAGAGGTTATATTAACAAATAAAAAAGAGATCGTAATATTTGAACAATCAGAAGCGGTTGATTTAACTGAAATGGCCTATACCTTACAAGTTGGTCGTGAAGCAATGACAGAGAGAATAGCACTAATCGTATCTAATACAGAAGATTTGACGGTGAAGCTATCACAATATTTAGTAGGAAAGATGAATATTGATGGACTGTATTTTGGGAATGCAGTTAGTGAAAAGGTGAACACTATTTTAACTGAAGGAAGAGCGGCTGAAGAATTCATAAAAACCATGATTAGGGATAAAGAGCTCGATAAATTAGCACAGCTTTGGGTTTCAGGTGTAGAGATTGATTGGAGAAAACTATATGAAGGCCATGGCTTGAGTCGGTTATCTTTGCCAACCTATCCTTTTGCAAAAGAACGATATTGGATACCAGAGCGTAAAAAAGCGAGAAATAACGGAAATAAAAGACCACATCCTTTAATAGAATCCAATACTTCAAATCTCAGAGAGCAGAAGTATACAACGACTTTTACAGGAGAAGAATTCTATTTCACAGACCATATTATTTCTAATCAAAAAATGTTACCTGGGGCAGCCTATATAGAAATGGCACATGCAGCGGGAGAAATTGCAGGAGAAGAAAAAGTATGTAAGATTAAAAATATTATGTGGACGCAACCAATAGTTATAAAAGACGAGCCTGAAATAGTAAGTATTCATTTATATCCTCATGGAGATTTAGTAGCGTATGAAGTTACTACAGAGGCAGAAGACAATAGTAGAAGGCTTCATTCTCAAGGTGAGCTAGAATTTGCAATGAAGGAGAATTGTAAAACAAAGCTAGATATAATTAATATTGATGAGATTAAAAAAAGTTGTGATTATATATCCAGAGAGGCTTGCTATGAGCTTTTTATGGAAAAGGGTTTTGCATATGGAGATGGATTTAAAACGATTCAAGAAATATTTACAGGCGCTACAGAAACATTAGTACACTTAAAGTTGCCAGAAAAATTAAAAAATGATTTCAATCAATATGTACTTCACCCTTCGATCATTGACGGAGCCCTTCAAGCTGTGATTGGAATAACAAAAACATCAACAGAGGATGTAGAAGCTTCCTACGTACCCTTTTCAATAGAAGAGATCGTGCTGTTGAACACTTTAAGCGAAGAGTGTTATGTCCATGCGGTTTTACTTGATGCACCTGTAAATCATGGCGTTAGAAAATATGATATTTATATATTGGATATGGCAGGGGTGATACTCGTAAAAATAAACAATTTAATGCTTAGAGCATTCGCACCGATTGCTATAAATAGAAACAATACGATCTATTTTTCGGATCATTGGGAAATGGCTTCAAAAGACTTTTCAAACAATAGTAAAAAGGTAGGTACAACGTTAGTTTTATCTAATGATTTACAGAGCAATAAGAACATAAATTCATTGGAAGGGAAAATAATTGTCGTGATGCCAGGCAAAGCCTTTAAACAATTGTCAGACACTACATATGAAATAAATCCACAAAGCAAAGCGCACTATAGACAGTTAGCGACAAAATTAAAAGAAGATGAATGTATACCAGATAGCATTATTCATATGTGGAATATTGAGGATTTTAATAATGGAGAAAACATTCAACAACAATTGGAAAAAGGTGCTTATTGTGTTATGTATCTATGCCAAGCATTAGCCGAACAAAAGCCAAGAAAGACGATAAGGCTGGTTTATTGTTATGAATCTTATGAGCAAGACAGTCAACCTCAAAATGCAGCATTAAGTGGACTACTTAGAACGATTACGATTGAAAATCCAAATATGAAATGTAAGTGTGTAGAGGTTGTATTACCGTCAGATTTTGATCTTTTAAGTCGAGCAGTTGAAGAAATGGAAATCTATGATGGTATAGAAGTGCTATATAAGAACAATGTAAGATATGTAAAACAGTTTGAAAAGCTTGAGGTTACAAATGAAAACAACAACACAATTAATATTCAAAATAAAGGCGTATACATCATAACAGGTGGTACAGGAGGACTTGGAATTATTACAGCTCGGTTTCTTGCAAAAGAATTTAATGCAAGGTTAATTCTGAGCGGAAGATCAGCGCTTAATGATGAAAAAGAAAAAGAACTTGAGAAACTTAGAGAACTAGGCGCTGAGGTAATTTATATTAGCGCGGATGTTTCTAAAAGAGAAGAGGTTGAAAAGCTTATATTAACAGCAAAAACACATTTCAAAACAATTAATGGGGTTATACATAGTGCTGGAGTAGTAAGAGATTCCTTCCTAATTAAGAAAACGAGAGAGGAAATGGAAGCAGTATTAGCGCCTAAAGTATATGGAACGATATATTTAGATCATGCTACTAAAAATGAAAAGTTAGATTTCTTTATTGTATACTCCTCAGTAGCGGGCAAGCTAGGTAATGTAGGGCAAGGAGATTATGCTTTTGGAAATGGCTTTATTGATCATTATTGTAAGAAAAGAGACAAGCTTAAAGCAATAAATAAGCGTTCAGGTATTACACTATCTATTAATTGGCCATTGTGGAAAGATGGTGGAATGAAGGTTAATAAAGCGATAGAAAAAAACATGGAGGAGCAAATGGGTTTAGTACCTTTAGGTCTTGAAAGTGGCATTAAAGCACTTCAAGATGGCTTGAAGCTTGGTGTAGTCAATATGCTTGTTCTCTCTGGAGATGAAGCCAGGATAAGCCGTATGGTTGAAGCACAAAAGAACACGAATAAGATAGAAAAAACAAGCAAACCAGATTTATCTATTCACCAAAGAGAACAGCTATATCATAAATCCGAAGCCTTCTTTAAGGAATTATTATCAAAAGAAATTAAGTTGCCAGCAACTAGAATTATTTCATCTGAACCTTTTGAAAAATATGGAATCGATTCTGTAATGATCATAAGCTTAAATAAAGAATTTGAAAAGTACTTTGGAGAACTACCTAAAACCTTGTTATTTGAATACCAAAACCTTGAGGAATTAACCAATTATTTTATGAATACCTATAACGAAAAATTAATTGAAATAACAGGTATGATAAAAGAAAAAGCACCAATCAAAAGCCAAGAAGTTCATATTGGGCAGAAAGAAGGAATAAACAATAGACCACGCTTTTATACATCAGCAATAGTGGGAAATGAAACAATAAATAAGGATATTGCCATTATTGGCTTAAGTGGCAGATATCCCATGGCAAAAAATATTGAAGCTTTCTGGGAAAATATTCAAGCGGGAAAAGATTGTATAACGGAGATTCCTTCTGATAGATGGGATCATAGTAAATACTACGACCCTGACAAAAAGAAAAAGGGAAAATGTTATAGCAAATGGGGAGGATTCCTCGAAGATATAGATAAATTTGATCCGTTATTTTTTAATATTTCTCCAAAAGAAGCGGAGATTATGGATCCCCAGGAAAGGCTGTTTTTAGAAACAGCATGGCATGCGGTTGAAGATGCGGGCTATACAAAAGACGCATTAAATCAAAGCTGCGTAGGGGTATTTGTAGGCGTAATGAATGGTCATTATCAAATGTATGGCGCAGAAGAATCGATGAAAGGAAATGTTATGGCATTAAGTTCATCTTATGCATCTATCGCAAATCGAGTATCCTATTGTTTGAATTTAAGTGGACCTAGTATTGCGTTGGATACAATGTGTTCTTCATCTATTACAGCAGTGCATCTTGCCTGTGAAAGCATACGCAGTGGCGACAGCGATATCGTCATTGCAGGAGGTGTAAACTTATCGATACATCCTAATAAATATATTGGCTTAAGTCAGGGGAAGTTTGTATCTAGTGATGGTAAGTGTAGAAGCTTTGGAGAAGGTGGAGACGGGTATGTGCCAGGGGAAGGAGTAGGTGCTATCATTTTAAAACCGTTACATAAAGCGCTAGAAGACAAAGATCAGGTTTATGGGGTTATAAAAGGGAGTAGTCTAAACCATGGAGGTAAAACGAATGGATATACAATTCCAAATCCTAATGCACAAGGGACGTTAATTGACAAGGCAATTAAAAGATCGGGAATTGATCCTAGAACGATAAGCTATATTGAGGCACATGGTACAGGAACATCATTGGGAGATCCAGTAGAGATATCGGGCTTAATAAAATCCCTTGGGAAGTATTCAAGTGATAAACAATATTGTTCCATTGGCTCAGTAAAATCCAATATCGGACATCTTGAATCAGCAGCAGGGATAGCAGGAATTACAAAAGTACTGTTACAAATGAAGCATAAAAAACTTGTGCCATCTCTTCATTCACAAGTATTGAACCCAAACATTAATTTTATGGTGACACCTTTTCATGTTCAAAATAAACTTGAAGATTGGAAACAGCCTGAAATTGGAGGAAGAAAAGCGCCTAGAAGAGCAGGTATTAGTGCGTTTGGAGCAGGAGGAGCGAATGCCCACATCATTATTGAAGAATATGTAGAAAATGCATATAAAGAAATAATGGAGGAACAAAAACCCCATATTGTATTATTGTCTGCAAGTAATTCAGATAGATTAAGGGAGTATGCTTTTAATCTAATAAAAACCTTAGAACGTGCACTTAACAATAAGGCAACGGCACTAAGCATTGACAATATTTCCTATACGTTACAAGTCAGTAGAGAAGCGATGGATGAACGTGTAGCAGTAATTGCCTATAGTATCCCAGAAGCGATACAACAACTTAAACAGTACCTTAGTGGAGAAGGCAGCAATGATAAAATCTATATCGGAAACAAAAGGTCTAGGCAGTTAACATTAGATAAATTAATAAAAGCTCAAAAAGGTAAAGAATTCATCAATGAATTATTTCAAAACAATGAATTTGAGCTACTTGCTGAACTTTGGGTATGTGGCATCAACTTAGATTGGAGGGTTATGTATGAAAATAACTTGTTACAAAAGATCTCTTTACCACTTTATCCATTTGCAAAGGAAAGATATTGGGTACCTACCACGATTGAAAAAATATATCAAAGTACAACGGAAATAACTTCATTGAGTGATATGGATGCAACTAAACGATTAGAAATATCCAATGTAGTTGAAGAAACATCTATGAAAGAGTCAGCAGCTACAGGAAACAGCATAAGGGAAGATAAGGAAGTAGATCATTATTCATCTATTAAAGAAGTTCTTGAAGAAAGAACACGAATTTATTTTATGGAGTTGATGTGTGAGGAAATTAAACTCCCAATAGAACGAATCGAAGTAGATGTACCAATAGAAAAATACGGCATTGATTCAGTCATGATTATGCAATTTACCAATGAGCTAGAAAAAATATTTGGGCAATTACCAAAAACACTTTTCTTTGAATACCATACAATTGCTGAATTGACCAACTACTTCCTTGAATTATACCAAGATCAGCTTATAGAATTATTTGGGTTAGAAGAAAAGATTCTATCAACTAAAGCGTACATCGTTAATGAGGAGCGCAAGAAGGTTGAGCCTGAAACTGTAGCAGAACTATTATTAGATATTGAGGATTTATCAGAAGAAGAGGTAACCAGGTTATTAGATCAGATAAAGGAAGGTGTATAAAGATGGAAACGAACATAACAAATGATAATCGTGAAATTTTAAAAAAATTATTATTACAAAAAGCAGCTGAGTCAACGTTTGAATATGCGCTTTCATACGGTCTGCAAGCGTTATGGTTCTTATTTAAAGAAGCGCCAGAAAGTATAGCCTATAACCTAGCATTTCCGTTTAAAATTAAGTCGAAGATCGATGTAAAGGCACTAAGGAGATCCTTTCAAAAATTGGTGAACAGACATCACGCACTGCGAACTACTTTTTATGATAGAGAAGGTGAGCCGGTACAGACAGTACATGGCTATCAACAAGTGTGTTTTGAAGAAGTAGATGTTAAATCTCTTGATGAAGAACAATTATATGAGACAGTGTTGAAAGCCCATAGACAACTATTTGATTTAGAAAAAGGGCCTCTATTTAGAGTGAAGCTCTTTTGCAAAGATGAAAATAATTATGTCCTTTTAATATCCGCGCATCATATTATCTCTGACTTTGAATCTTTTTTAGTAATAAATAAAGAGCTTTGGGAACTATATGAAGCTGAAATAACTGGAAACAACGCTTTAACACCACTTGGAGAAATGCAATATATTGAATTTATTAACAATCAAAAAAAGATTGCTGGAAGTGCTTTGGATGAAACGCATTGGACGTATTGGAAAGATAAGTTATCGGGTGAGTTGTCTACATTACAATTGCCTATTGATAAACCAAGACCACCTGTTCAAACCTATAATGGTTCATCTTGTTCATTTACAATAAATAAAGAAATGACAAAAGCATTGAAAACGTGTGCTGCAGAAGAAGGCGTAACGCTGTTTGTATTATTGGAAGCAGCGCTCCAATTATTTCTTCATCGTTATACGGGGCAAGAGGATATTGTTGTGGGCATACCTGTAAACGGAAGAACACAACCACATTTTGATAAGATTATTGGGTATCTCGTTAATATGTTAGCTATAAGAATTGATTTTAAAGAGATGCATTCATTTAAAGAATTATTACAAGAGGTTAGAGCAACAATAACCGAAGCTTTAAAGCACCAGGACTATCCCTTTGTAGCATTGGTTGATCGTTTGAAATTAAAACGTGATCCAAGTCGGTCACCTATATTTCAGGTTACATTTGAATATTTGAATTTCAATAGTACCCAGAAGAACTTATCAAAGGGGGTTTTAGTAGAGTCTTATAATCTTCCACAACAAGAAGGGCAGTTTGATATGATTCTTACTTTAGTAGATACTGGTAACAGTTTGCAGGGAAAGTTTAACTATAATACAGATCTTTTTCAGACAGAGACAATTGAGAGAATGTCAAAACATTTTAATATACTATTGAAAGGAATTATTGAAAATATCAATATGCCTATTTGTGATCTTCCATTGTTATCAGAGGAAGAAAAGAATGAGCACCTCATTTCATATAATCAAACAAAAGTAGCGTATCCTTATTCCAAATGTATTCATGAATTGTTTGAAGAAAGGGTTATACAAGTACCTGGTGAAATTGCGATTCGTTGTAGAGACAAAAGTATTTCCTATAGTGAGCTGAATAAGAAGGCGAACCAACTCGCTAGGCGATTAAGAATTGATGGTGTTGGAAAAGATTGTATCGTTGGCATTATGGCAAATCGTTCTATTGAATGCATCATTGGAATGCTTGCGGTGTTAAAAGCTGGCGGAGCATATTTGCCAATAGATCCTAAGTACCCTGATGAAAGATTGAAATTAATACTTGAAGATAGTGAAGCAGATATTTTGCTTACGCAAAAGGAAATTAAATCAGTTGATTATTTTAACGGAATAAAAATATATCTTGATGAGCCTATTAATTATGAGCATAATGATGAAAACCTTGATTTAATCAATTATTCTAATGATCTAGCATATGTTATTTATACTTCTGGCTCTACGGGAAAACCTAAGGGAGCTATGATAGAACACAAAGGAGTCGTTAATTATATATGGTGGGCAATGAAGCAATATGGTAGCGAGAACAAAACAGCATTAACTTTTCCACTTTATTCATCAATTTCTTTTGATTTAACAGTAACCTCCATCTTTGTGCCCTTACTATCAGGGAATAGTATTGAAGTGTATGATGAGGATGAGTTTTGCTTGGATAGAATACTCAAAGAAGACAAAGTTGATATTATAAAGCTTACGCCTTCCCATCTTAAAGCGTTGATAAATGAAGATATCTCTGTAAAAAGGCTTAAATCCTTTATAGTTGGAGGGGAAGAGTTTGAAAGAAAAGTAGCAGAAGAAATAGCCAACAAATTTAGTGATAAGGTTATTCAATATAATGAATATGGCCCGACTGAAACGGTTGTGGGATGTATGATATATGCCTATGATAAAGAAAAGGATAAAGAGAAAGCCGTACCAATAGGTGTCCCATCAGATAACGTAAAACTTTATATTTTTGACCAAAACAAACGGCTAGTACCTAACAACGTTATTGGGGAGTTGTACATAGGTGGTGAGGGTGTATGTAGAGGGTATTTAAATAGAGATAGCTTAACAGCTGAAAAGTTTGTTGAAAATCCCTATATGAAAGGAGAGACAATATATAAAACAGGAGATCTTGTTCGAAAAAGAAGTGACGGCATTATTGAATTTGTAGGTAGAATTGATCAACAAGTTAAAATAAATGGTTATCGAATAGAATGTGGAGAAGTAGAAGAGTATGTAACGAAAATTGACGAAATTATTGACGCTGTTGTCGTTGTTAAAGAAGACCTAAATAAAGAAAAAGTGCTTTGTTGCTATTATGTATCTAAGCGTAATCTATTGGCAGATGAAATAAGGAAATCGCTATTAGAAAAAATGCCATGTTATATGATTCCATCAAGATTTATTCAATTGAGAGAAATGCCAATTAATCAAAATGGAAAAATTGATAGAAAGCTTCTGCAAAACAAACCTTTCATAATCGAAGAAGATAAAGAGCTCTATCAACCACCAAGAAATCAACTAGAAGAAACCTTATGCCAAATATGGACAGAAGTATTAAAAACCAAGAAGGAGATTGGCATTCATGACAACTTCTTCAATTTAGGAGGAAATTCCTTATTAGCCATACAGGTTATACAAAAATTAAGAAAAACAGGACAAACGGGACAGGTAGAAAAAGCTGATCCAGCAGGACAAACGGGACAGGTAGAAAAAGCTGGTCGAGGATGTAAAACTAGTGATTTACTGCAATATCCCACAGTTGCAGAACTGGTGAAGCATATTCAAATATCAAATAATCGTCAAGATACTATAAAAGAAAAAGACTACATAGAAGAAAAAGTGAACCTAAAAGACAAAGATAATTTAAAAGAGAACAAAAACATAGTAGAAAGTCAGTATACAGAAGAAAATGAGTATACAGAAGAAAAGGATTACATCGGAGAAATTGGGTTAACACCAGCACAAAGTTGGTTTTTTGAAGAATTTAATGATTTGAACCACTTTAACCAAATTGTTTTGCTTAAAACGACAAAGAAAATTAATATTAATTATTTAGAAAAGGTATTTAAGGCTATTATCAATCATCATGACCTATTAAGGGCCTATTATACAAAAAAGGCTTCAAAATGGATTCAAGTGATTGAAGAAAAAAAAGAATACCAGATGTTAACTGTTCATGATTTAACCGGGTTGGATACAACGCTACATGATGAAAAAGTACAAAATATTATATCGAAATCCCAAGGGGAATTTGATATATCTATAGCGCCGTTAATGAAAGCAAACTATTTTATCCATGGTGATCATAACGGAACCCTTGCAATTCATATGCATCATCTTATTACTGATTTTGTATCTTTTGGTATTATTATTGAAGATATTAATTCATGCTATGAACTGTTAGATGCAGGAGAGGAATTACATTTGCCAAATAGAACGACAACCTTTGGCGCATGGACCAATGCTTTGAAAAACTACGCTAAAACACATGACTTTAAAGAAGATATCAATTATTGGTGTTTAAATTCTATGAAGGAAATACCTTCTATACCTGTAGACTATTCGGATGCTATTTTATCAAATACTGAGTCCAGAGTAGATTATGTTTTATCATTAAATATGAGGGAGTCTGAAAAAATATTAAAGGGCATTCCTTTAGAATATGCGGTTGGTGGGCATGAATTTCTTTTAACCTGTATCGTAGAAGCGTTGGCTAAGTGGACAGGTCATAATAAATTACTCATTGATTTTGAAGGACATGGGCGTGAAGAAATTGACCCTTCTATTGACTTGACGAGGACAGTAGGTTGGTTTACTTCAATGTATCCAATAAAAATTACAATAGATGAAAAGAATGATGATTCTTTAAGTAAAATCAGTGAAATAAAAAATCAGATAATGAAAGTTCGTGGAAATGGTTTTAATTATGGGATTCTAAAATATATTAAACAGGAAGAAAGTATTGTAAACAGCCCAATTCCCCAAATCGGTTATAACTATTTAGGTGACCTAGAACATCAAACCGGCGGTAGAGTATTTGAGGTTGATAACCTTAACCTATCATCTGGAAAATTAAATCGCCTCCCTTATTTGATTCACTTTAATATTGTCATAGTTAAAGATCAACTTCACATCATGTTGACTTATAGTAAAAACGTATTTAAACAAGATACGATTCAAGCATTCGTAAAAACCATACAGGAAAAGATTACTAGTAATATTAATAACTTATGGGAAAAAACAAATAAAGATATTACTACTTGTAAAAAATGTATTTTACCAAGCTCCTTTCCTAAAATTGATATTAGTGATGAGGGGTTATGCAATTACTGCAAAGAGTCAGATTCTATAATTATTGATGATTCAAAAGACTTTGCAGACGAAGATGAGCTGCTCAGAAGCTTAGAAAAATATAAAAAATTAGGAAATAAATATGACGTTTTAGTTCCGCTAAGTGGTGGTGTTGATAGCAGTGCGGCTTTAATTGAAATTGTTACGAGATATAAACTTAAAGTATTAGGGTTTCACAATGATCATGGGTACGAAGATGAAACAGCTACAAATAATGTTAAAAAACTCTGTAAAGCTTTAGACGTTGATTTAATTATTAAACAACACGATTCGCCTTTCATGAAAAAACTATGGAAATATACGAATCAATCAAAGGTTAAAGGATTAAGTAGTTGCTTTGTATGCGGTGGCATATTATATGCAAATGCAGTAGAAATTGCAGACAAATATAACATTGGTTTAATTATTAATGGATATTCAAAAGGACAAGCTATGATGATGGCACATAAAGAAACGGCTTTGGAATTTTGGGAGGATATGATCGAAGAATTCCAAGAAAATGAAGAATTTTTCAATGAATTCATGGAACGTCAAAAACCTATGAGCAAACAAAAAGTGTACTTAACGAAAGAAGATCTTATGGCTAATGTCAATAGAGATAAAATACTTGTAATACCTTTTTACATATTTAAATTTAATAAAACAGATAAGGTAGTTTTAAGAAAAAGGTGCGAGGAAATGTTCGATTGGCGTCAAATGAAGACATCTTATCCGGGACGAACGACCAACTGTGATATGGTATGGCTAAATACTTATATGGACTTAAAGAGAATGCAATATACAATGTATCATGAGGAATATGCTAGTCTTGTTAGAAAAGGTGAAATAACGAGGACGCAAGCGTTAGAAGATTTAGAATTTCATCCACCTAAAGGCGTTTTGGAACGTTTGGCAAAAGATATCGGTTTAGATATAAGCGAAAGATCATTAAACAATTAAAAGGAGAGATGGATTATGGAGAATAAGTTGAAAATTGAAAAGGGTACCATTATCGCTGCATTTATTGCCGCTGTATGGGTTTGTGTAACATTGTTTTTATTAGAATTATTTAAATACACGAGTACATGGCCAGCATTTATACCTTTTGTACTCTTTGCAGTATCTGGATGGAAAACGAATCAATTAAAGAATATTTTTATAGGAAGTATTTCAGGGCTGCTTTTAGGTGCAATAGCACTAAAAGCGATTCAATATATTGTTGGTGGTACAGGTATATATTATATGTATATGGTTCCTGTTTTTCTAGTTGTGTTTTTGCTTATTTCTCTTGGAGATATCCTTCCAATGATCTTTAATAATTATGCTTTTTGTTACTATACAATAGCCTTTGCAAGTCAGAAGCAAGAAACCTTTGAATGGATACAAGTATCACTACTTGGCGGAATTTTCTTCACTGGTGGCTTAATATTATTTTTCCGTTTGTTCTTGCACGGTGGTCCAATTAATCAGGCAGTAGAAAAGCCAGTAGAAAAGCCAGTATCAGAAAAGATCACAGCTACATAATATAGTTTGTCTCAAATTTGCATTCAATAAACAACTATATGATTCCGGTTTTTAGGAGGTGAAGCCTATGAGTATTTATATAATTGATGATAATTCTAATGAGCTAATAAAAGATGATCTTGACCTGCTAAATAAAGATCCATCAATCAATGGGGACAAAGCAAATAGTCTTTTAAATGAATTTAAACTTTCTAGGGTCGATTATTGTAGATTGTTTCTTAAGAAATATGGTATTGATTATATAGCGGAGTATTTTATTTCTAAAGGGCTTGATTTTCGTATCATCTCACACCCGTATGAAACGCATACCTGTTTTGAGAAAGCTGACTTATTAGAAGCTTGGGATCCCTTAAATGTTATTAAAGCATTATATTTTGAATATTCTTTAGATGGTTCTCTTTATGCGGTTGTTGTTCCAGAGACAGGGTGCTTTATAAACACAAGTAGACTCAAAGAAGTTTTGAATTTACAGGGAGATGGTTTCTTGAAAAAAACGCTAAGCTTGCCTCAATATATGAAACATGGTACATGTTCACCATTTGTTACATATAACGATGTAGGTAAGAAAGCAACGAAGGTTAAAAAAATCATATTTGATTTAGAAACATTGAAAATTAAAAAAAAGGAAAACTCAATAGATGATTTTTCTTTTGGAACAGATCATAGATTCTCTATGCAGATGAATTACTATCATTGCTATAAAATGTTAAATAAACTATATCCCGATATTATTTGTAAAAAAAATGTACTCAAGCTTTCATTCAGGGAAAAATTCATTAGAACGAAAGGTAGAATAAAAATATCCTATGACTTTGAATCTATTAATTATAAAACAGCTAAATTTATTAATAGTATTCATGGATATGGAGATGTATCAATTATTAATGATTATGTTGATGAATTGGATATACCAGAAATTTTGGTGAAAAATGGAAGGGTATTAGATATGAAACTAAATGAACAATTGAATTATAAGTAAATGTTAGACACAAATTCATAAGAAGGAAAAGAGAAACGCGATCGTTTCTCTTTTCAATTTATGGCTTAAGGCTAATTTTCTGAATTTGCCCAATTATCAAATTTTTCAAGGGTTAATTCATATGTTTTCTTCGAAATCTCAGGAAGCTCACCGCCCCATAGCTTTTCAGCTTCTTTATAGCCTTTTTTAAATGCTTTTAGAAGCATATCTGCTTTTGAAGGATCACCACCAGACAAAGCTTTCGCAAAATCAATAAATCGATCAGAGGTTTTTTCAGGACTCCAATAACCGTCAGGTGCAATATCGGCCTTTGCTTTTTGAATATCTTCATCTGTAAAGGAAATTTCAATACCTTCAATTTTCTCGCCTTTTAGTATTTTGTCAAGAATACCACGTAATCCACCTAGCTGCTTAAGATGGCCTTTAGAAACAGTACCTGTAAATAATTCAATCATTCGTTGGTCAGTTTCAGCCTTCATTGCCTTAACTTTTTCCATGTCAGGCTTGAAGGTGCTAGATTGTTCAACTTGTTCATTATTTGTGTCGTATATGACTTGTTCGGATGTTTTGTTTTGTGAGGTTTGAGAACGATCTGTAGCGTCAACGGGTTTCTTCGTTGTAGAAGATGCAACTACAGTTTGAACATTGGAAACTTGATTAATACTTGTCATACTGTTTTCCTCCTTGAAATTATCATTAATCCGTTATTAGTAAAATTATTTTTATAAATGCTATTGCTTATATATCGGCAATAAATGGATAATACTTGAGTATAATAGTGTTAAACACTAATCTTTTAGTGAATAATAATTATGAGATGTCGCATATTATTGCGAATGTATAGCGTAATAGTAGGAAAGATTAACAATACTTGAACAAACTATTAAGTTATGATTATAAATAAGGTAACTTATAGACGAATGATGACAAATGTGATAAATTAATGAGTACATGACGATAGATCTAAATTATAAGGAGTGATAAGATGAAATGTTCAGCATGTAATATTAATACAGCAATGATTTATGTAACAAAAATCGTTGATGGGAAACAAAATAGAATTGGTCTATGCTTACCATGTGCTCAAAAGCAAGGAATAGCACCACTTGAACAAATAATTGAACAAAGTGGTATGACTTCTGAAGACTTTAATAATATAAATGATCAGATGCATACATTATTTGAAGATATAGATATGGAAGAGCTATCAGATGTAATTTATCAAGAAAATAATAACAATGATAAAAAGAATCCCTTTTCAGGTCTATTTAATGATATGTTTGGGAAGCTTTCACCTACTGAAAGCAATGAGCAAGAAGAGGTAGACGAGGAAGAAGATGATTTAAGTACAGTAAAATCTAAAACAAAAACGAAGACAAAAACAATCAACAAAAAAAGAAAAAGAAAAAATTTAGATACATACGGCATTAATTTGACGGAAAAGGCTAATAACAATGGTGTTGACAGGATTATTGGCAGACACAGAGAAATTGACAGAGCAATTCAAATTCTAAACAGAAGGTCAAAAAATAATCCTGTACTAATTGGCGAGCCAGGTGTTGGTAAGACTGCAATTGCTGAAGGACTTGCAGTGAGAATTGTTGAAAAACAAGTTCCTGCAAAGCTACTAAATACTGAAATATATTTATTGGATTTAGCAGCAATTGTTGCAGGTACACAATTTAGAGGACAATTTGAAGCCAGAATGAAGGCGATCATTAAAGAAGCCGTTGAAGAAGGTAATATCATCTTAGTGATTGATGAGGTCCATAATATAGTAGGAGCTGGTGAAGCAGAAGGCGGATCCATGAATGCTGCTAACATATTAAAACCATCATTAGCGAGAGGTGAAGTTCAAATTATTGGCGCAACAACCTTAGAAGAATATAGAAAGCATATTGAAAAAGATGCTGCTCTTGAAAGGCGGTTCCAGCCAATTATCGTAGATGAACCATCAATCGAAGATTCAATTGAAATCTTGAAGGGTATTAAAGACTACTACGAGGACTATCATAAGGTAATCATTTCAGATGCAGTTATTGAATGCGCAGTTAAAATGTCAGAAAGATTTATTAGTGATAGATTTCTACCTGATAAAGCGATTGATGTAATTGATGAGGCAGGTTCAAGAGCCAATTTGAAAAATAAAGGCCTCGTTGAGTTGGAGGCATTAAAGGAAGAATTAAAAGAAGTAGTTTTAGAAAAAGAAGATGCTGCTGCAAATGATGATTATGAAAAAGCAGCGGATTGCCGAGTAAAAGAACTACGTCTTACAGATAAAATATTAAGCATCGAAACTGAGTGTAAAAATGTAGAAATAACGATAGACGATATTGCTTATGTTATTGAAGCATGGACTAAAATACCAGTTCAAAGTATTTCAGAGGATGAAGCTTACAAGCTAATGCAACTAGAGGAACGACTTCATAAGAGAGTAATTGGACAAAATGAAGCAGTGATAAGACTCTCAAAAACGATTAGAAGAAATCGATCAGGTTTCAAAAAAAAGAAAAAGCCAGCATCCTTTATATTTGTTGGCCCAACAGGGGTAGGTAAAACAGAGTTAACGAAAGCACTTGCAGCAGAAATATTTAATGGGGAAGAGGCTATTATCAGATTTGACATGTCAGAGTTTATGGAAAAACATACAGTATCTAAGTTGATAGGCGCGCCTCCAGGATATGTTGGGTATGATCAAGCAGGACAATTAACTGAAAAGGTTAGGAGAAAACCATATTCTGTTATTTTATTAGATGAAATTGAAAAAGCACATCCTGATATTTTTAATTTGCTTTTGCAAATATTAGAGGATGGTAGATTGACTGACAGCCAAGGTAGAACCGTTAATTTTGAAAACACAGTAATTATTATGACATCTAATGCAGGAACGAATACAAAAGGAAATGGTATTGGTTTTGGAAAGAATGGGTATGATTCTTTAGCTGAAAAAACGAAAGAAGCATTAAAAGAAGTGTTTAGACCAGAATTTCTTAATAGAGTAGATGAAACTATTGTATTCACCGAATTGAGTAAGATTGAATTAAGACAAATTGTTGATCTAATGATAAAAGAACTTACAAGTGATGCCAAGGAAAAAGAAATAACATTAAATGTTTTTGAGGAAGTTAAGGATTTTATTCTAGAAAAAGGCTATGATATAAAGTTTGGAGCAAGACCACTTCGAAGAACAATACAAAAATATATTGAAGATGAAATAGCTGAAAAGTTCATCAAAGGCGAGGTTAAAGCTGGGAATGCAATAAATGTAGTCTTTGAGGAAGGCAATATAAGGTTTAATATTAATTAAATGATAGATTTTCACAGAAAAAAGGAGAAAACAGTAATGTTTCTCCTTTTTTGGCTATAATGAGAGGGGATTAAATTGCATTTTCTACTAACTCTTCAATTTATTATATTTTTTAAGTGTGTTATGCATATGTTTTAGGTGTGTACTTAATGTGTCTTGAGATAAAATGTAAATTTACTATCTTTTTGAAAAGTTTTTATGTACAATTGAATTATGATGTTTAGGAGGAGAAGTTATGTTTAATCATTTTACAAAAGAAGAGCGTAGCTGGATATTATATGATGTTGCAAATTCGGCCTATACGTTAACTATATTAACGGTTTTATTTCCTATATTATTTATGAATGTAGCTGTCGAGGATGGGTTATCTACCTCAGTAGCAACAGCCTATACGCAATATGCTAAATCTATTTATTCTATTATCGTTGCATTATTAGCCCCGATACTTGGAACATACGGAGATTATAAGGGGAAGAAAAAGAAAATGTTTCTTTTCTTTTTAACAATGGGTGTCGTTGGAGGCTTCTTGTTATGTATTCCCTACTTGAGTTGGCAAGTGGTTATTGTAACGTACATTTTTGCTACAGTTGGTTATGCAGGTGCAAATGTATTTTATGATGCTTTTTTAATTGATGTAACGACTGAAGATAAGATGGATCAAGTTTCTTCGTCTGGCTATGCGTGGGGATATATTGGAAGTACAGTCCCTTTTATTGCTGGATTTATATTTTATATTCTAGCACATTTTCAAATTATAGAATTAGATGAGAATATTGGTATTTCAATTGCATTCTTCATTACGATCATATGGTGGTCCTTATTTTCAATACCATTAATTAAAAATGTAAAACAAAACTACTATATTGAAAATGTTGAAAGGCCCATTGCACATACTTTTTCTCGCCTATATAAAACCTTTAAGAATATTAAAAACTATAAGAAGATTTTTGTGTTTTTAATTGCATATTTTTTCTACATAGATGCGGTAGACACGATCATAACAGCCGCAATTCCTATTGGTATGGCACTTAATATCGTTGATGAAGTCTTGCTTATTGAAATCGTACTTCTTATTCAATTTTTAGCTTTTCCATTTGCAATATTGTATGGATGGTTAACCAAGAGATTTGGAACAACAATTATGATTTCAGTGGGTATTATAATTTATATAATTGTCTGCATTATTGGTGCGAATATTAAAACTGCTGTAGACATGTGGGCACTGGCAATACTTGTTGGTATGGCACTTGGAGGTATACAATCCATCAGTAGATCTTATTTTGGAAAGCTTATACCTAAAAATAATTCAAATGAATTTTTTGGATTCTTTAATATATTTGGTAAGTTTGCAGCAATTCTTGGGCCTATTTTAGTGGGGGTGGCTACGCAAACTACTGGTAATCCTAGGTATGGTATGGTTGCAATCATTCCTCTTTTGGTCATAGGGTTGATTTTATTTCTGATTTCAACGAGAATTCCAGATTCGGTTTAACCTAACGAAGGAAGTCCCCCACTTTTTTAAGTGGGGGTAACTTACTTCCAAAATCAGTGGGTGTGGGGGCACCCACTGATGTGCAAGCAACGCTTGCGTTAGGTTACGAGCTCGTAGCGAATGCGGAGGGCGAGTATCCTTTGACGCCTTTGTTGCATCGCTAGAGTCAATAGAAAGGTAGAAAATCAACTCAAAGATGTTACAATAATCTCTTTACAAAAGAGGTTTGTTGTGATAAACTACTTACAAGGTTTGTTATAACGAACCCATAAGGGAGACGAAATGATATGGAAAAATTTAAGTTATTTGATGCGGAATATAAATTTATGTGCATTATTTGGGATACAGAGCCCGTAAACTCAACAACGCTATCTAAAATATGTTTTGAAAAGCTCGGTTGGAAAAAATCTACAACATATAATATGATACGTAAGCTTGTAGAACGTGGTGTGCTCGAAAACGAAAATGCCACAGTATGTAGCCTTTTGAAAAAGGAAGATGTGCAAAAACATGAGAGTGAAACACTACTTGAGAAAGCCTTTGATGGTTCGTTACCTGCATTTTTTGCTTCATTTTTAAAGGATAAAAAATTAACTCAAAAAGACGCCGAGGAGCTACGAAGAATGATCGAGGAGGCAACAAAATGACAGAATTGTTTATTGATGTTCTCTATATGAGCTTAACAGCAAGTGTTGTTGCATTTTTTGTGGTGATTATTCGCCTTTTTCTTAAGAAAACGCCAAAAGTTTTTTCTTATGCACTTTGGGCGATTGTACTATTTCGTATGGTCATCCCATTTTCTTTCGAAAGTGTGTTAAGTATATTGCCTAGAAGAGCGGACGTTATTTCACAAAATATCATTAATGAACAAAAACTTGTAATAGACAGTGTTAATACGTTAATGGATAATCCGGTTAGTAGTGCGTATCAAAATTCAGCGCTTCCAATTAATGATACAGCAACCTTAAATCCTATGGAGATCATTACCGAGGTTGGCGCCAGTATTTGGATTTTAGGTATTATTATACTGATTGTATATAGCCTGTTTTTATATTTTCAATTAAAATTAAAGCTCAGAACTTCAACAATGGTTCAGGAGAATATTTATGAAACTGATCGTATTACATCGCCTTTTGTAATGGGATTTATAAAACCTAAAATTTATTTGCCATGTGGCATTTCAAAGAATGAAAGTGAGTATATCCTGCTTCATGAGAAGGTCCACATAAAAAGATTCGACTATCTAATTAAGCCACTTGCATTTCTAGCGACAATCATTCATTGGTTTAATCCATTTATGTGGATTAGCTTTAGACTTATGAATAGGGATATGGAAATGTCTTGTGATGAAAAAGTGCTAAAAACATTAGGTGAAGAAACTAAAGTAGATTACTCAAATACACTACTATCTTTTTCAGTTAAACAAAGTAGATTGATTTCACCACTTGCATTTGGCGAGCATGATACAAAATCTAGAATTAAAAATGTACTTAATTATAAAAAGCCTTCATTTTGGGCAGTGCTTATCAGTGCTGTTGTAATAATCGTAATGGGGATTGGATTAATTAGTAATCCCAAATATGTTGCAAAAGAACAAACAATGACAGAAAAATTTTTAGAATTCAAGACGGAATATGTTGGAGATAATTCTAAAGTTGGCGGTATTATTTCTCTTCTAGAATTTCCGTTAGGGTTTGAATTTGATTCGTTTGAGCTTATGACGAACAACCAACCATATGGAATCATTGTTAATATGAAAAATAACGGCAAGGTGAGTACCCAATATACGAATGAATCTCTACAAGAAAAATATACCCTTAATGCGCTTATCTTGTTTTCGCTAATTGGGAATGTTGAGCATATAGAATTCAGATTTGAAGATCGTGAAAAAAGTTATGAAATACAATACACGAGAGAATGGGCAAACCAGCAAAAGGGCAAAGACATTAGATCGTTTGCGGAAAATGCAGAAGAATTTAACAAGTTAATAAATCCGAATATAAAAGACCAAACAACCAATCAGACTAAAATAAAAAACAATTTATCACTTGTGGATGTACAGGAGCTTTCTATAAAAGGTGAAGCCCTTACATGGGAAGACTTTGAGCCTTATAATGGAGAAAATATCGGAAGTGGGCTTTATATTATGTACTATAAAATTGATAATGAGTTCAATGTATTTGTGGGCGGAGGTAGTAAGAAGGAAAAACCTCATTATATTATATTAATTAACAATAACTCTGGTAATCAAATTGACATCAGAACAGAGAATGTAGAGGATTTTCTAGCCCAAAAAATAAGCATTACGGATTTAACTGAGAAATTAATCATGACATATGACCGGTACGAGGAAACAAAATATCCATTGATAGCGGAGCTTCCACAAGAGGATATTTATTTATATGGCATAAAGCCTAAAGGTGTCGTGCTCAAATATGGAGAGCGCATTCAAATTTTCAATTGGATCTATACAACACCAAGATTTATTCTGCCCGCTCTTAGAAAATATGACATAGATCATGATGGAAATGATGAAATTATTTGTGTGTTAAATGTGGATTCGGGAACAGGCGTATCAATTTATGAGCTGCATATTTTAAAGGAGAATGGAACAACTGGCTATACGGACTATCAGTTCAATGATTATCTTGCGCAAGTGAAGAATATACTTTCCTTTCGTTATAATAAAAAGGAAAACAGTATTTTATTGAAAATTGACAACAACAGCTATACGTATGTTCTTCCAACAGAATATCAGAAACTTACCTTTAATAATATCGTTTATAAAGATATTGTGGAGTTTGATATTTCAAATGATTTGAAAATCAACCTTCCACTTGCTGTTGTTTTTGATGAATTTGCAAGTCCCCAGTATCTAGATGATCTTACATTTGAAGGAGATATTGTATTTGAAAATGGGGAATTTGAAATTAAAAATCCACAATTAATGCGTAAGGATACAGGCACTCTTCTATTAGATAGGTGAGAAATCAGTGACGACCAATCACCCTTTATTGATCCATATTGGTATCAATAAGGGGTTTTTTTAGGAAAATTCTTGGATTAAAAGTATTGACAACATAAAAAAAAAATGATAAGCTGAAATAAATCCTACTCTTTTAGTAGGAATTAAAGAGGTGAGAATTGGTATATGAAACTTTCAACAAAAGGTAGATATGGGCTAAGAGCAATGATAGATTTAGCAATTAATGCTAAAGATAGCCAAATATCGATTAAAAATATTTCAGAAAGGCAGAATATTTCTGAAAACTATTTAGAACAGATTATAGCAATTCTTAAAAAAAACGGTTTTGTAAAAAGTTGTAGAGGTGCACAAGGTGGTTACTCTTTAAATGTAGAGACGGTTAATATCTCCGTTGGTGATATTCTTAGAGCATTAGAAGGAGATTTGAATCCTGTAGATTGCATTACAGTTAATGATGAAGTGCAATGTAGCGAATCAGAACTTTGTGTAACAAAGTATGTATGGAAAAGAATTAGTGACAGTATTAACGATGTGGTGGATAACATCACTTTAGAGGATTTGGTACAGGAACAGGAACGTATTGATGCTTGTAATCCTTCTAAATAAACAATTAAAACATAGTAAAACACCAAGGAGGTTGACGTTCCAATGGATAAAACGATAATTTATTTTGATCATGCAGCTACGACATCAACAAAAAAAGAAGTACTTGATGAAATGCTGCCCTATTTTACGCAGAGCTTTGGTAATCCTTCAAGCATTTATAATTTTGCAGTTAGCAACAAAAATGCAATAGATGTTGCTAGAGATCAGGTAGCAAAAGCTATTGGAGCAGATGAAAAGGAAATATTTTTCACAAGTGGTGGAACTGAAGCCGATAATTGGGCTATTAAGGGTATTGCAGAGAGTTATAAAGCAAAGGGTAATCATATTATCACTACTTCTATAGAGCACCATGCAGTACTTCATACATGTGAATATTTAGCCAAAAACGGTTATGAAATTACGTATTTACCTGTAGATAGTGATGGACTTATTAACTTAGATCAACTGAGAAGTGCAATTAAGGATACGACTATTCTAATCACTATAATGTTTGCGAATAATGAGATTGGTACTGTACAAGACGTTGAAGCGATTGGGAAAATTGCGAAAGAAAAAGGCGTAATTTTTCATACAGATGCAGTTCAAGCCGTTGGACACCTTCCAATTGATGTTCATGCTATGAATATAGATCTACTATCAATGAGTGGGCATAAATTATATGGACCTAAAGGTACTGGAGCTTTATATGTAAAAAAAGGTGTTAAATTGAAAGCCTTTATGCATGGTGGAGCTCAAGAAAAGGGACGAAGAGCTGGGACAGAAAATGTTCCAGGTATCGTTGGCCTTGGTAAAGCAATTGAGTTAGCAACCAATCATATGGAAGAAGAAAGCATACGACAAGCTAAATTACGAGATTACTTAATTGGACAAGTATTAGATAAAATTCCATATTCAAGATTAAATGGGCATAAGGTTAATAGATTACCTAACAATGTAAATTTTAGCTTTCAATTTATTGAAGGTGAGGCGCTACTCATCATGTTAGACCTGAAAGGTGTTAGTGCATCTAGTGGTTCCGCCTGTACTTCAGGATCTTTAGATCCATCTCATGTGCTACTTGCTATAGGATTGCCACATGAGATAGCCCATGGTTCTCTAAGAATTACCTTCGGAGAAAAGAGTACCCTTGAGGAAGTGGATTACTTGATTGAAATTTTGCAAGGAATTGTCATTAGATTAAGGGAAATGTCGCCATTGTACGATGATTTTCTGGAAAAGCAAAGATAATTATTAACTTTTAAATCAAAAAAAATAATAAGAGGTGTTATTATGTATACTGAAAAGGTAATGGATCACTTTTCAAATCCAAGAAATATGGGTGAAATTGAAAATGCAGACGGCGTAGGTACGGTTGGTAATGCAAAATGTGGCGATATAATGCGTATTTATTTGAAAATAGAAAAAGGTATAGTGGAAGATGTTAAATTTAAAACATTTGGTTGTGGGGCAGCTATTGCAACAAGCAGTATGGCAACTGAACTAGTTAAAGGTAAGACGGTTCAAGAAGCATTGCATGTAACGAATAAGGCTGTTATGGAAGCATTAGACGGTTTGCCAAAAGTTAAAGTTCATTGTTCTTTGTTAGCAGAAGAAGCATTACAAGCGGCACTTTGGGATTATGCAAAAAAGAACGGCATTGTAATTGAAGGCCTCAAAGAGCCAAAAGAAGAAGATCATGACCATGAGCTTGATGATGAAGAAGAATAGGGTGAAGAAATGAATGAAAATACAGTTGTAGTTGGCATGTCAGGTGGCGTTGATTCTTCTGTTGCAGCATATCTATTAAAGGAAGAAGGTTATGACGTTATTGGCGTGACAATGCAAATTTGGCAAGATGAGGACCAAGAGGCAGTTGAAGAAAATGGTGGCTGTTGTGGTTTAACTGCTGTTGATGATGCTAGACGCGTTGCAAATGCACTTAATATTCCATACTATGTTATGAATTTTAAAAAAGAATTTTCAGCCCACGTCATTGATTATTTTGTTGATGAATACATTAAAGGACGAACACCAAATCCATGTATAGCATGTAATCGGTATGTTAAATGGGAGTCCTTACTACAAAGAAGCTTAAGTATAGGAGCAGATTATATTGCTACGGGTCATTATGCTCAAATTGTTAAGCTTGATAACGGTAGATTTGCTTTAAAGAAGTCTGCTACACTTGCGAAGGATCAAACCTATGCGCTATATAATTTAACGCAAGATCAGCTTAAAAGAACTTTGATGCCAGTTGGTGCCTATACAAAGGATGAAGTCAGAGTAATAGCTGAAAAAATTAATTTACGTATTGCAAATAAGCCGGATAGTCAAGAGATCTGCTTTATTCCTGATAATAATTATGGAAGGTTTTTAGAAGAGTATACTGGAAGTCAGTTTGAACCAGGAAATTTTATTTCAACTGAAGGCAAGGTTATTGGTAGGCATAAGGGCATTATTCATTATACTATTGGTCAAAGAAAAGGGTTGGGATTATCCTTAGGAAAGCCGGGCTTTGTAGTAGAAATTAAGCCAGAAACCAATGAAGTCGTCATTGGAGATAATGAGGATGTCTTTACAAATAGACTAATAGCAAATAAATTGAATTTTATGTCTATTGAAGGCATTGAAGGTGAAGTTGAACTCGAGGCGAAAATCAGATATAGCCATCAACCGGGAAAATGTACAATAAAGATGATGGATGAGGATACAATTGAATGTATTTTTGAACAGCCTCAAAGAGCTGTAACACCGGGACAAGCTATCGTGTTTTATGATGGAGACTTGGTTGTTGGTGGTGGGACGATCATTAGAGAAACGATATAGATTGTTGATTAAAATACGCAGAAAGGGATATTCTAGATGAATATCTCTTTTATTGCGTACAATACATAATATAGAACAGTTCTATAAAGTAAATGTAAGGGCGAATCAACAAACCAAATTTGTACAAAATTAATTTAGCTGTACGCTTAATAATATTATTTATTAGACGGACAGCTAATTAAGCGTAGCATGTTATAGTTTAATGAATTCAGGTTTTCTTTGTTTAAAGATTGAATAATATTTAAAGCCTGAGGCCAATAATATGTTATTGGCTAGGTCGAAGTAATTACATAGCTGGTGGGGTTGATGGGCATCGGAACCTACGGTTATAATCTCTCCGCCAAGTTCTCTGTAACGTTTTATGACTTCAGTAGAGGGGTGTGAATCCCCCAGATTATATTTAAAACCGGCGGTATTGATTTCGATGCCTTTACCGGCATTAATTATTGTTGATAAAATTTCATCTAGAATATCTTGGTAATCTTGATATTTATAGTGTTTGTCTCCATGTGGATAGTATCTAATAACATAGTCTAAATGGCCATAAACATCGTAATCAGTATAGTTTTTTGCGCATTCTAGTATTGTTTCAAAGTATTGGGTGTAGGCCACTTCTTTAGTTTTACCATGAAAATATTCTAAATTATAAGGATCAATACCATTCGAAACATGGCTGGAGCAAAGGATGAAGTCATAAGGGTGATTCCTTGTTATTTTCGATAATTCAGAATATAATTGTGGTTGAATACCTAACTCAATTCCTAGCAATAGATTGATTTTATCTGAATATTTATCTTTTAATTTTTGAAAAGTGTCATAATAAGCTTGAAAGTTTAATAAAAATGAAATGTCAGAATCAGCTAAATCTTGATCATGATGCTCAGTAAAACATAAATTTTCAAGTTTCTTATTAATGGCGTACTCAATCATTTCTTCCATTTTTACATGACAGTCACCAGAAAAAGAACTATGTACATGAAAGTCGTTTATGATCATAGAGGCTACCTCTCTCTCTTTATAATTAATTATGTAATCCATTTTATCATATTTAGAAATAGAGGAAAACTATTTAATTTATAATTTATTTTTTTACTTGGACAAATATAGAATTTATGTTAATATAGGAATGTCGTTTACATAAAATTAATATCGAATTAACATCTTTAGGAGGTAGTACTTTATGGAAGGTTATTCAACCCTCGACTTACTATTTGTTGGGTTTATGTTTATTGGTGGTTTCGGAATGTTCGTTTATGGTATGAATATCATGGCAGAGGGCTTGCAAAAGTCAGCTGGAAATAAAATGAAAAATCTGTTAGGGGTTCTAACAAACAATAGAGTATTAGGTGTTTTTGTGGGAGCAGCTGTAACTGCAATTATTCAAAGTAGCTCTGCGTGTACGGTTATGGTTGTAGGTTTTGTAAATGCAGGACTTTTAAACTTATCTCAAGCAGTTGGGGTTATTATGGGTGCAAATATTGGGACAACAGTAACGTCCTGGATAGTATCAAGCTCCGAATGGTTTGGTGTGTTTAAACCAGCGAAGATTGCACCACTAGCAATTGGTATTGGTGTAATGTTGATGTTCCTTACGAAAAATAAAAATAAGAAGCAGTTAGCAGAAATTATTATTGGTTTTGGACTATTATTTATTGGACTTGAAATGATGAGCGATTCCATTGCTCCTTTTAGAGGGTTAAAAGCATTTCAAGATGCTTTTAGAGTATTAGGAAGCAATCCGATACTAGGCGTGTTGGCAGGAGCAGTTGTTACAGCACTTATTCAAAGTAGTTCTGCATCGGTTGGTATTTTGCAAATGATTGCTATTCAAGGACTATTGCCATGGAATGCAGCTGTTTATATCATATTAGGGCAAAATATCGGTACCTGTGTTACGGCATTATTATCAAGTATTGGTGCCAATAAAACTGCAAAGAGAGCAGCGGTCATCCATTTACTCTTTAATGTTATCGGTACAGTGGTTTTTGCAATTGTCTGTGTTGTATTCTTCTATTTTATCAATGTAGAAATAGGAAGCAGAATAGTATCAGCTACGCAAATTAGTATATTCCACACGGTATTTAATATTTCCAATACGATACTTCTGTTTGGATTTGCAGATAAATTAGTAGCATTATCAGGTAAAATTGTAAAAGGTATTGATGTGTTAGAAGAAAGCGAAGGTGCTATTGCACTACGTCATCTAGATGAACGTATTTTAGAGACGCCAAGCTTTGCTGTTGAAAATGCAATTAAAGAGGTTGTTCATATGGGTGAATTAGCAATTTTAAATACAAAGCTTGCTATGGAATCACTAATGGAAAAGAATGAAGAAAAATCTGGAAAAGTATTCAAACTTGAGAAGGATATAAACAAGTTAGATAAATTGATTACAGATTATTTGGTTAAAATCAGCAATGTAGCCCTTAATGAACATCAGCACTTAATAATCACAAATCTGTTTTATACAGTAAATGATATTGAGCGGATTAGTGATCATGCAGAAAATATTGCTGAATTAGCGAAATATTACTTGGATAATGATTTAACAATGTCAGAGTCTGCGAACAAAGAAATTCAAGAAATTTCTCAAAGGACCATCGATACTGTTGAGTATGCCATTGAAGCTAGAAGAACAGATAATGCAGACTTAGTGAAGAAAGTTGAACAAAATGAAGAGCTTGTTGATTCTTTAGAAGAAGAATTAAGAGAAAAGCATATTCGAAGACTTGCTGGTAACTTATGTGATTCTGCCACGGGTGTTGTTTTCTTAGATACAATTAGCAATCTTGAACGAATATCAGACCATGCTTTAAACATCGCTTATTATGTTAAAGATGAAGCACTTTAAACGTTAAATTTAGTTAACAAAGAGTCCTCTAAATGATAGGGGGCTCTTTTTGCTCAATTGAAAAAGATGCATTATGATTTCAAAAAAAGGCTTGAACTTTTAGAAATAATTGGTATAATCATTGATGAAGGCAATTATAAAAAATGGTTTTTTATTAAAGTTCAATAAGAGGTTTGATCTTGTAAAATGATTATAGGTTGAGCTTTTTATCAATAAAGTAAAGCAAAAGAAGGGAGCTATAAAAATGTTAAATAAAAAGTCAGTAGATGATTTAAACGTATCAGGTAAGAGGGTATTAGTAAGATGTGATTTTAATGTTCCATTAATTGATGGTGCAATTACAGATGTTAACAGATTAACAGCAGCTTTACCAACAATTAACAAGTTGATTTCAGAAGGTGCTAAGGTTATTTTATGTTCACATTTAGGAAAACCAAAAGGTGAACCAAAGCCAGCTCTTTCTTTAGCTCCGGTTGCTAAAAAATTAACAGAGTTGTTAAAAAAAGAAGTTGTTTTTGCACCAGATGACAATGTTGTTGGTGAACATGCTAAAAAAGCAGTTGCAGAAATGAAAAATTCAGACGTTGTATTATTAGAAAATACTCGTTACAGAGTAGAAGAAACTAAAAATGGTGAGGCATTTAGCCAAGAGTTAGCTAGTCTTTGTGACGTATTCGTAAATGATGCATTTGGAACAGCGCATAGAGCGCATTGCTCAAACGTTGGGGTAACTCAATATGTAGAAGAAAGTGCTGTTGGCTATTTAATGCAAAAAGAAATTGATTTTTTAGGCAATGCTGTAAACAAACCAGTTAGACCTTTTGTAGCAATTCTTGGCGGTGCTAAAGTATCAGATAAAATCAATGTAATTAATAATTTATTAGATAAGGTTGACACATTAATCATTGGTGGCGGTATGGCATATACATTTTTAAAAGCGCAAGGTTATGAAATTGGAAAATCTTTGCTTGAAGAAGATAAATTGGATTACGCATTGGAAATGGTTGAAAAAGCAAAAGAAAAGGGTGTTAATTTCTTATTACCAGTAGATCACATTGTTGCAAAAGAATTTAAAAATGATACACCTTTCAAAGCAGTAGATGTTGATGGAATGGACGCAGATTGGTCTGGCTTTGATATTGGAGAGAAAACAAGAGTTATTTATGCTGATGCAATTAAAGATGCAAAAACTGTTGTTTGGAATGGACCTATGGGTGTTTTTGAATTTTCAAATTTTGCAAATGGTACAATTGCAGTTGCAAAAGCATTAGCAGAAGCAGATGCTACGACTATTATTGGTGGTGGAGATTCTGCAGCAGCCGTTAATCAATTAGGCTTTGGTGATAAAATGACACATATTTCAACTGGTGGGGGTGCTTCACTAGAATTCTTAGAAGGTAAAGAACTACCAGGTGTTGTAGCAGCTAACGATAAAAAATAACAATTATTAATAGGAGGATACAAAAATGCGTAAAATGGTAATTGCAGGAAATTGGAAAATGAATAAAACAACGAAAGAAGCAGTTGAATTAATTGAAACGTTAAAACCTTTAGTGAAAAATGATGATGCTGAAGTTGTTTTTTGTACACCAGCGGTATCATTAATACCAGCTCTTGAAGCTGCAAAAGGTAGTAATATTAAAATTGGTGCTCAAAACATGTATTTTGAAGAAAGCGGCGCATATACAGGTGAGATTGCAGCGAATATGTTAACAGAAATTGGGGTTGAATATGTAATAATTGGCCATTCAGAAAGAAGAGAATATTTCGCTGAAACCAATGAGATGGTTAATAAAAAAGTACTTAAAGCTTTACAACATAAATTGATTCCAATACTTTGCTGTGGTGAAACGTTAGAACAAAGAGATCAAGGCATTACGATTGATCTTGTAAGACTTCAAATTAAAATTGGGTTGAAAGACGTAACACCAGAAGATGCGAAAAAGGTTGTTATTGCATACGAACCAATTTGGGCAATTGGTACTGGTAGAACAGCTACTTCTCAACAAGCAGAAGAAGTATGTGCAGCTGTTAGAGCGGTTGTAGAAGAGTTATATGGCAATGAAGTTGCAGAGGCTGTAAGAGTTCAATACGGTGGTAGTGTTGGCGCTAAAAATGCTGCAGAGATTTTTGCAATGCCAAATATTGATGGTGGTCTTGTTGGCGGAGCTAGTTTGACAGCTGATTTTGGTAAGGTAGTTTGTTTCAAATAATAATGCGTTACCGTGAATTTTATGATTGATAATTTTTGATATATTGATGATTATTACAGGCGTACCAATTGGTGCGCCTGTTTATAAGAATAGCTAAACTAAAAACATAATGTCATTAGAAAAAATATATGCTATAATGACATTTATTGATATAAAGAAAGGGGTACTTAAAATGAATAAAAAACCAACAGTTTTAATGATATTAGATGGTTTTGGTTTAAATCAAAAAAGTGAAGGCAATGCAGTAGCGCATGCTAAAAAACCAAATATAGATAATCTTATGGCAAATCACCCATTTGTTCAAGGACATGCTAGTGGGTTAGATGTAGGCTTGCCACATGGACAAATGGGAAACTCAGAAGTAGGTCATTTAAATATTGGTGCAGGTAGAGTTGTTTACCAAGAGCTTACTAGAGTAACGAAAGAGATTGAAGATGGTACTTTTTTTAATAATGAAGCCTTTATAAAAGCAATCAATGCTTGTAAGGAAAATAACAGTGCACTACATTTATTTGGATTATTATCTGATGGTGGTGTCCATAGTCATAATACGCACTTGTATGCACTTCTTAAATTAGCTAAAAAACATGGACTAAAAGATGTGTATGTACACTGCTTTTTGGATGGACGTGATACAGCACCTACTTCAGGTAAGCAATTTGTTGAGGAATTGGAAGAAAAAATTAGAGAAATTGGTGTCGGTAAAATTGCGACAGTAATGGGGCGTTATTATGCCATGGATAGAGATAATCGTTGGGAACGTGTTGAACTTGCTTATAATGCAATGGTCCTTGGTCAAGGCAAGCAAGCAATTAGTGCGATTGCTGCAGTTCAAGAATCATATGATACGGATGCGAATGACGAATTTGTTCTTCCAACGATTGTATTATCTGAAGGTAAAACAACTGCAACGATTTCTCCTGGAGATTCTATTATTTTCTATAATTTTAGACCAGACAGAGCAAGACAATTAACTAGAGCATTCTGTGATGAAGTATTTGCAGGATTCGAAAGAAAAAGAGGGTTTATGCCTTTAAGCTTTGTTTGCTTTAATGAATATGATATGACAATTTCAAATACAATTATCGCATTTACTAAAGATGCACTTATAAATACACTAGGAGAGTACTTGGCTTCGAAAGGAATTAAACAGTTGCGTTTAGCAGAAACTGAAAAATATGCACATGTTACATTCTTTTTCAATGGTGGTGTTGAAGTGCCTAATGATGGTGAAACAAGAATATTAGTTGCTTCTCCAAAAGTAGCGACGTATGATTTGCAACCAGAAATGAGTGCACCAAAGGTAAGAGATGAATTGGTTCAAGCAATTGAGTCAAAAGCATATGATTTGATTATAGTGAATTTTGCGAATCCAGATATGGTTGGACATACTGGCATAGAAAAAGCAGCAATTGAAGCAATTGAAGTTGTGGATCAATGTGTTGGTGATGCGATGAAGGCGTTATTACATGTGGATGGGCAAATGTTTTTATGTGCCGATCATGGAAATGCCGAGCAACTCATTGATTATGATACAAATGATCCTTTTACAGCGCATACGATTAATCCGGTTCCATTTATTTTGTTTAATTGTAAGGAAGGCGTAACATTAAAAGAAGATGGAAAGCTTGCGGATATTGCCCCTACACTTTTAGATATGATGGGGATTGATAAGCCGGAAGAAATGACGGGGAGTTCGTTGTTGAAAAAAAATAATTAGTTTTAAATCGTTTATTTTTATGGGAAAGCTGTTTCTTTTGGAAGCAGTTTTTTTGTTTGTAAAATTGGATAAATTTATAGTGATTTGATAAATGAGGTGTAAATGTAAAAAAACTTGAAGTATTTGGCTATTATGGGAGAAAGTACCTTGATTTTTTTTGTATAAAGGAATAAGATGAAAATATGTTAGTTAGAATATTTTTCTAGTTTGACTGACATACTATACTAGAAACATGTTGAAAGGAGAATTAATATGAAAAGATACTATGAAATTACAGATATTTTTGCAAGGGAAATATTAGATTCAAGGGGTAACCCAACTGTTGAGGTGGAGGTTACAGTCGATGATAAATATGTTGGTAGAGCGGCAGTACCATCAGGTGCATCTACAGGTGCGTTTGAAGCTATTGAGCTACGTGATGGTGGTAAAAGATATATGGGAAAAGGTGTTGAGAAGGTTGTAGAAAACGTCAACAACATATTGGCTCAACATCTTATCGGTGTTAATGTATTAGACCAAAGAGCTATTGATATGGAAATGATTGAACTTGATGGTACAGATAATAAGTCTAAGATTGGTGCAAATGCAATATTAGGCGTTTCAATGGCAGTGGCAAAGGCGGCAGCGGCTGCAGTGGGTCTTCCTTTATATCAGTATTTAGGTGGTTTTAATAGTCATGTAATGCCAACGCCTATGATGAATATATTAAATGGTGGAGAGCATGCAGACAATACTGTAGACTTACAAGAGTTTATGATTATGCCTGTCGGTGCAAAAAGCTTTAAAGATGCCCTAAGAATGTGTTCAGAAATTTATCATAACCTTAAAAAAGTTTTACATGATAAAGGGCTTTCAACTAGCATTGGAGATGAAGGCGGCTTTGCACCAAATTTGGCATCCTCAGAAGAAGCAATTCAAATGATTCTCGATGCAGTTGTTCGTGCTGGATATAAACCAAATGACGACATTAAAATTGCACTTGATCCAGCAGCAAGTGAATTATATAATGAAGATACTAAAAAATATCATTTCCCTGGCGAAAGCAAAATGCTAGGAAAACAAGTGACCAGAACAAGTGAAGAAATGATTGAATATTATGCTTCTCTTTGTGATAAATTCCCTATAATATCAATTGAAGACGGTTTGGATGAAGAAGACTGGGCTGGCTGGAAGTTATTAACCGAAAGATTAGGCAGCAAAGTTCAAATTGTTGGAGACGACTTGTTTGTTACAAATACTACAAGATTGAAGAAAGGCATAGATAACGGTATAGCAAATTCGATTCTAATTAAAGTGAATCAAATTGGTACCATTTCTGAAACTTTTGATGCCATTCAAATGGCGAATAGAGCAGGATATACAGCGGTAATATCTCACAGATCAGGAGAAACAGAGGATTCAACCATTGCAGATATAGCTGTTGCGGCTAATGCAGGACAAATTAAAACTGGGGCACCTTGTCGTTCAGACCGTGTTGCGAAGTATAACCAACTTCTTAGAATTGAAGAAGAATTAGAAGAAGTATCCAGTTATTTAGGAATGAAATCCTGGTTTAATATTAAATAAGTATAAATTCATTAATTTAATGTTGATTATGCTTACATTTTATGCTAAAATAATAACGTTGATTAGGAGGTGTAATCGTGGCAACATTAGTTATAATATTAAAAGTGGTATATTTATTAGATTGTATAACGTTAGTAGGTATTGTATTGTTACAGCAAGGTAAAGTCACTGGATTATCAGGGGCAATCGCTGGTGCAGGCGAAACTTATTGGGGTAAAAACAAAGCTCGTTCAATGGAAGGTGGACTTCATAAAGCAACGGTAGCAATAGCAACGTTATTTATTGTCCTATCAGTAGTGTTAAACTTAATCTAGTTAATGATCTCATAGCGAAAGCAATGAGCGTGTTATATTAAAATAGACTAGAAATAGCTTGGGTTGCCAAAAATGGCAACCCATTTTTGCGTCGTGTTTTATATAGTTTGTTATTAGTATGGAAGATGTTGTCAAGTTTAGTATAATGCACTTATTTACCAATATACCTACTATAAATAGGCTACAAGTAACAATAGGTAAAATTGACTTCTTACAACAAGAAGTGGTATAATAGTATTAATATAGAATAATTCTGTCAAAATATTTTAAATGTATATGGGGCAACTTCATAATAATTATTAGGGGGGTTGTATTTTATGGTGCGTGACAAAATATAGATGATAACTATTAATATAAAATGTATAGGGAGGCCAAAATGAGTAAAAAAATTCGTTCTTTATTAGCGGTCGTATTAATTTTTTGCGTGACAGCATCTGTTAACATTTTGGGGGCTGAAACAAAACCAAGTTCTTGGGCAGAAACAGAAGTCAATGAGGCAATTGAAAATGATTTGGTGCATGAAAGTCTAAGAAGCAATTACCATGACCCAATTAAGCGCTATGAATACGTACTTTTAGCTTTAGAAGTTTTAGAAAAGAGTGGCATTAATGTTCCCATACAACAGGAGTATGTGTTTGATGATATTCTTGGACATTCTTATGAAAAAGAAATTCTCAAAGCGTATCATTCAGGTATTATATCTGGATATGGCAACGGACTGTTTAAACCAAATGAAAATATTACAAGAGAAGAGGTTGCTACACTTGTAGTGAAATTGATTAAGAGAATTGATAGCGAGAAAGAACTTGTCGTTGATCATATAGATTATGCAGATTCAACGTTGGTTAGCTCATGGGCAAGAGATTCTATTAATTATTGTTATGTAAATAGTATTATTAGGGGAGTTGGTAAAGACAATAACGGTCTTGATATCATAAAGCCTTTAGGAACTGCAACTCGAGAAGAATCAGTGCTATTAATATATAGACTTGCAGATGTTGAGAAAATAATAAACGATACATCGGTCGTTGTCACATTAGATGAAAATAATGGTGAAATGTCAGGCAAGACGGTTGACTTGACTTATCTAGCTAGAAAGTTTAATCAAGAAACTGAACAAAAAATACTAAAGTTAGACGGGTTAGACGATGTATCCATTATAGATATAACAGATGAATCTATAACATTTGCTGTAGGTGAAACGACAACCATCTATCTTGGTAGATTTGATAGAGGCACATTTTTGGATCTTGCTTCAATAGGAAGTGTTAGTAATCGTTCTGAAGAAATTTATATGGAATTATTAATGACCCTTAATAAGAATGAAGCGGTTGTTGACAGTATTGATGAAGGTATAAATAACCTTAACCTACATGGAACGAGAACAGAAGTAGAGGTTGCAAAAAAATATAGTATATCTATAAGCATTGACGATACGATAGAGAATGATGTTTACCTTGTTAAATATTTTGATAATGCAGCTCAATAGGAGGAAAAAATATGAAGAACAGAGGAAGATTTCGTTTTATAAGTTTAGCTCTTATTATAACGTACCTAGTTAGCTTTAATGTTTCCTTAAATGCCGATACAACTACAATTGATTATCAAGCACCCATTTATATGAATAAATCTATTTTAGAAGATAAAACGCAAGTGCTTGTTAATGATCAGTTTGTTGTAAATTATAAGTTTCAACCACAAGATATAGCGGCGAGCAATATTTTGCCTGAGAGCTATAATAAGCCAAAAGAAATTGTAATGATTATTGATACATCTGGCAGTATGGCATGGGATGTTAATGGCAATTCCTTATCATCATATCAATCTTATAAATCAAGAATAGCCTTGGCTAAAAATTCCGCTAAGAACTTTTTGGCAGAGATTGAAGGCCTTTCAAATATTAAAGTAGCTATTGTAGAGTATAATACAGACGTCAGTATAAAATATAGAAATAGTACAGCGCTATTACCAGTAAACAAGTCATCAGATTATAGTTTTTTAATATCGTCAATTGATAATTTATCAGCTGGCGGTGGTACAAATGTTGGAAAGGGTATGTATGAAGGTTTTAAACTATTACAATCAGGAAGTACTTCTGCAGAAAAATATTTTATCTTTTTAACAGATGGAGCACCTACATATTATACTTATTATGACACAGATAAAGATGGCAAAAAAGACTATAATGAAAGTTATTATTTGACATCAGGAAATACGAACTATCTTAAGCGTGGAGGTACTGGTAGCAGTGACTCTGATGGTAAAGCATTAAACTATGGTAAAGAAGTTGGTACTGTAATTAAGTCATCTTCAATGGACGTAGAGAGTTATTTTGTTGCTTTTGCTGATAATGATGCAGGTAATAAGCTAGAAGTTATTTCTGACGCTGCAGCAGGTCATTATAAAAAAGCTATGACAGGAGACGCACTATCAGACATTTATGAAGAATTAGGAGAACAGATTAGTAGTGATATTTCAATCAAAAATGTCTATTTTGAAGAAACTTTTCCAGAGGAGTTTGAAATTATAGAGTTCCCGGACAACATGAAAAAAGTTGGAAATACTATTAAAGGGGAATTCGGAAGTATTAACTATAATTTAAATGCTGAAGGTACTTATTTTCAAGCAAATCCAAAAGAATTTAAGGTTGTATTAAAAGCTAAAAATGTAGGTGAATATGTTTTAGGTGCGAATGACTCCTCATATATTCGTTACGTAGATCTAGATAATACTATTAAAATTAAGCCTTTCGCGTTAGTAGATATTAGTGTGTATGAAAACAAGCCACCAGTATTTACAGCCAGCTTATCAAATAGTTTAACTGACCTTTTAACTTATACACTTACAATTGATGTTGATGAAGATTCTAAATTGGAAGTATTAAACATTTATGATACTATTATTTCAACAATGATGGATGGAAAGGTTGGAATCAATACATTCACGCTTTCAGAAGAACAATTAGTTGGTAATTACCTTAAAGTACGTTCAACCGATCAGTTTAATAATGCGAGCACAGAGACCGTTCCTATTGTAAATGTGGTGTCTTTAGAGCAAAAAATGACTGCAGAGTTAAAGCTTCAGACACAATTAAATTCAACAATAAATAAGCTGATTGTAAATGATTTACTTGTTGATGAAGGTAGATTAACAGAGGGAGGACTTTATAAAAAGGAAATTCAACTGATAGATGGTTTAAATAACCTTCAGACAACAGCAACAAATTCTTATGGAAATAGTAGCAGATTATATATTGTTGAAGACTTACAATTAGATGATTTGGTCCCAATTATTGTACCAAATTATTCTCCAAGGTTTATTGTTAAAGGAAAGAGTACATTAACCGTATTTATTGAATCTAATGGTACAGGCTCTAAAATTGATGAAACTCATTATTTGAAGCTTCCTGATGGCAGAACGACTGCAACTTTAGCTGATTTTTCAGGAATTGCTGCTGATGAGGACTTACTAATTCAAATGGTTAGTGATGAGATTAATGCAATATCTAAATTTGTACCAAATATAGACAACATTGAATATAAGCATGAAAAATTTATTGTGGAAGAAAATGGATTTTATGCAGTTTATGCGAAAGATGAAGCAGGTAACGAGGCGGTTATAGTAGTCGAAATTACGAATATTCTTGACAGCCTTCCTGGACTACTTTAGTAATATAATAAGTATAAATTAAACAATTATTTATTATGGGGTTGTCTTAATAAGACGACCCCATCACTATTTAATGTGTTATTAAAGAATTATTTATGATATAATTGAAATAATATAGATATATAAGAAAATGAAAGTTAGGTGCTTTGCAAAGCAAAACATACTTACTTTCTCAAAAAAATAGGTAGCAGGTGATTATATGAAATTAGAAGAAAGAACTGACGATAGAAAGAAATTAGTGTTTGAATTAATTAAAGATGAAGAATATAAGCCAATGAAGATTAAAGAAATTGCTACAATTCTGCAATTAAAGGCAGATGACAGAGAAGCGCTTGATGAGGTTTTAAATGGTCTTATTAAAGAAGGTAAGATCCTTAGAACAAAAAAAGGGAAATATGTGCTTCCTCGTAGCATAATGATGATTGTTGGGAAGTTTATTGCAAACCCAAAAGGGTTTGGCTTTGTTGAAATTGAAGGTGAAAGTGAAGATATCTTCATTCCAGGAAAATATACAAATGGCGCTTTTCATGGAGACCAGGTTGCTATAAGGCTTGTAAAGGGTGCAGAAGCAGGAAGACGAAAAGAAGGAGAGGTAGTCGAAATCCTCAGTCGAGGTAAAAGTGAAATTATCGGCACCTATCAAAAGAGTAGAAACTTTGGCTTTGTTATTGCAGACAACAAGAAAATTAGCAAGGATATTTTTATTCCAAAATCGGGTGAATATGGTGCTGTAAATGGGGACAAGGTAGTTGTAAAAATAACCTCATGGGGAGAAGATGACAAAAAACCAGAGGGAGATATTACAGAAATTATCGGAAATATAACAGATCCGGAAACAGATATCTTGGCAATTGTAAGAGATTTAGAAATTCCTACGGTTTTTCCAGATGCTGTTCAGCAACAAGCAGAAGGTGTATCCCAAGTAATTAAGGAACAAGAAATTGGTAACAGATTAGACATCAGACATTTGCAAACAGTGACCATTGATGGAGAGGATGCAAAGGATTTAGATGATGCTATAACAATTGAGAAAACTGCGAGCGGTTATACCCTTGGTGTTCATATTGCCGATGTAACAAATTATGTTACAGAAGGTTCACCCCTAGACGAAGAGGCTATTAAAAGGGGAACAAGTGTATATCTTGTAGATAGAGTCATTCCAATGTTGCCAAGAAAGCTATCAAATGGTATTTGCTCCTTGAATCAAGGAGAAGATAGACTTGCCCTTAGCTGTATTATGGATATTGGTTTAAAAGGCAACGTGTTAAGCTACAAGGCAGCTGAAACGGTTATTAATGTAGATCGTAGAATGACTTATACAAATGTAGCGAAAATTTTAGAAGATCATGATGAAGAGGTTATGGCAGAATATAAGGATTTACTTGATATGTTTAACGATATGGAGGAGTTGGCTAAAATATTACGCGCTAAAAGAAAAGAACGCGGCTCTATAGATTTTGATTTTCCAGAAGCAAAAATTATTATGGATGAAAAGGGTGTGCCAATTGATATTAAGCCATACGATAGAAATGTTGCAACGAAGATTATAGAAGAGTTCATGTTGCTTGCAAATGAAACGATAGCTGAAAGCTTCTTCTGGCAACAAATTCCTTTTGTATATCGTACACATGAAGAGCCAGATCCACTCAAGATAAGTAACTTAGCAGCCTTTATTTATAATTTTGGTTATCATATTAAAGGGAAAGAGCAAGTTCATCCTAAGGAATTGCAAAAGCTGTTAATTGATATTGAAGGTTCCAAGGAAGAAACAATTATTAGTAGATTGACACTTAGATCAATGAAGAAAGCGATGTATACTGTGACAAATGATGGTCATTATGGTCTAGCTGCTAAGTATTATTCTCATTTTACTTCTCCAATAAGAAGGTATCCTGATTTGCAAATTCATAGAATCATTAAAGATACCATTAACGGAAGGATGAATGATAGTAGAGCAGAGCACTATGAAAAAATTCTAGAAAAAATTGCAAAGCAATGTTCGGAAAATGAAAGAAGAGCAGAAGAAGCTGAAAGAGAAACTGAAAAATTAAAGAAAGTTGAATATATGCAAGATAAAATTGGACAAACCTTTGATGGCGTTATTTCCAGTGTTACTTCTTTCGGATTATTTATCGAATTAGAGAATACGGTGGAAGGTTTAATTCATGTAACTTCTATGACAGATGATTATTATACGCATGATAAAGATCATCATTGCTATATTGGAGAAAGAACAAGCAAGATATATCGAATTGGTGATGTAGTCAAGATTATTGTTACAGGCGCAGATAAAGCACAAAGAACTATAGATTTCGAACTATTTGACGAGGAAGATGAGGCGTAAGCAAACCATATGCTTACCCTTTAATCTCTCGATTCTTAGCAGAATATCATGTAATAGGCATTTAATGTAATCTTATGAAATAAAAAGTACTTGAAAAAAGTAATCAATGTGTTATAATTGTCTTTGCAGTTCAAAGTAGGTGGGGTAGAACATGGAAAAACAAGGATATAAGCTAATTGCTCAAAACAAAAAAGCATATCACGATTATTTTGTTGAAGAAGTTTTCGAAGCTGGCGTTGTTCTAGCAGGAACAGAAGTCAAATCCCTTAGAATGGGAAAGTGTAGTATTAAGGAAAGCTTTGTAAGAGTCATGAACAATGAAATAGTAATCATAAATATGCATATCACACCTTATGAAAAAGGCAATATTTTCAACAAGGATCCATTAAGAACGAGAAAGTTGTTGCTCCATAGAGCAGAAATTAACAAGTTAAGAGGAGCAACTGAAATTGAAGGATATACCTTAGTTCCTTTAAAGGTTTACCTAAAAGGAAGCTTAATGAAGATAGAGATTGGTATTGCAAAAGGTAAAAAGAACTACGATAAACGTCAAGACATTGCAAAGAAAGATCAACGTAGAGAAACAGAGCGAGATTTTAAGATTAAAAACTTATAGCGAACTTGCGTAGCGTTATACTACGGGGGTGTACTGGTTTCGACGGGGACGACTGAATTTAGATAAGCCATTCGCAGACTCCGGGGCTGCGTTAAAACCTGGAACATTAAATTTAAACGCAAACAATAAATTACAATTCGCTGCCTAATGGCAGCTGTCTAACCCTCGCCACTCGCGGCTAGGACATTAGGCATCATCTAATGCGAGGCACTTTTTTATCAAAGCTTTGAGATAAAAAAAGATTTATGAAGCTACCAAGAAATTAAGCCTGTCGATGGGCGTCTTTTCGAGGGAATAACAAAGCACCGACTCTAATGGGAGAAAATCTATTGGAAGGGTCTTCGGACAGGGGTTCAATTCCCCTCACCTCCACTAACTAAATCCACCACATCTGATTGAAAGGTCAGGTTTGGTGGATTTTTTGTGTATTATGTATAGAATTGTTATATTAAATGAAGATTAAAGCTTGTTATACGTAAGCGCCCAATAGCCGGTACCTAGCTCTTATCCTTCAGATTTGAGATAATGTTCTCATACACTATACAGTCAAAAAAGTTTAGTACTCAACTTTTTTGACTACAGGTAAGGAGAGCAGTATGAAGACTCAAACAAGTTTAGTAGCAGAACAGTTCCGCCTTCAAGATTGGTCAGAATGAATTAAAAGTTGCCAGTCTCGACCGGTTGGCATGAGTGTTGACAACTGGTGTCAACAAAATGGCGTCATAAAAGCTAATTACTATTATCGATTACGACGTGTGCGTGAGGCTTGTCTAGCACATGTTCAAAGTCAAGACACACAGTTTGTTGAATTGCCGATACCGGTAAAGGCTAATCAGATCCAAGAAAAATCGAAAGTCGGTGAACTAGTAGCGATACTCCATGGTCCGAATAATCTTTCATTGGAGATATTTTCTACAGCAACACCAGAATTAGTGAAATCAATTATTGGAGCATTTACCTATGCTTAATGACGGTTATGGCTTCAAAAATATTTACCTTGCAACTGGGTATACCGATCTTCGAAGAGGTATTGATGGGTTGTCAGCAATTATTCGCTTACAGTTTCACCTAGATCCTTATGACAAGAATACTTTATTCTTATTATGCGGAAGACGCAGCGATCGAATCAAAGCTCTCCTATGGGAAGATGACGGCTATCTGCTCATGTATAAACGTTTAGATAATGGTGCATTTAACTGGCCACGATCAGCAGATGAAGCTATAGAAATTTCTGAAGAACAATATCGCATGCTTATGCAAGGCATGGAGGTTATTGCTAAACGTCCTATTGTTGAATTAAAGGATCCACCAAAAGCTATGTAATTTTTGTACATTTCGTAGAAAATAAAAAACTTGAAAACCCTTTAAATGGTAGATGATTAAAGAGATTTCTCTATTATCCACAGACGGATTTCTTAACGCTGAATGGATTAGTTCAAAAGTTTTGGAATCACCGTTTCATGTGGATAACAGTTCTAAGAAGTCAAAGAATTTTAACCTTTTAGAATTGTTATCCACCGTCAAAATGACGGATGGCTAATTGCCATAGATTAGCGAAAATACGCTGTATCTGCTATAATCAATTCAGAAAAGGAGTTCATGATTATGGCATTTAAATATACAGAAGAACAACTGAATACAATGGACAAGTCCCTCCTTATTTCACTATTTCTTGGTTTGCAAGAACAGTTGGATAACCTTACCAAAGAGACCCATTCCCTTAATGAGAAAATGCAGCTTATGATGGAGCAGTTGATTCTTGCCAACAATCATCGCTTCGGCAGATCATCTGAAAAGATGGCAGATGTTGCACAGATCTATTTCATTGAAATCGATGGAACCATCGGATTTTTTAATGAAGCTGAAGCAGTCTGTGATCTGGATGCACCAGAACCTGAGCATTTAGAACTCAAATCTCCAAAAGGAAAAAAGCAATCGGGAAAAAAGGAAAAGGATCTGTCACGTTTAGAGACCAATCGTATCGATCATTACATGACCGAGGTTGAACTCGCTGCTGAGTTCGGTGAAAACGGCTGGAAACAGCTTCCAGATATGATCGCTAAACGTTATAAATTCATTCCTGCAAAGGTCGAAGTTGACGAGCATCATGTTGGAGTTTATTCAAGTAAATCAGATGGTCACATGGTAAAAGCAGATCATCCAAAAGGATTACTCCATGGCAGTCCGGTATCTCCTTCATTGGCAGCAGCCATCATGAATGGTAAGTATATCAATGCCTTGCCTCTCTATCGATTGGAAAAAGATTTTGAGCGTTATGGACTTGCGATCGAACGTAAGAACATGGCCAACTGGATGATACGACTTGCTGAAGAATATCTTGCCATTCTCTATGATTTTCTTCATGAACGCTTGTTTGAATATCATGTTATACAGGCAGATGAAACACCGGTTCTCGTAAATCGGGATGGTCGATCGGCAGGCAGTAAAAGTTACATGTGGGTATACCGTTCTGGTTATATGTATAAGGATGAACATATCGTCTTGTATGAATATCAGAAGACGAGAAACGCTTCACATCCAAGGACATTCCTAAAGGATTATTCCGGTATCTGTGTGACAGATGGTTATCAGGTTTATCATACTGTAGAAAAGCAGCTTGAAGATCTGACCATAGCCGGTTGTTGGGTGCATGCAAGACGACGTCTAGATGAAGCTCAAAAAGTCATTCCTGAAGCAGCGAAGAAAGGGTCCATGTCATATCTAAGCAGATCCAGGCCATATATCGAGAAGAAGGTAAGTTGAAAGACTTAACTTCAGAGGAAAGACTTATGCAACGCCAGATTATCATCAAGCCAATGGTGGATGCTCTATTTATGTACCTTAAACAACATGAAGGTGAAGTTCAAAATAAAGGAAAGTTACGTGATGCGTTCACCTATTTACAAAATCAAGAAAACTATCTAAAAGTATTTCTAACAGATGGCGATGTTCCAATGGACAACAATGCTAGCGAAAGAGCAATTCGTGGCTTTTGCATCGGCAAAAAGAACTGGCAGGTCATTGATACAATAAGAGGCGCAAATAGTTCTGCCATTATCTATAGCATAGCGGAAACCGCCAAGGCTAATAATTTAAAACCTTATGAGTACTTCGAACATTTGTTAACTGAGATACCAAAACACTTGGATGGTACAGATAGATCTTTCTTGGAAGCACTGTTGTCTTGGTCCAATGAGCTTCCGGCACACATAAGGAAACCAGGAAAATAATTCAAAGGGTCATGATAAATGACCTATTAATTGTAAAGGTACTCGCTATTGGACGTTTACTGTTATACTACTATGAATGTTAGGTACAAACAATTTATTGTTAATTAAAGTATTGCGTTAAATAAGATGAATTGTATGTAAGTAAAAAGAGTATTTCTAAAATTAAACAAAAAATAGTAATTATTGACAAAAAAAGATGAAGCGATTAGAATTAGATATATATTATTGAGACCATGGAGGTATTTTAATGGAAGCGTTTTGTCTAATACATTTATCTGATTTACACATCGATGTTGACGAAGATTCAAATGAGAAAATGATTCGTGAGAATATAAAAGAAGATATAAAAAAATTGATGAATAAGCATGATTTAAAAATTAATGCTCTTGTTATAACAGGGGATATAATTAATAAAGCTAAATACAAATCTTATGGCTTAGCAGAAAGTACAATTAGAGAAATACTTCAAACTGCAAATTTAACAGATGATAATCTCATAATAGTACCTGGTAATCATGATATTCATCGTGATAAAACTATAGGTAGTATTCTAGATAGTTTTTCGCAACAAATACTAGATAAAGATGATTTTATTTCAAATGAATGGAATTATGTGGAACCTAGGTTTATTTATTATAGAAAGTATATTGAAAAAGTTATGCCATGGTCTAAAGATAAAATACCTGTTGGGTATGGTATTAAAGAATTAATTTTTAATAATAAAAAAGTAAGGTTTAATTTGTTAAATACTACATGGTCATCAAAGGGAAACGGTGATTATCAAAATTTATATATTGGTCGCTGGCAATTAGAATATATTCGAAAACAGATAGAATCTCTTCCGGACTGTGATTTATCTATAACACTTTCTCATCATCCATTCAGGTGGTTAAAGAATGAAGAAGAGGAAATGGTAAAAGATTATTTGCAAAATAATAAAAAAATAGGAACAGATATAATTTTACATGGACACGTACATAATGCTAAACTAGAAGTAACAGGTACACCTAATAAATTGATGCTTGAATTAACATCTGGTGTAGGGTATCCTGAGAAAGACACTATTGTTGCTGGTCAACCCAAAATAGAAAAATGTAGATATTCTGTGTATAGATTCGATATAGACAATAAAAATGTTGAATGTATATGTAGGATTAGTACTGATAATGGTTCGTTTGTACCAGATAATTCATTGTACAGTAGTGATAAACAGGATGGGTGTTTCCAACTGTCATGGGATAAAAAAGAAAAAGCAATTGATGAGATAGCATGTTTATATTTAAGTGATATAGAGTTTGATCCAGTACCAGTAGCAGCAGGGTGGTGTGGACGAAAAGTTGAATTAGAATTGTTGTCAAAGCATAATTTGTCAGCTGCATTAATTTCTGGTGTAGGTGGGCAAGGAAAAACAGCTTTAGCCTCAGAACTTTTAAGAAGAAATAAAAGTAATGAAAAAATTTTTTATGATGCATGTATATGGGTTGATTGTAGAGAATTGCCAGATACAATGCATTTAAAGATTTTGCAGCTTTTAGAAGTTGTTTCAAGCGGGGTAGAAAGTGTTATTCTATATAAAGACGAAAAAATTGAGAATACGATTTCTCGATTTTACAACCAAATCAAATACAAAAAGTTACTTATTGTATTTGATAATATTGATGCTTATGTAAACTTAGAAAGGGAAGAGCTAGTTGGTGAATTAAAAGATTTATTAGATATTGTATTAGATAGAGAGCATAGCAGTAAAATAATTATGACAAGTAGGATACCCGTATATGACCATAGAGCTAATTTTAAAACTATAAAATTAGAAGGATTGAATGAATTAGAAGGAATTGAATATTTTATAAAAAGAGATATAAAGCTTGATGATAATGTAGAACTATTGTATTGTAAAAAAATAATTAACTTAACTAAGGGGCATCCATGGTGGATAGGATTAATAATAGGACAAATATCAACAAATGGTTATGGACTTAAACATTACATGGAAACTAATGGCACTAATATACTTTCTGGTACAACACAACTTAAACAATATTTTGATGAAATTTGGGAGACGTTGGGTATAAATAATTTTGGAAAGATTGGGCAAAGATTGGTTAGATATCTGGTTGAAACTTCAAAACCGTTAACTGCAAATGAAATATGTTCATTAGATAAAGCAACGACATTTCAAAAGGCTAATAAAGTATTGGAATTATTGAAAAAATTAAATTTATTGGAAGCTCATGAAGATTCTTTAACTAGAGAAGTTTATTTTCAGGTACATCCGCTTGTACGTGAATTTATACATAATAATTATTCTGTCGAAAAGCAAAAGCCTTATGTATGTACAATATTAAAATTATTTGTTGACTCCAGAATTGTTAATGCAATATTTTATGGGAGAGAACAACTATCCGATAATTTTAGTGGATATAAGAATGTTAAGGATTTAATATATTCTATAGATACTTGTATTAATTCCAGAAATTCATCGCAAGCATTAGCTTTAATAGTACAGTATTATAAGGATATAAGAGATGAAGGATTTCATCAAGATTTTGTTTCTTTAAGTTATAGAATATTAAATGTAATTGAATGGGATAAAGAGCAGATTGTTAAAGTTAAAAGAAAGGCAGAATTTCTCAGTGATTTAATTGACACTTCTGATAAAATAGATAATGGAGAAAAAAGTAATGCGTATATAATGAAGTATGATTCCTTAATTGAAAAAAATACTATACCATACTCAGGATTATTAGGTGCATTAGCTAATAGAGAGTGGAGACATTGTAGATTCGATAAAGCCTTAAAACATATAAGTGAATACGAAGAAATGAAAAAGAAGCATAGTGATCTTTGGGATTTTATGTATATTGATAATGTAAAGGGTCTAGTTCTAAGAGACAAAGGATTAATTGAAGAAGCTTTAGAAATATTCAATAAACAATCAGAGAGTTCATCTACACTTGGAAACATAGCTAGATGTTTGCAAAAAAAAGGTGATGTGATTGGAGCATTAAAAAAATTAAAATTATCATTATTACTATTATTAAAAGAGGATGATTTAAATGCTTATAGTAATCAAGGATATGCGTATTTATGGATTGCAGATGGTATGTACAATTTAAATAAATATAGATTCGCAAAATGCTTTTTATACTTATGTGACAAAATGTGGAAAGAGTATTCACCAGGATTGTTACTAGATACGAAAGAACTTAATGAAAAATTGTCAAATATAGTAGTTGATGATATTGAGATTGAAAGCAAAAGATTATTGGATGAATACTTGGATAGTGATTTATTCTTTGATTTATTAATAAACTGATATAAAATGTAATACATTGGCTCTATAAATTCTCTAATACCTACTAGGATATTTATTTTACTGAATAACAATGATTAAAAGATATATTGACATTAAGTACTAATAGTGATAATATTAAATTATACAAAAGAAGTATTTATAAGACATGCTCGTAGAGCCACGAGCGATAAATAAAGAAAGCTCACGGAGAAGACCTGTTCGTAGGTCACGAACAAGTAATCAAAAAAAAGACCACAAAGAAGAGATGCCCCACTTTTGGGGCTTTCTTTATAGGGAGAAATATGAACTTTATATTTTTAACCAAAGATTTCTTTAACGATCATAAGGACTTAAAAGAAATCGAGATAAAAAATACTAGACCATATATAATGATCAATGTAAACATCAATAATATTGAATTTGCATTACCACTTAGGTCTGGAATAACACATAAACATTGCTATTTTACAAATAAAGCAGATAATTGTGGTGTTGATTATAGCAAGTCAGTAATAATTGATGATGAAAAATACATAGATAGTAAAAAGCCTTATATTAGATCTAATGAATTTAAAGTTTTAAAGGGCAAGGACCATATCATTAAAAAGAGAATGGAAAAGTACATTCTTGATTATATGAAGGCAATAAGTAAAAAACACATTAGAGAATATAATGATTTGTGTAGGTATTCAACTTTGCAAAATTATCATACTGAAATAGGTATTGTTGACGCTCAAGAAGAAGCTGCTGCAACTAAAGAAATCTAATAATTAAGCCCGTCTAAACAGTGGGCTTTTATTATTGAGATAAAAACTATTAATGATAACATTGCTTTCTCTGGTATTGTATAAAAAATATTCTTATTTGTATTTTATAGGCAATTGGATCAACAGAATCTCCCCACTGTCTTGACCTATGTTAATCTTTCAACAATAGGAATCAATAATAAACATTCACAGTTTGTGTTAAACCGTCCCAAACTGACTTAATACCAAGATTTATTACTAGTAACCTCAAAGGGATAAACACGTTCGATTATTGACAATTTAGCAGGTACCATCATAGATATCGATTTTTTATCAATTATTAAGGTTTACTATTTATGGTAAAGAAAACCGTTTACCAGATCTTCAACCAACAGAATGGAAAAAGCTGGGGTAAATTCATTGTAGAGGTTTTGTCAAAGGAATTACGTAAAAAGGGAAGTAGCATTAAAATGATATCAAATGCACCTTTACAAGTGAATAAGGATTTTTGGAGGCTATCTTATAAATTAAAAGCAGATGGCATAATGAAAATTATTGAAATCATCAAAGCTGAAGGTGTAGTTCCGGTCTTAAGTGGAAAAATAATTTGTGGAGAATGCCATGGCGCTTTTATTGGATATTCTAGATATGCCGGAATAAGCAAACCCCTTTAAGTAGCGTATAGGTGTAGTGTAAGAAAAAACAAGCACATGTGCGTGAATAAAGAAGTGAGAAGAGAATATATTGAAACAATAGCGCTTAGAAAACTAGCAGAAATCGTTTATGATGAGGCATTTATTTCTCAACTTGTTAAGGTCTATCTAAATTATCAACTGGGTAAAAATGCTGAACTAGTCAAGAGGAGAGAAGATCTTAAAGAAAACATTATTCAATTCTCTAAAGAAATCGATAATTTATTAATCCTAGCATCAAAGGTTTCATCTGAGGCGTTAGAAAATAAACTCACAGAACTTGAACATCTAAAAATTCAATCAGAAGCAGAGTTTCAAAGGCTATGCAATAACAATAACTTGAAAGAAGTTACAGAAGATATGTTAAAGGATTCATTTAGGATAGTTAAACAGCTATTTGAGACCTCTGATATAAGAAGTTGTAAAAAATTGATTGAGCTCTATGTTGAAAAAGTAGTGATTTACAGAGATGAGGCTATTGTATTATACAGGCTTCATCCAGATATGGTCCATTCCTGTTACGAAATCTTACTTAACAGGAGTTCAGGTACCTTAGCTGATACAACAAATCCTAACGATTGTGTTGGTGAACCAAATGAAGTCGTTTTATGCGGCTCGAAGCGGTACAGCTTCACCTCCACTATTTAAATCCACCAATCAACGAAAATTGAAGTAGGTGGATTTTTTTGTAGATTAATGGTAGAATGGAAAATAATAAGTATAATGTTACAATGGATTTTAGAACTAAATTTGTAAATAAATAGTGATGCTAGAGGTGATGTAGAGACATGCTTAAAGAAATTATACCATCATACATTGAGGATATTGCAAAAAGATTACATGATCCAAATCAATATGGAGCAGCATCAGTGATGATTGGTGCTGGTTTTTCAAAAAATGCTATTGCACTTGATGATAATAGTAATGCACCAAATTGGGAAGAATTGGCAATAGAGATGTATGAAGCATTATACAAAGAACCAGAAAATGAGAATGAGAAGATATATTGGAATAAAATCAAGATAAGAAAGACATCAGGTAAGAATGTACTTAAATTGGCAGAAGAGTACAAGGTCATATTTGGAAGAAATAAGCTTGATAAATTCATTGAAGATAAGATTAAAGATTCTAATTATATACCAGGAAGTATTCATAAAAAGCTATTGGAACTTAATTGGAGAGATGTATTTACGACAAATTATGATACGTTACTTGAACGCTCTATAGCAACCATATCTAAGAAAAAAAATTATAAAATAATTCTGAATCAGGTTGATTTGCCTGGAAGCACTTATCCAAGGATTATTAAGTTACACGGTAGTATTCCTGCAATCAAGCCATACATTATTAGTGAAGAAGATTATAGGACATATCCAACTAAATATGCACCTCTAGTTAATACTGTTCAACAATCAATGCTTGAAACACAGCTCTGTTTACTTGGATTTTCCGGTGATGATCCTAATTTTTTGAATTGGCTAGGCTGGTTAAGGGATAACATGGGTGTTAATTGCCCATCAATCTATCTGTGTGGATTGTTTAATGGTATGAGCATGTCGGAAAAAAGTACTCTTGAGAGTCAAAATATAGTCGTTATTGATTTGACATATTTTGTTTCGAATGATTCATTGAATCCACATATTGATGGTATTTTAGGTTTTTTTAACGCAATTGAGTCCTATAGTAAAAAGAATAAAAGCATTCTAGACTCAGTATCATATTTACATAAACATGATGTAAAGACACTGGAACAAAGTTATTATATTGATATGAATGAAAAGTTGAAGCAAATAAAGATTGAAATTTCAAGATATCCAGTACTACCATTTAACGAATCAAAGCATTTTTTGAATAATATAACATCGCATTTTGATACCATATTAGAAGCAGAAGATAGCTACTTCAAATATAGTTTGATTGGCAATATAGTCAATATACTTAGGAAATTGTATCTTCCACTATATGATCATAAAGCTACTAAGTTAATAAATCTACTTGGGTTTTATTCAGTTGATTCATACAAATCCGATGATGAACGTATTTCGCAATGGTTTGATATGAAAATGTACCTGGCCGAAATGTATAGGGTAGATTGGAATGAAGAAAAGTACTGTGATGAGATTGAAACAATCGAGTACCACATAGATTTATTAAACGAACAACAAAAAATTGAATTTTACTTTGAAATGTGTAAGTACCAAATTGCGAATTTTGACTATATGTTAGTAGAAAAATATTTAGAGAAAATTAGCTCAGAGGGTTCGTTTATTAATATAATACGAAAAGCATGTTTGTTCAGCCAGCTGGGAGAAATTGATAAGGCCTCATACTTACTTAAGAAATGTTCGGCTGAAATAGCACAGAGAAGATATTCAGAAGATGTACTGGCGGGATTAATTGGCTATTTGAATTTATGTCAGTTATCTATCAGAGCTAATAGCAGAGATGTTGATTTTATTGATGATGATTTGATGAATAACAAATATAATGTAAAAAAAATTTTCAACGATATAAGAGGCTCTCTTGTTAATAACGCATTATTGGCTATTGATAAACGCACCTCAGAAAAACCAGGATTTAATATGAATAGTTTAACTGTTACATATGGTACTGCACCAAAGGTTGTCACAGATTCTATTAACGATTCGTTTAGGTATATCTTATTTCAAGATTATTTGTGTTTACCGTTGAATTTCACGGATCATTGGGAAACTATTAGCATAGCTGCGAAAAATCTTTCTAATACCAGTAAAAATCCGTTTTGGAAATGGTCGTTGATTGTAAGAACGAATGATGAGAAATCGATTGACAGTTTATTAACACGTGAGTTGATTGTTGGTAGTGGTAAGGAATGCGCAAGAAAGTTATTTGATGAAATCTATGAGTTACAAAGACTGTTTAAAATAGATGATAATTATAAAAGTATTTATAAAATATTAAGTAAGAAAAGTATATATGATGTTTTATCTAGAGTTGGGCTAGTTGCTGAATCAAATAAAGTTAATGAATTTCTTAATATGTTTTTTAAACTTATATGCTTAAATGATAGGCTAATAGTAAATGATCTAAATAAGGTAATGTCTAAGATTTCTAGCAGAATAGATTGTGAGATTTTAAAACTACAATTCAGCAATATTATGTCAAGTCCAAAAGGTGGAGTACCATACCCTACATATTTTTATAACGTGGAATGTCAAGAGAAGATTGATGCTGAATCAAAAGCGGTTGATAAAATTATATTAGAATTATCGAGTCACGATGTGGAGATTAGAGATAGTGCGATAACAAAGATAGTAATTTTAGAGAAATATTCAAATATTGTTGAAAATACTGAGGCTATTGCAAGAAATATATGGTGTCAGATTGATTCTCATGGATTTCCAAAGTCAAATATCTTCAATCTTCAAACGTGGGAGAACTTGCCTTATCCGAATGAAATATCATTTGATGAACTTTATTCAAGATACTTACTAAATCCAAGGTTTCCAAAGTGTGTTGAAGGTAATACTATTCATGGATTTGGAAATGTTGACTATAAAATTCATTCATATATGTATGTTATATATTCGCTGTCTAGTTTTCAAAATAACGAGAAATTGAATATTAGTTGGAATAAAAAAATGATTAAAGGGATATTGTCATATTTTATTGATTACATCCAAAATGAACGAAAGTTATTAAATATGGGATTTGATTTGTTCGGAACAATTAAGGAAGCTTTCAAACGCTACGTATTCATATGCGATATTGTTGCAGTAGTTGTTACTCAATCCATAATTTCAAATATTTATGATGAAGAGATTCTATTAATGGTTAAGCAGATTAATCAGATATTTGAAGATGAAAATATTCCTAATTTAAGTTTATTAGTCGCTAATAAACTTGTCAACGCTGACATTAATAGTGTGTTCTCAAGTATTGTAGCACAAGTTATGTCTGTTTCATCAGATGATATCAGACAAGCATTTATCTCATTAGATATTTTGCTAGTATACAGTAAATACGTTGGTAGTATTTTGGATTTTCAAAAAAACTTTGTCGAATTAATTTCTTCAATTAAGTATATGGACATTTCACACAGCCGAAAGATACTAATTCATTTATCTCAAATAATAGAAAGAGAATTATTTATGAATGATGAATTTGCTGAATTGATTGCGAGCGAGTTAACAAATTGTTTCAATATATTCAATCGAGTAGTGAATGGGGTTAACAAGGAATTTTTAGAAGCATCATACAATCTTTCAAAATTATCAAAAAAGTACTATGTGTCATTAAAAAATAATGATGTTACAATACCTGATGGTTTTCTTAAATTGATTTCTATTATTAAGGAATCAAACGACTGTGATATTGGTAGGATTTGGAAGAATATTGAGGTCTAAAAATGGAGTATAGTTAAACTAATGGTTATAATTATTTTAGTGGATTTGGGTGACCCACGTACATCCATAAAAAGCTGCAAAACAGGTAAATATATGTTGATTTGCAGCTTTTTTGTATCAAAATATATAAGGGGCTCCTTGATAAATAGTGTATAAAGAAAAAATGTATAGATAGTGCTATTTATAATCAACGAATTAGATTTTACTACATAGAAAAAACAGATATAAGAAATTAACAATGCTAACGTAAAGTTACTGTAGGAAAAAGAGAATTAAAAAAGAAAGCTCCTTTTATGTTATTATTAGTTTTCCGATGACTAAAAAATAACAAAAGAGGTGCTTTCTTTATGTATAACAGTATACAACAGTTTAATGAGTTCGGTGTAGGAAAAATAGAAAAAATTATCAAGAATTTTATGGAAGATAGTTCGACGGGCATAGGTGATCTTGTTATGGCATTGGACAAGCCATTGCAAGAGCGCAACGAGCAATAATTAAGGAGACAATTGAAGAGATCGATAGCATTTATAAAAGGGATGGCGTTCGTAAGAAGAAGTATTATATAGAGCGGTCGGGAGACATTAATACGGTTTTGACCACCTGTGGCGAGGTAACTTATGAGAGAACCTATTTTCAATCTAAAGAAACCGGAGAATATGAGTATTTAGCAGATAAGGCTGTAGGTATAACACCCAAAATGCGAAAAAGTGACGACGTGGTAATTAAGGCAATAAAGCAGGTAATAGATGTCAGCTATCGTATTAGTGGTGAGCATGCTACAAATACAGAAGACATCGTCAGCAAGCAGGCAATCATGAAAGAAGTGCACAAGCTAGAAATACCGACAATCATACCCAAGGTAGAAAAGAAGAAACAACAAAGGGTACTTTGCATAAATGCAGATGAAGATCATGTATCGTTGCAGTTTCACAAGAAAAAGAGAGATATAGAAAAAAACAGCCAAGGTATGAAATACAATACCATCATGCCACAGTTGATCTATATCTTTGAAGATATTGAAAAGGAAGGTCCAAATAGAAAAAGAAAGAAACTTATAAACAAACATTGCTTCGGAGGTGTTTATGCAGATAATGCAGCACTGTGGGAAGAAGTACGCACATATATAGATGCTATTTATGAGTATGAAGCACTGAAAAAGATCTACATTATGGGAGATGGGGCAGCGTGGATAAAAACAGGGGTTGAACTAGGCGAAAAATGCACATTAGTATTGGACGCATTTCATTTGAAACAATACATAACTAGAGCAACCAACCATCTTTTAGATTCTGTAGAAATCAGAGAAGCAATGGATCAAAGGATACGAAAAAAAAGAGAACAATACACGGACGTATGGAACCATCAAAGTGTAGCCAGCCGATATTGGAAAAAGAACAGGTCTATACCACGTAACAATAGCATTAAGAGGTATTTGCGGATAGAGTTTGGCGAAGCGAATCATTTACAATGAGTAAGGGAGCATGATAGCCTAAGGCAGGGCATCACAACGCTCTCTTCAATGTGATGCCCTGATGTGGTAAAATCATGCTCCCCGAGGCTCGTTGTCAATGACAAACGGTAGATTTGGTGAAATATCAACCACAAGTTCTTAAAACTATGATAAAATAGAACATAGTAATCTGATAATATCTTAGAGGGATCATTCTATCCATCTTTTTCCTACAGTAAAGAAACGCGGTCATTAACAATTATCAATTTTACATTTAAACGCAAAAAGATTATAATATAAGTGGTATATTATGAAATTAAATTTATATTGAAGATGAAAAAGAGCATTACAATTTGAATAGAAGGAGCAGAATTTACATGAAAGTGGAAAAATTTAAATCAGGTATTTATATTAAGCAAGATGATTATAAGACCTTTATGCCAGTATATATTAATAATGTGTGGGAATGGGAAGATACCGGAATTAACATATTATTAGAAGAAGCAAGCATAGAGCTGGGCGGATTAAATTCATTTTCAGACCTCATTCCCAATATTGATGTTTATATCAAAATGCATATTAAGACAGAGGCAAATAAATCAAGTAAAATAGAGGGTACGAAAACTAGTATTGAAGAAGATTTACTTCAAATCGAAGATATATCACCTGAGAAAAGAGACGATTACGAAGAAGTTCATAATTACATCAATGCATTGAATTATGGGATTGGCAGAATAGTGGAAGACGATTTCCCACTATGTAATCGACTAATTTGTGAAATTCATGAAAAGTTATTACAAGGGGTAAGGGGGACGCATAAGACCCCTGGAGAATTTAGAAGAAGCCAAAATTGGATTGGTGGAACTAAACCATCTAACGCACTTTATGTTCCACCAAATATACTTGATATGCCTGATTTGTTATCGGATTTTGAAAAGTTCATCAATAACAATGAAACTAATAAAAATTTCGATTTTGCATTATCAATTTGAAACTATACATCCATTTTTAGAAAGCAATGTAACAAAAAGAAACCATGCTGCATAAAGCTTACAGGATAATACTTGCTATGTGTACAATATAGAAATTAGTAACCCCAGTGTTTTCAAATTATCGGGGTATTTTTATTTTAAATACGTGATCAAAAGGGTTAATTCTTAATACTTTTATATTCAATTACAGTATCTGTTTCTAAAATTCCGCATTTATATATATTGTTCTCTTTATAATAAATTGTTCTACCATCAACTAAAAGTAATTCAATTGATTTTTCGCTTTGATTATTGATAAGTCTTGCATTTGTTAATAAATATTCTTCAAAGGATGCCCTACTTGTGTATAATGATACGGTTAAAGCTACCAATATTAATACAAAATTAGTTGTATTCATACTTGAACTATATCGTTTGTTTTGAAATGTCAAACTCAAGATAACGTAGATTTTAATGAATAAGAGAATTGCAAAAAGTATTCCCCAATATTTTTCATTTACTGAATTGGTCACCCACTTCCTGCCAAAATACATGAGCAATTCTGCTACTGGAATAAATATGATTGTTCTTGCTATCCACTGTAATCCTTGCATTTCATAATTGTTAAATTTTTTCATAATGACATCTTCAATTGCAACCGCAATTACAGCTGCAAATTGTTCATAAATTGAAGAAGTAAAAACAGCAATTTGAACTATAACAAAAATCATTGCACCTATCAATAAATACAATTTAAAATCATATAGCATTATTCCGAACTTATCAATAAATGGTAATTGTATTGCTAATGCTCCGGCTATATAAGAAATAATTACTGATATATTTACAAAATATAAAAGGCTCTTGTATCTAAACTCATCTTTTTCTCTATATTCCTTAGCAAAATCATTTGATCTATTGTTGCTATAAACCTTCTTTACTTCTTCTCCAATAGCTTCACCAATAGCATGTCCTAGCACTTTCGCTTCGTGTTTTCTTTCATAATCCATATAGTTCTCCTTTCTATCTCCTTGAAATTCTAAATAATGTAATTCTATATATTATAGTGAATAATAACTGAAAAGAAAAGATATGTTTTTAAAAGTTTACGTATGAAGCCGTTTTGAGGGTGACAAGCTGTAATAAATCAGGCCTTGCTTTACTAGTTCCATGGAATTATGATGGAGACCATAATATGGGGGTGGTTAAATGGATTTTATAGAAAAATTTTATCAAGATGGCATATATCCAAGTGAAGAAAATACTCGATCTAAAAGCATAGAGTATGACGACTTGAACGGGAAGTTCTTTAATCTACATAAGCAATTGCAGGAAAATTAAATAATGAGCAGAAAATATTATTAAGACAATTACTTGAAATTAAATTACATATCCAGTCTTATGAAATGGATATTTGTTTTAGCAATGGGTTCCAGTTAGGTGGCAGATTGATAGCTGAAAAATATGAGGATGAGAATACAAGACTTGTAGGGGAACTACTGGAGCACCGGAACTGTATCAAGGATTATCCGTAATCCAGCATACACATATGCTACTGCTGAAATCTACTTATACCTAAAGGAAAAAGGTTATGTAGTGAATAATGATGTTGAAGATTATATAGGCGAAAATGGACTTTACTGGTATACGGAGGGTGGAAAAGATTGGTAATTGTATATCAATAAACAAGAACAACCATAGGTCTGGTTTATCGATTAATTAAAAGTGATCAATTCAGAAGAGTTTTCTTTTTAGTTGCTAGATCATCGTTAGGGGAGCAAGCAGAGGATTGTTTTAAGGACAGTTCTATTGAAGAACTACAAACCTTTGATTCTATATATGATGTAAAAGTTTTAGGTGAGAAGAAGCCAGAACTGACGACTAAATTACATATTTTTATAGTTCAAGGAATGGTTCAACGAATACTCTATTCAGATACCGATGTGCCACCAATGACACGTATGATTGTATTGTTGTAGATGAAGCTGTTCACGTTTGACTAATTAGAAAATGAAACAGCCTAAAACTTATATTGATATGATAAGTTTTAGGCTGTTTCATTGTACTGAATTTTAGATGATATTATATTATTCGTTAAGTCCAAGGCTTTTTCCAAGTAGAACCATATTATCAATGGATTTATCGATATCAGTATAAGTAGTTTTATAAGAACATACACTAATCCGCATTACAGATTTTTCGCTCCATTTTGCACCACCAACCCAGCATATGCCGGATATTTGTATTCTTTTTATCAGTTCCTCAGTTTTCTCATCGCTATGATAACGAACTAGAACTTGATTAAAAACAACTTCGTTCAATATTTCAAAACCTGCTTCATGAAGCTGATCAGCGAAATAGACTGCTTTTGAATGTAGTTCCTGAACAAGCTCTGAAACACCAATGCTCCCAAGTCCTTTCAATGTTGCCCAAATTTCAATTGCCCTTGCTCTCTTCGACATTTCGGGTGTGTAAAGCATCCCATCTCTATTTTCATTATAGATTACATAGGATCCTGTCATATGCATAGCGTTAACTAGGATTTCTTTATGTCTGCACAAAATAATTCCATTGTCGTAAGGTGAATTTAGTGTTTTATGAGCATCAAGAGACCATGAATCTGCAAGGGAAAGCCCTTTGGTTAAATGATCCATCGAAGGGCAAGCAGCAGCCCATAAACCAAATGCGCCATCCACGTGAACCCAAGCCCTGGCTTTATTTGCCTTTGTACAAATGCCTTCAAAAGCATCAAAAGCTCCGGTATTTACGTTGCCAGCCTGAAGAATAAGCAGAGTCTGATTGTCTAATTCAGGAATCAAATCAATTCGTATACGGCCTTGGTCGTCAGCAGGCACTTTAATCAATCTCTCATTTCCTAGTCCCAAAATTGACAATGCTTTATAGATTGTTGAATGTGCACCTTCACCAATGATGACTTTGATTTCAGGTGCGTTGAAAAGCCCACTTTTGGTTACATCATAGCCCAAATTGGATAAAAGATAGTTTCTTCCAGCCAAAAGTCCGCACATTGAGGCCGTTGAACTTCCGCTGATAAAACCTGCCACAGTCTCCTCAGGAAATTTCAACAATTTCCGAAGCCATCTTTCACATATTTCCTCAATTTTTGAAGCAATAGGCGAAATAACATATAAAGCTGCATTCTGATCCCAGGCATCAGTCAACCATTTGGTACAAAGCGACGAAGGTAAAATGCCACCATTGACAAAACCAAAGTATCGGCCTCCGGTTTGTGCCACAGTGGCTTTGGAACCGACGTCGGAAAGAAGACGGAGTATCTCATCAGTGGATGTGGGGTTGTGATTAAGATCCTCATCGAAAATCGAAAGTGCTTGAAGTGCTTCGGATTTTGGAAATACAGGCATTTCATCTACATGAAATCTGTTTTATATGAAGTGGATCTTATATTCTCCAGAATTGGACTGACGTAATTATTGTTTTTCATAGACAAAACCTCCTTTTTTCTATACTATAGCATTATAAACATGGGCATACAATCATAGAGATGTATGGCGTACAAAATGGAGGTTGTATGATGATTGATCAATATGGCAACTTTATATCTTGGATACCGAGCTTGAAATCGTCGAGAGAGTCTTTGAATATAGCCTTGGCAAAATGCATAGAAAGAGATATTTTAAGTGGAAGTATAGAAGGTGGTTTTAGAATGCCTCCACAACGTATACTGGCAAATTATCTTAACATCAATCATAGTACAGTAACTAAAGCATATAAAATTTGTGAAGAAAAGGGCTTACTTAAGGGCGTGGTAGGAAAGGGTACGTTTGTATGTATTTATGCAAAATTGCCTCAAAATGTTCTTTCGGATTTTCATAAATCTGATGTAATTGACTTTGGTATGATTCATCCAATAGATGAGATCAATGGAGTGATTGGTGATATAGTTAGAAATATATATATGAACATGGATTTCACAATTAGGAATAGTGTTGATAACGAGTAAAGAAGACTGTGACAATTTATGGGATTGAACAAGAAGCTTATACGAATGAAGATGAGATGTTTCAATTGGTTCATGAAATGCGATCAAGGATTATGAAAAGCCCGAATTTTACCAAAGAAAGAATTCTTGCGGCTATCCTATTTGAAAAAACAATGGATTTAAAAGTGGACGGAAAATACACTGCAGATTATCTTTGGGAAACGAAAGGAATTTTAGCAATTCTAAAAAATGCCAGGTTGAACCAACCAATAAAACTAAAAGCTAAAATTTCATGTACTAATAGGTTTAAATACTACTTGACCACTATGGTCACTTTGCTGTACAATGAAAGTGACCATGGTGGTCATTTGATTATTTGCATCAATATAAAAAGAGGTGATTAGAATTTATCCGAAGTTTTTTAGTTTAGAACAGGAGAAACAAGAACGAATTATTAATGCAGCGCTTAAAGAGTTTACACGAAATGGTTATGAAAAAGCTTCTACAAATGAAATGATCAAGGAAGCAGAAATAGCCAAAGGATCTTTATTTAAATATTTTAACAGTAAAAAGGAATTGTATTTATACTTGCTTGACTATGTAGTTAAAATTATTGACAAAATCTACGATGAGATTGATTTTAATGAGACGGATTTTTTTAACAGAATTAGAGAAGTGGGATTCATTAAATTTAATATCATGAAAAAATTTCCACAGGCATTTGATTTTCTTAAGTCTGTTGCCAATGAGGATGCCACCCAAGTGAAATCTGAAATTGAAAAAATTCGCAAGCATACCATTGAAAGCGGTTTTGATAGAGGATTCAAAAATCTAAATTTGACAAAATTCCGTGACGATTTTGATCTACAAAAAATAATGAATATAATTAATTGGACACTACTAAGTTTTGCAGAGGAACAAAGAAAAAAAATATATTCATTTGAAGATATTAGCATGGAAGTGCTTAGAGAATGGGATGAGTATTTTGATATTATGAAACGGTGTTTCTACAAAAAGGAGGAACAATAATATGTTTATTGATGTTTCAAATTTAAAAAAAAGTTACACATCAGGCGAGATTAGAAATGAAGTATTAAAGGGGATAGGGCTTAAACTTAATAAGAGGGAAATCGGTGTCATTCTTGGACCATCTGGTTCAGGAAAATCTACACTAATGAATATAATTGGGGGTATTGACCGTGGTGACAGCGGTAAGGTCATCGTTGACGGGGTTGAGCTAAACAATTTAAATGACGACGGGTTGACTGAATATAGACGTGGAGATATCGGTTTCGTCTTCCAGTTCTACAACTTAGTCCCTAACCTTACAGTAGGGGAAAATATTGAAGTCGTTGCCAATATCAGTAAATTGCCACTAAATACTGACGAAGTTTTAGCGGCGGTAGAAATGCAGGATAAAAAGAATCGCTTCCCAAGGGAGCTGAGCGGTGGTGAACAACAACGGGTTTCCATCGCCAGAGCGATTGTTAAGAATCCAAAGTTACTGCTTTGCGATGAACCAACTGGTGCACTGGATTATCAGACGTCCCGCAGTATCTTGAAGCTCTTACATAAGGTAAACCAAAAATACGGAACAACCATTTTGATGATAACCCACAATGCTGCGATTGCTGCTATGGCAAACAGGGTATTTAGGATGCGAAGCGGGGAAATCGTTGAAGAGGTGGTTAATCATACGACTGTTCCAGCGGAAAGGATTGAGTGGTAATGAAGTTGAATAAGAGAATTTTTCGAATATTGAAAGAAAACGTACTGCGATACCTAGGTGTTCTTATACTGATTATCCTCGGAAGTTATACGTTTATTGTGGCAACGGGGATTTCTCAGAACCTTAATACCCTGGTCACTACATTTACATTGGAGCATATGCAGGAAGATTTTTCCTTTAGAGCTGATAAGGTCATTAGAGATAGCGCGGAATTAGAGAATGAGTTTAACGCGATCATCGAACAGTCCATAAGCTTCGATGCCACCCTTTCTGACTCTCTTACACTGCGGCTACTTAGTAAAACAGAAAAGCTGAATATTCCGGCTGTTATAGAGGGGCGGGCGCTTTCAGGACCAGGAGAAATACTGCTTGATCCTGCCTTTGCCAAAGCAAACGGCTATTCTGTAGGAAGCAGTATCCGCGCTGCAAATAAAAGCTTTAAGGTTGTCGGCTTTGTATCCTTGCCTCACTATATCTATCCGTTAAAAAACGTATATGATATTTTGGTATCGCCAAATAATTTCGGTGTGGCCGTGATTAACCCCGAGGAATTTGAGGATATAGACAATATTTCCACCATTTATTCCGTCAGGTTTAATGACAGAACTAAGAGTCTTAATAAGCAGGCAAGTCAATTTAGAGAACGTTTACATGAAACAGGTATTACCGAGTCTGACTGGATTGATATAATGAATAACAAACGGGCAAGAACGGCTTGGGCGTCCATAACTGGCATGAAAACAATGAGTGTACCGATACCAGTGGCAATGTTTCTGCTGTGCTGCCTAATTATCGGTATCGTGATATGGCGTATGATTCGTCATGAATCAGTGATTATTGGGACACTATTCGCGCAAGGCTATAGGAGGCGTGAGTTAATGCGCCACTATATGGCCATTCCTTTGTTGCTCGCTATTGCGGGAGGAGTGATAGGAAGCGCGTTGGCGCTACCGTCTATCGAACCGTCGGTTATGGCTATGATTTCATACTATAATGTTCCTGTCATTGATATTGAACTTAACTTTATAAATGTCTTAATCGCAATACTGATGCCTGTACTATTTTTGGGCCTTAGCAGTTATCTCGTTATACGTTCGGAATTGAACCGCTCTCCGGCAGAGCTTATGAAGGGCGATCAGCAAAAAACCAAGGTTAACGCCTTAGAACGTGCGTTTAAACTCGATAGGTTTAAGTTCAGCACTAAATTTAAGCTGCGAGAACAGCTCAGAAGCGTTTCACGACTTTTGTTTCTGCTTTTGGGGGTTACCAGTGCGTCAGTGCTCATGCTCTTAGGCTTCACGATTATGAATTCTATGGATTATGTATTCAAAAACAGCACCACGGACACATTCAGGTTTGAATATGAATATGCCTTTCAGGACCAACAAATTGGTAAAGCGCCAGACGGTGCGGAAGTTTTCTCAGCCGGAAGGTTTTATTCTGAAAATAACGAGGGAATTGAGTTTTATGTCACCGGTGTAGAACCAGAATCAACGATTTTGACACTGAATGACAGCGCGGGCCGCCCACTTTCTAATGACCAGACAAACATAACAAAGCCTTTGGCGGACCGATTAGGTATCAACTTAGGCGATAGTGTCAGTTTTATAAACAAGCAGGACGGGAAGCTTTACACCTTTCATATTGACGCTGTTGCTGACTCCTACGCAGGTCAGTTTATATTTATACCGATAGCAGAATTTAATGCACAGCTTGGGCTTCCAGAGAACAGCTACATAGGGCTATGGAGTACTAAAAAGCTTGATATTCCTGAAGAACTGCTTTCGGGAACAAAGTCACTGAGCGAGACTGCAAACGCCATGGATGAAATGATGGGACCTATGGTTTCCATGGTGGTAGCAATGACCCTTATCGCCTGTGTTGTGGGTATGATTATCATCTATCTTGTAACCTCTTTGATTATCGAAGAAAATAAAAACACCATCTCACTTTTTAAGATATTTGGCTACAGACGTCGCGAGATCCGAGTTTTGGTACTCAATAGTTCAACATTTGTCGTATTAGCCGGATTTATGATCAGCATTCCTGTTATGGCGGCGTCAATGGGTGCAATGTATGGCTATCTTGGCGCTATGATTAATTTAGTACTACCTGTCATAATTAGTCCGTTTTATGTAGTTGTCTGCTTTGCGGCCATCATGCTAACTTATCAGTTTAGCAAGTTACTATGTGCAAAGAAGGTGAACACAGTTTCCATGAACGAGGCACTAAAAGCAGGAATGGAATAGATGAAGTGAACTTAAAATTGGGAAATGATGAGGGAATGCCGTTAACGGGCATTCTCTTTTCTATGCAATGGCTCAAAGTTTCGCGAAAAGTAATCCAGGGCAATGGATGATTACTTCTTTGCTTTATCTCTGATTTGCTATATAATAGAAAACTAGACAATCATGCATAATTGGAGGTAAGGTGGGTATGAACAAAAAAGATGTACTTGAGTTAAGAAGACGATTAACCAAGAATGAAGGTACATTCACTAAAATGAGTGGATGCTATGTCAATGCAAATAAAGAAATTCTAGTCAATTTTAATAAAACATTTCTAAGTTTGGAAGATGTAGAATTTTACAAGTATTTAGATATTGCTAAAAAAACATTATCAGGAACCATTGGTAACAATTTGCTTGAACTGCCATTTCTGCCTGATGAAGAAAAAGAAGGCGGAAAACAGCGTTTTTTATTGGGAATTAAAGAAAGTAAATTAAAAGATGCAGGGCTTCTAGATGCATTTTATCAGCTCATCATTGATAGCTATGAATATGCGGGGAACTATCTAATCGTAGCATTTCATGATGCTTATGATGTCATGACAAAAACAAGCGATAACCAAAAGTTGGATGAATCAGAAGAGGTCTATGAGTATTTAATAGTTGCCATATGTCCTGTGGCTCTTACAAAACCAGGGCTTGGATATTTGGAGGATGAAAACAGAATAGGTGCACGTACCAGGGATTGGGTTGTAGGCGCTCCTGAAACAGCCTTTATATTTCCGGCATTTACTGATCGCAGCACGGATATCCATTCGGTTATGTTTTATACGAAGAATACAACAGAACCTCATAATGAATTGATGGAGTTGGTATTAGGTTGCCAAGTAAAACCTACTGCTTCTAAACAAAAGAACATCTTCCAAACCATTATTAATAAAGCTGTAAATGATACTGAAAAAAGCAGTATGGTCTTTGGTGATATCCAAGAAAGCTTAATTCAATTAGCTGAGGAACAGATTGCCTGTACGGATTCGTCCGAAGAATCAGCCAAATTGACGAAAGAAGCGGTTCGGGAGATTCTGATGGGAAGTGGTTTGTCTGAAGAAATTACTAAGAAAATTGATCTTGACTTTGTTGAGAATTTTGGAGATGATTTGCCAGTAATCGATCATCTCATTGATAAAAAAATATTGGATGAAAACAAAAAAAGAAAAGTGGAAAAGACCTTAGCAGAACAGGTGGAACGATTGGAAGAGAAGCTAGAAAAGACGATGAGTACGAACACATTCGAAGCAAAAGATATTGAAGAAACTCCGATTGATATTGAGTCTAATTCGGCAGGTACTAAATCAAATTATGACGTATTTCTTCGGGTGAAACCAGAGAAAATATCACAGATTAAATCACAAACCATTGACGGAAGGAGATGTATTATCATACCAATGGATGAAAATGAGCATGCAAATGTAAATGGGGTAACAGATTTAATCTAGAGATAGGGTGGTTTTCTTTATGCTGCTATAATGAATAGAGGATTTTTGGAGGCTGTCTCATAAATTTAGAGGAGATGGCAAAATGAATATTATTCGCAAAAAGCTGTAAAAACAGGTAAATATCTGTTGTTTACAGCTTTTTGTACTAAAATATATAATCGGGTCTTTGATAAACAGTTCATTAAGAACAAATATATAGAAGGTATTATTTAAAATATCAGTGAATTATAAATAAGAAAACAGGTTTAAGTTTTATCTTGATAGGGAATTTTAAAGATCTGTCAAATTATCTTTGAACACAGATGGAGATTGATCCGTTACAGATTTAAAAATCCGGCTGAAGTAGTATTGGTTAGAGTATCCAACGATTTCAGCAATTTCTTTTAATTTCATTGAAGGGTGTTTTGCCATATACTCTTTTGCAACGTTAATACGCTTTTGAGTTAAGTAGTTCATAGGTGAGATTTGCTTGAGTTGCTTAAAAGACTTACTTAGATAGCAGGGTTCTAGGTTGAACATTTCAGCGATATCAATAATTGTGATTTGCTCTGAGAAATGTTCTTCAATATAGGTGGCAGCTAGTTCAATTACCTCGTGTATCGGTTTCACACTATATTGTTGGATTTGTTGTTGAAAAAACAAACCAAAATAGGTAGTTAAATTTTCATGCAAAGTAGGATAATTATTATTAAACATAACAATTTCCACGATATCATATTGATAGTCATCGGTTTGCAAATCCATTGATAAATCAATTAGAAGACTTAAGTATTTTTTAAGCTGTCGTTCAAGTTTTAATTGGGTATACCTTAAATTGCAAGAAGTGTTAATGAAAAGAGAGAGCTCATTCATAAAAGCTTGACGGTCTTTAGCCTTAAACGCAAGGATCAAATTACGTTCAATATCAACCGCATCTTTTTTATATAAAGTAGAGGGCATTTGATCATCCATAATAATACTAGAATGACCAAATACTATCTTCTTTCTTAAGGAGTCGCTTAATGACCAAATGGACTTGGACAAATCCTCAAGTTTTCTGATGGACTCAGATAATATGATTGTAATAGGAAATGCCTGTTTTTCAAGTTCATTAAAAAGCAACACTGCTACCTCTTTTTGTGGAAATTCAGTATTTTTTGGGACACAAAAAATACCGAGCATTTCATTTAATTTAGAGGTTGATATTGGCCAAAAAAATACATTGTGGGGAATTAACTCGCTTACTAAAAATTGCAGCTCTTCTTCTGAAATTGAAAAATTGTGGGGATGAGAATAATTCAATGAGTAATGGGAGTAGGAGCCACTGCAAATAAGTACGACATAGTAGGATTCATAATCGTCAAAATTGTGCTCGAATTCTTTAAGGTTCACCTCTTTACTTAAAAATTCAGAGATTAGTTTTTGCTTGGTGTTGCTTTTTTGACGTGCAATATCTATTGATAACTTATCAAGTATCTTATTGAGCGCTTCTTGTGTAATGGGTTTGAGTAAATACTCATCAACACCAAGTTTCATTGCCTGGCGTGCAAACTCAAATTCATCATGGCCACTAATAATAATAAACTTCACTTGTATATTCATATTATTGATTTCTGCAATGAGTTTAAGCCCATCCATAACAGGCATTAGAATATCAGTGATAATGATATCGGGTTGATTTTTTTTGATAGATTCAAGTGCTTCAATACCATTAAATGCTTCACCTGTAATGATGAAATCAGGGCTGAAATTTTGAACTTTTTTCTTGATACTCCATAGTATAGGAGCTTTATCTTCAACAATTAATACTTTAATCATATTCTTGATCATCCTCTAAATCCTTGATTTGTAGTTTAATGTACGCACCCTTAGAATCGTTATTTTTAAATTCAAAGCTAAAAGCCGATTTATAATGAATCTTAAGTCGCATATAGGTTGTCATAATGCCCATACCGCCAATTTCGGTGTTTTGTCTAAAATGACCTTTTTTTAGATTTTCCTGATAATTATTAATTTTGTAATGAAGAACTTCTATAATTTCATTATTGAAACCAGAACCGTTATCCATAATAGTTATTGCCCAGTTATTTTCGGAAATATAGCATCCAGTGATGCTCACGTGCCAAGGTGGCATGGTGTCTTTAAAACCATGATTAATAGAATTTTCGATGAGAGGCTGAAGAATCATTTTTGGTACTTTTATGGAACTTAATTCAGTAGGTATTTGGATATGGTATGTTAGGTGAACTAAGTCAGGCTGATTAAAATCTGTATAATGCGTTTTCATTAAATCTAGATAATTAATGACATGCTCAATTTCATCAGATATAGATACAAATGTTAAATTCGAATTGGACACATACCTGAGCATATGGGATAGTTGGTTGCAAATTATGGCTGTTTCAGGGTTGTCATTTTTTTCAGCAGAAGCGCTAATGACGTTTAATGTATTGAATATAAAATGAGGATTTATTTGAGCTTGTAATGCAAGTAAATGCGCATTAACCTCTCTGAGTTTACCTTCATAAAGCTCATTGATAGAGTCTTTAATATTATTGAACATAATATTAAAAGAATCATTAAGTAATTGGATGTCATCATTACCATCATATGGTAGATTAAGGTGCATTTGATCTAAACGAACTTCTTTTATATGGGCCATCAGATTATTGAGTGGTCGAGTGAGGCGATTGATGAGTAATGAAAAAGCACAAATTACCAATATCAATATTAAGATGCTAAATGTAAAAAAGAAGATACGAAAAAATCTTTGCGATTGAATCAAGGCACTAGGATAGTTGATTAAAACTGTTGTCCAATTTGTTAAATCTGAATGATGCTTGCTATATATATAACGACTATTGTTTACTAAAATTGAGCCTGTTTCACTGCTGAAATTTTGGTAGAGTTTTTCGGGATCTATTTTCTGAACTACTTTTTGGTAGTCACGAGTCTCCTTATATGGATAAATCAAGTCCTGATCCTCATTATATATTAATACTTGTGTATCGGTACTGGCATTGCTTGTACAAATGTTTTCTAAATTCCAATAGGGAATGTCAAATTCAAGCAAGCCAAAATCAAAGTCTGAACTGGACTCGATTATTCGAATGATAGAAATGACTGGCCTTTTAATTTGTACCCAAAAATCTTGATGAGGAGGTAGAATTCTTAAATTATTTTTTTCCGGTATTAAACTATTGTACCAGTCAAGATCATTCATACGTCTTGAAACTTCTTCGTCATGATCAGTGAGTCCAGAATGGAAATAAAAATTACGGTTTGCGTTAAAGAGTACAACATTTGTAGCGTTAGGAAAGCTATAGGTGAGTATTTTGAGTTGGTCTCTAATTTGGCCAGAGTTTTTAATCATGTCATAGGAGGAGATGTCTTCTTTGAGGATATTTACAAGAAGTTCATTAACGAAATCATTCTTAGAGATATATAACCCAGCCATGGACATTTGATTAAATAATTCATCGATATGTGATGAGACACTTTCGGTAGAATGACTTAATTTTGAATACTCATTCTCTAAGGATGTATCTGAATAATATTTGTAAAAAATAAGAAATAAAGTCAAAAATATGACAAATATAATCAAGGTTAGACCAACGAGAAGTTTTGTATTAAAGGAAAATTTAATCATTTGTTTATCCAATCGTGAGATATTTTTGAAAGAATGTACGTATTTAGTATAGCATAGGAAATCTTTGAATTCAACCTAAGCAAAATAGGATATCTAAACTACACAAATATGTGCATTTTCTTTGTTTGAGTTATTCCGTATACTTACAAGAGATATATAATTGTAAATTATTTTTTGAAAGAAGGTAAATTTATGTTAAGAAAACCAAACTATGATAAGAAACCGTACATTCAGGTTGATGGGAATAATGATCGTATTTTTTGTGGCTATGAAGAGATCTGTTTGAAAATTTATCAAGAAATTAAACGTAAAGATCAAGTTAAATTTATTATCGCTATTGACGCATACCAGGGTGTCAATTTAGAACCCCTCGTAAACAATCTTTTGATTCGGCTGAATCAGTATACAGAAAATTCTGTGAGTATTATTGATATGAGCAGAGCATTAAAAAAAAGTGAGGACATAGATGATTACTTTAAAGGTAACATTACTGAAGATAGAATTTTTGGTGTGTTATCTACGCATAAGTTGATTGAGTTTTTTGACAAGAAAGTACTTAAACAAATAGAAGATGAAGTATATGCTATCAAAAATGATATCGTTATTATTTTTGGTATGGGTGCCTCTTTTGTGGGAAAATATGATTTGCTCATATATGGGGATATGCCAAGATGGGAAATACAAAATAGAATGCGAATGAATCAAGTAACAAATATCGGTTCAAAGGATTTTGAACTTGACTTTCATAGAAAATATAAACGCGCCTTTTTTCTTGATTGGAGGGTATTAGATCGCCATAAGCAAGCAATCATTCATTTATCAGATTATATTTTAGATACTGTAATTGAAAAGTCACCTAAAATGATACCTCTAAAAGGATTAATGGATGGACTTCAAATTGCAATCCATCAACCTTTTAGAGTGGTGCCGTTTTTCGATCCAGGACCATGGGGTGGGCAGTGGATGAAAGAGGTTTGTGATTTGGATCAGTCAAAAGAAAATTTTGCTTGGTGCTTTGATTGTGTGCCAGAAGAAAACAGTCTCAATCTTAAGTTTGGGAATGAAATATTTGAAATACCCTCTATTAATTTGGTATTTGAATACCCAAAAGAGCTACTAGGTGAAAAAGTGTATGCTAGATTTGGCACGGAGTTTCCAATTAGATTTGATTTTCTAGATACCATGGAAGGAGGCAATTTAAGTCTTCAAGTGCATCCATTAACCGAATACATCCAACAAGAATTTGGGATGCATTATACTCAAGATGAGAGTTATTATTTTTTAGATGCTAAGGAAGATGCCCATGTATATTTAGGTGTCAAAGAAAATATTCAACCAGAATTAATGATCAATAGCCTAGAAGTAGCGCAAAAGGGTGATGGTGCATTTGATGCAGATCATTTTGTTAATAAATTTAGTGTAAAAAAACATGATCATATTTTAATTCCGGCAGGAACAGTTCATTGTTCTGGCAAAAACGCTATGGTTTTAGAAATCAGTTCAACCCCATATATTTTTACCTTTAAATTATGGGATTGGGGTAGGCTCGGCACGGATGGGCTACCGCGTCCAATTAATATCGCTCATGGCAAGAATGTCATTCAGTGGGATAGGGACACAGCGTGGGTAGAAAAAAACTTGATCAATCATGTTGAAGTAATTTCTCAAGGAGCAGGTTGGATTGAAGAAAGAACGGGTCTTCATGAACTTGAATTTATTGAAACAAGACGGCATTGGTTTGAAAAGCAAGTTGAGCATGATACAAATGGTAGCGTTAATGTCCTGAACTTAATCCAAGGTGAAGAGGCTATTGTAAAAAGTCCATCCAATAGGTTTGAACCATTCGTTGTACATTACGCAGAAACATTTATTATTCCTGCCAATATTGGTCTCTACTCTATTGCACCCTATGGTCTGAGTGAAGGTCAGCAGATTGCAACGATAAAAGCATACGTCAGAATATAAAGGAGAGCCAATTATGAATAATTATATCATTGCTATTGATGTTGGGGGCTCTAGTATTAAGGCTGGGATTGTAACCGATTCCTTGTATATTTATGAAGATCAAATACATGAATTTCCAGCCAGGTCGAATGCATCCTCAGACAGTATATTTGATAACTTTGCATCAATTATTATGAATCTGTACGGTAAGATTATTGAAATAGGAGGTGAATGCCTAGGCATTGGTTATGGCTTTCCAGGTCCTTTTAATTACCAAGAAGGTATAAGTCTTATGCAGGGTATAGGAAAATATGATGCAATTTTTAATGTCAATTTTATAAGTGAAATAAACCATAGGATGGTCAGTGTTCCACCAATAATCCGAATGAAGTCGGCCTTTATTAACGATGCAAGTGCTTTTGCCTTAGGGGAATTTTATAAAGGGAAAGGGAATCATCAGAAAAGTGCCTACATCACATTAGGGACGGGGTGTGGATCATCGTTAATTAACGATGATGGAAATTTTATTATGGATGGTGATGATCAAGAAGTATACATGATTTTTGATAAACCTTTTAGGCAAAGCATTGTAGATGACTATATTTCAATTAGGGCTATTATATCAAGCGCACAGGTTTATGAACTTGAAGAAAAAATGTCTGTTGAATCGATAGGGGCAAAAGCCCTAGCAGGTGACGAACGCTGTAAGAAAATTTTTGAAGATTATGGAACTGATCTTGGTGAAGTCATCAATCAGTATGTTATTCCTTTTAACCCTAAAGTCATTGTTTTCGGTGGAGGCATTTCAAAGGCCTATCCATTATTCAAAAATGACATGCTCCAAAAAATGGAGAATAAAAATATTCCAATAGAAATATCTGAACGGCTTTCAAAGAGTTCAATTATAGGGGCTGCAGCATGGTTGTTAAAAAATATATAGCAAAAATGTATATGCTTAATACACAGATATGTGTATTTTAATAAAAGGAAGAGTCGTGTATTGTAATAGTGAGATAACAAATTTGAAAATGTAGCAAAGGAGTGAGATTGTGAGTAAATATGTTTTGGAAATGGATGGTATTAGTAAGTTTTTCCCAGGTGTAAAAGCACTTCAGGATGTATCATTAAAAGTGAAGGCCGGAGAAGTACATTGCTTAATGGGAGAAAACGGTGCAGGTAAATCGACCATCATTAATATACTAGCAGGGTTAATTGAGATGGATGAAGGAAAGATACTAATAGATGAGAGACAAGTTCATATCAATAAGCCTCATGATGCGTATGCGAATGGTATTAGCTTTATATTCCAAGAACTAAGTGTTGTCAATGCGTTAACAGTAGAAGAAAATATGACACTAGGGTTTGAATCATCCCATGCTGGCATTGTGGATAAGAAAGAAAATATCCAGCGTGTTAAAGATATTTTGTCAAAATTAGATATAGATATATCGTATAATAGCATTGTTAAAGATTTATCTGTTTGTCAGAAACAGATGATGCTTATTGCAAAGGCGTTATCCCAACATTCAAAAATCATCGTAATGGACGAACCAACAGCTTCTTTAACAAATAAAGAAACGCATGAGTTATTTAAAATGATTAAGCATTTAAAAGAAGAAGGTGTAACCTTTCTCTATGTATCCCATAGATTTGAAGATATCTTTAAGATTGGTGATCGCATTACAGTATTTAGAGATGGAAAAAATGCTGGGGAGCTAATCGTAAAAGATACCTGCGAAGAGGAGATTATTAGATCTATGGTAGGAAGAGATATAGAAGATACATTTCCTAAAAGACATCATAGCATTAGTGAGACGGTATTAAAAGTAGAAAATCTATGTGCACATGAACTGATTAAAGATGTCAGCTTTGAACTTAAACGTGGTCAAGTGATTGGTGTATCAGGATTGGCTGGTGCTGGAAAAACTGAGCTAGCAAGAGCGCTATTTGGTGATAACCCAATAACTTCTGGTGAAATTACGTTAAAGGGAAGAAAGATTGAATTGAAAAACCCTAAAGATGCTATTAGCAATGGTATTGCATTACTTCCAGAAGAAAGAAGAACCCAAGGGATTGTAGGTAAGATGACTGTGAGAGAAAACATTTCCTTAGTTATCAGTAAGAGAATATCAAAATGGTCTATCATTAGCAAAAGGAGTGATCAACAGCTTGCTAAAAAGTACATAAAAGATATCAATATCAAAACACCAAGTTCAGAGCAACAGATTAGACTTCTTAGTGGTGGTAATCAACAGAAAGCAATTATTGGGAAATGGCTTGCTACCGAGGCGGATGTATTTTTATTGGATGAACCAACAAGAGGTATTGATATTGGTGCTAAAAGTGAAATTTATGAAATTATAAATAATTTGACAAAAATTGGAAAAGCAGTGTTACTGTTTTCCTCTGAATTACCCGAGTTACTTGGTATCTGTGATGAAATTATGATCATGTGTAATGGGCGATTAGCGGGTACAATAAATGGTAAAGAAGCAAATCAAGTAGAAATTATGAAATTATCAGTTGGAGGATTTTGAAATGAGTAAAAAAATTAATGCTACTAATTTACAACGATTTATGATTATTGGCATTCTAGTGGGTTTGTGTTTTGTGTTTTCAATGATGAATAAAGAATTTTTAACTTATGTCAATATTAGTAATATCTTGAGACAACAAAGTATGGTAGCAATTACGGCAGCAGGTGCAACCTTTATTATGATCACAACGGGATTAGATATTTCTGTTGGTAGTACCATAGCCTTGTCAGGAGTTGTATTTGCTAAACTGGTTCAAGGAGGTATGCATTTATTTCCTGCATTTCTCATTGCGATACTTGTTGGAGGTATGGTTGGTTGCATAAATGCTGCTATGATAGTAGGAGCTAAAATTAATCCGGTTATAGCAACTTTAGGAAGCATGTATGCGGTAAGGGGAGTTGCTTATTTATTAGCTGGGGGTTCAACTGTTGCAAATGGTCTTCCAGTGAACTTTAATGTTTTAGGAAGAGGTTATATTGGTCCTATTCCAATACCTGTTATTATTATGATTTTAATTTATATATTCTTCCATTTTGTATTAAGCAAAACCTTGTTAGGAAAATATACATATGCTATTGGAGGTAACAGAGAAACTGCCAGATTATCAGGTATCTCAGTATCAAAAGTGATGATTTCTCTGTATGTTATTACAGGATTGCTAACGGGCCTAAGCGGGACAATCATGGCTTCCCGTCTGACCTCTGGCAATCCACAAATTGGCGCTGGATTTGAGTTTGACGTTATCATTGCGGTTTTCTTAGGTGGTGTAAGTACAGCTGGTGGTGAAGGAACGATAATTGGAACTTTTATCGGTGCAATGATTGTTGGGGTGCTGTCTAATGGCTTAAATCTTATAGGGGTCGATCCATTTTACCAATACATCATTAAAGGTGTTGTACTTGTCTTAGCAGTTATGCTAGATATGGCTCTGAAGGGAAATAGATTAAGTCTTGAATCTTTAAAGAAAAAAATATTAGCAAAATCTTGATAGTAAATATATTAAGATGTGTTTGATTTTGTTTGATATTTATAATAAAAAATTCATTTAAATTAAAAGGAGAATGTGCTATGAAAAAAGTATTGGGATTGGTATTTACATTGTTATTTGTTCTAAGTTTATTTGCAGGATGTGGTAAAAAAGTTGAGAATGTTGCAATTGTTAAAGAGGAAGGAGCAACTGAAAAAGCAGATTCAGAAATAGAAAATGAAGATCCGCTTAAAATCGGTGTCATTTACTTAACGGCAGAACATCCTTATTATCAAGCGCATGCAATGCATACACAAGCGTATGCTAAAGAAAAAGGTATTGAACTTATTGAACTAGATGGCAAATTAGATCAAGCAAATATGGCTAGTCAAATGGAAAACCTCGTGGCTCAAAACGTTGATGGCATTATCTACTGCTTACTTGAAGGATCAGCTGGATCAGCAGATATTAATATGGCACAAGCAGCTGGTATTCCAGTTATTACATTTGCAATAAAGCACGATCCTACAACCGCAAATGCTCCTTTTGTGGGAATTGATGAAAAAGCAGCGGGTGCTTTGGGTGGCGTTGCGGCAGCTAAAAAGTTCTTAACTCAATTACCAGATCAAGAAGCTAAAATTTGTATTGTAGAAATAAGTGGCGTTTCAGCATCAACAGATCGTTCAGATGGATTTATTGAAGGATTTAAATCAATAATTCCAGATGCAGAAGTAGTTACAAGATTAAATGGTGAAGGAAAAATAGATAAGGCTATGTCAGTTGTAGAGGATGCAATTCAAGCTGACTCATCACTCAACGTGTTTTTTGGAGCGAATGGCGATCAAGGTATGGGCGCTCTAGCTGCTCTAGAATCTCAGGGTAGAGGTACGATTAAAACAGAAATAGTGGTTAGCCATGATGGTTCAGAACCTGAACTTTTGAAAATAGCAGACCCAAATAGTTCATTAAAAATTGCCAATGCTAATTTACCAAAAGACTTAGCATTTAAAACAATAGACACTATTTTAGAAATAATTAATGCCGAGCGAGATATGAAGAGCATTGATGATATCTTTGTTTCTTCTGCTGTAATCACTGGTGATGATGTTGAAGCAGCTCAGAAATTCTTAAAAGAACAATATAATTCTGATACAAAGTTAAAATAAATCTTTCAATTACTTTTTCCTGACCTTCACCTATAAATAGCCCCCGCTAAATAGGTGAAGGTTTTGTTAAATATTAAAACAAAAAGGTAATAAAAGTGGGATACGACTTTGTTGAATAAAATATACATGACTTACAAAGATTTTAAAAGAGTGGATGATTGACAATAGAGTTAAAGTATGGTATATTGATAATGGATTTCAATTTCACAGATATATCAGTTTGCTAATCTGCAATTTGTTGGTATAATTTCTGACTATGAATTTACATTAGAAACAAAGAACAATTTGAATTATAGTTTAAATTGTTAACAAACCGGAGGCATATTATGGAAAACATATATAAGCAAAGAGGCATATTTGAGAATAGGCGAAATATAGAAAGAGATGGTATGGGTTTGGTAAACAAAAGCATCAGCAGAGAAACATCGCATATGAATGGAATTGCCTTAACAGGAGCTAGAATTAATGCGGAATATACAATAAAATCTGTAGAGACGAACAATAATGAAGTCCAAGATTTCTTATTTACCCTCGGTTGTTATGAAGGCGAGACAATAACTGTTATCTCAATTCTTGCAGATCAGTATGTTGTTGTAGTAAAGGACGCACGATACAGTATAGATAAAGATTTGGCAGAATGTATTATGATTTAAGCGTTATATATAACAATAAGAAGAGCATAAGCTAAGCCTTATATATAAAGTAGTTATTGATAAGAATACTGTGATAAGCAGTTATTTTTATGAAATCCAACTGATAATGAGTGCCAATATCATTACGTATTGCTAACTTTGCTCATTTGAATTTGCTCAAATGGAATTTGGCGGAGAAACATTCAAGAATGTGATTAATTTAACACATCTGAATTAATAAAGTTGATAAATTAAAGAAGAGGAGATTTATACAATGAGGATTGCATTAACGGGAAATCCCAATAGTGGGAAAACATCGCTATTTAACGCTATTACAGGTAGAGTTGAACACGTAGGGAACTGGGCAGGTGTTACAATTGAAAAGAAAGAAGGGGATGTAAAAAAATCTTTAAATCAATTAAATGCTGATATTACAGTTGTTGATTTACCTGGAGCGTACTCAATGTCACCTTTTACATCAGAGGAGAGCATAACAAGTGATTTTGTTAATAATGAACATCCAGATGTCATTATTAATATTGTAGATGCTACCAATTTAAGTAGAAGCTTATTTTTCACAACACAGTTATTAGAGCTCGGGATTCCTGTGGTTGTTGCACTAAATAAAAGCGATTTAACGAAGAGAAAAGAAACAGAGATTAATACATATGAGCTTTCAAAGCTCCTTGGGTGTCCGGTTATAGAAACCATATCTACGAGAGGCAAGGACAACGGACTGGCTGAACTAATAACAGCTGCAGTTAAAGCATGTGGAATGGGACAAAAAACGCCATTTGATTGTGAAAATGTGGATTTATCAGATAGAAAAGCTGTTGAGGCGATAGATAAAAAAAGATATGAGTTTGTGAAAAAAGTTGTTTTGAAGGTTGAAAAACGAAAAATCACAAGTAATAAACAAACCCAACAGGATGCCATAGATCGTGTCTTAGCTCATAAGTGGTTAGGTATTCCAATATTTGCACTTATTATGTGGGCAGTGTTTTCTATATCTCAAACTTATGTTGGTACTTTTCTTGCAGATATGTTAGTTGGTTGGATTGACGGACTGTATGCCTTAGTAGAAGGTGCATTAGGAGCAAATGTATCCCCTGTCTTATCTACATTGCTACTTGATGGTATTATTGGTGGTGTAGGTGCAGTAGTTGGATTCTTACCACTTATTATGGTTTTATTCTTTTTACTTGCACTACTTGATGATTGCGGGTATATGGCACGTGTAGCAGTTATTATGGATCGATTCTTTAAGAAAGTAGGACTTTCAGGTAAATCAATAATTCCTATGATTATTGGAACTGGCTGCGCGATTCCAGGTATTATGGCAACAAGAACGATTAAAGATGATAGACAACGAAGAACGACTGCAATGTTAACGCCATTTATGCCGTGTGGTGCTAAGTTGCCTGTCATTGCTTTGTTTGCTGGTGTTTTCTTTGGAGATGCTGCTTGGGTTGGAACATCTATGTACTTTTTAGCGATTGTACTAATTATTATCAGCGCGTTAATTGTAAGAAAAATTACTGGTGAAGAAAAAACAAAAAGCTTCTTCATTATGGAGTTGCCGGAGTATAAGTTCCCAAGTATAAAAAGAGCAACAATATCAATGTTATCTAGAGGTAAAGCTTTTGTTGTAAAAGCAGCTACGATCATTCTTGTATGTAATGCTTTAGTACAGATTATGCAAACCTTTAATTGGTCTTTCCAAGTTGTTGCCGAAGGTGCTGAAAGTACAAGCATTTTAGCAGGCATAGCTTCACCCTTTGCTGTTCTTCTCTTGCCATTGGGGTTTGGTGTATGGCAATTAGCTGCAGCTGCAATCACTGGATTTATTGCAAAAGAGAATGTTGTTGGAACATTAGCTGTAGTTTATGGAATAACTAATTTTATTAATACAGATGAACTTGCTTTGGTTGGTGGAGCAACGAACGTTGCAGGAGTTATGGGACTCTCAACTACGGCAGCACTTTCGTATCTGGCTTTTAATTTATTTACGCCACCTTGTTTTGCTGCTATTGGTGCAATGAATGCGGAGATGGAGTCAAAGAAATGGGTCTTTGGGGCAGTAGCCTTTCAATTAGCAATGGGATATGTTGTAGCTTTTGTCATCTATCAAGTAGGTACTTTAATCGAGACTGGAGCAGTTGGTACTGCTTTTATTCCAGGACTTATAGCTGTTATGGCGATAATAACTTGCATTGTAGTATTAATGAGAAGAGGAACCCTGCAAGGAAACATTTCTAATTATCAAGAAGCATAAGAGGTGATATTATGGGTGATTTAATTGTTATTATTATTGTTCTGACGATACTTGGTGGTGCTTCTTATAAGATCTATAGAGATAAGAAGAACAATGTCAAGTGTTCAGGTTGTCCTTCTTACAAGGCTAATGGGACTTGTGAAAAGAATAAATAGACAGAAAGAATTGCTTTTACTATGGCCCACCGTCAATGAAGAACACATTCAGTGATGGTGGGCATTTTTATTTGTTCAAGTATGAGGCAGTCAAGATATTAATGGTAGCATGGTGGATTATAATTTGATTTATAAAGGTCTTCATGACCTTTTTTTTGTTGCTTAAATGGCTTACTGTTTAGATTTAAGTAGAAAAGCTTATCCAATTTCTATAACTAAAACCATCTAAATGGAAATTTAATGAAAACACGTTATTGACATATGCTCATAATGGCGTATAATAAAGACTATAAAGGGTATATGCTAATAACAAAAGAGGAGGTAATTGATATATCAGGTAGAGATGAAATAGACCCAAATGAACAAGGATCTAGTCAAAGTGTATTAATATAAAAGCTTTATTGAAAATGCAGTAAAAATGAATGTTAAAGGAGTTTTGTTAAATGGAAAAAAGTAAAGCAAAATTAAAATCGAGTCTTCAACCTATGCCTAAAGTGCTTGTATCTTGCAGGGGGTTAAATGGAGAAGATAATGTGCTCGCAGTAGGTTATTGTGGTAATTGCAGTTATGATCCTCCAATGGTTATGGTAGGGATTGTCCCAACAAGGTATTCCTATCAAATGATTAAAGAATCAGGGTGCTTTGTAGTGAATTTGGTAGATCAAAGTTACAAAGAAACTTTTGACTATTTGGGAAGTCACAGTAAAAGAGATGGGGATAAATTAGAGGCAATGAAGGTTAAACTAAAAGACGGTGAGAAAGTAAATGCCCCTATTCTTTCAGATTGTCCTGTCAATATCGAATGCACGATTGTCGATTCGATTGTTACAGGCTCACATGAAATGTTTATCGGTAAAATTGAGTATGTTCACGCCGATGCAAAATTAGTTGATCAAGAAGGTAACATCGATTTTTCTCAAATTAGTTATCTTTAAGTATTTGTTTTTAAGACGATCCTATGTAAATAAAAAATATATTAGAAAATGGAGCAAATAAAATGAAAATGAAAATTGCAGTAGCAAGTGATAATGGAATGGTTACAGAACATTTTGGACATTGCGAGAATTTTGGTATTTTTGAAACAGAAAACAATAAAATTGTAAAGAGCGAGTCAGTTCCAAACCCTGGACATAGACCCGGATTTTTACCTAATTTCTTAAATGAACTAGGTGTTAAAGTTATTATTTCAGGTGGCATGGGTGGTGGCGCCATTGATATCTTTAATGAGAAAGATATCGAGGTTATTATTGGGACTAAAGGAAGTACAGAAGCTGCAGTAAAAAGTTATTTGTTAGGTGAGCTCAAATCCACTGGTTCTGTTTGTCACGAACATCAACATGCAGATGAGTGCGGGAATTAAATTAATAAAAACATAGCATTACATTGCTGAGGAAGATACATAAGATAAAATATTCTTACTATTTTCTTTCCAAAACCCCCTTTGCGGTAGGTTAATAAGATCTATCGCAGAAGGGGGTTTTAATGGCATTTCTTACGGGGGCGTTGCTAACGGCACCTGCTGCAATTGCAGGATTGGTTTCCTAAAAACTAAAAAGGCGTATAATTTATGCGATCATTTTTGGAAACATTTTTTGCATATCAGGATTATGGATTTCATATAGGCTAGATAAGCTTCTGGAGCACATCAATCGTCATTTTATCAATATTGCCAGCTGATATCGAAAAAAGACAAATCTATACCATATAACAAAGCATTAATGTTATAATGATAGAAATATCCAGAGTGTCCATATAAAGGAGAAATAAATGAACAAATTATTAAAAAGATTTATAAGCATAGGGTTAGTAATGGTATTATCAGTAAGCGTATCTGCCTGCACAGCTAATAAAAACGAACCAAAAACACCGATTAATATAGCAGTTTTAAAAGGGCCAACAGGAATGGGGATGGCAAAACTTATGGAAGACGAGTCTGACCTTGTTGATCCTAACTTTTTATTTAGCGCATACGGTTCACCTGACGAATTGGTGAGCAAGATTATTAATAACGAGGTTGATATTGCAGCATTACCTACGAATTTAGCTTCAGTAATTTATAATAAAACGGGAGGTGATGTAGAATTAATTGCAGTAAATACGCTAGGTGTCATTTACATATTAGATACAACTGGAACTATTAATTCTATTAAGGATCTAAAAGGAAAGAATATTTCAGCAAGTGGTAAAGGTACAGTTGTAGAATATGTTTTTTCATATTTACTAAAAAGTAATGGATTAGATCCAGAAAAAGATTTAGAAATTGATTATTCCTTCTCTCACGAAGAGTTATCTGCTCATGTTGCCGCAGGCAATATAGAAATTGCTCTTTTACCACAGCCTTTTGTAACAACCACAATTATGAAAAATAAGAATGTTGAAATTGCCGTTGATTTAACGGAAGAATGGGATGCACTTGAAAATGGCAGTCAGCTTACAATGGGTTGTTTAGTTGCGAGCAAGGCATTTGTAGAAGCTAACAAGGATAAATTAGATGATTTTTTAAATGCCTATGAAGAGTCTGTCACTTGGGTAAATGACAATCCAGAGCGTGCTGGAGAATATATAGAAAAACATGGTATTATAGGAAATAAGGAAGTTGCAACTATTGCAATACCTAATTGTAGCATCGTATATAAGGATGGAAAAGAAGCAAAAGAGATGTTACAAGGATTTTATAAGGTACTATTTGAAATAGATGCTAAAGCATTAGGAGGCACGTTACCAAATGATGCTTTTTATTACCAAAAATAAGACTTTGTTCCATAAAGTATGTGCTCTTTTATTTTTGATTTTCATATGGCATATAGTAGCCTGGATTATAAATGAGGAGCTGTTCGTACCAACGCCGTTCTCAACATTTAAAGCTTTGAATAGCCTTGTTTTTGATAGCGATTTTTGGGTAGTGATTGGAACAAGTATATATAGGGTATTGCTAGGCTTTACAATTTCCATCGTCATTGGCATTATCACAGGAATTGCTTCCGGATTGAATAAGATGATCTATGAACTATTTCATCCGATGATCGTTATTGTTAAATCCACCCCTGTTTTATCTTTTATTATTATTGCATTATTATGGTTTGATTCTGGTGATGTGCCGATTTTTATTTGTTTTCTTATGTGCTATCCTATCATTTGGACCTCAGTTGTACAGGGAATAAAACAGGTAGACATAGATTTATTGGAAATGGCAAAAATATATCAGATAAAAACAAGGTATGTTATTAAAAATATTTATATACCAACGGCTATTCCTTACCTGATTTCTGGAATACTGAGTGGATTAGGCCTTGGATGGAAGGTTACGGTTGCAGCAGAGGTTTTAAGTCATCCTAAATATTCTATCGGCGCATACCTTCATGATGCTAAAATATACTTAGAATCAGATCAATTATTTGCATGGACTATTGTTGTTATTATATTAAGTATGGTTTTTGAAAATATTTTTAATCGTTCGGTTAAGTTTGTAGGAAGCAAAGGCATAAAACAGATGACAAGTAGGAGTGATATCAAATGATTGAGATAATGGACTTAACTAAAAGATATGATGATTTGTTGGTCTTTGAGGCTTTTAATTTGAGCATTCCAGATGGAGAAATTTCATGTATTCTTGGGCCCTCTGGCTGTGGTAAGTCCACACTTTTAAATATAATTGCAGGACTGATAACTTATGAAAAGGGAGAGATTATAGGGGTAGAACATAAAAAGTTTTCATATATATTTCAAGACACACGATTATTGCCTTGGGGTACTGCCTTTGAAAATGTATTTTTTGCGTTAATTAGTTTGTATCATAAGGATGAGGCTAAGGAAATCGCAAATTACTATTTAGATTTAGTAGGTCTTGGTGAATACAAAAATTATTATCCCAATCAGCTTAGTGGTGGTATGAAGCAACGTGTTTCCGTTGCAAGAGCTTTTGCATATCCATCAGATATATTGCTTATGGATGAGCCCTTTAAAGGATTTGATTTAGAACTTAAAAATAATTTAATAGATGAATTTCTGAAAATTTGGGAAGAAAATCAAAAAACAGTTCTTTTTGTCACACATGATTTAGAGGATGCTCAAAAAATTGGAAAAAATTTTTTTACAATAATGACAGAAATGGGTTTGAGTATACAGAACTAATTATGGTTATAGGCTAATTAATCTAAAATAGATTGGAGGAGGAAAAAATGAAAATATTTCTTGATTGCTTACCTTGTATGCTGCGGCAGTCGCTAGAAGCGGCTCGAATGACGACGGATGATTTTCAATTGCAAGAAGAGATAGTAGAAGAGTCAATAAGAATTCTCTCTAATTATAAACAATACAGATGTTCTCCAGATATGGTTAAAGCAATCCATCAAACTGTTAAGAGGCGTACGAGTGTTTCAGATCCTTATTCAATGGTTAAAGAGAGAGATCTAGAAGCTGCAAAAAAAGTTTATCCGTTGCTTAAGCAATTCTTGAAACATAAAAATAATAGCCTTTATTGGGCAATGAAAATAGCTGCTACTGGTAATAATATGGATTCTGCAATATATCATAACATAGACGTTGACGTATATATTGAAAAGGAATTAGAAAAAGAATTTGCTGTCAGTGATTTTGAATTGTTCGAGAAAAAACTTAAAACAGCTAAGAGAATTTTGGTTTTAGGCGACAATATGGGTGAGACAATATTTGATAAGGTATTATTAGAATGTCTTACATCTTATGATGTTATATATGGCGTGAGAGATGAACCCATCATTAATGATGCAACAGTTAGTGATGCCTATGCATCAGGATTAGGAGAGTTTTCAGAAATTATTTCTACAGGATGTAGTGCGCCAGGTGTTATTCTTGAGGATTGTAATGAAGCCTTTTTAAATATATTTAACACAGCGGATATAATAATTAGCAAAGGGCAAGGGAATTTTGAAGCGCTCTCAGAGGAAAAAAACAACATATTCTTTTTGCTCAAGGCAAAATGTCCCATGATATCAAAAAGGCTTGGAGTTGATTTAAACGATTATTTTTTCGGTATACATAATAAGGGTGAATGAATTAAGACAATACAGAAAGGCAGAACTATAATCCATACTTACTCATTAATAATATTAAACTAAGATTTTAGGTCTACTCCTACATACGATGACCATTTTAATAACAATTTGTTTAACATGGTGGATTTAATTAGTTGCAGCTCTACCTCCACTCAAGAAATGCATAAATCAAGGGATTCCAGTGGTTATCGAAGGACTTATCAATAGAAGTCGATCTCATCAATGGTGATGGTGAGGTTTTATAGAATGACTAATGCTTTACCAAAGAAGTTAAGGTGATTTAAATAATATTTACCTTGATAAAAGTAATATATTGTTATAACATAATAATAAACTTTATTCGTCTAAGGTCATAGTAAAAATAGAAAAGAGACAACAATGAAAAGACATGTGTTTATTATTAATCCAGAAGCAGGTAAAAAAAAGGGAATTACCCTAAAAGATTATATTGAAGAATCTTATAATAATCCTTTGATTTTAGTGACCAGTTATAAAGGACATGCAACGAAGCTTGCTAAGACTTATGCGAGACCCGATACAGTTATTTATTCTCTTGGCGGGGACGGGACATTAAATGAAATCATTAATGGCGTGCTTCAATCAGAATATTATCATGAAACAATAGTAGCTGTCGTTCCTTGTGGATCTGGCAATGATTTTATAAAGGGAATAACGAATATAAAGGATCCTGTTGAATTACTTAAGCGATATCAAAAACAAAAAGTGAAAGTGATTGATTTGGGGAAAATCAATAGTAGATATTTTACTAATATCGCATCAATCGGGTTTGATGCATTAGTTGTACACGAAGCAAAAAAATATAAACGAATTCCTATGGTAAGTGGTGAATTTTCTTATCTGATCAGTATTTTTATAAATCTTATTAGATTAAAAGATTATTTAGTTTCCGTAAGTGTTGATAATCAACGGATTATTAGGAAACGTATTCTATTTATTACTATGGCAAATGGACGCTATTATGGTGGTGGTATGCAGCCTGCACCTAAAGCGTCATTAGATGATGGTCAATTGGATTTTGGGATAATTGATAAGGTATCAAGGATGAAGGCTTTGATTTTACTTCCAAGATTTATTAAAGGAAAGCATGAATCTCTTGACGAAGTATCCGTGTATAGGGGGACAAAGTTAAAAATTAAAAGCGAACAAGCCTTACCAATTAATATTGATGGTGAAATCATTTGGAGTGATAACATTGCTGTAGAAATTGAGAAAAAGGCATTGAAAATATTAGTACCATGACATTGTTTTTGTTTGACTTTATACATATCTTATATTGTAAATCAGTAAGCATACAAAAATCCACCACAACTAAAATGATTGAGGTGGATTTTTGTGTTATGATATAATAACAATGAAAATTTTATCTAACAAAAAACTAACATAGATTATGTTACAGTAAGATAAACAGAAATATAATAGAGGAGGATGCTCATTGAGGATATTACTTGTTGAGGACGAAGTAATGCTTTCTGGCATTATTGTAAAGGGTTTGCGAAACCTAAGCTATGCTGTAGACACCGCCTTCGATGGTGAAGAAGCGTTGTATTGCTACGAAGTTAATGAGTATGATTTGATTATACTAGATTTGAACTTGCCCAAAGTAGATGGGCTAGATGTGCTAGAAAACATTCGTAGCTATGATTCCACAACAAAAATACTGATCCTATCAGCAAGAACAAAAGTTGATGATCGTATTTTAGGGCTGGATAAGGGTGCAAATGATTACCTTGTAAAGCCGTTTGATTTTGGAGAACTGGAAGCGCGTATACGAAATTTATTACATCGAGATTTCTCACAGCGGCCTTCTATTTTAGTGGCGGGTAATTTACAGATGGACACAAAAGCCAAAAAAGTTAGCTTCAATGGTATTGCTTTAAATCTGACGCGCAAGGAGTACGGCATATTAGAATATCTCTTGCTCCATAAAAACCAAGTCATTAGTGCGGAACAGTTGACAGAGCATGTCTGGGACAGTGAGTTTGATTCTTTTTCAAATACGCTACGTTATCATATTCACAGCCTTAAAAAGAAATTGAATGAAAATATACATCAGGATCTGATTAGAACAGTACATGGACAAGGCTACATCATTGAGGAGGCTTGATATGAGAAAACTATCTTTACAATGGCGCATCACGCTTCTCACTGCACTCGTACTCTTAATCTGCTCTATGTCGCTTACGGCAGTCTCTATCTTGAATGCACAAAATATGCTTGTCCCGTTTATGTATGGCTTAGAGGCTGTTCCTGGGATGCCGACAACAAGGATTGAAGATGCAACGCAAGTAGTTTCAGCTGTACCTGCTGAGAAGGTGAAACGTAGCTTTGATATAAGGAGTATCCTATTTGGTGTTATCTTTACCATATTAGGTACTGGAGCGGTATATGTCGTTACTGGAAAGGCGCTTCGTCCAGTACGAGAGCTGAGTCGAAGCGTTAGTACAGTAGATGAACACAGTCTATCTGACCGTTTGCCAGAGGTAATGGTAAACGATGAAGTGGGTGAGTTAACACGAGGGTTCAATCGCATGCTTTCTCGCTTGGACGAAGCCTTTCTACGTCAAAAGCGTTTTACTGCCAGTGCTGCACATGAATTGAAAACACCTCTTGCCACGATTAAAGCGGGTGTTCAAGTGTTGCATATGGATCAAAATGCTACTGTTTTGGATTATGAAGAAAATGCTCGTATGATCGAAGCAAGCATTAATCGATTGTCGCAGGTTGTGGAGGGTCTTCTTTTGATTGCTACCACCGGAGAAGATGCAGGAGGTGAAATAGAGGAAATTTATCTCACACCGATGTTTGAAGCCATTCAAAGTGAACTTGAACCGCATTATGAAAAAATTGGTATTGTTTTTGAGAATAATTGCAATGAAATAATGATTCGCGGAAATGCCATGTTGCTTTATCATGCGTTTTTTAATCTAGTGGAAAACGCCTGTAAATATAATCATAATAACGGACATGTACGAGTTGCTGCTCAAAAAGGCTTGGATTCTATAATAATTACAATACAAGATGATGGTCATGGTATTTCAGCAGAGCACCATGCACTTGTGTTCGAAGCTTTCTACCGTGTAGATAATTCACGCTCACGTAAGACAGCGGGTTCTGGACTAGGATTGTCCATTGTAAAGGCAATTGTCGAAAGACATAATGGAACAATTACCTTAGATAGTCAATTGAATCAAGGAACTTGCTTCTATGTAAATCTGCCCCAATAGATAAATTAAATCACAATACCACAGCGCGTATCATTAGATATGCGGTGTGGTATTTTTTTCCTAACAATAATCTAACTTCTCATTTGTTATGATTACTGTAGAACATAGGAAAGGACATTATAGGATGAAACTGATGAAGAAGAAAAAACCTATTATCGCTGGGGCTATTATGCTTATAATTGTAGCGATTATCGTGGCCACGTTGAAACCAAAGACCGAATCAGAGGACGATGTTATATGGCGTGAATATATGGTTACATATAACGATATTACGGCGTCGTTGGATGGTGGTGGCACGTTGGAATCGACAGGAACGCAGCACAGCTTAGATGTAGCACTCAAGCTCGAGCAGCTCACAGTAGAAGTTGGTCAGTATGTAAAAAAGGGCGAGGTGCTTGCTCACTACGCCAAAGTGGATTTAGAAAGTCAGATTGAGAAATTGAATTTGTCCTTAAATTCTGCACATCGAACGTTAGAGGATGTAAATAACAACAAGATCAAAACCCAGCTTCAAAATAATATGAGTTCCGACGAAGCTTTTCAAAATTCGAAGAGGCAATATGAAACCAAGAAAAAGGAAATCAATAAAGCCATTGTGGGGCTAGAAAAAACCATTAATCATTTATTAGAAAATATTGATTCCCTTAAACAAAAATTGCGACAAGCTGAAGTATCTGAAGATGGCTCGACAGATTCAATTGAATTGAAAAAATTGAAAGAGGAATTAGTAAAGCTTAAAAAAGAACTTTCTTCAATAGAAGACAGCACTACTTCAAATAATTATGATAGCCAAATATTCTCTCTGGAACAGCAAAGGTCGAATATACGTACTCAGTTGAAAGATGTAAAAAAACAGATTTCTACTGTATCTGATTATATTAACTCAGTAAGCAATCTAAAGGCCGAACTTGCCTCGGTACAAAAGCAGATAGCTATGCTTGAAGGAGATGATCCCCAGCTTTTGGAGTTAATTGGGCGTGAAGCAGAATTAAAGTCTGAAATTGCTTCAACAAAGGATGAATCGGGGAAGTTGACTGAGTTGATATCGCAAAAGAAAAGCCTGGAACAGCAGATTGATGATTTAGATTCACAGATCGACAGCTTGGAGGATACGGCTTCCGATGCCAAGGAAATGAAGAAATTACAAACTAAAATTTCTAATGTGCAGGATAAAATATCTGCATTTTCATCCAAAGAAGAAAAAATAGCATCCCTTAATGAGCAGATTAAACAAGCTAATGAGGATTTGAATGATGTAACTCTGGATAGGGATAATCAGAAAGAAGCACTGGATGATTTAGAACATACCCGAGGCGAACAGGTAAATCAAGAAAACAGCAATCAAAGTGCTCAGAATAAAATCGATGGACTTATGCTAGCAGGGCTTGATAATGCAATTGAAAATGCAAAAGTGGAGGTTGGAAAAATCCAGTCTGATATTGAGGAAGCAAAAGCGATTCTGAAAAACCCAGTCCTTATGGCAAAAGTAGATGGAGTCATTACAGCAGTGAACTTTTCAGAAGGTGATGAGGTTCCAACCGGGAAATCTGTTGTTACGATAGGTGAAGATGGTGAAAAAAGTGTAGTAACCCAGATTTCACAAGAAGACATCTCTACTGTAGAAGTTGGACAAATAGTGGAAATGTATTTTCTTGCCTTTTCAGATGTTGCTTTAAAGGGCAAGGTTCTGTCAAAAAGTTATGTGCCTACAAGTGGGAGTGATTCTGTGATATATAAAGTAACCATCGTTCCTGATGAAGCGGATGTGGAACTGTTGGAAGGAATGACCTGCAACGTTAAATTTATTCTGAAACGTGTGGAGCATGTTTTAACACTATCTAATAAAGCAATTTCACTCCAAGATGGACGACAGTATGTTACGGTACTACTTTCTGACGGTTCCCATGAACAACGAGAAATTATAACAGGATTTTCAGATGGTCGAGTAAGTGAAGTCAAAAGCGGACTCTCCGACGGCGACATTGTTGTGGTGAAGGGGTGATCCTATGAGATTAATTGAAATCTTGCGCATGATTGGTATAAATCTCGTTCAAAACAAGTCAAAGGTACTTTTAACTTCTCTAGGTATAATCATAGGAACTTTGACGATTATTCTGGTAATTGCGATTGGGCAGGGAGGTGAAGAACAGATAGCAGCCCAATTTTCAAATATGTCTGCAGAAACCATTTATATTAACATGAGTTATTCTCCCAACCTCAACTATGAGACTGTGTCCCATTTGAATGAGGAGCACCTAAAGCAGATCAAAGAAGAAAATTCATATTTAAGAATGATATATCTGCGAGCAATCTCCTACAAAATGGTCACGATCAAAGGAGATAAAAAGAATTTTACCATTGTTGGCGTGACTGAAGGTTATTCTGAGATTTCAAATCTCCTCATAACGCAGGGAAATGATTTTTCAGAAGAAGATATGCTTGACGCCAAACGAGTCGTTGTTTTAGGATATAACATTGCAAGTGAAGCGTTCTTTGAACCAGAAAATGCCATTGGAGAATTCATCCGAATCGGTGATTACCAATACGAAATCATTGGTGTTCTTGAAAAGAAGTCAGAGGGTTTGCAGGGGTTTTCACCAGACGAGAGTATAATCATTCCATTTTCTACAGCAGAAAATAACGACTTATTTGATAAATATGCCATTCCTCAGGCAGTTGGGCTGGTTATAAGTACAAAGGAGATTAAGCAAGCCATAAACCGAATCCAAAGCACACTTGATTATATGCTGGAAGACAGCAGCATGTATGTCATTGAAGATGCAGGAGGTAGAATTGATGCAGCCACCGCATCGGCAAGAATGATGAAGATGCTACTGATTTCTATTGCAACAATTGTTTTTGTTGTAGGTGGTATCGGAATTATGAATGTGCTTTTCGTCTCTGTAAAAGAACGCACAAAAGAAATTGGCGTATTAAAAGCGCTTGGCACTTCGAAAAGAGATATTTTACTACAGTTCTTATTGGAGTCCGTTGGTATCGGAGTTTTCGGTGGAATTGTTGGCGTGGCAATGAGCTATGTCGCTTTGCCATTTATGAAGTATACGGATATCCCTGTGGCTGCCAGTATCAACGGACAGATTGTTGCACTAATTTTTGCAGTGACCACTGCAGGATTGTTCGGATTTTACCCTGCGTACAAAGCATCAGAGCTAAAACCAATTGATGCCTTGAATTACGAATAAACCATACAAACGAAAGGAAACAAAATTATGAAAAAATTAATTCTACTAATTCTAACAATTTCTATGACATTCGCCCTAGCTGCTTGTGGTTCAGAGAAAAACGAAACAGAGGAGATCTCTGGAGCAATTGGTCCAGGTAACGGAAATATCTCAGTAATTGAAGAAGACAAACAGGAAGTCTTTTTTGGAAAGGTTTCAAAGGTTGTTGGCAACGAAATTATCGTTATGCTCGCAAAAATCCCAGGGCCAGAAGAAGATGTTCCCAATGACAATAACGGCAGTGCTGATATTCCTATTGGTCGGGGAGATGGTGTTGATGCAGTCCCGGCAACGCGTATCGGAGAAACTGGTACAGCCATGGAAATTGAATTGACAGGAGATAGTGTCACACTGATTATTCCGGCGGGGGTTCCAATCTATAATATGGGTCAGGAAACCACACTAAGTTCCCTTTCCAAAGGAAATATCATTAGTTTTGGTGTGGATAACTGGGAAAATTTGAACCTTAAATACATCAGCATTGTTGAATAATAGAATGAATGAGATTGTATCATTAAGGAATATAGATAAGTCCTACACCATTGCTAATGAGAAGCTACAAGTCTTAAAGCATATTAACTTGACGATCACTAAAGGCGACTACATAGCCATACTGGGTGCTTCCGGCTCTGGAAAATCAACGCTTATGAATGTTATTGGGTGTATGGATACAGCAGATGCAGGTGAGTATTGTTTGGACGGCGTCGACGTCGGAAGTTGTAGTGAACATGAGTTATCTGTGTTACGTAATGAAAAAATTGGCTTTATTTTTCAAAAATACCATCTTATTCCGCAGTACACCATTTTACAAAATGTCATTTTACCCTTGCTGATTCAAAGAAAGTCTCGCTTAGATGCTACAAGCATTGCGGAAGAATATATAAAAATGGTTGGTTTGTGGGAACGCATTTCTCATAAACCTAATGAATTATCGGGAGGGCAACAACAGCGTATGGCAATTGCTCGTGCGCTGGTGACGACACCAGCGCTGTTGTTAGCGGACGAACCAACAGGCGCATTGGATTCCCAAACGGGTAAAGAAATACTGAGCTTATTTCAAAAGTTGAATGATATGGGTAACACAATTATTATGATAACCCATGATACTAAAGTAGCAGAACATAGTAAAAGAATCTTTCATTTAAATGACGGTGTCCTCAATTGAGCTTTTTCTTCAATGAATAATGCATGAGAAACAATGCTGTAGAATTTATTGCATAAGCTAAATAAACATATTATTTTTTGGAATCTGAATAAATACAATAGATCTAGACAAACTAAGATATAGGTAATTACCATGAGTTCACCAAAGAATCATTTATAAAAAGGAGATAAGAACCATGAAACATAATAAAGATGATAGAAGTGATAATGTGGAAAATATTCAATACAATATAGATATGACATTAGAGAATATTCATAGAGCGGAAGATATGATCAATGAAACAGATGATGAGAAAACGATAGAAATATTAAAAGGTAGGAACGAACGAAGAGAAGGAGCGCTCAAAGGTATGAGAGAAGAAATTAAAGATGAGGCAATGGATAAGAAGAATGGTTATAAGTAAATTTAATCTAACGCAGTAAGTCTCTCAATTCGTTGCTATTTAGGGTCAAATCCACTTCATTAATAAATTTAATGTAGTGGATTTTTTTAAAGTTATTTAATAAATTTAACTTACATGCTATAAAAGATGTAAATATTGACATGTTTTATGAGTAGGGGTATCATAATGATAGTAGCTTGAATTACTAGTAGTTTTTAAAGCAATAAGACTATAATAATGAAAAAAATTGATTCGAAAAGGTGACAAAGAATGAAGGAGAAGATACTAAAGACGATCTACCGTTATGATGAGAATAATAAGATATATCATATTGATATTCAACTTGATGGTTATCGGGATGTATATAGTAACTGGGATTACTCGCCTTTTGTGAATCGAGATTTAGATGAGGACTTGCTTGAGTATATGATGTCCTGTTCATATGAGATTCCTAAGAAGCGTGAATTTGTAATTGATTTTTTCTTATTATCTAGCTTATATGATGTGAAGCGGGAGGAAAGGAGCATTGAAGGAATTCATAATTATTTTGGTTATAAAATTCGCCAAACTCAATCAGAAAGATTTCGATTAATGAGGAGTACTGTGTTGTTTTCCACTATTGGCACATTACTACTAATTTCAGCAGTGTTTTCTAATAAAGTGATTCAGGCTCCCTTTTTTGAACGAATCATTTCAGAGGGTTTATTTATTGGCGCTTGGGTAGCTATATGGGAAATATTTTCTATCTGGTTTTTCAAAATCAATGCGCTAAGATGTAAGATTAAACAGTATAAGAAATTACAAAAAAGCAAAATTTACTATCATTATAAAGATTAAGATTACTACATAAGAGTAGGAAAACCTGCCAAATTCGACGAAAGTTGAAGTTGGTAGGTTTTTATATACAGGTAGTTATAAAATATGTTATATATAACAGTAGGAGATTTGAATTCAAAGCAATTATATCGAATTAATAGATTTGAAGAAGTTGTAAATAGTTGATAGTAACAATAAATGAGATTATGGGAGGTTGTTGATGAAAAAGGTAGATGAAAGGGATGTTATTTTCTCCCGAATGAATTATGAACCACATACGCCACAATTTGAGGATTATTATAGAAGAAATCCGTTAATTTTGGAACAGGATAATCTGCTTAGAGCTTTACCCCAAATGGGTACAGAAGGAACAGCTACGTATGATCAGATAAATTCACCTATAATTGATGCTGGATTTCGTTTTCTATCAGATATAAAGAAATATTCAGAAGGTTTACGAAAAAATGAAAAAGTAGAAGTGGATCCAGCGGTGATGATAGACAGAATTAAAGGCTTAGGATTGTATTACAATGCAAAAATGATAGGCATTACTGAGATGAAAGATGAACACTATTATTCACATAGAGGTAGAAATGCCGAGGTTTATGGAGAAGAAGTGCTACAAGGTCATAAATTTGGTATCGTTTTTGCAGTTGAGATGGATAAAGAAATGATTTACAGAGCGCCGCAGATATCCGAATCTGTTGCAGTTACAAAAGGTTATATAGATGCAGCTGTTGTGGGGATGATGATTTCTTATTATATTAGAGAACTTGGATATGATGCTAGAAATCATATGGACGGAAATTATCTGGTTATAGCGCCATTAGTGGCACAAGATGCAGGTCTTGGTGAGATTGGTAGAAATGGGTTATTGATCACACAAGAATATGGCCCAAGGGTTAGGTTAGGGGTTGTAACTACGGATATGCCACTTATATGTGATCAGAAAGGGTTATTTGGGGTTGAGCAGTTTTGTTTAGAATGTGGTAAATGTGTTAAAACCTGCCCTGGAAAAGCAATTGCTGGAGGCGACCCTATGGAAATAGATGGCATTAAAAGGTGGAAAGTTAACGCTGAGGAATGCTATAAAAGATGGAGACATTTAGGAACAGATTGTGGTATATGCCTTGCCAGTTGTCCATTTAGTGACGAAATTCCAAGTGAACTTGTAAGCCAAATAAAACATTCTAAAAAAGTGCGAGAAAAAATTCTAGAAGAGTATAATTGTAAATTTAGAGGTAGGCCTTATATAAGTGAAAAACCAAAGTGGCTAGTATAACAAAAATTAACATATATAGAATCGTAACTTATTTCAATTGTGTACATATGTCTGTAATAGTCCAGTGGTTTTAAAAATGTTACGGGAATCTACTTTCAAACAAGAACTTAATCTAATGCGGATTGCGATATATTCTATGAGTTAAATCTACCACATTCGATACAAGTTGTTGCTGGTGGATTTTTTGTTATAAAATAGTGCAAGGATAGCGATTAAGGGTTTGGTTGTAACATCACCAATTTTTATTATTGTTAAGTTGAAGTTTGTTATGATGTATAAAAATAAAATTTATTTTCTATTCTGGTAATGTTTTGGTATAATGATAAATACGATTTTAAATTATAATTATAATTCAGCATGAAAATAATGATAATCGAAATTATTATATCAGATAGCGAAAAGGTAGGATAACTACAATGAAAAATGAAGTCGACTTATATATAAGTTCTAAGCACATAAAAAAATATACAAACCGATGCCCCTTAATACTAAAAGAGACAATAATTAACTTTGAGAAAGTGGGGGAAGAAGGTACAATTATTAATCTTTTTAATGACCACAAGAAATTTATTGGAAAAGGGTATTATGGAAAACAAAACAAGGGTGCAGGTTGGATTTTAACTAGAGAAGAAAGTGAAAAGATAGAACAGGCTTTTTTTCAAAATAAGATCAAGGCAGCAATTATCAATCGGAAAAAATACTATCATGATGAAGAAACTACAGCGTTTAGAGTATTTAATGGCGAAGGTGACGGAGTTGGTGGACTAACCATTGATTATTTCAATAAATATTACTTGATAAATTGGTATAGTAAGGGGATATATGCTTTTAAAGATGATATTTTGAAAAGTCTCAATAATTTGGTTGAATACAAAGCAATTTATCAGAAAAAAAGATTTGATGATGAAGGAAAATATATAGAAGAAGATGATTTTGTTTGTGGGACAAGAGCTGAATTTCCAATAATAGTGAAAGAAAATGGTGTAAATTTTTCTATCTATTTAAATGATGGGCCTATGGTCGGTGTGTTTTTGGATCAAAGAGAAGTTAGAAAGATACTTAGAGATAAATATGCAAAAGGAAAAGCTGTTCTAAATACATTTTCATATACTGGCGCGTTTTCAGTATTTGCGGCATTAGGTGGCGCTCGTAAAACAACAAGTGTGGATCTTGCCAATAGAAGTTTAAGTAAAACTAGAGAGCAATTTATAATTAATGATATTGATTGTTCAGCCCAAGATATCATTGTTGAAGATGTATTTAATTATTTCAAATATGCCATTAAGAAAAAATTGAAGTTTGATATTGTTATTCTTGATCCTCCGAGTTTTGCGAGATCCAAAAAGCATACTTTTAGTGTCGCTAAGGATTATGTAAATTTATTAAATGAAGCTATAGAAATCACGGAGGAAAATGGTATTATTATTGCCTCCACTAATTATAGTAACATCAATATGGATATGTTTAAGATGTTTATTGATAAAGCATTTAAAAATGCAAATTTGAAGTATGAGTTAGTAGAAGAATTCTCCTTGCCACATGACTATAGCGTAATCAATGAATTCAAAGAGAGTAATTATTTGAAGGTTATTTTTATTAAGAAGTTAGGGCACTAGCTGCAGACATTAAAGCAAAGTAGTTGTGAATATAAAGATAAAGCGCTCAAGGGATATTTCTTGAGCGCTTTATTTTTGGTGGTAGCAGTTATAGATTAGATAAGCCCATTTTCTTAATTAAATTATCTATTACCTTTAGTAAACCTTCATCGGATGCATTTAAAAATTGAAGAAATTCTTGTTGCCAAGGGGTTTCGCATTCTAATATTTTTTTAGCAATGATAGAATATTCAAGATTAAAGCTCGCACTACTAAAGTCATCACTAAATACAATTATTGCAATTACGGCCAATTCTATTTCATCTAATATTTTAAAAACATCTCTCGCTTCATCTCCAAACAAACAATCTGCTGATAGAATATCAATAAAATCTTCCGTAGAATGAATTTTATTGGAGATAATATCTAGTTTTTCCTCTGAATTTTCGCATTCTAGAAGTTCATCAATTACTGATCTAAAGGTTTCATCATCCATCATTTGAGCTTTTTCAAAGACGATTCTTTCATGGACATTTTCTTTAACTACTGGAATATTAAAAAGGGTTTTGTTTGTTATTCCATTCAGTATCCTTGGAATAAGGAGTTCTTCCGTATATTGATTAATATATTTAATAAGAGGAGGATGGGTAATCTCTAAAAGGTTTAGTAATTGATCTACTGTACTCGTTATGAATTGACTAACTTCGGTTTGAGGTAAATTGCAAATTAATTCATTAACCTTATCAAATTGGCTTTTTGTCACCATTAGTTTAAGGTTGTTTTCCTCAGATAAAAAAGAAAAAAGCGCATTATTAAAAGTTAATTCAAAAAGATTAATTGGTGCATTTATAATATCAATTCGGTGTTTTCTGCCAAAATCTATAAGTAGATCATTAAGATCTTCAATAGGGAACAAATTGCAAAAAATAGTTTCGATTTTAAGGATTGTAAGATAGTTTTTGATATAAGTTATTCCTTGTAATGACATATCATCAAATATTAGCGGATAATCAAGACTACACATTGTATCATGGGCGTTGAAATGGAAATTATATTTTCTTAAAAAAGCTGGTATTTCTTTTTTGAACGTATCTGAGTAAATCTCTGAGGGCACCTCTAGCATGTTCGCGCTAAGCTCGGAGAAGAGAGACTTGACCTCTACGATCTGACCTTTTATATATTCTAGTCCTTGCTCGTATAATCCATTAACACCATTTGTCTGTAAGTATGAGATCTGGTCATTATAGGATGGAAGAGATGATAAATAGTTGTCCATCACGTAGTGAATTGATATTAAAATTCTTTCTGCAACTTCAACTCTGACAGAGGTGCTGTCACCTTGCGTATATTTCTTGACTAAAGAATTTAATAACGCTAGAATTTGTGGTTGACTATTTTGAATAAACGATTGATTAAGGTGACCCATTTTTGTTTTTTCTACTAGAACTGAATTGGTGATTTGCGCTATATTTTGAGACGAATTTTGTTCAACTGACATTATTTACCCCTTTCTTCGGAAAAGAAATCTTTAGTTTGGTTATGACGCTTTGTATTGCGGGATAATATATCTAAATATTTTCCCTTTAAATATTCTATATCCCCATCACATTCATGATCAAAGAAATTCTTGAGTAGTGAGAGCAAATCATCATCACTGATACTGTCTTCAGTTTCATTTTTCATATCATAAAAAATTTCCTGAATTTCAATAAGGGTTGTTTCGTAGTCATCTTGTTGTATAAAAGGGGAGTTGCAAAAACAATGAATGATTTTAAGCGTTAAACTAGAATCAAACTCCAATCTCCCAGAATTCTTTAAAGCGATATTTCTCTCCTCTAGAAGTTCGAGAGCACCCGTTGGTGACAGTATTAAACCATATTTTTGTGATTCCATGTTGGTTTCAAGTAATTGTGTAACTTGTGACTGCAATAATAATGCATTTTTTGAATTAAAAATATTTGGTAATTGCATCGTAACCCTCCCTAATAAAATTAATATAAAAACAGTATAAAAATATATTGACAAATGTGATTAAATCTGTTATACTGAAAAATAACGAATAATTCAAAACATATTATATATCTTTTTGAGGGATTTGTCAATTAATGATATTCAATTAGGAGTATCTTTTTTTATTGTGGAGATATTAACGCGAATTTAAGACAACTCTTTAACTAGACCTGACATATTAATTATAGATAGATTACGTTGATTGACAACAATCAGCCCTTTAGATTCAAACTCATTTAAAGTTCTTGAAATTGAAGGGGGTTGGACATTAAGATATTCTGCCCACTTTCTTTTTGAATAGGGAATATATATGCTATTACATTTAGTATTCCTATACTCGGCTAATAGATAATAAGCTATTTTTTTCTTTAAAGTAGTATGAGCGATTAGCTCTAATCGATTATTTATAAAAATGACTTGGTCTGCGATAAACTCTAAAAATAAATACATAACACTTTGATCCATCGTTAATAATTTAGTCAACTCATTCTTTTCAATTTCCATGAGTTGGCTTTTTTTTGTAGCTATAGCAGTATTAGCACGAATTAGATAAATGAGAAAGATTATCAATTACATATTGACAGAACCTTGTAAATGTGTTAATATTTTCATTATATTAGCTATGGCTAACATAATTGGTTGTTAAAACATTATTTAAACTGGGTGAAATGATGATTACATTAAACGAATCTATAGGCATAACATTTGAATACACGCTTGCATTTCATTGTGCTCCGACACTAGCGAAAGAAAAAACGGCTAACCTGATGTCATTAAATCATATAAAATTTAAGGCTGTTAAGGATATTATTACTGTTTATAACCATCATTTTTCTTCTGAAGGGTTAGCGATGAAAATACTTTGTGAATGTTCTCAAAGAACATTAGTATTCATTTACCATAAAGAATTACTTATGGATTATTTGTACATACCAGAGATCAAAACTTATCTTGAAACTGCTGGATATGATTTAGACATAATGGATTTAGAAGCCATTTTAGTTCGATTATCAAAACGCATGATGAAGCATCAGCAACTAAAAAAAGAGTATCCTCATGAAATCGGCTTGTTTCTTAATTATCCACTTGAAGATGTCACAGGATTTATTAAAAATTCTGGGCAAAATTATATGCTTTGTGGGTATTGGAAAGTCTACGCTAATCTAGAAAACACCAAACAGCGTTTTAGAAGATACGATTCGTTAAGACATCATTTATGTGAACAGATCAAAAACGGGCATAGAGTATTAGATAATATGAAACAGGAGCTATTTGTTTGTGTTGAGTTTTAATTTGATAGGGATTGAGTAGTTTATTAATTATTAATTCAATGGAGGAATTTTATGAATGAAATATTAGTGGTTTTTTGGTCAGGTACTGGAAATACAGAAGATATGGCGTTAGCCATTTCGGAAGGCATTAAAAATGCAGGTTTTGCTGCAGTAGTGAAAAATGTTTCAGAGATAAGCCCTGAGGAAGTTAATAAATACAATTGCATTGTTTTTGGTTGTCCATCTATGGGGGATGAAGTATTAGAAGAGGATGAATTCGAACCATTTTTTGCAGTAGTAGAAGGGCTAATTGAAGGTAAAAAGATTGCATTATTTGGCTCTTACGGTTGGGGCGACGGCCAATGGATGAAAGATTGGCAAGATCGGGTTACTAGAAGTGGCGCTCAATTGTTTTCAGAAGGGTTAATTATCAATGAGAGTCCTGATGAAGAAGGCTTAGAAAAGTGTAGAATATTTGGTGGCGGATTTGTAACGTTTTAACCTAACGCAGGAAGTCCCCCACTTCTTTAAATGGGTGTAACTTGCTTCCAAAATAGTGGGTGTGGGGGCACTCATTGATGGAAAAACAAATCTTGCGTTTTGGGCTTATAGTAGCTTCTACTTTTCCCGCAGCCAATGCGGTGGTTTTGTATCATAAACTGAGTTCTGCAAACTAAAAACAACAGCCTGATTGCTGTTGTTTTTCTGCTGGAAAAGTATGTTTTATTTGTTGAGATAAGCCTCAATAAAGCTTTCCCACTTAGCAATAGTTACGTCGCTAATTACATGTTCCATTTTACAGGCATCTTCGTCTGCGGTTATCTCATCTATTTTTAAAATATCTATCAAAAATGTTTTGAGGATTCGATGCCTTTTTATTGTTTCGTTAGCACGTTCCCGGCCCTTATCTGTAAGGGATATGTCACCGTAAGACTCATGATATATCATTCCAGCTTCTTTGAGGATGTTCATTGCTTTATTTACGCTTGGACGAGATACCCCTAATTTTCTTGCTATTTCAACGGAACGTACGAGACCATTTTGATCCTCGAGCTCAAGTATAGTTTCTAAATAGTCTTCACCAGACGCTTGAATAGCCATATTAGCTTATCTCCTATTCTTCAAAAAGATTCTTGTTAAATTTTAATTATATACCAGATCTAATAAAAGTTCAAAAGTTTTTATTCAGTATTAACTACTTAAATCTTTATTGACAAGAAAATCAGCCTATGTTAAAGTATACTCATACCCCTATGGGTATACTTTAACGAGATAAAGCGTAGGAGGATATAATTATGCGTCAATGTATGGACATTACCAATATACAAACCAGAATTAAAAAAATTCAAGGACAGCTTAGAGCTATTTCTGAAATGGTGGACAAGGATGTTCCTTGTGAGGATATTTTGATTCAAGTCAATGCTTCTAAGAGTGCTTTGCACAAAGTGGGCCAGATGGTGTTAGAGGGTCACTTAAACCATTGTGTTCGCGATGGGATCGAGCATGGTGATGCGGATAAAACAATTGCTGAATTTGCAAAAGCAGTTGAGCATTTTTCCAGGATGGGGTAAATATCAATGGAAAAATTAAAGTATTTTTTTGAAAACCCAGAAAAACGACATGGTATATTAATTATACTTTCGGCGATCTCTTTGATAGTTAGTTTTTTTAATATTGGAAAGTTTCCAATTGATGCCGCTTGGGTAGCCATTATTCTTTGCGGTATTCCTATCTTAAAGGGCGCTTTGGAAGGTCTGGTTCGTCAATTTGATATAAAAGCAGACGTTTTGGTTTCTATTGCTCTAATTGCAGCCGTATTTATTGGTGAAATTTTTGCGGCGGGCGAAGTAGCTTTTATTATGATTATTGGTGCTTTGTTGGAGGAAAGAACTGCAGCGAAGGCTCGTGCAGGTATTGAGAAATTAATTCATCTTTCCCCTCGAACAGCAAGGGTTGTATGGGACAAAGTGGAAAGCATTATTCCTGCTGAACAGGTAAAGGTTGGAGATATCCTTCGTGTACTTGCAGGGGAAACCATCGCAGTGGATGGTGTGATCATTAACGGGCAGACCTCCATCGATCAGTCGGTGATGACGGGTGAATCCCTGCCGGTGGATAAAGATGTAGGTGATGAGGTTTCCAGTGGTACAGTGAATCAATTTGGAACATTTGAAATGCAAGCTACAAAGGTTGACGAGGACAGTTCGCTGCAAAGAATGATTAGATTGGTGGAGTCGGCTGATGCTAGTAAAGCAAAAATTGTCGGAATTGCAGATAGATGGGCTACTTGGATTGTTGTGATTGCGTTAATCTCTGCTGTTGTTACATATTTATTTACTGGTGAAATCATACGTTCTGTCACCATCTTGGTAGTATTTTGTCCCTGTGCGTTGGTTCTTGCAACGCCTACTGCGATTATGGCAGGGATAGGTAATGCTACAAAATACGGTATTTTAATTCGCCAAGGAGATGCATTGGAAAAGCTCGCTAAGGTAAGCCATATTGCATTTGACAAGACTGGAACGCTTACTTATGGTAAGCCTGCTGTTATAGCGGTTGAAATATTTGATCAAAATATGTCTTCAGAACAACTATTGTCCTTCGCAGCTGCTGCTGAACTGCGCTCGGAGCATCCGTTGGGAAAAGCGATTGTTGCTCACTTTAAGGCTGTTTCCAATACACTACCACAGGAAGTGGAAAACTTTAAAATGATTGCAGGGCGGGGTGTTAACGCGACCGTAGATGGTCGTAAAGTACTTGCGGGAAATATAGAAATGTTATCTGAATATTTAATTGTGATGAATGAGGAAATGATTAATAAAGCTGAAGCATATAAAAATAACGGCTGTACTATAATCTATATTGCCATGGATGACCATGCTGTAGGATTTGTTGCCCTCGCAGATTCATTGCGCTCCGATGCTGCCAATATGATAATGCGTGTAAAAGAAATAGGTGTGAGATGTGTTATGTTAACGGGCGATAATCAGCATGCGGCGTCTCATATCGCGAAGGTTTTAGGTATCAGTAATATTCACGTGAATTGTTTGCCAGAAGATAAAATGACTGCGATTGAACAATATCAAAATAATGGTGAAATGGTGTGCATGGTAGGTGATGGCGTAAATGATGCACTAGCCTTGAAAAGAGCTTATGTAGGAGTTGCAATGGGTGGAATCGGCAGTGATATCGCTGTGGATGCAGCGGATATTGCCCTTGTGAGTGACGATGTTAAGTGTATTCCACACTTGCTGAGGCTGTCACGAAAAACGATGAAAACCATTAAGACGAATTTAATACTTTCAATGACGCTTAACTTTGGAGCCATTCTATTAGCGATGACTGGTATTCTAAATCCAGTTCTAGGGGCATTGGTACATAATGTGGGCTCAGTAGTGGTTATTATAAACTCATCACTATTATTAAATTGGAAACAGAAATAAAAGGACAAAGTAAGTTACCCCACTTCTTTAAGGGGGGGTAACTTACTTCCAAAATCAGTGGGTGTGGGAGCACACGCTGATGGGCAAGCAAAGCTTGCGTTTTGGCTTATAGTAGCTTTGCTACTATTTTATATCTAACATTGGAGGGTTAGAAACATCATCCTTCTAACGGAAGGGAAGCTGCGCCAATTATACCAGCGCTTTTTCCTATTGCAGTAAACTCAATTTTAATCTGATCATTAAGCATGTCTTTTGCTAGTAAATGAAATTTCTCACGAATTCTATCGATATAAATTGATCCCCAATTAATCAGCCCACCACCTAATACGATTATTGGAGGATTATATAATTGGAAAAGATTATACAACGCGATCGCTATCGAATCAGCACTCTCAAATACGATGGCTTTGGAAAGTTCGTCTCCATCATCGAGGCCCATTTTAACAGTAACACCGTTTATTTTTTCGTGAGCATTCTCAATGGTTACGCCTAGTTTGCTTTTTATTCCTGATCTAATTTTATCTATTGCGATATCAGCTAGAAAGAGTCCACAAGCTTGCGTCATTAGGCAACCATAATTACCACAACCGCATTTGCGATCTGACTCAGGTCTTATAATCGTGTGTCCAACTTCGCCAGCAGTACCTGTAATTCCGCGTAGAAGTTTTCCGTTACATATGATTCCAGCGCCTATTCCTGTACTAATGGTTACAAAAATCATATCATCATACCCTTTGCCGGCTCCGTACTTGTATTCGGCGTAGGTCTGAGCATTGGCGTCGTTATCGACAAAAACCTTTACTGTATCAAAATGTTTTTGAATGTTTGCTTTAAAAGGATAGTTTTTGAAACCGGCTACCAGATTACTGGAAGTAATGGTGGTTCCATCTTTATATCTAACGTGTCCAGCGAAGCCGACACCTATTCCAAGCAAGTTGTTTTCTGTTAGCGCGTTTTTTTTCAAAAGAGAATCAACCAATGTGACAATGTCCATTACAATTCCGTCACTATCTTTTTGAGTATGGTCATAAGTACATATTTCATCGATAACTGTTCCGTCTAAAGTAACTAGTCCGGCAGAAAGCTTGGTACCACCTAAATCTACTCCACAGAGAAGTTTTTCCATTATTAATCTCCTTTTTATATCGAATGTTCAGTTCTTGATATTATGTCATCCTGCGTATCGGGAGACAGTGTATTGAAAAACGCGGAATAACCAGCTACCCTTATAATAAGATCTCTATATTGTTCTGGATTTTTTTTTGCATCTAAAAGAGTCTCTCTTGAAACAATATTGTATTGGACATGCCAGCCTTTTAAATCAGTAAAAAAAGTTCTTAACATTGAAATTAGTTTATTTTTATCACTTTCATTTTTTATGGACTGTGGATTAAGCTTTTGATTTAATAAAATCCCTCCAAGAATCTTTTCCACGGGTAATTTAGAGATTGATTTAAAAACGGCAGTTGGACCTAATATATCTGTCCCAGAGGAAGGTGAGCTGCCCTCTGCTAGAGGCATATAAGCTTTTCTACCATCAGGGGTTGCTTTGACTACTGCACCTGAAGGAACATTAGAGGATATACTTGATGTTCCAGCATAGTATTTACATCCGATAGGTCCTCTCCCAAATCTTGTTGTATGGTATTGAGCTAGTTCATTGATAAAGTCCATGTATGCATCTTTTAAAAGTAGATCTACATCATCATCGTCGTTGCCAAATTTGGGCGCATAGTTTAGTAGTATTTGCCTTATCTTTTCACCCTGTATGCCTTCAAAATCATTATCAAGGGCGTCCGTTAGTTCAGAACTTGATATTCTCTTTTCTTCAAAAACAAGTTTTTTAATTGCAACAAGTGAGTTGCCAAGGTTGGCTATTCCAACTTGAAGCCCTGAAATGAAATCGTATTTACTGCCGCCTTCTTTAATAAACTTTCCTCTAGGGATACAATTGTCTACGAAGGTGGAACAGAGTATATCGGGTACATTTTCTTCGAGTACGGTATCAATGGCGGTATCAATGGCAATAGTTACTTTGGCATAATAGGCTATTTGGTCTTTCCAAGCATCTAACAATTCTTCGAAGGATTTGAAATCATTTAAGGTTCCTTTTCCTTTGTGAAATACCTTGCCAGATATATTGTCAATGCCATCATTTATTGAAGCCATGAAAACACGCATAAAGTTGAGGAAGCTCATTCCAGTACATCTGTAACCCCATTTTCCAGGAACAGCAATCTCAATACAGCCAATTGCTGAATAATTATAAGCATCATCCTCTTCAACGCCAAGATTTATTAATTGGGGAATTACGATTTCATCATTATTGAATGCTGGCATTCCAAACCCCTTTTCGATAACCTTCATACACTCCAGCATGAAGTCTTGGCTTAAATTTTGATGAAATCTAACTGATAAGTTGGGCTGTGTCAGTTTGGTGTTTCCAACTGATTTCAAAATAAGTAGACTCAAATCATTTACTGCATCTTCTCTAGTTGTCGTCTGACCACCGATTGTTACATTTTGATATAATGGTCCACCTGCTGAAAACTTTGTGTGAGACCAAGAGCGGATTTTTTTAACAGACATTAGTTTAACCCAGGTGCTTTCTAAGAGCTCCATTGCAAATGCTTCGGTGATTAAATTAGCAGCTTTATCTCTTTTATAAAATTTATATAAGTATTGATCCATTCTGCCAAAGGACACAGAATGACCGTTGCTCTCTATCTGAAGTACAAGTTGAACAAAATAAACTAGTTGAAGTCCTTGGTAGAAGTCATTCGGTGGATTTTCTGATATGTAACTGCAGTTTTCACTGATTTTAAGTAACTCAAGTTTTCTTTTCGGATCTGATTCTGATTTGCTTCGTTCTAAGGAAAGGTGTTCAAATCGCTTAATGAACTGCTGAAGTGCCTTTAAAGCAATTATTAAAGATTTGTAAAACTGTTCCTTCTTTAAATCATTATAGTCGGTTAAATCAAGGGTATTTCTATGATGGGATACTGAGTCAAGATATCCATTTAATCCGAGGGCTAATATTTTTTCATAATTAACAGCGATATGAGCATCCCCAGAAGTTAAATTACCTTCAGCACGGATGATTCCTGCTCTGTGAACTTCTTTATATTCATTAGGCATCAATGCATATCCTTTATCTAAGGTAGTTCTGCCTTCCCAAAAAGGACAAATTTGTCTTATTTCTTCTTTTGTTTTTTCTGTAAGATAGAAGGCATCTCCTGGTCTTTTGTCAAATTCGTCAAGTTCTTTGAGCATCCATTCAACAGCATATTCAGGAAAAAAGGGCGCAGCATTCAGCTTTGAGGAATGATTGCCCACGATGAGTTCGCCTTCATCAATATAAATGCTCATATTTTTCAGTGTTTCTTCAAGTGCAAGAGCGCGTTTTATCGGAACTGGCATTGCTTCGTTTTTTCTGTAGATTTCAGTATAAAACCGGGCTCTTTCCGTACAAACCGAAGGTTTGGTATCAAGTACCTTGTCCCTCAACTTTTTTATTCTGTTTGAATAAACTAAATCATTATTCGTAGCTATCATGATTAACCTCCTATATTTGCTTTTAGACCTATTTTTTTAGCATAATTAATACAATTATTTATTAATTCATCATCAACTGAACCATTATGTAAATCATAAATTCTTCCTAATAGCGTGTATTTTCCGGTGCCAAAGCTATGATAGGGAAGAAGATTAACTTCGCTTACATTACTTAATCCTGCCGCAAAGTCAAGGATGGAATACATTTCATGTTCAGAAGCATTGAATCCATTAATTACGGGAATTCTGACAATTACATTTGCGCCTAGATGTTCCAGTTCTATAAAGTTTGACAATACTTGAGTCAAGTTTCCGTTTGTGAATTCTTTGAACTTCGAATGATCAATGTGTTTTAAGTCTGCCAAAAAAACATCTATATTTTGCGCAGATCTTTTGATGTTATTCCAAGGTACATCTAGACAAGTTTCTGCAGAAATATTTATATTGTGCTTTTTAAGCGCTTTTGTTAAAGCTTCAAGAAGCTCAGGCTGAAAGAAGACCTCTCCACCAGAAACTGTTACGCCACCATCACTGTTGTTGAAAAAAGGAAGGTCTTTTATAACTTCTTCTATTATATTTTCAACGGTGGCTTTGTTGCCAACAACTTCAATTGCCTTAGTTGGACAAATATCCCTGAAAATCTCGGGGGTTTTTACTGATTCTCTATGAAGTGCGATTTTTTCGTTCTCTAAATAAAATTCATTATTCTTAGAGCTTTTGACACACTCCATACAAAGAATGCACTTGCTTGGCGTGAAAAAAATCTCCGGTTGCATATTTTGGCTTTCGGGATTATTGCACCATTTACATCTTAATGGACAACCTTTGAAGAAAATATTCGTTCTAATACCTTTACCGTCATGTGTTGAAAATCTTTGGATGTTAAAAATCATTTTTTTATTCCTCGTGTTTGATTTATGATAGAAATAAGTTAAATATAACAATAACTTATCATAGATTCATATGAAAGTCAATTAAACTTCAAGTGAAAATAAGTAATCTTCAAAGTGGCGCTAATTGGATATAACATATAAAGAAAAGAAAAGAAAAGAAAAGAAAAGAAAAGAAAAGAAAAAAGAAAGCGGAATCCCACGGGGCATCCGCTTTCTTTTTCTTTCTTAGAAAGATGTTATACAGATCTAACTTCGATATCAAAACTCTTTAATATATCTAAATCCTTTGCTGAAATGTTGGTATCTGTAATTACCATGTCGACATCTTCAGCTTGAAGCTGACTAGCGACTCCGAGCATATTAAATTTGGAGGAATCTGTAACAATAATTACTTTGTCAGCCTGTTCGGCCATTGCATGGGCAACTTCTGCCCTCATAAGGTTGACGCAGGTGAAACCTGTATTTGGGCTAAAGCCATCAACACCAATAAAAACCTTATCAACATGAAATTCCTTTAGGCATTTTCTAGTAAGGGGGCCGACCAATACTTCTGATTCGTGTTGGTAATCACCGCCAAGTAATATAATCTTAACATTGTTCATGCCGCTTATATACCTACTAATAAAGGCTGAATTGGTTATTATTGTAATGTTGCTCTTTTTTGCGAGTTCAACAGCTAAAAGTACATTTGTTGAGCCTGATTCGATTAAAACGGTTTCGCCGTTATTTACAAGCGATGCAGCTTCCTGCGCGATTGCAGTTTTTACTTCAAAATTAAAGGACAGCCTTTTCATCATATCATCATCGGAAACGGGCATTGCCCCTCCATGAAACCGTTTTAACATACCGTTATTTTCAAGGGTTCTAAGGTCTTGTCTGATTGTGACCTGAGATACACCAAGTTCCTTGGATAAGCTAGATACGTTAATTTTGGGAGAATTGGCAACCATATTTAAAATTGCGAGTTGTCTTTCGTGCAAAAAATCATCCCCAAGCATTTAAGATTTAATCGAAATGTTTATTAGATAGACCAATATGGCTTATATAAAAGACATTCAAATTATTGAAAGAACTTTACATAATTATATTATAGTTTCAAATAAAACGCAATACACTTACGTAGAAAACGTGTATTGCTCATTCGATATTCCCCAGTAGTAGGCAAGATAGAGCTGTTTCTCAAAGATTTAAGTGCTATTGTATTACAATTATAGAGTTACAAAACAATGTTAAAATCTTTCATATGAAAGATAATAATTTACATATAACACATTTTAGTATTGCAATTTGCAAATATGTGATATATAATTAGTCCAGATAAGCAATTCGTAAGTGTTTTATACGGAATACGTAACTACAAATAGTTTCATATAAAAGAAAACATTCAACATACGTAATAGAAAATATATTAAACAGCTGTGCGAGAAAAGCAGTTCAAGACGGAAAGGGAATGCAAAGAAGTTTCTGTCTTACTGCATTGATAAAAAAGAGTTTCAAATTTCTAGGATTTTTACTCGTTAATAATTTGTATCTATGGCTAAAAAAATGATTTCTGTATATCGTTCTTTAGCCTCAAGATAAATGTTGTAAAATCAAAACTTAAAAAAGAGGAGGATTTTAGAAATGAATAAGAAAATTAAAATTATCACTATGTTATTGACAGCTCTCTTGGTTATAGGTTTAGTAGGATGTGGGAAAACTACGCCAACAGAATCTACAACTGATACGCCAGGTGAAGACACCCCTGTAGGAACAACTGATGAATTTGAGAAAATTGCCTTTATCGTTGCTGACATGGCTAACGAGTCTCAAGCTTTTGCGTCAAAACAGTTTCAACAGTATGCAAAGGATTACAACTTCGAAGTAGTTATTCTTGATGCGAAAGGGGATGCCCAGGCTGAGACTCAAGCGGTTAAGAATGCCATAGCGCAAGGTGTAAAAGCAATTTTTGTTAACCCTAACGATATCAATGCTATTATTCCAGCATTGACAGAAGCAAAGCAAGTAGGAATTGTGGTAGGTATGTTTTCTTCTGACTTGCCAGCAGATAAAACAGATGCACGTGATTTCTTTGTCGGCGTAAATGATAATATGGCAGGTGAAGCAGCTGCACAAGCTTTCTTGAATAAGTTCCCAGATGGTGCAAATATCGTGGAGATTGGTGGACAATCAGGTCATGATGCGCAGATCAAACGTCATGATGGATTTAACAATATTATTTCAGGTACTAATATCAATGTTATTGATTTCAAAGCAACAAATACATGGTCCACTGCCGAGGCTATGGCTATTATGGAAGATATGATTGTCAAGAACGGTGATGAGATAGATGGCGTATTTTGCCATTGGGATAATGGTGCTACAGGTGTTATTCAAGCCCTAATGGCTGCAGACATGAAAGATGTGTTCGTAGTGGGTGTTGATGGATGTAGAGCTGGTTTCAATCAAGTAACATCAGGTGATCAAAGTGTAACCATCATGCAAAACTTTACAACCATGACTCAAAAATCTCTTGAGATGGCTAGAAAAGTTATTGATGGGGAAGCAGTTGAACAGCAGAACTTCGTTCCACTAGATATCGTTGACATAGGCAACATTGACACATTTACAGCTCCTGAATGGTAAAAGTAGTCATATAAAATTTTGTCATAAAGCTCGTTTCAACACTGAGTTGAAACGAGCTTTGCTAATAAAATTATATTTGAAAGAGGTTATCTCAAATGGAAAAGAAGAAACAAGAAGTTATTCTTAGCATCAAAGACGTGAGTAAATCCTTTCCAGGAGTCAAGGCACTGGATCAGGTATCTATTGACGTCTTGCGCGGTACTGTGCATGGTGTCGTTGGAGAGAACGGCGCAGGTAAATCGACGCTTATGAAAATATTGTCTGGCGTATTCCAGAAAGAATCAGGCACTGTCATTTTTGACGGCGAGACGATTAAAAACACATCTCCCATCCAATCAATGAAAAGTGGACTGAGTATCATATATCAAGAATTAAACCTTGTAAATACCATGAGTGTTGGGGAAAACATTTATCTTGGGCGCTTCAGAGAGATGGATGGTATGCGGGGCACGCACACAAAGGCGAAGGAGTTGCTCGAAAGCATCGGTTGTACTATCGACACTTATAAGCTAGTTTCTGAATTAAGTGTTTCGGAAAAGCAAATGGTTGAGATCACAAAGGCTTTGTCCTTTGATTCTAAGCTTATTATCATGGATGAGCCGAGTAGCAGTCTGACTGCTGATGAAATGAAAGAGTTGGTTAATATTATCCATCATCTTAAAGAGCAAGGTATTTCAATAATTTATATTAGTCATAAACTGGACGAAATATTTGACTTCTGCGATATAGTTACTGTTATGCGAGACGGACATGTTATTGATACAAAGCCTACCTCAGCGTTTACGCGAAGCGATATGATCGCAAAAATGGTTGGTCGTACAATTGAAAATGAGTATCCTGAGCGTCCCCATTGCGTAGGTGAAACGTTGTTGGAAGTTCGATCACTTAATACGAATAAACTGCATGATATCTCCTTTGAGCTGAAAAAAGGCGAGATTTTGGGATTGGTGGGGCTTGTTGGCGCTGGAAGAACTGAGATTGTTAGAGCGATATTTGGTGCGGATAAGGTAAAGGGTCAGCAACTCTTCATCGATGGAAAGCTTGTTAAAATAAATAAGCCTATAGATGCAAAGAACGCTGGTATGGCACTAGTGCCAGAGGATCGAAAGCTACAAGGACTTGTGCTTCCATTCTCGGTTGAAGCTAACATCTCTATGGCAAGCTTTGAAAAGATGACAAAGTTTGGCTTTTTGAAAAGATCCACTGAAAAGGAAATAGCTGAACGCCAAGTGAAGGCACTTGGTGTGAAGACTCCGTCTATCAAGACGAAGGTCAAGAGTCTTTCAGGTGGGAATCAGCAGAAATGCATTGTAGGACGATGGCTGGAAAACAACCCACGTATTCTTATTTTGGATGAGCCTACAAGGGGGATAGACGTAGGCGCTAAATACGAAATCTATGTTTTGATGAAGCAAATCGCCGAAAGTGGAGGATCTGTGATACTGATTTCCTCAGAGCTTCCGGAGGTGCTTAATATGAGTAATCGAGTATTGACCATCAACGAGGGGCGAATAACGGGTGAATTTAATCCTCAAGCAGTAACACCAGATCAGATTATGGAGAAAGCACTTGGATTAGGCAAGGAGGAACTTAAATCATGAGCGAGCAATTAAATGGAAAAAAGATAATACAGATTATATTTAGTGAATATTTGGTCTTGGTTGGGATTGCTATGCTCGTGCTTGTTACTGCTATTTTAGAGCCAAAATTCCTATCACCTCAAAATCTAAACAACGTTATGCGTCAGTTTGGACCGTTGATTATGGTTGCCCTTGGTATGACTTTTGTAATCATAGGGGGCTTCATTGATCTGTCGGTGGCGGGCATGCTTTCTCTAATAGCGGTTGTAACCATTTCCCTAATTGAACCATTAGGACAGGTCCCTGCGCTTCTTATCGGTCTTTGTTTGGGTGCCTTTTGTGGATATTTAAACAGTGTGTTAGTGGTAATCAGTGGCGCAATGACCCAAGCTGAGGCGTTGTTTATCACTTACGGAATGAGCGTGGTGTATGGTGGTTTGGCGCTGATTTTCAGCGGAGGTTCAACCAAGCAGATGAGTGGGATTAAAGCTGACACTTCGCTGTTTAAAGAGATAGGTTCGGGAAACATTGGAATCCTTTCTGTTTCTTTCGTTATGTTTCTTGGCATCCTTGTTTTGCTTTACGTATTTCAAAACAAGACATTTATGGGCAGAGCCATTTGTTTGACTGGAGGAAATAAAACAGCGGCAAAATTGGCGGGTATACCTATCAATCGTAGTATTGCATTTATCTATACGATTTCTGGTTTTATGACTGCACTTGGTGCAATCGTCCTTTTCTCTCGGGTGACTACTGCATCACCTGTCATCGGTAAAGGGTATGAAACAAACGCTATCCTTGCAGTAGTTGTTGGTGGTACAACGCTGGTAGGTGGAAAAGGAAGTGTACTACGTACTGTATTAGGAACTTTATTGGTAATCCTAATGTCCAACTGTTTGAATTTGCTGGGCGTTTCAGTTTATATGCAATACATAATGAAGGGTGCTATTTTAATACTAGCCATCTGGCTTGATAATCGCAAGCAACTTTAGGAGGAAATCTGAATGAATAATTTTAATACGTTTAAAAAGCTTCTTAAAATTGCAACAAAGCAGAAAGCCTTTTTGGCTGTTATTGCGATGCTTGTCATTATGCTTTTTAATCAAACAAACTTTTACACATCATATAATCTGTTCGATCTGATGAACTCATCGTCCATACTGATGATTCTCGCTTTTGGTGTTACAGTAGTTCTTGTCGCTGGCGGGGTTGATTTGTCTATTGGTGGAGTTATGGTTGTTTCTGGGATTGTGGTAATCAAGTTGATGAATAATAATATACCTATTTGGATTGCTATATTATGTGCATTACTTGTTGGTGCCGTTGTCGGTACTATAAACGGTTATTTAACGGTATATCAAAAGACAGAGCCCTTTATCATTACATTGGGAATGGGCATGCTACTCACGGGTGTAGCGCAGATGATAACTGATGCGCACCCAATTCCTTGTACAAATCCTGATTTTTCGAAGATTGCCAATGGTAAGCTTTTTAATACAATACCTCATCTTGTAATCGTGATGATTATTGTGTTCTTGGTTATTCATTGGGTATTGCGGTATACTTCATTTGGTAGAAATTGTTATGCAATTGGCGGTGACTACGAGGTGGCCAAGTATTCTGGAATCAATGTCCGTCGTCTTAAAATGGCAACCTTTGTGCTTTGTAGCGTTGTTGCTGCGCTGGGTGGCGTTATGCTCTCATCTATGCTGAATTCTGGATCTTCTACATATGGGGATACTACTGCGCTTGTGGTTAATTGTGGAGTAGTAGTAGGTGGTACATCCTTCGCAGGCGGTATTGGTGGTGTGCCACAGTCTGCGATTGGCTTACTTGTATTCGGCGTTCTACAAAACGGTATGAACATGTTGGGTATTGCTTCCTATATACAGATAATCTGCCAAGGAATCGTAATCGCTGGCATCATCTGTCTTGACTGCTATGGCAGAAAAAGAAGGCGTGAGGCTGTGTAAATATACCCTGCTGCATAAAAAAATTAATTTGAGGGATTTCCTTCGTTAGGTTAAATCAAAGAAAGGATGGAAAATAAATGATATATGAATTGAGGATATACTATATGTACCCCAACAGGATGGAAGCGATCCATAAGAGATTTAGTAACCATACAGTAGCCTTATTTTTAAAGCATGACCTAAAAATTATTGATTTTTGGGAGGATGCAGAAGGCAAGAATAAGATTTATTACGTAATAGAACATAAGGATATGGAAGCTAGGAATATAAATTTTAAAACATTTGTAAACGATCCTGAGTGGATTGAAGTTAGGGATCTTTCAGAGCTAGATGGACCTATTGTTGAAAAAATTGAGTCTTCTTTTATGAACCGAGTACCATATTCACCAAATAATAAGGGTCTATAATTTTCGAGATAACGATGTAGGAACGTATATAAGTAAATATAATTATTAAAAATCCACTCAATTACCTTGAGTGGATTTTTAGCGCCTATTTATACACCTGCTGCTTCAGTAGGTTAAATCATATATTTGGATGCATTTTTAATACTTAAAAAATTCGGTATACCATTTTTGTAAGTAAGTGAAGGTTCACCTTGAATTAGCGGAAAGACATAATCAATTAATTCGGACCGCACGTCATTTTTTGATTCTGTAATCCATTCTAGGGGGACGCATTTTTCTTTATTGGCAACATTTTCAATCAAATCAGATTTAAATTCAACGGTATAAGGGGAATCGATCGTTCGGACAATCGTCATCATAATTCCTGTCTGATTTTCTTCAGCTTTTTTAACTGCAGTTCTACCAACTAAAACGGCTTCGTTAATATCAGTTAATGATCCACTATGCATAGCGCTTCTTTGTAGTGTGCTGATTTCTATAGAGCGAACCTTGCAGCCAATTTCATTTGAAACAATCGCTTCAAGTGTTTTGGCAACACCACTTAGTTGAGCGTGCCCAAATTGATCTGTTTTACTTTTAGCTTCAGCAGCAGCGATATATTGACCATTGCTATCCTTAATACCTTCTGATACTGCAATGATGATATGCCTTTTAGTTTTTTGGAGTTGCTTTATATCTTGAAGGAATAAATCTTTTGAGAATGAAACTTCAGGTAAATAGATTAAGTCAGGAGCATTGCTATAAGTTGTACGAGCCAATGCGGATGCAGCGGTTAACCAGCCGGCATTTCTACCCATTATTTCAACGATTGTAACACTTTGCAAATCATAAATATACGTATCGTGCGCAATTTCTAAAATCGCTGTTGCAATGAATTTTGCTGCTGATCCAAAGCCTGGCGTATGATCAGTACCGGGTAAATCGTTATCAATTGTTTTGGGAATGCCTATAAAACGGATAGATGATTCAATTCTCTTTGCGTGTTGAGAAAGCTTAAGAACGGTATCCATAGAATCATTTCCACCTATATAGAAAAAATAGGAAATGTTTAACTTATTAAAAAATTGGAATAGATTGTCATAGACTTCAGGGGCTTTATCGTATTCTGGTAACTTGTAACGACATGAACCAAGATACATAGCAGGTGTTTTTTTGAGCGTATCTAAGTCCTCTGGATAATCAGAAAAAAAGTTTCCTAAATCAATAACTTGGTTTTTAAATACGCCTTCAATTCCATTGATTGAACCATAGATTTTCTCTATTTTTGAGGATTCTATAGCTGCTTCGATAACGCCTGCCAAAGATGCGTTGATTGCAGCGGTAGGTCCTCCAGATTGAGCAATAATACAATTAGACATATGAATCTCCTTTAAAGTGAAAATTATATTAAGATTATCGACCAGAAAGTATTTAGTATCACATTAAGCTAGAATATATAGTATATCAACGTTTCTGGATTACTATATATTTTAGCTTAATATAGTGATTCTTACTTTATGGTCGATAATCTATATTAAGGTTACAGCAGCTTCTTGAATGGAATTTTTAATATCTAAAGGTAGATCACCTTCAGTTATTAAAATATTTACTTCATTAAGAGCTGCAAAGGTATAGGGTAAAACCTTGTTGATTTTACTTGTATCCATCAGGATGACAACTTTTTTTGCTTTTGCTATGACTTTTTTCTTTAATTCAGCTTCATATATATTTGATACTGTAAAATTATTATCAAATGAAAAACCAGATGCTGACATAAATGCGATATCGATATTTAGCGTATCAAGTATGGTGGACGACAGTGGTCCTGACATAGAAAAAGTATGCTTATTTGCAAAACCACCTAATACAATAACGGATGGGTTTTGCTTTTTTAATAGAGCTTCGGCTATATTTACGCCGCTCGTAATAATAGAAAAGGTTTCATCGGGCAAAAGATTCGTTAAGCTCATAATGGTCGAACCTGAATCAAAAAAAATGGATCTTCCTGTTTCTACATAAGCAAGAGCCTTTTTAGCGATCGTTTTTTTTGCTTCCTTGTGTTCGTTTTCTCTAGCTTGATAAGCGCTTTCTTCTCCAATGAACTCTGGTAATTTGTTGGTTTTAACAGCTCCGCCATGGGTTCTTATAACAGTACCTTCGTTTTCAAGTTGGATTAGATCACGTCGGAGCGTCATGACGGATACATCGGGGAAAACTTTACTTAATTCGTTAAGTGAAACAGAACCTGTTTCATCTAAAAGATCTGTAATGATTTTTAATCTATTACCTGACATAGGAAAACCTCCAATTGAAAGAAATGCTATTAGTGCTAAATTGACCTATTAATAGCATTAAGTGTTCAGATGGCTATAGTATAGCATGATTATGTGGCTAATTGCAAACGGTTTTTGTTAGCTATAACATAACAATGTTAATAATTATCATTTGCTATAATTCTATTGAAGGGCTTAAGTTGGTATTTAAGGCATATAAGCTTGATTTACAAAATAAAGCTACGATTTGATAAGCTCAACTTGCTAAAATATAACTACGGTTTGACAAGCTTTCAAACGATTATTGACAATGAAAAATCACACAGTAGGTCTTGAAAATTAAAAATGAGTTGTTACATAAAGAAAATTGAAAATAAGTAACATTATATGTGACAAAATAACATTAATGTGATATTATATAACTACAGAGTGTTCTGATACCACTGATACATAGTTTTTGATTGAAGGAGGAAATTTAACTATGAAGCTAAGAATCGTAAAACTGGGTTTGATTGATTATGAAGAAGCTTTACAACTTCAATATACACTCCAACAACAAAGAATTGAATCCAAATGTGAGGATACCCTTTTATTATTAGAACACAAGCCTGTTATTACGCTCGGTACTCGTGGTGAAACATCTAACATTTTAATAGATCAACAACTGTTAATTGAACAAGGTGTGAAAATTGTTGAATGCAATAGAGGTGGAGATGTAACTTACCATGGTCCAGGTCAGATTGTAGGTTATCCGATTATGAATTTGAAAAATTATGATAAAGATATTAGAAGTTTCATACATAAAATTCAAAGTATTTTCATTCATATTTTGGATCAAAATTTTAAGATTAAAACCCATACAGAGAATGGAAAATATACAGGTGTGTTTGTTGATCAAAATAAGATTTTAGCAATTGGGATAGCGGTTAATAGCTGGGTGACGATGCATGGGTTTGCTTTTAATGTAAATACTTGCTTGGACCACTTTAAGTGGATTGTACCCTGTGGACTTCAAGACAAAGGAGTTACTTCAATCGAAAAGCTTACTGGAAAGTCAGAAGATATAGACCTTTTAATGAAGTTAATCGTTCAACAATTTGAAAACGCATTTAATGTTACAGCTTATGAGGAAGATGCGAAAACCTTTTTAGCCTCACTGCGAAAGGAATGTATATGAAACCAGAATGGCTTAAAATTAGAGGAAACTCAATGAAAGAACGAGATGAAGTCATGCAGATGATTGCTGATCTAAAACTGAATACGGTGTGCCAAGAAGCAGCTTGTCCGAATATGGTTGAATGTTTTGGTAGAAGAACCGCTACTTTTATGATTCTTGGTGCAACTTGTACACGTGGATGTGCTTTTTGTAACGTTATTGAGGGTATGCCAAGTAATATAGATGAAAATGAAGGCTTTGAAGTTGCGAAGGCGGTAAAAAAACTGAATCTAAAACATGTTGTCGTTACTTCTGTAACAAGAGATGACTTAGAGGATGGTGGAGCTGGCCATTTTGCCAATACAATCAAGGCGATAAAGGAATTAAATCATGATACAAGTATCGAGGTTTTAATCCCAGATTTAAAGGGAGAGCAGAACGCACTTGAAACTGTTATTAAGGCCAAGCCTCATATAATAGCACATAATATTGAAACGATTGAAAGCCTATATAATAAAGTTAGACCGCAAGCAAATTATGAAAGATCATTAGAAGTTTTGTCATTTATCAAAAGGAGAGGTGATCACATCTATACAAAATCAGGAATGATGTTAGGCCTTGGTGAGAACTTTGATGAAATTATACAAGTTCTAAAGGATTTAAGAAGTGTAGGATGTGACTTGCTAACAGTAGGGCAATATCTTGCACCGTCTAAACAGCATTATGCCATGGCGCGTTATGTGCATCCAGATGAATTTGAACAAATAAAAAAAGTTGCACTAAAATTGGGATTTTTACATGTAGCCTCTGGTCCTTTAGTTAGAAGTTCATACCATGCTGACGATGCAATGAAGGAAGCGAAGTTATTTGACTTCGATATAAACGATTTAGAAAGTAAGACAATTTCAGATTCATTTTATGTAACCTAACCAATGTGGAGGTTTGTATCTTTGGTTTGACATTGTTTGAAATAGAAAAATAACAATCATTTAAAGGAGGATACTATGGCAACACCAATTATTATGCCAAGACAAGGTCAATCCGTTGAAAGCTGTATTATAACAAAATGGCACAAAGCAGTAGGTGATCAAGTAAAAGAAGGAGATGTTTTATTCACTTATGAAACGGATAAGGCTTCTTTTGAAGAAGAGTCATCAATTAGTGGCACTATTTTAGCACTTTTGTTTAAAGAAGACGATGATGTGCCTTGTTTACAAAATGTTTGTGTAATAGGAAGCCAAGGAGATGATATTTCAGCATTTATATCAACTACTACACAAGAAATTAAAGATGAGGTTGTACAAACCGAAGACGTAGTAATTGAAAGCAAAGAAGGTGTATTAGATCAAGAAGCGATTACATCTACTTATTCCGATAAGGTTTCACCTAGAGCGAAGAATTTAGCGAGTAAACTTAGTATCGATTACAGGTTGGCTCAAGCGACTGGTCCAAAGGATAGAGTTATTGAAAGAGACATACTAAAAATGAAGGAACAGGGTGTTCTTGCTACGCCCGCTGCTTTAGCAAGTGGTCAAGCATTACCTGCTAATGGAAGTGGTTTAGGCGGTAGAGTAATCGTTTCAGATATAGGAAGTCAAGATGTAAAGGCTGCAATAATTACGCCGATGATTAAGGCACCATTACTCAATACATCAGGATATAGAGAAGAAAAAATCTCTAATATTCGCAAGTTTATTGCTAAGGCGATGCATACCTCGTTATCAACAACAGCACAATTGACACTAAACACTTCATTTGATGCGACAGAGCTTATGGAAATTAGAAAGAAACTAAAAAAAGAAAAATTTGAATTTAATATTACACTTAACGACATGATCTTATTTGCTGTATCAAGAGTACTAAAAGATTTTGAACTATTAAATGCACATCTTATTGATGATACGATGAAATATTTTGATCATGTACATCTTGGTATTGCAGTAGATACAGACAGAGGATTGTTGGTGCCAACACTATTTAATGCAAATCAAAAATCACTTGTTCAAATGTCTATTGAAACAAAAGATTTGGCAGAAAAGAGTAAGGAAGGCTCCATTAGTCCGGATTATTTAACAGGAGCAAGTTTTACAATCACTAATCTAGGTACGTTAGGTATTGAGTCTTTTACACCAGTAATTAATCCGCCACAAACAGGCATTCTAGGTGTTAATACAATTATTACTAGAATGAGAGAAGTAAATGGTGTGATATCAACTTATCCAGCAATGGGCTTATCCTTAACCTTTGATCATAGAGCAATAGATGGAGCGCCAGCTGCAAGATTCTTAAAAGCACTTACTAGTGCACTTGAGAACTTTTCAATTTTATTAATGAAATAATTATTGCCCAAAAAGTCTTAGGTACATATATTGACAGTTACTTCATGGGTAATAATCATAAAAAAACGAGGTGAATGTAAAATGTTTGATTTAATTGTTATTGGTGGTGGACCAGCAGGGTATATTGCTGCTGAAAGAGCTGGTCATGCAGGGCTTAAAACCTTATTAATAGAAAAAAGAAATCTCGGTGGTGTTTGTTTGAATGAAGGATGTATTCCATCCAAAGCATTACTCAACGCTGCTAAAATATATGACTATGCCATGCATGGGCGTGATTATGGCGTTTTTGTGGATGCAGTACGACTTGATCACAAAAAAGTAATTGAAAGAAAAGCCAAAGTTGTAGAGACACTTGTTAGCGGTATTAAAGCAAAAATGAAAAAAAACAAAGTAACAATCCTTCAAACAGAAGCAACAATTTTAGAACGAAATAGCGAAGGCTTTGTTGTTGAAGCCGCTTCAGAAAAATATATTGGAAAACATCTTCTTGTTGCAACTGGTTCTATTCCAGTTGTTCCAGGTATTCCCGGATTAAAAAAATCTTTAGAAAATGGATTTACCCTAACGAATAGGGAAATTCTTGATTTAATAGAGGTCCCCAAGAAATTAACAATTATTGGTGGCGGTGTGATTGGTCTGGAAATGGCTTATTACTATAATTGTGCAGGTAGTCAGGTAACAGTTATTGAAATGCTTGATCATATAGCCGGACCAACAGATCAAGAAATTTCTAGGGTGCTTAAAAAATCCTTAGAGAAAAAAGGTATTGTTTTTGAATTAGAAGCGAAAGTAACTGCGATAGAGGAGGCAACAATTTCTTATGAAAAACAAGGCAAAGTAAATCAATTGGTAGCAGATAAAGTGTTGCTAAGTATTGGTAGAAGAGCTTCAACGGATGGAGTAGGCCTTGAAAACATAGGAGTTGAAACCAATAGAGGTGCGATCCCGACAGATGAAGTAGGTAGAACGAATATTTCAGGTGTTTATGCAGCAGGAGACGTTAATGGAAAATCCATGTTAGCACATACTGCTTATAGAGAAGCTGAAGTATGTATCAATCATATTTTAGGAAAAAAAGATAGAATGCGATACTCGGCTATTCCGGCTGTTATTTACACCTATCCTGAAGTGGCGACCGTTGGAGAAACAGAAGAAAGTGCAAAAGAAAAAGGGATTGATATAAAAACAATTAAGCTTCCTATGGTTTATAGCGGAAGATATGTTGCGGAGAATGAAAAAGGTGAAGGATTAATAAAGGTCATTTTAGATCAAAAATACAATCGAATCGTAGGTGTACATATGATTGGAAGCTACGTCTCGGAGATGATTTATGGGGCAGGCTTAATGATCGAAACAGAGCTTAGGGTTGAGGATATTAAGGAATTGGTTTTCCCTCATCCTACAGTCTGTGAGGTTATAAGAGAAGCATTATTTGAAATATAACCTTTGACACTATAACCATGGTTGTAGCATCAAAAGCAAGTTAGTTCTAATTCTTACAGAACATATAGCGATGGTTAAAGCATCCATACACTATATGTTCTGCAAGAAAGAACAACTATATACTTTTGACACTATAACCAATAACTAAATTTAATTTTGAAAGGATAATAAAAATTATGCCAAAATCACAATACGTTGACCCTGCGGTAATAAGGGCTAAATCAGTAATAAAGTTTAAGGATATTCCAGTGAATCAATATGACAAAACAATCGAACAGGAAAAAGAAAATTTCTCAAATGACGATTTTGTAAGAATTTTCAGAGATATGGCTATTATTTGTGAATTTGAAAATATGCTTAATTTAGTTAAGACAACGGGAGAATATAGTGGAATTGCATATAACCATCCAGGACCTGCACATTTATCAATTGGTCAAGAAGCATCAAGTGTTGGTCAAGCATATTTATTAGACAGAGATGATTTTATTTTCGGTTCACATAGAAGTCATGGTGAGATATTAGCAAAAGGTCTATCAGCGATTGAAAAACTTGATGATCAAGAGCTGCTTGAAGTTATGGAAAACTTTTTTGAGGGTGAGATTGTAAGAATCATTACTAAAAATAAGAAGTATAATACTGTAAAAGAAATGGCGGTAGACTTTCTTATCTATGGTACACTTGCAGAAATTTTTGCAAGAAGAACGGGCTTTCAAAAGGGCCTTGGTGGTTCCATGCATGCTTTCTTTTTGCCATTTGGTATTTATCCAAATAATGCCATAGTAGGTGGTTCAGTTGATATTTCAGTTGGAGCGGCTTTGTTTAAGAAAGTAAATAGGAAAAAAGGAATTGTCATTGCGAACATTGGAGATGCGTCCATAGGTTGTGGTCCTGTTTGGGAAGGTATTTGCCTAGCTACAATGGATCAATATAAGAAGTTGTGGGAAGGGGATATGAAGGGTGGACTTAAGCTCATTATCAACATCTTTAACAACCAGTATGGCATGGGTGGCCAAACCAATGGTGAAACAATGGGTTATGAATTCCTAGCTCGTCTTGGCGCAGGCGTGAATCCGGAACAGATGCATTCTGAAAGAATCGATGGGTACAATCCTTTAGCAGTCATTGATGCGATAAAAAGGAAGAAACAAATACTTGAAGAAAAAAACGGTCCAGTATTACTTGATACTGTGACGTATAGATTCACAGGACATTCCCCCTCTGATGCATCAAGTTATCGTTCAAAAGAAGAAGTAGAAGAGTGGATGAGAAATGATTCCTTAATTGAATATCGATTGAACTTGGTCAAAGCAAATATTTGTAAGGATGTTCAGTTTGATGAAATCCTTGCAAATGTAAAAGAATTGATCACTAGTGCTTTTAAGCTTGCTATTGATGATAATATATCACCAATCATGGATATGAAAAAAGAACCTGATTCTATCTCAAAATATATGTTTTCTAACACGAATATGCCAAAAATGGAAGATAGAGTTTGTGATGTTTTGATGCCAAAAGAAGAAAATGAACAAGTTATTCGTAACAGCAAAAAAATTAGAACGGCTTTTCAAAATGGTAAGCCAGTTCCAAAGAATAAAATATTTGCCTACAGAGATGCTGTTTTTGAGGCAGTAATTCATAAATTCTATGAAGATCCTACCTTTATTGCATATGGTGAAGAAAATCGTGATTGGGGAGGCGCTTTCGCAGTTTATAGAGGACTAACGGAAGCATTACCATACCATCGTTTATTCAACGCTTCTATTTCAGAAGGAGCTATTGCAGGTTCAGCTGCAGGATATGGTATGTGTGGGGGACGTGTTCTTATTGAATTGATGTACTGTGATTTCCTTGGTAGAGCAGGGGATGAAATCTTCAACCAAATCGCAAAATGGCAAGCAATGAGTGCTGGTCTAGTGAAAATGCCAGTTGTTGTAAGAGTATCAGTAGGATCAAAGTACGGTGCACAGCATTCACAAGATTGGTCAGCGCTTGTTAGTCATATTCCGGGCTTAAAGGTTGTATTTCCAGTAACCCCTTATGATGCAAAAGGTTTGATGAATGCTGCTTTAGCAGGAACTGACCCAGTTATTTTTCTTGAAAGCCAAAGACTATATGATATTGGTGAGATATTTAACGAAGGTGGTGTTCCATCTGATTATTATGAAATACCATTAGGCGAACCAGATATTAAGAAAATAGGGAAGGATATTACAATCCTTACAATCGGCGCTACGTTGTATACTGCTATAGAAGCTGCAGAAAGATTGGAAGAAGAATTTGGACTATCAGTAGAAATAATTGATGCTAGAAGTATTGTTCCCTTTAATTATGAAAAAGTGATGGAATCAGTTAAGAAAACGGGTAAAGTAGTATTGGTTAGTGATGCATGTGATAGGGGTTCGATTCTTAAAGAAATGGCTCAAACAATTAATGAGCTTACCTTTGACTATTTAGATGCACCTCCAGTGGTAGTTGGTGCGAAGAATTGGATTACGCCAGCCTATGAATTAGAAAGAAGTTTCTTCCCTCAAGCCGATTGGATTATAGATGCAATTCATGAAAAAATACTTCCATTAAAGGATTATGTAGGGCAAAATAATTTTACTGATCTAGAAATGATTAGACGAAACAAGCTAGGAATTTAACGAACATAATCAAATGGAGGATTATATGAAAAATGAAGAAATAATCAACAAGTTAAAGGTTGAATCAAATACAATAAACGCGATTAGAATTATTTCAGCAGAGGCGATTCAAAAGGCAAATTCAGGGCATCCTGGGTTGCCTATGGGTGCGGCACCAATGGTCTATACCCTATGGTCAAAACAAATGAAACATAATCCAAAGAATCCAAATTGGTTTGATAGAGATCGATTTGTGCTATCGGCAGGACATGGGTCTATGTTGCTCTACAGCCTATTACATTTATTTGATTATGGTCTAACAATGGAAGATATAAAAGCGTTTAGACAACTAGGCAGTAAAACACCAGGACATCCTGAGTTTGGGCATACTATCGGCGTTGAAATGACAACAGGTCCCCTTGGTCAGGGTATTTCATCTGCAGTAGGTATGGCGCTTTCAGAAGCTTATTTGGCAGAAAAGTTCAATAAGGAAACCTTTCGTGTGATTGATCATTATACTTATTCGCTATGTGGTGATGGTTGCTTAATGGAAGGTATATCTGGGGAAGCAGCATCTTTAGCGGGAACACTTCGACTCGGAAAGCTCATTGTTTTGTATGATTCGAATTCTATTTCAATAGAAGGCAGTACAGATATTGCTTTTAGAGAGAATGTTTCTAAGAGATATGAAGCGTATGGATGGCAAGTCATAAAAGTTGCTGATGGCAATGATACAGTAGCTATTGAAGAAGCAATTATAAAGGCTAAAGAAGAAAAAAATAAACCGACACTTATTAAAGTGACAACTACTATTGGATATGGGTGTATAGCAAAACAAGGTACTGCAGGTGCTCATGGTGAACCATTAGGAAAAGCGAACCTTGAAGAGACAAAGAAATTTCTGAATTGGACAGAGGAAGAATTCTGTGTACCTGAAGAGGTAAAAGAAAATATGAAAGTGCTTGTATCAAAGCTAACTGACGAAGAAAATAGATGGAATCATTCCTTCAAAGCGTATTCTAAGCAGTTTCCGGAGCTAGCATTTGAATTAATGAAATGGATTAATGATGAATATGCGAATAATATCTTAGATATTGAAGATTATTGGAACTATGAAGGAGCAAAGGCTACGAGGGTTTCATCTCAAGAAGTGCTAAATAAAATCGCAAGGTGTCTGCCTAATTTAATAGGTGGATCGGCAGACTTATCACCATCTACAAAAACGATTATGGATGGACGAGGACATTTTACAGCAGAAGATCATTCAGGTTCTAACCTTCACTTTGGTGTTCGAGAACATGCTATGACGGCCATTGCCAATGGTATTTCCTTACATGGTGGATTAAAGCCGTATGTGGCGGGATTCTTTGTATTTTGTGATTATATGAAACCTGCAATGAGAATGGCTGCAATAATGAACCTTCCTGTAACTTACATTATGACACATGATAGTATTGGCGTTGGTGAAGACGGTCCAACGCATCAACCAATCGAACATTTGATCACCCTACGTTCAATACCTAACTTCAACGTTATAAGGCCAGCGGATTATAAGGAAACAGCGGCAGCATGGTATATTGCACAGACGAGCAAAAAGACACCGACAGCCCTTATTCTATCAAGACAAAACTTGATGCAATATGAAGGTAGTGGAGAAGGCTTATATAAAGGTGCTTATATTTTGAAGGAAGCGAGTAGTAAGCCAAAGCTTATATTAGTTGCAACGGGTTCGGAAGTTGAGCTAATTTATAAAGTAGCAGAGAGTTTAGAAGAAAAAGGCATTTCAACGAGAGTTGTAAGTATGCCCTCCTGGAAATTATTTGAAGACCAAGATGTGGCATATAAAAATGAAATATTTCCTTCATCAATTAAGAAAATGTCTGTAGAAGCTGGTTCTACTCATGGATGGCATCGATATGTTGATAAAGCCATTGGAATTGATAGCTTCGGGGCATCAGGTCCTGCTGAAAAAGTCTATGAGTATATGGGGCTAACTGTTGAAATGATTATGAAAGAAGCAGAAGCGTTGTTAACAATTTAATATAAATATTATGTATAGGTTTCGTAGTACTTAATCTTATTAATAAAAAACAGGAAGTGGGTAATTATTTTGCTCACTTCCTATTAATTTAACGTAACGTACGTGAACAATTTGTATTATTGACGTTTTTTCTTATTTGGTGAAGAAACATTGGAATGAAATTGTATTCATGGTTATGATTGCCATCCGAATTAGATTGAAATTTGTTGTAAAATAATTTAAACTAGGGACAGACGTAAATACTTGGTAAGAAACCTTATTAGGAGGTACTTAGAGACATGAGTTTACAATCTTATGGACTTTTAAAATGCAAGGTCATTAGCACAAAAGAGGAAAGGGGTCTTAATCGACCGCATTACAATATTCATGCACGAGCAGGAACTGAACAATACAGAATTTCAATAAATATTAAATCAGATACTTCTCCATCTGAATTACTGTTTTATACAATCGAGGATTTTCAACACGACATAACCTCAAAAATTAGTGATTTGCCCTATGGATTTTTCGTTAGTCAAGATGTTTCAATAGACTATATAAGAGGAGAAATGGGGTTTGAAAGGGCAGACATGAATAAAATTATTTGTGATCGACCAGGCCCTAATAATGATTTAAATGAAAAGTTAACCCATTATATGAATCAAGCGACTGTAAGTGAGGACATTGATATGTACGTGTTTGGTTCTAAATGGAAGTCTAACAATTACTGTAAACCAGATCGAATATTTGGTTTTCATCCATCGATGGGAATGCATGATATACATATGAATCAGGGAAATACAAAACATTGGAAAAATGATGATGGGGTATGGCAGGATGGATGTATTTTGATACATTTCCCATCTAAAGACGAATGGGTGGGTATTTTTCTTGCCTTCCAATCACAATCATGGAATAATGATGATTGTACCGGACATGCCAAAAAGAAGGGCTAGCCTTTTTTGGTTACTAAGAAAGTTCTACAAGCAATTGGAAAAGTGGTAGTTTAGTATAAATATTGAGCAGGTCACTTAATCGTTTCCTGCTCAATTGATATTCTTACTACGATTAATCCTCCAGTGAATAAAATAATATAGGTCTAAATCATATCTAAAACAGTTTTTCCACGTCCATATTGCAGCTCCCAATCTTTAACAAATTGATCAACACTCCAATCGGTAAGAGGGTGTTCGATAAGCATATCAAATGTTTCCATATTTACAGTAATTGAATGTGCACCCGTTAATAAAGAATTGTGTACTAGTTGCACGTTTTTAAAGGATGCAGCTAATACTTTTGTATTTATGTCAAAGGTGTCAAATAGTCGAACAATGTCTTCTACAACAGAAACACCACTTCCGCTTATGTTATCAATTCGATTTACATAAGGTGCAACAAATGCAGCACCAGCTTTTGCTGCCATCAATGCTTGTTGAGCTGTAAAGATAGCAGTTGCAGTAAGTTTAATGCCTTTTTGGCTTAATATTTTTATAGCTTTTATACCTTGAGAAGTAGCGGGAATTTTAATATATAAATTTCCTCCTATTTTTTCCAGAAGATATTGTGCTTCTTCAATCATTGTTTCAGCTGTATTACTTAAGACTTGAGCGTGTAACATGGATTCTTCACCGATAATTAAACGTATTTCTTTTAAATGATCGATAAAATTTACTTGTTCATTTGCGATGAGCGTAGGATTAGTAGTTACACCGTCCATAGGATATAAATCATAAGCCTTTCTTATTTCTGATAAGTTCGCGGTATCTAATAAATATAGCATAGGTAATTCTCCTTCTTATTTCATTGGTATTTATTTTATATTAAATTGAAATTCTTTTAAGCATTGTGTTATTGAATCGGTCGTATCTGAAAAATGAAAACCAAATTGTCTGATTTTATTTGTACAAAGTCTTGCATCTCTAGGTTGATCGCTGTATTTATCCGTATCTTTTTCAATAAGTGCAGCAATACGGTTGGCTAAACCTAGTTCCTTTAAGATGTAAGCTGTTATATCATAGCGACTTAAATTATTATGGCTACCAACATGATATGTATCAAAAGGTAGTTCGAAAATCATAGAAAATTGATCAATTAGCTCATGTACATAGGTAAGACCACGATATTCGTTTGTTGTTATTTTTGTTTTTTCACCTTTTATTGCTAATGCTAAAGTATTCCATAAAATATTTGGATTAATGCTACAGTTTCTCTCGGGTAAACCAAATAACCATGTGAAGCGTAGTATCCATAAATCATCTAATATGTTTCTTAATAGACCTTCTGCTTCAAGTTTGTTTTCTCCATAAACAGTATTGGGTATTGGTAAATTTGTTTCGTTATATGGGCCAGATTCTTTATTTCCATTGAAAACTTGTTCGGTGCTGATGAAAACCATTTTTGCACCAGTTGCCTTACAGGCTTTCGCTACATTGATTGCACCAGTAACATTAATTTTGTACGCAATTTCTGGATGCTTGTTACAAAAATCAGTATCTGCGATTGCAGCAGCATGAATGACATAATCAGGTTTGAACATTTTAAAGGTTTCTAATACGCTTTGCTCGTCAACAATATCTAAATCATCCTTGTCTGTTGATAATATTTGAAAAGTATGTTGATACCTTTCAGTAAAACGTGTACAAAAGAAACCTAGTCCACCTGTTAAAAGTATTTTTTTCATTTTTTTAACTCCTTTAAATTTTTATTTAAGTATTTAACCACCTATACAAACTTTTAATCCATTTCCTTCGAAGAAAGCCTTAAGTTTGGCAATTTCTTTCTCGGTAGGAACTTTAATATCTTTTGCTTTATAAGGGATATTTAAAGCATCATATTTAGTAGCCCCATAATGATGAAGGGGGAGTAAATGTATTTCTTTAAGGTTTAATTTCAGAACAAGGTTCATTATGGCGTTCATATTATCCATATTCATTGTATGACCTGGAACTAAAGGGATTCTAGGAATGACCTTTTTTTCTTTTTTAACCAAAGCAATTAAATTCGCCTCTATAAGAGAACTATCTGCATTTAAAAGTTCTTTAGCCAACGTTGGGTCCATTATTTTTAAATCATATAAGACTACATCTAAATGATTTACTATTGCCATTAATGCATTTGTATTGCCTTGACCAGAAGTTTCAATTGCTGTATGGATGCCAAGGGTTTTAAGCTCTTTTAACAACTCAATTGCAAATTCTGGTTGAGAGAGAACTTCGCCGCCAGATAGCGTTACACCGCCACCAGTTGTTCTGTAAAAAACCATGTCCTTTAGGACTATATCAATAATTTCTTTTATTGACATATAAGTACCGAAACGGACCATTGCTCCTGAGGGGCATTCTTCCACATTTTTAGTACAAGTTTTACAATGTAAACACTTAGTGAGCATTCGAACTTCTTCAACTTGAAAGCGTTGGGACTCTGGATTAGAACACCAAGGACAATGTAGCGGACAACCCTTAAAGAAAATCATTGTTCTTACGCCACCTCCGTCGTGCAGAGAATATCGCTGAATATTAAAGATAAGTCCTTTCATCGTATTCTCCTTATAACTCATGTTCTGTTCTTTCGATGATATCATTTTGGATCTGTATACTTAAATCGCTGAAAAAAGCACTATACCCAGCAACTCTAACTACTAGACCGCTATATTTACTTGGATTTTTTTGTGCCTCTTTTAAGGTTTTAGCGTTAACTACATTGAATTGAACATGGAGTATTTTAAGCTTCATAAAAGCTAGTAAGAAATCGGCTAATTTATGTAAACCATCTTCTTTGGCCAGGGCACTGGGACTGAACTTAACATTTAATAAGCTTCCATTACTTAATAAATACCCATCTAACTTACTTACGCTTTTTAGGGCAGCAGTAGGGCCATGGGAATCTCTTCCTACCATCGGAGAAAGCCCACCGTCTGCTAATTGTTCCGCTGCATTTCGACCATCAGGTGTAGCACCAACTGCTTCACCAAGAGGGATGTGTGCTGAAACGGTGTAAGAGCCGGGGGTAAAGTGACCGCCTCTTGGTGTGAGATGTTTTTCCACTACCTTTGAATAATAGCGTAATAAATCCGAGCTTATATAATCAACTTCATCAATATCATTTCCATATTTATCATATTTATTAATAAGCCTTGCCTGTAATAAACGGTTTTCTTCTCCCTCAAAGTTATTATCTAAAGCTATAATGAGTTCCTTGAAGGAGATTCTTTTCTCTTCATAGACAATTTTTTTAAGTGCATAAAGAGAATCGCTAAGGTTTGCAATACCAATACCTTGAACACCAGAAAAATTGTATTTTGCACCACCTTCGGTAATGTCTAAGCCTTTTTCTAAGCAGTTGTCTATTATACTAGAGAGAAGGGGAACAGGGGCATATTCTCTATGACCAATATCTACTAAATTACTTCCCTTAACCATCAGATTTACATGATACTCGATATTTTTCTTGATAAATTCGATAATTTGATCAAACCCAATGTTTGGAACATCTTCTAGTTCCTTTAAACTAACTTCCATAACCTTAAGGAGGTTGAATAGCGCAATATCATGTAAACCGTATGTTTTTCCTGGTATCGTCAATTCTACACAACCAACAACAGAATAATCTCTTGCATCTTCAAGGCTAACACCTCGATTTAGGAAAGCAGGAACAACAACTTCATCGTTGAATATTTGAGGGATACCTGTTCCTAATCGAATCGTTTCTGCTGTCTTAAGTAAAAAGTCTCGTGGTATTAATTCATTTATTCTAACGCCAAGATTAGGTTGGGGAAGACGAATATCTTGATAGGTTTCCAATGCAAGGTAAGATAAGTCGTTTACTGCACAACGACCATTTGAAGTTAGCCCCCCTAAAGTAATCGTATAACCAGTTGGAAAACCTGCAAAATATTTTGCGCTGTTTTCACTGCGAATAAGAACAACGTCATTTGTTTTGATCCAAAGGCATTTGAGAATCTCTTTTAGCGCACTTAATGGAATACCTCGTTCAATATCCTTTTTATAATATGGATACATATATTTATCAAATTGTCCTAAGGATATAGAGCTGGCATTAGATTCATATTGTAAAGCAATGCATATAAACCATATTAGTTGGCAAGCTTCATAAAAAGTATCAGGAGCCTGTGTAGTAATTTTTTCGGAAATTGTTGCGATAGCAAGCAATTCTGATTTTCGTGTTTCATCAGTAGTATTAGAAGCCTCTAATTTTGCTAAGATAGCATATCTTGAAATATGACGTTTAGTTGCCTCGTGAACAATTATTGCGGCTTGATAAAAATGATTGGTTTGATCTTTTTTGTGATAGTTCTTTAGCTCATCAACAATAGTTCCTAATCCTTTTTTTAATATGTTTTCAAAATCAGGTATAATATGACCTTGTCCTTTGTCGGTTTGATTTAGTGTAACAATCTTTAAACGGGTAGTAGCTTTCACTTCATCTGTTAACTTGTCACTTATGTAATCTTTTAAGGAACGCCCTTTCCAATAAGGATAGAGTACTTCAGAAAATGTTTTTTTGTCTTCATCGTTAAAAATGAAATGATCTTGAGGCCTGGTGGCAAGTGTGTCTATTTCATTATTAATCCAGTAAGGAGACATCTCCGGAGAAATGATTCCGCTTCTTGGCTTGATGGTTCTATTTCCTGCAATAAGTTCGCTTTTTCTTATTGATATATTGACATGATCCAATATATAAGCGGTAGCTTTAGCGCGTCTTAGAATAATAGGATCGCCTTCTGTTTCTTTATGGCTCTGCATATAAAGTAGCGCTCTTTCTATAGACACTTCCCTGGGGTTTTCGAAAAGCTGTTTTTTTAAAGCCTCAATTCTTGAAAAACTCATGTATTATTCCTCCTTTTTAGCATATTAAGTCAACGATTCGTATAAATTGATTTGTATTGATTTGTATTGTTGATTATTACTTGATATTATTATATGATTATGTTGTCGAGATTGCAACAACAATTTTTAATAAATTAATAATTTAAGGTTAGGAATACTAGTTGCAGTTTGACGATTTTAATTGTAAAGTAGCATTATAGATTTGGTGTTTGCTAAAAAAGCTAATTATTGACATTACAATTAATATTTAGACATAAAACGAGTACTCTCGGAAACTAATGAATAAAGCTTGAGATTTTATGCAATTTTCTGCAAATAGGGAATGTGCCTGATTTTTGAAACGAGATATTTGAAATAGGGCATAAGAAACAAACCTCCCGTTAGCAGACTTTTGAAAAGGATTGAATCAAATGATTAAGCAGCATCTATTTTAGCTTTTTTAATTCTGGCATCCAAATGGATATTGATACCGATCATCATAGCGATAAACGAATAACGTTTTTTGCCCCGAATTCTCATATTATGTAAACGATAGTCATTGAGAAAGCGATTGTTAACACGTTCTGAACTGGTTCGGGTACTGTAAACATCCTTCCAAGCTTTTGTGCCTCGTGGAACAGGTGGGAAGAGACGAACATCCCAGTCCGGTTTAGTATAAACTACTCGCCCATATGAAGAGGGAGAGCAGGAAGTACCAAGGGGACATTCATCAACAATGCCACACATGGCGGGACAACGCCATTTGTGGCGGGAACGTCCCGTACAGAAGCCTTGCAATACCATTTCAAGACCGGCGCTACAAAGAGGAAGGCCTTCTTTGGAGAAAGCCATAGTCTGAGGAAGTGATTTAGGATGACCGCGGTTGGCGTTCAAATCTATAAAAGGAATGATGTTCCATTTATTGCACAGTTCATAGGTTGGGTAATTGTCATTAGCCGAGTCCAGACAGAGATTAGTAATGGGAATGTTTGAATTTAATTTTCTAAACTCCGAAAGAGCCACAATGGCATTGATGCTATCATGACGTCTTGCATCAAGAAAGCGGATATGTAGAGGCAAGTCTATATGATAAGTGGGATTATAGGTAGAAAGCATGTAAAGCGTGTAACCAAAATACCAAGCAGCGAGGTCACTGTCCCAACCAAAAGAAGCATCGGGATCAGAGAATTTGCGATCACACTTGCAGTCGTAAACACCGTTAGATTTGCAGTTGCAGACCTTAGTACCAAGCGTATCGGAATGACAATGGACACAAGTGCCGTCGCCTGAGAGAGTAAGAGAATCGGAAGAAAAAAGGTTTAATTCTAGTGAAGGTACAATTGCAATAAGTGAGAAAATTTCTTGAAGAAGCTGTTCATAATGAAAAGGGAATTCCCTTTCATCAAGAACAAAAGAAACCACTTTCTTTACAATATCGGGATGTCTGTTGGAAAGCTTTTTACCCTTTCCGGGCTTTGAACTGGGGCGCTTGTTCTTAGGGAAATGATAGAGTTTATTCCTGTCGGTTTTATCCAAATCTTTGTGATGGAGCCAAAGGCGGTCAATGAAATCATAGTAAGAACCTAAAGGTGGAAGTTCATCAGGATGGCAACCGATAAGCAGGGCAAGGAGATCGTCATTTAATAATATTTTTACCCATAGATCAATGCTTGTAATATTTTGATCCAACATTAAAATAAAGGAACGGAAAATTTCAGGCTGATGCAAAGCAGGTCTTCCGGTAGAAGAATAATAAGGCGCAAGATGAACAGCAAGTGGGTCGAGGTTTAACGAAGTAAGTTTTGCCAGAGAGTTGGAATAAGAATTGAATTTTTTTAGCTGTGACTCGTTAAGAGCGGAAACAGCGTTAGTAATAAATTGATGATATTCAGCATGAGAAGTCCAATTTTTCAGCATGTATGAAGCACCTCCAAAAAAATATATTTTTGATAAGGGCTTCGCCGCAAATTTTTATACATTTGTCAAGTCTATTTGAAAAAATATGCAGAAAAGTTGGAGAAAAACAAAGGAACATTAATAAATAAAAAAGAGCAAACTCGGGCTTTTTAGAGTTTCCGAGAGTGCTCAAAACATAAAAGGAGAATTGAAATGTACCGAATGCTCGTGTTAGATATGGATGGAACATTGTTAAATGAGAGACAAAAAATCTCTAAAGAAAATATAATTGCTGTTAAAAAAGCAATTAAGAAAGGAATTAAAGTGGTGCTTGCTACTGGGCGTTCTTTTGAAGGGGTACTTCCTTATCTTAAGGAGCTTGACTTAGTGAAAGAGGGAAATTATTCTATTGCCTGTAGTGGTGCCTTAGCACTAGATAACAAGACGCGTCAAGTTTTTCATGGAATACGGATTCAATATGAAGATTTAATGAAAATTCATGCAATGTGTGAAGACTTCAATCTTGATATGAGTGCATATACAAAAGAAAGTATTCTAATTCATAGAGAAAACTTATTTAGTAGGTATGATGCTGTTGCAAATTATGCTCCTTTGGAAAAAGTTGATTTTCATCAACTAAATCCTGATCGGGCAGTTTATAAAGTAAATCTTATCAATGAATCTATGGAGATCATGGAGCAGATGCGTGAATATTTTCCGGCAATTCAACTTGAAGGAATGTATATGAGGCCAAAAGCTAATTTTAATAAAGACTTATTAGGTGAATTGTGGCGGTTTCCAAAAGATATAATTAATAACCATACAGTTGTAAGACCCTTAACTTTTTGCTTGGAAATTCTAAATAAAAAGTGTAATAAAGCTGTGGGCGTAAAAGAAGTAGCGAAGCTATATAATATCTCAAAAGAAGAAATCATTTGTATAGGAGATTCAGGAAATGATATACATATGATAGAATACGCTGGTTTGGGAATTGCGATGGGCAATGCATATGAGCAGGTAAAAGAAATTGCAGATGATATAACGTTAACAAATCAAGAAAATGGTGTTGCTTATGCTATTAATAAATACCTTTAAATACGAAAAAGAATTTGAAAAAAGATTTTCAATAAGATATAATAAGATGAAATAAGAAGCAATAAGTATGAATGGAGGATTTATCTTGTTTGTTGAAGAAAGATTACAAGAAATTATCAATTTACTTAATTTAAATGGAAAAATAATTGTAAAAGATCTAAGTATAAAGTTTGATGTTACGGAAGATTGTATTCGTAAAGATTTGAAAATACTCGAAAAAAATGGGTTAATAAAACGGACTTATGGTGGTGCTGTTTTGTCAAGAGAATCTAGCTTGAACAGGACGATCGTTAGCAGGAAGAATTTGGATATTGAATCAAAACAGCGTATAGCTGAGAAGGTGTATGAGATTATTAAAGAGAGGGAGACTATATTTTTAGACATTGCTTCAACAAATATTGTGGTAGCAGAATATATTGCGCAAGGTAGGAAAAAAATGACAGTTATTTCAAATATGGTAGATGTCATTCAAATACTATCCCAATGTCCTAATGTTGAAGTAATTGGTATTGGAGGTGTTCTAAATAAAGAACTGAGTGGATTTATTGGGTCATCTACAATTGAATATATATCTAAATATAAAGTTGACCGAGCCTTTATTGGAAGTTGTGGAGTTGATGTGGCAGATCATAGCATAACAACATTTTTAGTGGAGGATGGTAATACCAAACGTGCTATTATGAATGCAAGCAAAAAGACCTACCTCGTTATAGGTTCAAAGAAGTTTTATTCAGATGGTGTTTACAAGTTTGCTGAGATTTATGATTTTGATACAATTGTTGTAGATGAGATGCCTGATCCAAAAGTAGAATATCTATTAGAACAATTTAATGTGAATTTGGTATAACGAGATGAAATAATCATAGCTTATTTCATCTCGTTACGAAACCGTAGCGAATGAAGATGTTGAGTATTATAAACACAGAAAAAAAATTAGGGGTGATTCCATTTGAGGAAGCATCCCTTTTATTACTAGGAAATTTCCACATTGATGTGGCAACAAAACTAAACTTTGATCTATGTACATCTATAAAGTGAGATGCTATGATAATAACATCGAAACAATAAAAAACAAGTTGAATTAGATTGAATCAATAGTTAGTTGCCCAAGATGTTTATTACAAGACTAAAATTGGGAGTGATTACAATTAAAAACAAAGCTGCTTTAAAAAGAAATTTACTGATGTGGTTAGTTGACAACGAAGAAGTAACGACTGTATGTGAGTTGACGGAATCAAATGAAAAGTCAAGTAGAACGATAAGAACATACTTGAGCGAATTGAGAACAGAACTATTAGAAGATGGAATTGAACTTGTAATTAAGCCAAATGTAGGCGTGTTTTTGAAAATAAGCCCTGAGCAAAGAGCTGAGTTGAAACGAAAGTTAGATACGGAGGTAATACGAAGTTATTCCACTGATTATCGATTGTTCTATATGCTTTCTATATTACTTAGGAGTGATTTTTTATATACAATTTCATTGTTTGCAGAAGAATTATTTTGCAGTAAAAGTACGATTGCAAATGACTTGGTACAAGTGGAACAGTGGCTTGAAGCTAGAGGATTAGCTTTGGTTAAAAAGCAAAACCAAGGTCTTTGGGTAGAAGGTGATGAAAGGAATTATAGGAAAGCTTTAGTAGATTTATTATATCAGTATAGAGGTGTAGATTTAGAGCTTGATAACTCGGTTTTAGCAATAGATAGTATGCTACTTGATTACAGATTTGACTTAGTCAGCTTTAAGAAAATTAAAGAATTGTTTCCTAGTATTGATTTAATAAAAATCCAACAAACAGTTAAAAAAGCTGAAGATAAACTAGGATACTATTTTACTGATCAAGCTTTTATAAATCTCATTACGCATATTGCCATTGCTATAGAAAGAACCAAAATCAAACAGATAGTAGTGTTAATGGAAGGAACACTTGATTCAATTAAGGATAAGTATGAATATGCTATAGCGAAATGGATAATGGATGAATTAAGTGTAGGGTTAAGTGTTCGTTTTACTGAAGATGAAATCGTATATATTTCCTTACACATACTTGGGGCCAAAATCCAAGAAGATTTTAATAATAATAATTCAGATATGTTGTTTTTAAACGAAAATGAAGAGTTTATTACCTTAGCTGTTGATATTATTAAGCTCACTAGTGATATTTTAAATATTGATTTGACGAAAGATCAATTGCTGTTAACCTCTCTCGTACTTCATTTAAAACCAACAGTTGTTCGATTGAAATATGGTTTAAAACTAAGGAATCCAATTCTTAAAATCATCAAAAAAGAATATACCAGTATCTTTGGAGCTGCCTGGGCATGTAACATGATTTTTGAAAGAAATTATGGCTTATTTATTAATGAAGATGAAGTTGCTTATATATCAATGCATCTTGCTGTAAGTGTAGCTAGACAAAGCAATAAAATTAAGGCAGTACTTGTTTGTTCGAGTGGGTTGGGTACTTCACAGCTAGTAAGATCAAGACTAGAAAATAAAATTGAAGAAATACAAGTCATTGCGGTTTTACCAATAAATTACTTGAATGAGGATATTATTAACGAAGCTGATATTATTATATCTACTGTTAATTTTCCAATAAAAAGTGAAAAGGTTCTTTATACGAGTAATTTATTAGATGATAGTGATGTGTTAAAAATAAAAAACCATATAGGTAATAAAGTAAAAAAACAATTAAGTCTTCCACCTAGACAATTAGACAACAGTCCCTTGAACGGGATCATAGATCAAAACCTATGTTTTATATATCACGAAAAGGATTCATTTATTAATATTATGCATGATTGTGGTATTAAACTAATTGAAGCTGGATATGTAAAAGAAGGATTTATTCAAGATGTTCTTGAAAGGGAAAAGAAAGGATCTACTTATATTGGAAAAGGTATAGCAATACCACATGGAAGAGACAGCTTGGTAAATAAGTCTAAAATATGCATTATAAAGCTCGAACATCCAATTAAATGGAATAAAAATGAAATTAAGTTAATATTTCTGCTTGCGCTCAAACTTGAGGATGGTAAAGCCCTTAGATCATTTTTTAATAGTTTTTACTCTGTTCTTGAAGATGAAGAAACAGTGCAAAAAATAATTGAGGCAAAAGATGAAGTGCAAATAATGAAATTACTTATAAACGGAGGAATAGAAGATGGAAAATCTAGTGATGTCAGAGCTGATTAGTAAAAATGTAATAATGATGGATCTTGAAGTGAATAATAAAGATGAAGTGATGTGTACGTTGGCAAGGTCTATTGAAAAAGATGAGCGACTAAATGGTTATAATGGCTTTTTGAAAGCTGTATATGATAGAGAAGCCACTTTCCCAACATCTATTGGTTATGGATTTGCAATACCTCATGGGAAGAGTGATTATGTGAAGAAATCAACAATTGCTTTTGCAAGGCTGAAAAATGAAATATGTTGGAGCGAAGATGAGATGGTTCGTTATGTTTTTATGATCGCAGTACCTGAAAAAGAAGCAGGGGATACACATCTAAAAGTTCTATCTCAATTATCAAGATCGATTATGAGAGAAGAATTCAGATTAAGTCTTAAGGAAGCAAAAACAGTAGATGAAATTATGAGAGTTCTAACCTTTTAGTTGGAATGCTATAGTGAGATTGTCACTATTTCATTTATAAATCTAGCTTTGTAATTAACATATAAGTTCATTAGGATATATAGGTTCAGTACAAAGCAAACTAAATCACTGGGGGTAATAAAATGAATGATTTGAAAAAGATCTTGAAAGGTACACGACAACACCTCATGACAGGGGTATCTTACATGATCCCATTTGTTGTTGCAGGCGGTATTTTATTAGCACTTTCTGTCGTAATATACGGACAAGGAGGTGTTCCACCAGAAGGTACATGGTTATTTGATTTATTTTTTATTGGTGTCAGAGGTTTTGAACTAATGATTCCTATTTTAGCAGGTTTCATTGCCTATTCAATTGCTGAAAGACCTGGTATAGCTCCAGCTGCAATCGCTGCTGCTGTTGGTAATGCAATGGGCGCTGGTTTCTTTGGTGCAATTATTGCAGGTTTACTAGCTGGTATTGTTGTTTTCTATTTAAAGAAAATCAAAGTACCACCAGTATTTAGATCCGTTATGCCAATCTTTGTAATACCGATTATTGGTACGTTTGTTGTAGCTGGATTAATGCAATGGGTTATAGGAGCGCCAATTGCTTTACTTCAAGAAGGGTTAACTGCATGGTTAGGTGGAGTATCTCAAGGAAATATTATTATATTAGCAATTATATTAGGGCTTATGGATGCATTTGATATGGGAGGCCCTGTAAACAAAGTTGCTTTTGCTTTTACGATTATGGCCGTATCACAAGGAATGTATAGAATTGGTGGTATCAATGCAGTAGGTGTTTGTGTTCCTCCAATTGGAATGGGATTAGCAACATTTTTAGCACCTAAAAAATATACAGATGAAGAAAAAGAAGCAGGTAGAGCTTCAATATTAATGGGGTTTGTAGGTATTACAGAAGGTGCAATTCCCTTTGCAGCGGCTGATCCGCTTAAAGTAATTCCATCAATTATGATTGGTGCTGCTGTTGGATGTGCTACTGCTGCTATACTTAGCGTTGAAAATATGGTAGCATGGGGAGGGTTGATTGTAATTATGGCCGTTAAAGGCAAGATGGCATATATAATTTCAATAATTGTTGGGTCTCTTACAACTGCCTTCCTTGTAAATGCGCTGAAAAAACCGGTTTTAGAAAGAATCATAAAGACTACATCAAAATCTGAAGAAGTTGAACTATCATTTGAATAATAAACTATTTATTCTGTTTAGGAGGTGAAATAATGAAGATAGTAGCTGTAACAGCATGCCCATCAGGTGTAGCCCATACATATATGTCAGCAGAAGCCCTTGAAAGAGCGGCAAAAGCTAAAGGAATTATAGTAAAGGTAGAAACTCAAGGTTCAATAGGTATAGAGAATAAATTAACGATGGAAGATATTAAAGATGCAGATGTTGTCATTTTAACAAATGACATTGGACTTAAAGGTTTGGAACGTTTTGATGGGAAACCAATAGTAAAAGTGGGTGTCAGTGACCTAGTGAAAAAAGCTGAAAAAGTAGTTGAAAAAGTTGAAGCGTATATCAACAGTAAAAAATTGTAAAGTTAGAACCCTCAATCCCTTTTGGGTTGAGGATTCTTTGGAAAACAAACAAATATAAGCGGGTAATGAAATAATACTAGATATGAGAGGTGTAATTATGAATGCAATAAACTATGCAATAATAGGTTTTGGAGGTATAGGGAGAACGCATGCACTAGCAGCATATGACGCAAACTTGAGATATAGCCTACCTTATTCTTTGAATCTTTCGTACGTTGTAACAAGAAAGCCAATTCAAGTAAATATACCTGGGATTACGAATGTAACGAATCTTCAAACGGTATTAGAAGATCCAAAACTAGATTTTATTAGTATTTGTACACCTAATGAATCTCACGTAGAAATCGTTGAACAAGCAATAGCCTATAAGAAAGCAATTTATTGTGAAAAACCTTTAGCATCAACGTTAGAAGATGCTGAAAAAATGAACAAGTTCGTTCGTGAAAACAATATTATAAATGGCGTTGCTTTTATGTATCGATTTTTACCTGTTATATCATTGTTAAAAGAAGAATTAGAAAATAAGACAATTGGATCAATCATTGATTTTAAAATAAAGATTTATCATAATAGTTATTTAAGTAAAGAAAAGAAAGGCGTTTGGAGAACACTAAAGACTTCTGGTGGAGGCGCGTTACTAGACTTAGGTTCTCATCTAATAGATCTCATACACTATACGTTAGGTGATATTAAAGAAATACAGTATCAATCAAGAATTCATTTCAAAGATAGAAATGAAGTTGATGAAATAACGCGTGGAGAAATGGTGCTTCATGATGGTACGATAGGAAGTGTTGGAGTATCTAGAGTATTTGCAGAGCAAAAGCATGCAGATGAATTTGTTTTATATGGAACTACGGGGAGTATTAAGGTAGATTTATCAAATCCATATATCCTTCAAATCCATGATTTTAATACGGGATCAACACTTTTTAAAGCAGTACCGGGCAACCATCCATCTATGCGTTTTTATCCTAAGGAAAGGGATTCACTAGGTTTCTTTCAAAATTGTCATACTGCATCAATTATAGATTTTGCTAATAAGGTTGATGGGGTAAAAGATTGCATTGGTGCTGATTTTGGTGATGGGTTAAAGTGTCAAGAAATAATCAGTAAACTTGATTAAGAATAAATTAGAAAGGATGGCATTAAAATGAGTGATATTCTTTTGTGGGGTGTTGTTATTAGCTTGCTTGTGAAAATAATAATGTTTGGAAAGAAGTTAAAGAAAGAACTTAGTAAGTTTATTACAGCTTCAATATTATTATTTCTAATACCTGTTTTTTTATATTCGGAAAACCTTAATATGAATATAAAATTTGCTATTGCTAATTGCTTTATTTTATTCGCTTTTTGGGCTTACGCATTGTATCAATATAAAATTAAAAAATTATTAAACAGAACACGATTAAGTGAGGAATGAACGAACCTATCGAAAAGCATTTGATAGGAGAGAAAGCTGGTTAGTATAAAATATTAAAAGCAGGTTATAAAGCCTGCTTTTTTGCTGTCATAAAATAATATTTTCACTCTTCTAATGCTCAACTAAGCTTGATAAAGATACTTCTTGCGATTTTTCGGGTTGATTAAGAAAATGGATACTTGCAGCATCTTTGGTTTCGTTTACATTTTCTATATAAACTTGTGCATCATTATAAGTTACATTAGCCATAGTGAGTGAAGAAGCAATATCCATTGCCCGTTTTTTATCCATATTATTAAGCTCCTTTATATGATTTAACGAATAATAGTATTTGCATTAAAGTTCATTTATATTCCTCTAATGCTAGTGTATCAGTTTACAAAAATCATCATTAATCAGAGGCCGAAATACAGTGTTAAGGTTTACAAACAGACAACTTTGTAGTATTATTAAGTTGTCTGTTATGTTTTGGTGATAAACAATAATGATGTTTATGAACCTTGAGAAGTGAATGGTATCAGTATTCCTAGAAAATGAGAATGATGCTATCGATAGAGAGGAGCTATATATGATTGTATATGAAAATGTAAGTAAGAAATATAATGATGTAACAGTTGTTGACAACTTAAGCTTAACCATTAATGATGGAGAGTTTGTTGTACTTATTGGACCTTCTGGTTGCGGTAAAACCACGACATTAAAATTAATTAATAAATTAATTAAAATGGATGAAGGGACCATTAGCATCGATGATAAGAATATTATGAACATAGATGCCGTTGAGCTTCGTAGAAAAATAGGTTATGTTATTCAACAAATAGGACTTTTTCCTAACATGACCATTGAAGAAAATATATCTGTTGTTCCTAAATTATTAAAATGGAGCAAAGAAAAATGCCATCAAAGGGTTTGTGAGCTGTTAGAACTTGTGAACATGCCATATGAAGAGAATGCAAAAAAATATCCAAATGAGTTAAGTGGTGGGCAGCAGCAGCGTATTGGTGTATTAAGGGCGCTAGCAGGTGAGCCCCCAATTATATTAATGGATGAACCTTTTGGAGCGCTTGATCCAATAACAAGGGAAAATTTGCAGGATGAATTGAAAGTACTTCAAAAGAAATTACATAAAACTATTATTTTTGTAACACATGATATGGATGAAGCGGTAAATATGGCGGATAAGATTGTATTTATGTCTAAAGGGAAGGTTCTACAAGTTGCTTCTCCAGAAGAAATGCTAAATAAGCCTGCAGACCCAATTATCAGTAACTTTTTGGGAAAACTTTCCTTTTCCCCTAACGGCAATGATTTAACTTGTGCTGATGTCATGAAGAAGAAGGTGCTTATTGTACCAGAAACGAAAAAAACACTTGAGTGTGTGGCGCTCATGAAAAAAAGGGAACTTAATTCAGCAGTTGTTGTAGATGTTAATGACAAGTTTAAAGGTGCGGTTACTATTGAGAATATTAGGGAGCATGGAAAACCAGGTGAGATGATCTCTAAGATTTTAGATACTCAAATTGAAACGGTTATGATTACGACCAATGCAAAAGAAGCTTTTGATAAGTTAATAGAAACAAAAGCAGATTATCTTGTTGTATTAGATCGAGACAAAACCGTTGCTGGAATAATTACTGGAAGTAGTATGACCAAGGCTTTGGCTAGTGTTGTTTGGGGGGAAGAAAATTGAGCATATTAGGTTTTTTGGATAAGTATGGTGACAAATTGATAAAAGCTATAGGTGTACACCTTCAATATGTTTTTATTTCAGTGACCATTGGACTTGTCATTGCTTTAATACTTGGCATATTGTTGTCTAGAGTTCCGAAGATTTCGAAGATTGTTATACCAATAATTGGGGTATTTCAAACGATTCCAGGGCTGGTTTTTATTGGTGTTTTATTTATTTATTTAGGTATGAAGCCAATTACAGTTATTATTGCCCTGTCCATTTATGCCATTTTCCCCATATTAAAAAACACCTATACGGGTATCGTCAATGTGGATGAAAGTTTGAAAGAAGCAGCACGTGGTTGTGGCATGAGCAACGTACAGATCCTTTTTAAAATTGAACTTCCGCTTGCGATGGGTGCTATATTTAGTGGGGTCAGGATGTCTACGATATACACGGTGAGTTGGGCTGTATTAGCAGCAATGATAGGGCTTGGTGGCTTAGGAGAATTCGTTTATAGAGGCATTGATACCAACAATAAGGTTCTAATTATTGGTGGTGCACTACCAGCAGCGATACTTGCAATTATTTTGGGACTTTTTATTGACTTCATTCAAAATAGAATAACACCGCGTGGCTTGAAAGGGGGAAAATAAAATGGAAATGAGATTTGTATGGCAGCATTTGTATCTAGTTGGAGTTGCTTGTGTATTTACGACGATCATTGGGTTGGTACTTGGCGCTACTGCTTATATCTTTAAGTTTGTTCGCCCTACTATCCTCTGGGTTGTCGATATTATGCAGACAATTCCAGTACTTGCATTACTTGGTATCATCATGATTGCTTTTGGTGCAACAAGCACGACAGTTATTATTGGTATTGTGCTGTATTCATTATTGCCAGTCGTTAGAAACACCTATACAGGTTTGGAAAATATTGATCCTGGCATTAAAGAGGCAGCGAAAGGCATGGGTATGACCAAACTACAGCGACTTTTTAGAGTTGAGTTACCATTGTCTTTTCCTATAGTATTTACAGGAATTAGAATAGCTGTAGTAACTTCAATTGGAACCGCAGTCTTTGGTGCGGTTGTAGGAGGGGGAGGCCTAGGATCAACGATAAGTAGGGCAATATTAATACAAGATATGACGACATTGATGCAAGCAACATTAACACTTATGGCAATGGCAATCATCTTCGATTTTGGTATGGGCTATGTTGAAAAGAGGCTCAATGCCAGATAAGAAGATACAAACAAATTTATTTAAAAGGAGATTTATATGAAAACTAAAATATCTATTCTATTAATTTTAGCTTTAATGGTAGGAACGCTAGCGGGGTGTGGTGGCGGAGAAAAGAAAAATACAGAAATTGTATTACTTGAAGGACAATTTTCAGAAATTGATATTCTAATTCAGATGGCAGGCATCTTGATTGAAGAAAATACTGATTTAAAAGTTACATTCCACGATTCAATGAATACAGTAGCAGCAGGAAATGCACTTACATCAGATGAGGTTGATCTGTATATTAGTTATGATGGTACGTTATTAACTACTATATTAGGCCATGATCCAAGTGATGTTCCAGAGGGAGAAGATCTCTTTGATTGGACCAAAACAATTGGTAGTGAAGAAAAGGGACTTACTATAACAGAAAAATTTGGTTTTGAAAATACATACGCTTTAGCAGTTAGTCAAGAGTTTGCAATAGAAAATAACATTAAAACGATTAGTGATTTGAAACCATTTGCGAAGGATTTAATATTTGGTGCAGAGCATGAGTTTTTTGATGAAGAAGGTACAATGCGATTCAATCCATTTAATGAGCACTATGGTATAGCGTGGAAAGATAGTAGTTCAATTGATATTGGACTAAAATATGCAGCAATAGACAGTGGTAATATTGATGTAACTATGGTTTACTCAACAGATGGTCTGAATAAAAAGTCCAATCTACTCATATTAGAAGATGATCTCTCTTTCTTCCCTCAATATTACGGTACCTTCTTAATTCGAGACACATTTTTTGAAGAATATGCAGATTCAGCAAAAAATCTTGAAGAAATATTGCTTAGTTTGGAAGGCTTAATTGACAATATGACTATGATTGAAATGAACTACGCGGTGGACGCAGATGGTGAGAAACCTTATGACGTTGCTAAAGCATTCTTAGTTGAAAAAGGCCTATCCAAGTAATACATAAAACAATATAAAAGTATAAAACAGTCCTTTGTCGTTATAGTAGAGGGCTGTTTTTGTTGAGAATTAAAGTTCTTTTGCTTGCTTTGGAATAGCGTTTTTAATTCTTTGCGTTAAGCCTTTATAGGTGTTTTAATAGTAGTCAAATAAAAAAGTTCACAAAAAATTCAAAATATAAACCTATCATTATCTGACAAAACATGGTATGATGCCATTTGTGTTGTTAAAAACTAACTTTAAAATTAAAAGGAGTACTTATAATGAAAAAAACAATTGTCTTATTTTTAACATTCTCTTTATTTGCAACTTTACTAGTAGGTTGTGGAAAGAAAGAAGATACTACTACTGTTACACCTGAGGTGGGAACAGAAACACCAGTAGAAACGCCAGAAACACCAGAAGATGGTGAAGCTGTAGATGTTGTTACAACTGCTTCTTTAGTTGATAACGGGGAAGCACTAGTTCAAGCTTTAAGTGCTGAAGGAACATGGATTGCTTCAACGCTTAATGATATTACTTTAACTGAAGATTTAGTAGTTGAAGGTGAATTTATGAACAAAGAAGTAGTAGCTAGAAAAATAGCACCTTATACACAAGATGAAGAAAGAAACATTACAGCATCTTTCACAATTACAGCACCAAAATTAATTGTGAAAAGTGAGAACACTAAGCTACAAGGCGGTACATTTGTAGGTGATGTTTATGTAGAAGCAAACGGATTTACTGTAAGTGCAGCAACAGTAGAAGGAAATGTTTACTTTTCAACACAAGAATTTATGGATTCAGCAGTATTTGATGAAACAGGCATTGTAACAGGTGCAAAAGAAGTTCAATAGATAACATGTGCTAAATTGATTTGTATAAAAAATGACAAATTAAAAGTTCAGCATAATACATACATGAAGTTTTTATAAACACTGATATTAAAGAATAAGCACTGAAAATGATTCATTTTTCGGTGCTTATTTATATTTAAACTACTTTGCAGTAGTTCGAATAATATTAAAAAATTTGTAATTTCTTTATTAAAATTCAGTATATTAATTTTTAAATATTTTTTTGAAATAATACTTAAATTTGATAAAAAAAATAATGCATTTTTGTTGTTGTGATTTTGCAGAATTATTGATATAATATTGACGACATAAGTTAATTTGTACTAATTATTATGTTAGTAATGGATTGAATTATTTTAGACAAATCTATCCTTGATTTATTGGGGGCAGAAGGTTTTAAATCTTAAATCCAAATAAATCAAGGAGGTAAATTAGATGGCAGATAAGACGATTTCATGCAAGAATTGTAATTCAAATTTTGTTTTTACAGAAAGCGAACAGGCTTTTTACAAGGAAAAAGGTTTTGAAAATGAACCACAAAAATGCCCTGAGTGTAGAGCAGCAAGAAAGCAACAATCAAGAGGAAACAACAGAGGTGGTTTTGGAAGAGCAGAACGTGAAATGTTTCCAGCCGTATGTGCTGAATGTGGAAAAGATACAATGGTTCCATTTAAGCCAAATGGTGAGAAACCAGTTTATTGTAAAGACTGTTACCAACCTAGTGGAAGATAACATCGGATTTGAAAATTTGAGATATTGATATGATATTAAAAACCTCCTTTGCGCTAATTGCTAAGGAGGTTTTTAAACGAGTTGAGTAATTAATTAATCTTTCTCCAAAGAGTACTGCGACTAATGCCTAGTCTTTTAGCAGCCTTTGTCGTGTTATAATTTTCTTCCTTTAAGACAATTTTAATGATATCGTTTGAAATTTCCTCAAGCGTTTTATTTAGATCTATATCATAAAACTTTAAAATGGGTGATGAAGGAGTTTCGTCCTTTAATACTTTTTCGACGGTCTCATATTTTATATAAGAACTATCAGTTAGAATTATTAATTCGCGTATTACACGTTTTAACTGATCTATGTTTTCTGTCCAGTCAAAGTCCTGGAGTAACGTTATTGCATCGTTTTCTAAACCTATTACCTGCTTGTTGTAGGACGGGTTTAATTCATTTAAATAAAGGCTGACAAGATTTGGTATGTCTTCGCGACGCTGATTTAAGGTGGGGACTAAAAGAGGTAAAGCATTTATTCTGTTTTTAATAAAATATAAGAAGGAGCTATTATCAAAATTCTCTGAATAACCCGATGCCATTGAAAATATAAGCTTGTTTCTTTTATAGAAATTAGTATTAATTAAATATGATTCAAATATCTTTTGTGACCCTTCATCAAGCAGGTGAATGTTTTTGATATATATTGTAAAGTTTGAATTTAAAAATAAAGAATGTTCAGATTCGAAGAATTCAAGCCATTTTTTTTCGCTAATGTATTTTGAATCTATTATTATTAATGGATTTTTGCTATTCAAACCATTTTGATAGATGGTATAAGCAATAGTATCTTTTCCTGTGCCTCTTTCACCGATGATGATTATTGGAGATTTTAGACGTGCATAGGTTTTTGCGTTTTCTATGATATTCTGAAAGGTTATATTTGAGGAATTAAACGTATCGATGTTTATCTGTGGATAATCCTCCGCACTGCTAAAGCGTATTGCATCTTCGAAAGGTTTAATAGAGTTGGTTTGGTTGTAAATATAATAGGTTAAAAACTTTTCATCATCAAATACTGAAAGTATTCCTTTGACTAAAAAGCTAGTATCTTTATATTTCTTGAGAATTTTAATTTCAGTATTTTTAATGAGGGTGCCTTTTAAGTATTTTAAGTCTGATATAATATTGTTTAAATTTGTGATGTCTTCTTTTAGATTTGAATATATGATTGCGTCTTGTTCGTCGAAGCATATTATTGATGAACCAGAGTTTTCTAAAAGGGTTTTGATCACAGTATTCTTCAATGCGACCTTTTCCAATGACTTGAAAAAGATTTTCGCTTCATCAAATGCGTTTATTATGCTTTCTTTTCCTGTAGTAATTAATATTGTATTTAGTCCCATTTTTTTTGCATGTGTATTTGTTATTACGTCTCCTACAATCAAACCTATACCACCATCCTTAAGCGCTAAAAGGGTTTTTTCTATTTCCTCCATATTATTGATTGTTTTTATTTCGATGTCGTATTGAAGCAATTCACATATTTGTTTTGCTATTTTGGTTATCGTGTTATATCCAACGATTGCAAATTTTCCAGAATAGTTTTGAGCAAGTTTAATTGACCTCATCATGTCGAGCAAAGACAAATTTATATCTATAACGGGCAATTTAGATTCCTTTCTTATCAATTCTGCTGTGCCTGCACGTGACAAGATAACGTCATACCCTTTATGTTCCAACTCTTTTGCTAACATTAACCCGTCATGCATGTCTGAAATATAAGAATGGATTTCAACGTCATCTCTTTCTTGCGAAATATCATTTATTAAGTCTCTGAGTCCTGCATATGGAGCAATTGCAAGAATCTTTATTTTTCTCATAATAGAACCTCCTAGTGTTTCAAATGTAAACCAATTATATCACTATAGTTAAAAAAAATCAATTAATGAAATTTAAAATAGTGATTGTTTCAAAATAGCACGATTACCACGCCTTGAAAACTTGACCCCGTACCAAAATGGAATGTATAATTCGTTTGTAGTTAAAACTTGAAAGGAGATTAATAGAATGAAGGCTGCATTTGTTGTAGAAAAAGAAAAAGTAGAAATCAGAGATATTGAGATTCCAAAAATTAAGAATGATGAGGTATTAATTAAAGTTAAAACCGTAGGAGTCTGTGGATCAGACTTACATTTATTCAAGGGGACACATCCATTTAGAAAGCCGCCAGCAATATTAGGACATGAAGTCGCTGGGGATATAATTGAAGTTGGAAGTAATGTAAAGAACTTGAAAATAGGTGATAAAGTAACAGTAGAACCACATATTGGATGTGGTGAATGTGAATTCTGTAAACAAGATCTTATTAACCTGTGTATAAGTAAGAAAACACCGGGAACACCTAGCTGGAATGGAACTTTTGCTGAGTATTTTAATGCGCCAGAAAAAGTAGTACATAAAATAAATGACAAAATAAGTTATGAAATGGCCACGTTAGTTGAACCCCTTGCAGTTGCAGTACATGCCATCAATCGGATTACAGTCAAGGAAAAAGATACTCTCGTAATATTAGGATCAGGAACGATTGGATTATTAACTTTAGTTGCTGCTAGAGAAAGCGGGTACAGGAGTATTATATGTACAGATACTCAGGAATTTAATCTTCAGATGGCATTAAAGCAAGGTGCGATACTTGCGATAAATCCCTTGAAAGAGGATGTTGTGCAAAAAGTCAAGGAGTTTACAAATGGAAGAGGTGCTGATGTTGCTCTTATTATGGCTGATGCCAAAAATATTGTTGATCAGGCTGCAGCTGTTGTGAGAAAACGAGGTGAAGTTGGGATGGTATCAATGATAACAGAGTCTATACCGGTTTATCCTTATAGTTTTGTTTTTAACGAACTCACATTATTTGGAGCCATGACTTACGAAACAAACGATTTTATTAAAGCGGTTGAAATGATTAACAGTGGACTAGACTTATCAGATTTTATAACACAAAAAATAATCCTCGAGGGTTCACAAAAAGCACTTAATGTATTAAATGAAAAGAAAGAAAATGTCGTGAAGGTCATTGTTGAAATTTAATATGAAAAAGGAGGAATAAAAATGAAAAAAATAATGATTTTTGTATTACTAGTTACTATGTTAACAGCTGTATTAAACGGATGTTCTCAACAAAATAAAAGTGTGGGGGGAAATCAAAACGCTGATGAGATCATTGAGTTGAAGTTAGGCCATATTCAATCTGAAAACGATATATGGCAAGAAGGTGCATTAAAGTTCAAAGAAGTTGTGGAGACAAAATCAAATGGTAAGATGAAGGTCACTATATATCCAAATTTAACATTAGGAGCAGATCGAGACTTGGCGGAAGGACTTCAAATTGGCACAGTAGATTTTGCACTGATAGCAGGGGTACTTGGAAATTTCGAGCCTTCTATACAGCTCTTGGAGCTACCTTATCTTTTTGGTGACTATGATCAATACAACAAAGTAATACATGGTGAAATTGGTCAAGAAATCTCAGACAGGGTATTAAATGCATCAGGAATAAGAATACTCACTTACTGGGATAGAGGACCTAGACATGTTACATCAAACAAGCCAATTAACACGTTGCAAGATATACAGGGATTGAAAATAAGACTTCCTGAAATTAAGGCCATGGTTGATACTTGGAAAGCAATGGGCGCATCCCCGACAACTATGGCTTGGAATGAGGTGTACACAGGTCTTGAACAAAATGTTATTGAAGCCCAAGAAAATCCGATTCCTTTTATTTATGGAGGACGAATTCACGAGGTTCAAGAATATTTAGCCCTTACGGCTCACAAATATGAATATGTTACGATCTCGATGAGTGATAAAAGATGGCAGACACTAACAGAGGAGCAGAGAAAAATAATTGAAGAAGCAGCTCAAGTGTCTACAGAATATGAGAATGGTTTAGTCAATGATAAGACAGATGAGCTACTTGAAATTATGAAACAAGAAGGTCTTACTGTAACAACGCCCAACACTAAAGAATTTGTTGCTGCAGCAAAAACAGCCCATGAAAACTTTGCAAAAACTATAGATATTGATTTATATAATAAAATTGTTGATGCAATTAATAAATAATAGGAATACAAAGGGTATTGATTTATCCATACCCTTTGTAATTTTATCAAAGATCGGAGATGCTTATGAAAAAAGTCGATGAAATTGTAGCGAAAATTCTTTATTATTCATGCGCTTTCTTGATGTTCATGATGGTAACGATAATATTTACGCAGGTTGTTTCGAGATATGCATTTGGAAAGCCATTATCTTGGTCGGAGGAATTAGGAAGATATATTTTTGTGTGGATGTCATTTTTAGGAATGGCAGTTGCTATGCATAAAGGGTCACATGTAGCTTTGGATATTCTGGTGAATAAACTAAAGAATGTTAGTAAAAAAATACTAATGGTATTAAATAATCTGATTGTTGTTTTTTTTGGTTTTATATTAACTTATAGTGGAATAAATTTAGTGAAATTAGGTGCTAAACAGACCAGTCCTACTTTGAAAATTCCAATGCAGTTTGTATATATAGTAATTCCAATTTCTGGAATTATACTGGTGTATTTTGTATTAAGTCAGACAATACAGTTATTAAATCAAAAGGAGGGTGACAATTAATGGGAACCATACTATTCGGTTTATTTGTAATACTCTTAATTTTGGGTATACCTATAGGGTTTGTCCTTGCATTATCCTCCACGGGGGCAGTCTTTTATTCTAATTACCCATTGGTAGTAATAGGTCAAAGGTTTTTCACGGCGCTTGATTCATTTCCTCTAATGGCAATACCGCTGTTTATGCTAGCCGGCACAATAATGGGAAGGGGCGGTATTACACGTAGGATCATTGATTTTGCTTTATCATTTGTTGGTAATATTAGAGGTTCTTTATCCCATGTTGTGGCAATAAGTGGAGTTATAATGGGCGGGATATCCGGTTCGGGCGTAGCAGATACAGCAGCACTTGGTTCGATTATGGTACCTGAAATGACTAAAAGAGGATACGACAAAGGTTTCTCTGCGTCTCTTGTGGCAGCAGCTGGAAGTATCGGACTTATTATACCGCCAAGTATAGCGCTTATTATATATGGTGTTACAACCCAATCCTCTATTGGAGATCTTTTTGTTGCAGGAATCATACCGGGGATTCTTATTGGTTTTGGATTTCTTGTGTATTCCTACCTAGTTGCTAAAAAGTATGATTATCCTAAAGAAGGCAAAGTAAGCTGGGGGGGAAGATGGAAAAGCTTCAAAGAAACAATATGGGCTTTGGTAATGCCTATAATTATCATTGTTGGTATTCGAGGAGGCATATTCACTGCTACTGAAGGTGGCGCTGTAGTTGCAGTTTATTCTTTGCTTATAAGTATGTTTGTTTATAAGGAAATAAAGTTAAAGGATATCCCTAAAATATGTTTTGAAGCAGCAATAAGCACAGCAACTATATCAACAATTATTGGTGCGACATCTTTGTTTAGTTGGTTATTATCTAGTGAACAGATACCACAGGAAATTACAAGAAATTTACTTGCAATTACAGATAATCCAATTTTATTATTAATCATTATCAATCTCTTATTGCTCTTTGCAGGGATGTTCTTAGATAGCGGGCCTGCAATCATGCTACTGGCTCCAATTCTTGCTCCTGTAGCAAGTGGTTTAGGTGTTAATATGGTTCAATTTGGACTCATTATGGTAATTAACCTGACGATAGGTCTTTTAACACCGCCTGTAGGAACAGCAATGTACGTGGCAAGCAATATATCAGGTGTACCTATTACGCAATTGTCAAAAAAACTAATGCCATTTTGGTTGATCATGGTAACTGTTTTGATTCTGGTGACATTTGTTCCTGGAATTACGCTGCTTTTTGTATCATAGCTTTTATAATAAACGACAATAGAAAGGATAAAGATTATGAGTAAAATTATTATAGGATGCGTCGGTGATGATTTTTCTGGATCTAGCGATGCAGCATCTTTTTTTGTTAAAGCTGGTATCAGCACATATTTATTCAACGGTATTCCAAAGGAAAAAATTAAATTTAAAGATGATTATGTTGCAATTGTAATTGCTTTAAAAACTAGATCAGACGATAAAAATAGCGCTATTAAGGATTCTCTTGAGGCTTTTAAATGGTTGAAAGATAATGGGGCTAAAATGCTGTTTTCAAAATACTGTTCAACTTTTGATTCAACCAAAGAAGGGAATATTGGTCCTGTAATAGATGCTGTTTTAGAAGAGTATGATTTTAAATACACCATTCTATGTCCAGCACTACCTGTTAATGGAAGAATTGTCAAGAATGGACATTTATTACTAAATGGAGTGCCATTACATGAAACGCATATGAAGGACCATCCGTTAACGCCAATGTGGTCTTCTGATTTATCAAAACTTATTGAAACACAAGGTAAATATAAATCAATAAAAATTGATTGCGAAACAATGAAAAAGAGTAAAGAAGAAATTATGGAAATAATAAATCAATTCGGTAAAGATCATGAACATTTTTATGTGATTCCTGATTATGTAGAAGATGAGGATGGTAAGAAGATAGTAGATCTGTTTGGTCAACTTCCTTTTCTCACAGGTGGGTCAGGGCTTATGTATGATATTGGGATTAGATATAAAAGCAATTATGAAAGTACTAAAAACACATATTCACCTAATACACATGGAAAGGCGATTATTCTTGCGGGTAGTTGTTCGAAAGCAACATTGGAGCAGATAGAAGATTATATTGAAAAGGGTTATGAATCGTACAAAATAAATCCGTTAGACATATATAATAAAAAGCAAACTAAGGAAGATATCTGGAATTTAATCAAGTCAAAGGATTCAAATAATATCCTAATATACAGTTCTGATAACGCTGAAAATGTTAGGGATGCACAGAAATACGGAGCTGAAAACATTTCGAATCTTCTTGAGGAGACAGCCGCATACATAGCAAAGAGTGCTATAAATTCGGGTTATAATAGGATTATTGTAGCTGGAGGGGAGACATCTGGTGCAGTTACAAAAACTTTAGGTTATACAGGTTATATAGTGGGCGATAGTATTGCACCAGGGGTACCAGTTATGATTCCAGTTTCAGATATAAACATTAGGTTAGTGCTTAAATCAGGAAATTTTGGTCAAAAAGATTTCTTCCACAGAGCAGTAGAATTTACAAAGGAGGAGAGCCGATAGGTGGATAACGGAAAAAAAAATAAATTTTTGGATGCGATTTGGATTTCTGACTCATTATTTAATAGAAATAAGGTGTCGGGTTCCTCAGCGAACATAAGTTTTAAACATGAGGATAAAATATATATTTCAGGAACTAATACCTGCTTTGGAAGACTGACACAAAATGATTTTTCCACAATATCCTTAGAAGGGGAACATATTGGAGGTATAAAACCAAGTAAAGAACTGCAGATGCACTTAATCTTATATAATAACAACCCTAATACTAATGCTGTAATTCATGTTCATAGTTTTTATTCCACTTTATGGTCTTGCATTGAACATGAGGATGTATACGACATTATTCATTCTCCTACACCTTATCTAGAAATGAAACTTGGGAAGATAACTTTAGTAGAGTACGGAAAGCCAGGAACAGAAGAACTGTTTTCTAATTTAAAGAACAGATTAAATAAAGGGAATGGATATATACTGAAAAACCATGGGCCTATAGTGGCTGGAACAGATTTGATGTCTGCGTTTTATAGTCTTGAGGAGTTGGAAGAAAGCACAAAAATTGCATGGTTTCTTAGGTAAGTTTAGTGAAAATAACTTTATTAAAAAAACAGTTGATAAGCAGATAATAGATGTGTTAAAATACTCAGGTTGCAATTTAAGATTTCATATCGAATAAAAATAAAAAAAGTTTGAGATGGATCTAAGTGCACAATACATAATTTGGAGGCTTTAACAATGAATGAACGTAAAATTATCGTTGCTGATCCAACTGCGTTAGGATTGTTTGGACTTGCTATGGTTACTTTAGTAGCTTCTTCACAAAAGCTTGGGCTAACTGAAGGAACAGCATTAATTATTCCTTGGGCAATATTTTTAGGAGCTGCAGCACAGCTATATGCATCGATTCAAGATGCAAAGAAAAATAATGTTTTTGGTGCAACTGCATTTGGTGCTTATGCCTTCTTTTGGTTTTCAGTAGCACTAACTTGGCTTATTCAAGGTGGCGTTTTTGGCGAGAAAATGGCTGAACAAGCTGATGTAAAACAATTAGGATTCGCTTTTGTAGGTTATTTGATCTTTAGTATTTTTATGACAATTGGCGCAATGACGGTACACAAAGTACTATTTTTCATCTTTGTTTTCATAGATTTACTATTTATAGGTCTATCACTTAGTACGTTAAATTTAGCACCAGAGTTTGGACATAAACTAGCTGCTTATTCAGAGCTTATTATTTCTATACTATCATTTTACGGATCTGCTGCGGCAGTTCTTAATGGACATTTTAATAAAAAGTTTTTGCCAGTAGGGAAACCATTTAATATTTAACCTAAAGAACGTAAAGGTTGTATATTATTGACCAGTTATATTAAAAGCGCGTATCATAATATGAAAATTAGTTTTAAAAACCGATGGGTTGTTTGCCATCGGTTTTTAAATGTATAATATAAACATAGGATACTAATTCTAACATCATACTATTTGGGTTACAAAACCGTAGCGAATGCGGAGGTTTTGAATTCTTTAACATATTGAACAACACTTATTAGAAAAGATTGAAAATGTGATATACTCTTAGGAAGGAGATGGATGATCATGACAGTAGATGAATTAATGGAACTTGATCGTTCCTTTTGTGAAGCAGTAAGTAAATTAAGTGAAAAAGCATGGGGCAGCCATTATGCAATGAATGGTGTTATGTTAGTGAAACTAGGTGAAAATATTATTGGTGAGCCGAATGTTTATGCAGCTATGAAGACTTTTTTTAAACAAAAAGGATCTACGCTCCTTTGGTCACCAGAGAACGGGGGTATTTCTGATGCTGGTGATTTAGGGTATACGTATGGGCAATATATTCGACATTATCGCAATGAGTCAGGAATGAAAATAAAAGAAACAGGTAGGTACATGACAATTTGGCGAAAGCAGACAGATCATGCTTATAAAATTGAAGTGCAAATGGATAATTAGTAGATAAAGCAAATAATGACAAGGAGAAATATGCGTATGGCTGGAACGAACAGGCAGGATATTAAAGTAGGTACGAAAGTGAATGTTGTTCAAAAACAAGACCAACGTACTGGAAAACTAACGGAAGGTGTTGTTTTAAAAATCCTTACAAATTCATTCAACCATCCACATGGCATAAAAGTTATGCTTCAAGGTGGTGTAGTTGGTAGAGTTAAGGAAATATTAGAATAAATATTTAAAGAAAATCCTTAGGGTCAAGATTAGCATACTTTAGGAGATTATATGACACATACATTTCTAGGTGAAACAATAGACTTTAACTTAATATATAAGAAGCGTAAAACGATAGGTATTTATATTGATATTTATGGGCATATTGAAGTGCGGGTTCCTAAAGATACAAAAGAAGAACGTGTACGACAATTATTAGAGGATAAGTGGGCTTGGGTCTTGAAAAAGACAGAAGAAATGAAGCTAAGAACAGCAGGGCATAAGGAAAAAGTCTATGACCATGGTGAAACTTTTCTTTATTTAGGTAATGTCTATCCAATACAAATATTATCAGATATCAATATAAAAAAAGATTATGTTCTCTTTGAACAAGATAAGCTATATATATATGTGAAACAACATGAAGTTGAGCGAATAAAGCAAGCACTAAAGCGGTTTTATTTTCAGCAGTGTAAGTTATTAGTTGAGGCGCGAATTCGAGCATATCAAAGCAATTTTAAATTAAAACCACGCGCTATACGAATTTCTGATAATAAAAGTACTTGGGGTACGTGTGACTCAAAACAACAGTTAACATTTAATTGGAAGTTGGCGATGGCACCTCTTGAAGTGATTGATTACATAGTAGTACATGAAATGTGCCATATGGTTCATCTGAATCATGACCGATCGTTTTGGCGACTTGTTGGTAAGCTTCTTCCAGATTATGAAGAAAGACAAAATTGGTTAGCACAATCAAGTTGGAAAATGATTGTATAATTATGGAAGGACGATTAGCATTTAATCAATAGCCAATGATCATAGAACGTGATATAATAAATGACATTGAGCATCTTAAGACTAGGAGGATTTACTTGCATGGGAAAGCAATCATTCTACACGCAACTTGATAAACAAGAGCAATACATTTTGAAATGTTGCTTTTTTGTTTTTGCAGTCAACGGTTTATATGGTATGATTTTAGGTTCTTTATTACCCCTTATTAGTAATGAATATGGACTAAACAATATAACAAGTGGCGCACTACTCTCTGCCCACCAAGTTGGGAACTTAATAGCCGGGTTTATTGCAGGTATTTTACCCATTTATTTAGGAAGAAAAAAAGCAATCATGTTTTTGTGTAGCTTTGTTGTAATGGGATTTTTGATTATGATTTTAACAGGGAATCCAGTTCTATTGATTTTAGGATTTTTATTTACTGGATTAAGTAGAGGAAGTATCTCTAATTTTAACAACACTGTTGTAAATGAAGTATCAAACAGTAGCCCTGTAGCGCTTAATATACTACATAGTATTTTTGCAATTGGTGCATTACTTGCTCCGTTTTTAGTTATTCTTAGTACAGTTATTGCAGGGGATATTGGTTGGAAAATAGCAGCTGGAGTAATTATTATTCTTGCAATTATTTCCATAATTCTTTTTTCAAAAATGAAAATTGATGATGAAGTTAAAAATAAGAAAAAGAAAATAATATCCTATGAATTTTTGAAAAATAAGTATTTTTGGATTGGCGCTGGAATTTTGTTCTTTTATTTATGTGCAGAAGCGACGATAAATGGATGGATGGTTAAATATTTTGTGGATTCAAAAATTATGACGATTCAATATGCGCAGATCCTTGCGTCTTTGCTATGGGTCGTAATTCTTGCGGGTAGATTAACTTGTGCCTTTTTGGGAAATAAAGTATCTAAGAAAGTATTGCTTTTGACAACCAGTATTGGTACTGCTGCATTTTACGTGTTATTGCTTTCTACACAAAACTTAATTATTATTACTATAGCGATAATGGGATTAGGATTTTCTATGGCAGGCATATATCCCACAACGATTTCTACTGTTGGGGATACAATTAAGGCTTATCCTATGTCAATGGGTGTATTGCTTATGATAAGCGGTATTGGTGCCATTATGATGCCAATTATAACAGGTGCACTATCTGATGCCTTTGGAATTCTGGCTGGTATGAGTGCGATTATAGGTGCAATTGTATTAATGCTTATTTGTGTGATTTTAAATTTGTTAAGCAAAAAAGAAAATATGGATACAATTATTTAAAATTTGTACCTAGTATATATCCTCGATAATTTGTAGTACTTCATTTATTGTTGGTGTACGTGGATTTGTTTTAGTTGTGGCATCTAGTAATGCATTTTTAGCTATTTCTTTTTTGAATAAGTTTAAGTCCTCTTTATTAATACCTTGTTCACAAAGGGATGTTGGCATATTCATGTCTTTTTGCAGCTTTATGATAGCAGTTACTAAACTGTTGACAGCTTCACTTATATTTGAGGCTGGAAAATTTAACATTTTAGAGATATTTGCATATTTAATGGCTGCATCGTTGTATGTTTCACTATCATGATCTTTGACTTGTGCATTGAATTTTATTATATGTGGTAGCAGGATAGCGTTAATTCTTCCATGAGCAATTTTAAATTGAGCACCTAAGGAATGTGCTAAACCATGATTTAACCCAAGTGAGGTGTTGTTAAATGCCATACCTGCTATACAAGATGCATTATGTATTTTTTCTCTAGCGAATAGGTTAGTACCGTCAGAATAAGCGCATAGAAGATTTTCACAGACCAATCTAATAGCTTTTTCTGCTAGGGCATCACTAAAGTCATTGCTCTTAGTGGAAACATAAGCTTCCATCGCATGGGTTAACACATCCATTCCTGTATCAGCTGTTACAATTTTTGGAACGGTTATTACCAATTTAGGATCTAGTATAGCAATATCAGGAAGTAAGCTGTCGCTCACAAGAGGATGCTTTACATTGTTTTGCTTATCTGAGATGACAGCAAAAGAAGTAACCTCAGAACCTGTTCCACTCGTCGTTGGAATAGCTATACAATGTGCATTGCTTTTTCCGCTTATTTTTAAAGCAAACTCAGAAATCGCCTTAGCGGCATCTATAGCAGAGCCACCGCCTAAGGCAATCACTGTATCTGGATCTGCCTTTAGGAATGCAATAACACCATCTCCAACGTTTTCTATGGGTGGGTCAGGAACAATGTCATGAAATATGCTGTACGGAACTTGCAGATCATCCAAGATATCAGTTAAATTATTTATGGCACCAGATTGTACCATAAAAGGATCTGTAACTACGAATGCCTTTTTAATATTTATTGTTCTTAATGCATCTAGTGCATTTTCTCCAAAAAAAACTTTTGTATGTATTGTGAAATCTAACATAAATAACCTCCAGTATAAATGATTTTTACGCGGACTAAAACAAGCATTATACAACTTCTGTTTACATCCTTCTTTGAAGAAATGCTAATTTCTAGCTATCCCAAGGGAGTACATCATTTTTATCTCTTAAGTATTCAAGTATTTCTCCTACACCTTCACCAGTATATGCACTTACATGAAAAATGTCCGTACAGCCTACTAACCGAAGCCATTTTTCTGCTTGATTAGGATTAGCTTCTTTTGCATCAATTTGAGTCACAATACCAATTACAGGTCGAGTGACTTGTCCTACGATACAAGGGGGATACAGAGAATAGTGTTCGGTAGAACTAATTAAAAACCCTATGACGTCGGCTTCATAGGCAAATAATGCTAAAGCTCTAGCTAAAGTATGATTTTCGGCATATTCTCCAGGCGTATCTATAATAACATCATAATGATTGATATATTGTGTTTTTCTATATTGAATCTTCTTGCCCTGAAGTGCTTGGGTTAAAGTTGTTTTACCACAAGTACTCTTACCCATAAGAATAATCTTTTTCATAGGTTAACTTTATGTTCTTGTGATCGCACATATTGTGAAACCAAGATTCTCCTTTGTATATTTTATTATAGCTTGAATGGAGGTTTCAACTTCTGAAACTTTTCCAGTAATAATTAGTGTTCCACTGAACCTATCGATAAAGCCAAGTTCGACGTTAGCAGTCTTTATAGCTAAATCTCCAGCAATTACAGAGACTTCACTTGGGCTCATTGTTAAAATACCAATAGCTGCTCTTGCATAATCTAAATCAGGGTTTAGACCTAACTTTTTGTAAACAATAGGGTCGGGACTAGCTATGATATGAGCTAAAGTAATTTGCTTGCCAGGCACCAGTTCTTGTATGATTCTAATCTTTTCTTCCTGTGGTAAATTATTTTTAAAATCCATATTTGTACTCCTTTTGAAGCTTAATTTAGATATTATTTATGAAAACAATCTATTATTTTATAATATAAACCATACAGTATAACAGTCGTTAGTAGATATATAGACATATTATTGGAGAATTTTGTCCAAGTAATAAGGTGAAAGATAGCAGTCTTTTTATAGTAAGATATATTTTATAAAAGATAGAATAAATAACAATCGAGGTGCCTTTAAAAGAGCACCTCGATTGTTATAATAGCTGTAATTATAATTTTTTATAAAGCATTCTAGCATCAGTTTCTTTTTCTATTGTAACATTGTTAATTAAACCTTCTTCTACTTGGGACTTGAATACTTCTCCATATTTAGAATGTTCAGAATTGTCTAAAGTATCGTCTACGACATCTCTATAACCAAACAATATACCTTTTGGTACTTTTTCCAGTTTGTCCAGATCTACATAATTTTTCATGATGAGCTCCTTTTAGTTTATATGGTAATACTAGTATAACCAAGCTATTTAATGAATAAACATCTCTTGATTTAAGATCTCTAATATGGTATATTCACGTCAAAAGAACTGACAAAACAGAAAATCTATAGAGGAGTACGTATGAAACAAATAGTTAAGAAGTATACGAATCGATATTTAATTGATGGTTTAAGTGGTATGGCATTAGGTCTGTTTTCAACATTAATTGTTGGCTTAATCTTAAAACAATTAGGTACATTAATTGGTTTGAAGCAATTAATATGGCTCGGTTCAATTGCAACGATTTGCACTGGGGCTGGGATTGGTATTAGTGTTGCAAATAAATTTAAAAGTGCACCATTGGTTATTTATGCCTCTGCTGTTTCAGGCATGATCGGTGCTTATGCGAGCAAGATTATTAGTGGTGTTGTCTTTGAAGGAACAAACGTTGTTTTAAGCGGTCCAGGCGAACCGTTAGGAGCATTTGTCGGAGCAGTTGTAGGAATAGAAGTAGGTAGATTTATTTCTGGAAAGACGAAACTAGATATTGTGTTAACACCGATGGTAACAATTATTACAGGTGGAACAGCAGGTTTGTTAGTGGGTCCGCCAATTTCTTCATTTATGGGATGGTTGGGAAGTTTTATTATGGTTACTACCGATCAAGCACCAGTTATTATGGGGATTTTGGTAGCTACCTTAATGGGCATCATCTTAACCCTTCCAATTAGTTCGGCAGCGTTATCCATTATTTTAGGTTTGAGTGGTACGGCTGCAGGTGCTGCAACGGTTGGCTGTGCGTCGCAAATGGTTGGCTTTGCAGTGATAAGTTATCGAGAAAACAAATTAAATGGATTGTTGGCGCAAGGGTTAGGGACGAGTATGTTGCAAGTACCTAACATTGTTCGAAATCCTAGAATCTGGATACCACCTATTGTTGCAAGCGCACTATTAGGACCACTTGCAACAAAGATATTTGTAATGGAAAATAATTCGGCCGGGGCTGGAATGGGCACCTCGGGATTAGTAGGACAGTTAATGACTTGGCAGACGATGGTTGGGAGTAGGCCAAATATAATCTTATTTATTGAGATTGTTATGTTACATTTTATATTGCCAGCTATTATATCACTGATTATTTCAGAATTTATGAGGAAGAAAGGTTGGATTAAGCTTGGAGATATGAAATTAGAAGTCTAAACCGCCTACATGAACATAACTATAGGGAGAAATGTAAAATGGTTAGGTATAAAGAGATATATTGAAATTATTTGTAGAGGTGAAATACATGGTATTCATATGCATTAAGGTATCTTTCCTAATATTTGACGCTAGGTCCTTAAAAGATAAAAGAAGCGTCTTAAAGAGTATGATAAATAGGATGAGCGGTAAGTATAATATCAGCATTGCTGAGATAGAAGAAAATGATGTAATCAATAAAGGGGTTATCGGTATTGGCGTGGTGGGGAATAATTGGACCTTGTGCAGACAGGTATTGGAGCTTGTAATGAAAGATATTGAAGAGCAGTATGAAATTGAAATTCATGGAGTTGAGGAGATGGAATCAAAAGGATATTAATTCCGTCAAAGAATAAAAGATATCTGAGAAAAAGAATAATTAATTAGTTGATCTGTTCTAACCTAACTACGAGCTCGTAGTGCGATGGGGCGGGCGAAATTGCTGTTTTCAATTACAATTCTTAGATTGACATTACTTGCAACAAGGATTATAATTTTATTACAATATATTACAAAATAGATATAAAAACTGAACAAATTTTTAACTAAAGAAGGAAGTTCCCCACCTGTTAGGTGGAGGTAACTTACTTCCAAAATTATTGGGGATTCAAACCCAACTGATGGACAAGCAAAGCTTGCGTTAGGTTACGAGCTGGTAACGGGATGGGTTGGGCGAATATCCTTTAACTAAACAATTTATAAAATAGATATAAATGATGGAGGAAATCCATGAAGCTAAGGAATACTGGGGAGTATTTTGAAATCTTTAATTGTTCAACTCTCGAAATCTCTGAACTAAAAAAACTGAGTTCAATTCTCCAATGGAATGTAAAAACAAAATCATAAGTCATATCAATCAAACTATCAATAGTCTAAAGCTTTTCCAAGGTAAAGGATATAAAGATAGATATACACTTTTATCTTCCAAGGCACTTGGTCAGTTAAGGCACTATTATAAGATATATAAACCGAAGAAATGGCTTTTTGAAGGTCAGACTGAGTGAAGTCAACTAACTATCCGCACAGTGCAACGTATTTTCAAAAATTCATGTCAAAAAGCTGGAATTAATAAACAAGTATCTGTGCATTCACTGAGGCATAGCTTTGCGACACATCTTCTAGAAGCAGGAACGGATATTCGTTATATACAAGAGTTGTTAGGGCATAAAAGTTCTAAAACAACTGAAATATATACACATGTATCTAACAGAAGTATTAGCAAGATAATTAGTCCGTTAGATCATATCGAGTTTTAGTTTTTGATAAAAAACAGAGATATGTTTTATTCACGACATAATAGTCGCCAATCCATCCAAGTCTGGTGATATTAATGACAGTCGTGAATGCAAACGTTATAAGACAGCTAGTTTTTAGACTATTTAATATGGCCGCCCGAGTTCTGTTCCAGCTTAAAATGAACAGTTTCCAAATAGGAAATGAGCAG
>PGZO01000053.1 GCA_002841375.1 Firmicutes bacterium HGW-Firmicutes-7 | reverse complement strand
TACTTATCATTCGAATAGGTAAGAGTTAAAATATATGAGTGTAAGAAATAAAAATCATTTAATTAAACAACTGTATTCTCTATTACTTTCAAGAAAACTTAATAGTAAAAAGTACATCTATATTTTTTTATATAGGTGTTTTTTGTTTTGATAGGGTTTTTTGAGACATTACGGCCTATCAAAAATCTTTAATCTGTTTGTTCAATGTGAACCAAAAACCCCGAGAACAAGGAAAAACCTTGTAATCTAGGGGTTTTTCTATTATTAAAAGTAGACGATTCCTACACAGGCTATAAACCAATTAATACGCGTTTTTTTAAAGATAATAACGTAACAATAGATGAAAAAATGAGCAATGTATATTTTTGTTTCATTTGTATTGACAAACAGAGTATATATAGATATAATTATATCGATAACAAAATACTGATATAAATAACGGAGGTGTTAAACTTGTTAGATCAAAATTCAAGATTACGACCTATTTCCAAGATAGCATTGCAACGATTACCTTATTATTTGAATTATCTTAAAAAAAAGCAGAAGGAAGCTGTAAAAAATATTTCAGCGCCCATGATCGCAAATGGATTAAGTTTGAACGAAGTACAGGTTAGAAAAGATTTAGCTATTGTAAGTGCGAACGGAGGAAAACCAAAAACAGGATACGTCATTGATATTTTGATAGGAGATTTGGAGAAGTTTCTCGGTTACGATAATGTAAACCAAGCGGTTTTAGTAGGAGTTGGACAGTTGGGTAAAGCTCTTTTATCCTACAAAGGATTCGATGATTACGGTCTTGAAATCGTAGCTGCCTTTGATACAGATCAAAACAAGCTAGATTTAACGATTAATGATAAATGTATTTTTCATATGGATAAATTGAAGGATCTATGTGAGCGATTAAAAATTCATATCGGTATCATCACTGTTTCAGCAGTAAATGCCCAAGCAGTTTGTGATCAATTAATTGAATGCGGCGTATTAGCTGTTTGGAATTTTGCTCCTGTTCACTTAAAAGTACCTGAACATATATTGGTGCAAGATGAAAATATGGCTTCTTCCCTTGCAGTTTTATCAAGACACTTAGCTGAAACAATAGAGAAAACAAATTAACAATAAGGAGAACAACTATGAATATTTATGTATGCGTTGGTAGCTCATGTCATTTAAAGGGGTCCTATGACATTATTGAGCTTATGAAAGAAGCAATTGAAAAGAATGAGTTGACAGAGAAGGTCAACTTGAGTGCTGCTTTTTGTCTAGGAAAATGCACAAGTGGGGTAACCATAAAAATAGAGGATGAAATTATATGTGGCGTATCAGCAAATAATTTTCATGAAATATTTAACAAAAACGTTTTGAAATAATAAGAATTACTAAAAATACTTTGCGGTAAAATTCATTCAGAACGAAATACTATCATAACCAAAGGAGACTAGAAATGAATGAATACTTAAAGCTTAAAAAATCAAATTGTAAAAATTGTTATAAGTGTATTCGTCACTGTCCAGTTAAATCTATAAGCTTTTCGGGAAATCAAGCCCATATAGTTGAAGATGAATGTATCTTATGTGGTATGTGTTTTGTTGCTTGTCCTCAAAATGCTAAGGAAATCAGAAATGATGTTGAAAAGGCCAAAAATCTACTTGCTGGTGGGCAACCGATTTATGCTAGTATTGCACCTTCCTTTGTAGCGAACTATGAAGGTGTGAACATCGAGGCAATGAAACAAGCACTTAAAAAACTTGGATTTTTTGCTGTGGAAGAAACAGCAATTGGTGCAACCATAGTGAAAAAGGAATATGAAAAGTTAACAATCACTAATAAAAATGATGTTATAATATCTTCTTGTTGCCATACTGTCAACGTACTGATTCAGAAGCACTATCCACAAGTGTTGCCTAATCTTGCGAAAGTAATATCTCCTATGCAAGCACATTGTACCAAAATTAAAAAAAATCATCCAGAAGCGCTAACTATTTTTATAGGACCATGTATCTCAAAAAAAGCAGAAGGGGAACTTTATAAAGATGTTGTGGATTGTGTTTTAACCTTTGAAGAACTTTCAGAGTGGTTACAGGAGGAAAATATTTCTTTTGAAAAAAATATACCCGAGGATACTAAAAAAGGAAAAGCCAGACTATTTCCTACAGCAGGGGGTATATTACGCACTATGAATTGTGAGCAATCGGATTACAGTTATGTGAGTATTGATGGTATGGAAAATTGTATCCAAGCTATTAAAGATATCATTGATGAAAATATATCCAACTGTTTTATTGAAATGTCAGCCTGCTCCGGAAGTTGTATAGGTGGGCCTGCTATGGATAAAAGGCGTATTGCTCCTGTACGTGACTTCATTACTGTAAATAAATATGCTGGAGATCAAGATTTTTTGGTAGAGCCGATGTTATCTGAAGAATTAAGAAGGAGTATACCTTATGTCGGCCTTCACAGGCAGATTCCTGGCAGTAAACAGATAGAAGAAATATTAAAGAAAATGGGTAAAACTCAACTAGAACACGAGCTAAATTGCGGGAGTTGTGGTTACAATACGTGCAAAGAAAAGGCGACAGCTGTATGTATGGGTAAAGCAGATTTGACGATGTGTTTACCTTTCTTAAAAGATAAAGCCGAAACTTTTTCTGATAATATCATTAATAATTCACCAAATGGCATTTTTGTATTAAATGAAGATTTAAAAGTTCAACAGATGAACTCAGCTGCATGCCAAATTATGAATATAAATCGTGTTAGTGATGTGATTGGAGAGCCAGTCGTTCGGATTTTGGAACCTTCTATATATATGGATGTTCTAGCATCAGAAAAAAATGTTTACAATAAACAAATATATCTTGCAGAGTATAAAAGGTATGTAATGGAAACGATCATATATGATAAAAGTTATCATATTTTAATGAGTATTATGCGTGATATCACAGAAGAAGAAAATTTACGCATAAGAAAAGAAGTCATTCGTCAGAAGACTATGGAAATAACCGACAATGTGATTGAAAAACAAATGCGTACTGTTCAGGAAATTGCATCTTTGCTAGGGGAAACAACAGCAGAAACAAAGATTGCTTTGACAAAATTAAAGGAGACACTACGTCATGAATAGTCTATGTACTGATATCGGCTATCATAGCCTGAACAAACATGGGGAGCAACTCTGTGGTGATCATATTGAGATTGTGTCGCAAGGTGAAAATTCTATTGTTATGGTACTTGCAGATGGTCTTGGAAGTGGCGTGAAAGCAAATATTCTTTCAACACTGACAGCAAAAATTATTTCAACAATGATGGCCAATGCTATGAGCATTGAGGACTGTGTTGCCACAATTGCAGCTACGCTCCCTGTATGTGAACTACGAGGTATTGCTTATTCTACTTTTACGATCATTCGGGTGGTAGATAATAAAGAGGCAGAAATCATTCAATATGATAACCCTCATGTAATACTTTTGCGAGATGGAAAAAATATTATTTTTAATGAAACTGCCATGGAGATCGAAGGGAAAAAAATATATAAATCAAAAGTTCAAATCTGTCAAGATGATACCTTTATTGCTATGAGTGATGGAGCAGTTCACGCTGGAATTGGAAGAGAAATGAATTTAGGTTGGCAGAGAGATGATATCATAGAGTTTATGCAAATGATTTATGATTGCGAGTTTACTGCAAAAACTTTATCCACTCTCTTGCTTAGTGAATGTAATAAATTATATGGTGGTGAGCCGAATGATGATACGACAGTTTGCGCTATTAAAATTCGCCAACGTAATCAGATGAATTTGATGATTGGTCCACCTGCTGATTCAACAGATGTTAATAAAATGATGTCACTTTTCTTTTCTAAGGAAGGCAAGCACATTGTCTGTGGAGGAACTACATCTGCATTGGCAGCTGATTTTCTTGGTAAGAACGTGGTAACAGAAATGACCTATCGGAATCCCGAAATACCTCCCACAGCTACTATTGAGGGTGTGGATTTAGTTACAGAAGGGGTTATTACCATTAACAAAGTTTTAGCCTATGCTCAAAACTATTTAAAAGATAACGAATGCTATACCGATTGGAGTTGTATGCGTGACGGAGCATCATTGATCTCCAGATTACTGTTTGAAGAAGCAACAGATATTAATTTTTATGTTGGTAAAGCAATTAATCCTGCACATCAGAACCCTGATTTACCAATCAATTTTAGCATTAAGATGAGACTTGTAGATGAGCTGTCTGACTGTTTGAAAAAAATGGGAAAACGAATCAAGGTAAGTCATTTCTAGAGAGGAGACAAATGAAAAAATTTGATACACAAGTACAATATTTAAAATATAAAGTCTTACGTGAAGTCGCTAGGTATTCCTATGAGGACAGATTGCTGGACTGTTACAGTGATATTCCTAAAATAATTATTAAAGAATCGAAGCCAACCATGAGATGCTGTGTCTATAAGGAACACACAATTATTGCTGAGCGTATTAAACTTGCTGTCGGGGGTAATAAAGATAATCCCAACGTTATAGAAGTAATCGATATAGCTTGTGATGAGTGTCCAGTAGGTGGATATGAGGTGACTGAAACTTGCAGAGGATGTATTGCTCACCGTTGTGAGGATGTATGTAAGCGAGGTGCTATTTCCTTTGATGAATTCCAAAAAGCACATATTGATAAAGATAAATGTGTCGAGTGTGGGCAATGCGCAAAGGTCTGTCCGTTTAGTGCTATTACTAATAACAAGAGACCTTGCGAAAATGCTTGTAAGGTGAAAGCTATTAGTATGAGTGAAAGTAAAGCAGCTGCAATTGATAATAGCAAATGTATTGCCTGCGGTGCGTGCGTTTATCAATGTCCATTTGGAGCTATTATGGATAAATCATTCATCCATGATGTGGTTAACATGATTAAGAAAAGCAATAATAATACAAAGTATAAGCTGTATGCTGTTGTGGCACCATCAATATCATCCCAATTTAGTTATGCTAAGCTTGGTCAAGTTGTGAGTGCGATGAAGGTGCTTGGTTTTCACACCATTGTAGAAGCTGCATTAGGTGCTGATTTAGTGGCATATTCCGAAGCTAAAGAATTGACGGAAAAAGGTTTTCTTACAAGTTCCTGTTGCCCAGCATTTGTGGACTATATTACGAAAGAGTTTCCACAATTGTTAGAGCATGTTTCTCATAACCTGTCGCCAATGGCAGCTATTGCAAAGAAAATCAAAGAAACAGATGAAAATGCAAAGATTGTTTTTATTGGGCCATGTACAGCAAAGAAGATGGAATTTCAGCAAGAGCAAGTTCGCCCATATATAGATAGTGTTTTGACTTTTGAAGAATTGCAGGCATTGATTGATAGTAGAGATATTGATATTGCAACATTACCTTTAGATGTGTTAGATAATGCATCTTACTATGGAAGAATATTTGCCCGTAGCGGAGGTCTTGCAGATGCGGTGCGGCAGGCGTTAAAAGAGCAACACCTAGAGGATTTTGAGTACAACCCGATTTCTTGTGATGGCATAGAAGCAAGCAAAATGGCATTACTAAGGGCTTCAAAAAAAGCACTGCCTTATAATTTTATAGAGGGGATGGCTTGTAATGGAGGGTGCATCGGAGGTGCAGGATGCTTAACACACGGGGCTAAGGACAAAAATGAAGTTGATCAATACGGCATGTTGGCGTTTGAGAAAACAATTGAAGATGCGATTAATATTCTAAAATAAAAAATTAAATTTTAAATTATCAAAATTGAAAGAGAGATAGTGGGCTTGGCCACAGCTTTGGATTAATATATTTTGTTTACATAATTAATGAGTAATACCACTACAATCTAGTACACATAATTAGAAAAATTGTTGTAATGAAAAACTTGTTGCCAAGATAGCAAGTAAGTAAAAAGTAGCGATGGTAAATGAGTAAAGGTTAAATGAGTAAAGATGTTAAATGAATAAAGATGTTACATGAATAAAGAAAGTAGACGAATAAAGATAGTAAACACATAAAATAGTAATTGACATAAGTTATATAGGCATGGTATACTGACCTTCGTGCTTAAAGCAAGTACCAAATATTCTACTGAAATGTTGATGATATTTTGTTAGGGATAAGGGTTCCATAATATTCCGAAAGAAAGCAGTTGACATAGGATATGTAGGCATGATATACTAGCCTTCCTGCTAAGAGCAAGTACAAATTATTACAACAAAAAATGTTGATATTTTGTTACAAGCAAAGGAAAAAGAGCTCCATAATATTCCTTGAAAAAGCAGTTGACATAACATGATGAAGATGATATACTAACCTTCCGGCCAAAAAGTAACACGGTCTGACAAAAGCAAAAGAGCAATAACAGAACCTTGAAAACTGAACAGTAAACAAACCAATAAACAAGTAATAATGATAATAGTCAGCACAAAATGAACAAGATTA
>PGZO01000052.1 GCA_002841375.1 Firmicutes bacterium HGW-Firmicutes-7 | reverse complement strand
AAATATAGAGGAGATTAGGTTATAATTAAAATGTTTCATTTAGATTTTTATATGAGGCATCGATACTTTTTCGTTTAGATTTTTGATGAGGCAATTCGTGATATTGTGTTCCTTCATAAATCTTGCTAAAATAGTAATTGCTGAAGGATACGCTTGGATAAAATCTGGCTTAAATTCTCTAATTTTCGCAATATACTCAGGTAATATTTCGTCGGTCATGTGAGAAGATGATAGAAAAAGATTCTTATTGACTGGGTTGTATTCCCAAAATTTACCTTTACTCGCTGATCGAATAACATTACCTCTTAGTACTATACATTTATCCCCAATTTTATAGCCGACTCTGTTCCACTGAGTAACCATAAAAGCCCATTCTTTGGCTGTAGATAGACCTTTTTCATGATAAAATGCTAGTGGAATTCCTGTTGAGCCACTTGTAGAAGTGTATTGAAACATTGATTTTGGTAAGTTCTTTGCCATTAAATCATTAAAATTATTTCTAATAATTTCTTTTGTCAAAAATGGTAGTTTCTTTAAATCATCAAAGCTATGGATATCTTTCGGTTTTAGTTTTCTTTCATCAAATACTTTTCGATAATAAGAAACATTTTCGTAAGCGTGTTTTAGTAATTTTTCTAATTGCTTCAACTGGTATTCCTCTAATTGTTCTTTACTCCACCATTGTGATTTTTGAAGAAAATTATAAGTATCCCAGAATACTTTTCCTAATCTTTTTTCATAAGGTATTAATCCATACAAATATTTTATAGGTTCCTTAATCCAAGAAGGTGCTTTTCTTATTAAATTTCTCATATTGTTAATCCCCCTGTTTATTTACTTGGTTATTATATTCTCTTATAGTGTGTACAGATGGGAATATAATTCATATTATTTCAATAATAGTATTAATTATAGATTTTTTTACTTCGCAATTTATTACCTTAGTTTCTTCTTTAATGCCATATTCCTTTGCAACCCAAGATTTTTCAATTTTATATTCACTTTTCTGTAAATTAAATATTTTTACTTTAATCTTTTCCTTCGTTAAGGTGAAGTAATCATGTTTTTTTTCTATTTCTATATCTTTATCTAAATGAAATCTGATATATTTTTTATATTCTAAATTTTCATTATCTTTTATAATAGAGTCATTGATAACAACTTTTTTATCTTCTAATTGGACTTCTCTCTCAACGACAATTCCTGCTTTATCCTTATATCCGTAATGCCTACCCTTAAAATAGTTATTATTAAAATTTAATAACTGAGCCTTAGTTTCATTGTTTAATCTAAATAATTCTTTCTCTTCAAAAATATTTTGCTCCAAATTCCCCACTTGTAAGGTATTATGCATATAAGTACTTCTAAATATATTTCTTAATTTATAATCTGCTGTATAAACATAAGTACCAGGATCAATAATGTAATCTTTGCCAGATATATTTAATTCTAAACTAAACTGATCATTATGGGTATGACCACCATTGCCGTTCATTCCATTAGGACCACATTTTATAATTAAATATATTTTATCATTTCTCAAAATATAATATCCACTATCTTTATATGCTTTTGATTTTAAATTAATGGGTAATTTTTCTTTTGTTTTGGTAATATTTTCAAAACACCAAAAGGGAATTTGGTTATTACTGTTTGAGGAATAAAATCTAAAATCATTACGATTAAAATATTCTCCTCCTAAAGCTATTAAATATCTAAAATCTCTTTTATCTATAATTCCATAATCAGATAAGACAATAAATCTTCCGCTATCCATATCCCCAATAAGGGGGATATGGCCATCAGGTTTAGTGATATTCATTATAAAATCAACCATTCTTTCTAATTTAACCATATATTCTTCAGAGAAAGTAATATTATTTTTTGAGCATAACATTGACGTAAACAAAAATAATTCTGTAACTAAACAATGATAAGCGGTCGAAGCTTCATAGTCTGTTCCATCTGTATTAACTTGCCTCTTTATCTCCTTTTCAAATTCTATCAAGCCAAAATTAAGCCATATTTTAGGATTATTTTTTAAATCTTCTTTATCATATTTTAAATTGTTAAAATATAATCCCAGCCAAATAAGACCAACTAAATCTGATAAATAATGATTACTATTATATTGATCTGCTTTTTCTAAATTTTTAAAGATATATTCTCCGTGTAAATATAATGCTTTATTATATTTAATCCAAAATTCTTTATCAATCTTAGGACAATTTTTGAAGAAATAATAGCCTATCATCCAATTACAAGCTCTAATTGCTACATCCATAGTACAAATCCAATTAACTGACATCTCTACCGGATTTTTTTTAATCCAATCCTCAATTTGGTTTTTAAATTCTAAGGGGCATTTTAAATTATCAGTAAGTAAATATGCCTGACCAAGAGTTGGAATATGCTGAAAACGAGAAAGTTCCCAAGGAACTTTTACATCAGCATTGTTATTTAAATTAACTCTTTTAATATTTTTATAAAATTTATTTTCCCAGATAAAGCCAGTTTTAAAATCTTCATTCCATTTGATATCTTTTCCTAAATTAATATCTCCTGAACCTAAAAGATTAAAAATATGATTACATATTTTATTAGCCTGTTTAATTATTTGTTCTTCTTTTCCTAATTTTTTAATTTTTTGAATATAATGTTCCTTTTTATTATTTATATTAAACAAAAAATTTATAGTGGGTTCAAATTTTTCGAATATGTTTGAGTCAATATCTATAGGATTTTTTGCAACTCTTTTTGCTCGCATAGAATAATAAATTTTATTATCTATTTTTCGATGTATTTTTTTTATTAATGTTTTAGGAGGTAACTTTATTGCTTTTTTAAAATATATTTTTAAATCATTCATTAGCCTTTCCCAGCAAATAATATTTAAATCCTTTTCTCTCTATAATATTCTTATCGAAATAATTCCGAGTATCTAATACAATTTTATTTCGCATTTTTTTTGCGAGGTTATCAAAATCTATTTCCTTAAAATCTTTATGATTTACTGCTAAAACTAATAAATTACTATCTTTGGCTGCTTCTGCTACATTTTCCACTTTATACCTAAATTCCTTAACACAAGGATCCACCACAGATATTTTATGATTATGTTTTTCTAAGAGTTTAATTAAATTAATAATGGGGCTTTCTCTTGTATCATCTATATTTGCCTTATAGGTTATACCCAATATAGTTACTTTTTTTGCGCCTTTAGTATTTTTCAGTATGTTCTCAATTTTATTAAAAATAAACTGAGGCATACTATCATTAGTCTCTCGAGCTAATTTGATTATTCGGGCTAATTCTGGATTTTTCTCTACTATAAACCAAGGGTCTACTGCTAAGCAATGTCCTCCTACACCTGGGCCAGGTTGATGAATATTTACTCGAGGATGTTTGTTGCATAATTTTATTACTCTCCATACATCCGTTCCTATATTTTCACAAATTTTGGCTAATTCATTAGCAAATGCAATATTTACATCTCGATAAGTATTTTCTACTATCTTACAAATCTCAGCAGTAGTAGTATCAGTTAAATATATTTCACCTTTTACAAAAGTTTGATATAGGTCTTTTATCTTTTCAGCAGATTTTCTATCTATTCCCCCAATAATCCTGTTGTTATTCACTAATTCAAATAGAATTTGTCCGGGTAAAACCCTTTCAGGACAATAACCTACATACAATTCTTCCCCAATCTTCAGGCCACTCTTTTTTAAAATTGGAATAATAAAATTTTTAACCGTTCCGGTAGGAGAAGTGGATTCTAAAACTACTATGTTTCCTTTTCTTAAATAAGGGACAATGCTTTCCGTAGCTTTTTTTACCAAACTCATATCTGCTTTTTTATCTTTAGTTAAGGGAGTAGGGACAGCAATAATAAAGGCATCTGCTTCTTGAGGTTCTTTAGAGGCAGTTAGATTACCTGATACTACCTCTTGTTCTATCATATTCTTTAGATAAGGTTCTTTAATAATTACTTCCCCTTTCTCTAAAGCATCTATGATCTTATTGTTTGTATCTACTCCTATTACTTTATGACCATTGCATGCAAACATAGCTGCTGTAGGCAAGCCAATGTATCCTAATCCAATAATGCACATTTTTTGTTTCACTATTAACTCATCCTTTATAAATAATTTTTTCGAGTAATCTAAATTTAGTTAATTTCTAAATTGTATAAGCATAATAAAGTATCTTGTAAGGTTATTCCTTACAAATAGCTTCATTTATGTATAATACTCTTAAATTTTACCAATGTATTACTTTCACTGAATATTTTTTGGCAGTAGATTTATCCCCCACGGCATTTTGTATACTTTTGAGCTTAGTATCCAAACTAAGATAAACTTTATAAAAAAAGTAATTGTTGTTGCCTGAGCTGCACCAATTGCACCATTTGCTTTTATAAAAAAATAATTCAGCACGATATTAATACCTGCGGAAGAAAAAGTGACCCAGGCTAAAATATAAGTCTTTTTAACGTAAAAAATATAATTGACTACCATATTATACATACCATTAAAAGCATGTCCTAAGGCAATCCAAAATACATATTTATAAGCAAAATAGAAATTTTCACTAACGAAAAATTTCAAAAAATATGGAGCAATAAAACTTAACGCCAAGGCAGCAAAAATTATACAAATATCATATAAATATGTAAATTTAACTATCTTTAGTTTTGTAGAATAATTATTTTCTTTTAATTTTTCAAATAAAAATGGAGACCAAGCTAAATTAAATGAACCTGCTAATAAACCTATAATCATTCCCACCTGATAACCTACTGTATATATTCCTGTTGCAGCAATTCCTACCATTGAATTAATAAAAATCCTATCTATCCCAGTTATTATCCACCATCCTAAAGCATGTGGAATAAGCGGAATTCCAAAAAATAGAGCATCTTTAATATATTTTTTATTAAAAGAAAACTTTATATATTCTCTTTTATAAATTACAAAAATACTTATAAGTCCAAAAACAAGAGAAGTAATAATTGTTCCTAATAACCTTCCTTGCCATCCCCAACAAAGTAAAACAACAAAAATTACAGATAAACTAACATTTAAAATAGTTCTTGAAATTTGAAACAATCCATAAGGTAAAGATTTCTGCTCTACCTGCCAAAGGCCTATATTAACTGAATAAATAGATTGACATAAAGCTATTATAACTATAAATGATATCCAATTTTCTGGAAATTTCGTAAAAAAAGAAAAATATGGTTTTAAGATATAAACAATAATAAACACTAAAATAAAACTAGTAAACAAAATAAAAAATACGTTGCCAATATATTCTCTGAGCTCCTCTTTTTTTAATTTAAAATAATTTACATTAATAGCTCCACGCATGCTCAAACCAACAAATACTACCATTACTGCCAACAAAACATTAAATGTTGCCACAATACCATAATCAGTCGGGGTTAAATAGCGAGTCATAATAGGTAAAAGAAAAAATGGTATAGCTTTATTTATAACATTAGTACCCGTATAAATAAAAGTATTCTTGAAAAGTTTATGTTTAAAAATATGCGAAAAATTAATTGAGTTAAAAATAAATTTTACCTTTCTATATATAAAATATTAGAATTTTAATATAATTTAATCTTTTAAAAAATTAGAAATGTTATTTTTTATTAAAATCTGTGCTAACTTTAAATCCATTTCATTATCTATACCAATGGATCTCTCTCTGGGCATAATATATGCAAAAGTCTTTTCTCCAAAAAAACTTTTTTCTTCTTTTATATAATCACAATAAGATAAGTATATTACACTATTTAATCTATAAAAAACGGGTAATTCTTGTCTATTTTTATTCATAATTTCTTTTCTAATAAAATCTTTCATACATCCATCTTCAGGCAAAGTATTTGCCCATAAAGGGTGATGGTCTACTTCACATACCGAAACAATTGCTTTTGCTTTTTTTAAAAATAAAAGTTCTATTGCTTTATCAATATCTTCTGTTGCCCTAAGTGGGGACGTAGGTTGGAGCAACATTAATAAATCATATTGCTTTCGCTTTTCATTTTCCTTTAACCAATCTATTATATGTAATACAACTTCAATTTCCTGTACTTTATCGCTTGCCATTTTTAAAGGTTTCATAAATGGAACTTTTACGCCATCTTTTGATATTTTATTGATTTCCTCATTCTCTATTCCTACAAGCTCCACCCACCATCCACTACAATATTTTGTCCGGTCAAATACTTTGAGTCATCACTTAATAAAAATAATAAAGTCCCGGTTAAATCGTCAACACTTGCCATTCTATTTCCTAATAAAACTTTTTGAGAATATTTTTTTACAAAGGATTCCGGCTGATGGTCATAAACACCTCCTGGGGAAAGGCAATTTACTCTTATATTATATTTTCCAAGATATGAGGCTAAATATTTTGTTAAATTAATAATTGCTCCTTTTATAGCAGCATATTCAACGGGCATCGTC
>PGZO01000085.1 GCA_002841375.1 Firmicutes bacterium HGW-Firmicutes-7 | reverse complement strand
ACGCAGGACGCCTGAAAACATAGCAGTTGTTTATGAAGGTAAGGCTTATTCTTATCAGCAACTTGATGAATTGACGGATAGACTTGCAAAACATCTCATTACAATAGGTGTAAAAACGGAAGATACCGTTGCAGTACTCATAGATCGAAGCGAATATATGACCATTTATCCGCTTGCAATATTAAAAGCAGGGGCAGGTTATATGCCACTAGACTATACCTTCCCAATAGACAGGCTGGAATATATGCTAGAAGATGCACAAGTAAAGGTTCTGCTCAGCGAAGGGAATATGCCTGAAACGTATCTACCAAGCTTTGAAGGAATTGTTCTAAAAAAAGAGGATTGCCTTACCTTAAAGGATAATACGGATTATGAATTACCCGTAGTAAAAGGAGAGAACAAATTTGTTATTCTCTATACATCAGGATCAACGGGAATGCCTAAGGGCTGTGTATTAGAACATAGAAATCTATCAAACTTCTGTAAATGGTATCAAGCATCTTATCAAGTCACAGAACAAGACAAGGGTGCAGCCTATGCAAACTTTGCTTTTGATGCCCATATGATGGATCTATACCCATTTTTGATTAGTGGTGCAACAATTCACATTATTCCATCCCATATGCGGTTAGACTTTTTGGAAATAAACAATTACTTTGAAAAAAATGGTATTTCATTGGCTTTTATGACTACGTTGCTAGGCAAACAGTTTGTTGAAACCTTTGACAACAAATCCTTAAGAGCCCTAACGGTTGGAGGAGAAAAATTACCCGCTATTAAAATTCCAAAATATCCATTATATAATGCATATGGACCAACAGAAGGTACAATTATTTCGAGTACACATAAGTTAAACCATGAAAATGAATGTTTAAATATAGGAAAACCTTTGTACAATTGTCATTCCTATATACTAGATGCCAATATGCAGCTATTACCGATAGGTGCGGTTGGAGAACTTTGTATTGGAGGAGCGGGAGTTGGTAGAGGTTATTTGAATCGACCTGACCTAACAGCAGAAAAGTTTGTGATGTGGAAGGGTGAGAAGATTTATCGCACTGGAGATTTTGTAAAATGGTTAGAAAACGGTGAAATTGAATTTGTGGGCAGAATCGATGGACAAGTGAAGTTAAGAGGCTTAAGAATTGAACTTGGTGAAATCGAAAGTAAGATGAATAATTATGAAGGCATAAAAGATTGTGCAGTAGCTGTCAAAGAAATTGGAGGAACCCAGTATTTATGTGCTTACTAT
>PGZO01000084.1 GCA_002841375.1 Firmicutes bacterium HGW-Firmicutes-7 | reverse complement strand
ATAGTAAGCACATAAATACTGGGTTCCTCCAATTTCTTTGACAGCTACTGCACAATCTTTTATGCCTTCATAATTATTCATCTTACTTTCGATTTCACCGAGTTCAATTCTTAAGCCTCTTAACTTCACTTGTCCATCGATTCTACCAACAAACTCAATTTCACCGTTTTCTAACCATTTTGCATAATCTCCTGTGCGATAAATCTTCTCACCCTTCCACATCACAAACTTTTCTGCTGTTAGGTCTGGACGATTCAAATAGCCTCTCCCAACTCCTGCTCCTCCAATACAAAGTTCTCCAACTGCACCTATCGGTAATAACTGCATATTAGCGTCTAGTATATAGCAATGATAATTGTGCAAAGGTTTCCCAATATTCAAACATTCATTTTCATGATTTAACTTATGTGTACTCGTAAAAATTGTACATTCGGTCGGCCCATATGCATTATATAATGGGTACTTTGGAATTTTAATAGATGGTAATTTTTCTCCTCCAACAGTAAGTGCTCTCAAGGATTTGTTCTCAAAGGTTTCAACAAACTGTTTGCCTAGCAACGTAGTCATAAAAGCCAATGAAATTTCATTTTTTTCAAAGTAACTGTTTATTGCCAAAAAGTCTAACCGCATATGGGAGGGGATAATGTGAATTGTTGCACCACTCATCATAAATGGATACAAATCCATCATATGGGCATCAAAACCAAAGTTTGCATAGGCTGCACCCTTGTCTTGTTCTGTCACTTGATAATATGCTTGATACCATTTACAGAAGTTTGCTAGATTTCTATGCTCTAATACACAACCCTTCGGCATTCCTGTTGATCCTGATGTATAGAGAACAACAAATTTATTCTCTCCTTTTATAACGGGTAGTTCATGGTCCGTATTATCTTTTAAGGCACGGCATTCCTCTTTTTTTAGAACGATTCCTTCAAAGCTTGGTAAATACGTCTCAGACATATTCCCTTCACTAAGAAGAACCTTTACCTGTGCATCTTCTAGCATATATTCCAGCCTGTCTATTGGAAAGGTATAGTCTAGTGGCATATAACCTGCCCCTGCTTTTAATATTGCTAGCGGATAAATGGCCATATATTCGCTTCGATCTATGAGTACTGCAACGGTATCTTCTGTTTTTACACCTATTTTGATGAGATGTTTTGCAAGTCTATCCGTCAATTCATCAAGTTGCTGATAAGAATAAGCCTTACCTTCATAAACAACTGCTATGTTTTCAGGCGTCCTGCGT
>PGZO01000031.1 GCA_002841375.1 Firmicutes bacterium HGW-Firmicutes-7 | reverse complement strand
TTAAATTGTTTTCCCGACTCGCCTATGATAATTTGAATGGCAACATTACTATCCATTGCCCCTCTATAAGGCCGATCTGTTGTCATGGCATCGAAGGCATCCGAAATCGAAATAATATAAGATTCCATTGGCACTTGTTCCTTACCAATTCCCTCAGGATACCCCGTACCATCGTAACGTTCGTGATGGTGTTTAATTATTCTTGCCACCTCTGATAAATTGGCAACTTGCATAAGAATATTTGCGCCAATTTCTGGATGCTTCTTTATTTCAACAAATTCTGCATCCTCTAATCTTCCAGTTTTATTAAGTATTTGATCATCAATGCCTATCTTTCCAATATCATGCAATATAGCCGCTTTATGAATTGTATCAACCTTGCTTTCACTAAAGCCCATAATCTTTGATATTTCAACAGCATGTTGTGCCACCCGATGGGAATGGCCACTTGTATATTGATCTTTTGCATCAATCGCATTGGATAGTGCTAAGATTGTTTCTGAATACATCTTTTTCATATCTATGTAGAGTTTGTACGAAAATCTTGCTAATAATAGTGGTCCGAAAAATAGTGTGACTGCAAACATCCCATACTTGCTGTGAATGGTAGCAATTAAAATGCCAAGCGGTGCAATAGCAATTAAATCAACAATGAATATGAGCCAAGTTTCTTGGTTGATCATTTTAATAAAAGAATTATTTTCTAGTAGAGAAACTAAACCAATAAAAATTCCTGCGTCAAAAATGCTAAATATCACTACAAGCATAAAAATACCAGGAATATTAAAGCCGTTAAAATGTACGTCTTGGAAATATCGGTCTGTCAAAATATAAGCATGGTTTGCCATCGCTAACGAAACTGCAAACGCGCACCCATTAAATGCTCTCTTAATAAATGGGGTGTTAAAAACATGCATTATTTTTCCTTCCACAGATTGAATACTAAAAATCATTGGAAGAAATCCGATAATTGCTACTACATATGATTGGAATATCAAAACTGAAGCAAGCCCAATCCCGAAGCTTACAGAAATAGATATTTTATTATTTAGTTGGATTGCTACTGATTCAGCCACAATGATAAGCACGGAAAAAAAAACCATTGTAGGCAACGTTTCTAACGTCAAAGCCTTTATGCCAAAGCATACCGCAGTAATTCCTACTAGAATTATACCTGTAATATATACCTTAAGCTTCATTGGCATTCCTTTCATCAGTAGACCTCCTTTATATAATCTAGGCCGGTTTATTACTTACTAGTGCCAGCTACGAGTTGCGCCAGATGCTAATAATAATGACATTATAGTCATAATTAATGCGATTGCTTTAGTTTTCATTTGATATAGCCCCCTTGTGGTTTTCTCTGCTACGTTCGCTAATGATAGCAGGCTATATCGCTTCGCTTATAAAACAATGAAAATCAAAACCGACCTAGAGAATATCACATGGCAAGATGAATTACTTTTCTATTAACCGCATCTAAAGTAGCCCTAACTATGGCCTCGTAATCATCCTTTTTAAGTATTGCACAACCTACAAGAAGCTCCTCCCCAATTCCAGAAATATAGGAAATAGCAATATTCACTACTTCTTGTTTTGCAACGTTCAGTCTAGCTATGTCTTCTACGATAAATACATCATTTCTTCCGAGTGAATTATGTACACATTCTAATGTGGCTTGTACAAATAATCGATAAATATTATTTCTTGAATTAGGTCCTTGAACAGTAGATTCAAATTCCTTTTCATCTTTTTTTAATAACACTTTTATTTCAACAAGATTCTCAATCAGACAATAACCAATTGCACTAATAGAAAATCTGTGGTCTTTTGAAGACTTTTCATCCGAGCTAATTTGTGCAACACTGATCTTCTTATGATCAACCTTAACATCATACTTTGCAATAAGTAAGGATTGTATATCACGAGAGATTTGTTTCGCTCCCCTGTTCTGGTCGGCAATAATATGTATTTCTTCAATTTCACCATAATCATCATGGACAATCTTTGATGAGCTAATCCCTTCAATACCATTCATTATTTTTTCCATATCCATTAAAGAAGTTCCAAGCCTTTCCATATTTAATACGCTCCCTTATTATTTATAATTTATACATAATATTACAGTTTGTTATGCATGATAACCATATATAGTATTATACACAAATGAAACCTTGCATTACCATGGTACTAAACTACCAGTTATTCCTTCATTTCTCCACAATACTACGTTTTAAATTCCTTTAATCAAAGCTTTTTCTAATTCGTTCATTCAACTATTTGTCACAAAAACAACTACTCCTATATTATATCTACTTTTTAGTCATTAGTAAATAACCTTGGAAAAAAATGTTTATTATATTTTGTAATTTTTTTAGTATCTTGTGTATTTTCTGCAATTTTATGTCGAATTGCTCATTATAAAACTTATAAAATACTATTCAGGCGTGCCAATAAATGATCCTTCACTATAATCTTCATCTATCAAATTACCTGCCACATCACGCAAGCCTCTAATTGTAAGTGTATACGCTTGATCTTGTTGAGGATTGGTTGTAATAATCCACACAGTCCCGTCCGTTTCATATTCATCTTTCTCCACATCAACTGCATATCCTAACTCTTCTCCAAAATAATACGCATATTCAATTAAACCTGTAGCTTCATCTATTGGTTCATTAAAAACTACTTCTACTTTTGTATTGGATATAGGATATATATACTTTAATCTTGGTTCATCATCGTCGCGCCCTTTGCCATAAAAAGTCTCCGTATCATGTGATGAATCGATTACTTTACCTTGTAAGTCCTCGACATTCGTAACATAAACCTTATACTTACGATCTTCTTTCTGCTCGGAAGTTATTAAGTATACAATCGATGGGTCTTCATCAAGTATTGCCTTCTTTATAGTTAACCCAGCAATTTCATAATTTTCAATTTTTTCTGCCAACCTTTTATCAAGGTCTTTTGAAAAACTAAGCTCAATTTTCGTTTGACTAATGGCGTAAGCATCCTCTAGTCTAGGTCTTACCGTATCCTTCCTGTCACCAGTAAAATATTCATAGTCATAACTTGTATTGATTTTATTTCTTGATAAATCTGTCAAGCTCTTAACTAGAACTCGGTAGCTTTTATTCTTCGTTTGTGTGGAAGTGGTTAGAATGATATTTGTCATAACAAGTTCAAATTCATCTTCATCCTCAATAACCTCTATATCTTCTTCGTCGTAATAATCCTCTTCATAATAATCCTCATCATCCTCATCTGTATAAAGCTTAACCAGCTCATACGCTGCAGATTTAACTGTCAAGCTGTTTATTGAGTAATAATCTTCATCTAATGCTCTTTCACTCATGGCTTCACTAAATACTAATCTAAGCTTGGTATTACTAAGAACATCTACATATAATAATCTTGGTTTCGTATCTTCATCTGGTAATGCTTCATATGTATATTGCCAATGGTTGATGGTCAATACATGTACGAAGTCTTCTTCTTGTTTATCTGTCCGAAGGATTATTGTACGGCCCTTATTATATAGATCCGCTTGATTTATATCTACCTCATTGTCATCTTCATCTATTAAAGAGAAATCACTTGTCTTAACTGTATCAACTGCTTTAGCCAAATTTATTTCTAAATAAGTATTAGAAATTGGTGTTACTGTGCCCACCCCTACTTCATTTATACCTTTGATTTCTTGCTTCATTGCGACTTCTTTAATTATAATGCCATCTGCTATCATTTGCTCAATTAGCGTAATATTTGCATCATTCTTAAGTTTTGAACTTAATGCATCATAAATAACCTGAGCCGCATCCCCTTTTGTAAAGTAACTATCGTTAAGATCTGACTTTGAGTCAATGAGTCCAGCTTCCATTGCCAATTTATCACATTCTTCATAAGACTCTACTACGCCATAACCAAGTAATCTAAGTGTATATGCCACAAATTCTTTTTTGGTTAATGTAGCCCCTGGTGAGAAGGTAGTTTGTGTTGTTCCAGTCGTAATACTTCGCTCTACACCAATATTCACCCAGCCTACTCCCCATGCATAATCATCTTTTACATCATTAAATATTGTATTGTTCGCTGCATTTTTTGCATCTGCATCAGTATATCCTAAGGATTTTAACAGCATTGTCAATCCAACCAAGCGATTTAATCTCGTGGACAATTCGCTATCCTTTATATTTGATAATATGCCAAGCTTATTTAGCGTAATTGCAGCATCATTTGTTGCTGCATACGTTGGTGTATAGGTTGGTATTAGTAGACTTATTATTAATATTAAAAGTATTACTTTTACATGTGCTTTTGGTTGCATTTTCATATGCTGTACTCCTTCATCATTTAATTATCTTTTAGTTATCTTTTGTAATCTTTATTGTGGACACTATAACCATAGCATAATTATAACATATTATTACAAAAAATCTATTATAACCTTGGGCTAACAAAAAATCCCAAAATCAGCATGCACTTCATGCAACTGACTTTGGGACGATTCTGAGCTAAGAGTATAACCTCCGCGTTCGTTACGATAAAATTACTTTCCTAATTCAACTTCTGTTGAATATTTACCTTTGCTATTATCCGTAACAATCTTTCCGTAATTTACTAACTTGGTAAATGTTACTTCATACTCTTTTTTCATATCGATTGTATCAAACTTTAATACCATTATTTTAGGACTAATGTATATTGCAGCAATTGGAATCTTCGTATACGTTTGACCATTTTCCAAATATGTAAGCTTATAATTGGTATTCAATACATTTGGAACATCAAGAGCAATTTCGCTGTTAAATTCTATTCGAATCGTGTCACTTCCAATGATTTTTGCGTCATCAATAATGGTATCTGTTCTGTCTTTGTTATTATGTTTGAATGAAATATCATCAATATAATTGTGTGCATTTCCCATGTCATCTTTCAAGATGCCAATAACTACAACATCATATTTATCCTTATCTTCTAGACCGTCTTCCTTTGGAAGGAATAGTTTGACTATTTTAGAACCTTTTTCATAGTATACAGCACTCGGGTATGAACTAAAGTAACGATCTGACACGCCTCTAATCTCATAATTATAGGGATCACTTGCTGTGTCATAATCCAGTGCTCTATTAAAGGTAACATTAATTGTATTGGCATCGATAACACTAACTCGGGACATTTCAAGATCCTTAACAGATTTTAAATCACATTCAAAATCATATTCCCTTTCAGAAATTGAAAATTGCTTGGTTGTATCTGTAATATTATTAATCATAATGATGTAATCATCATTGTCATACATTCTATCTTCTGTTGTTAAATGAACGATTTCTCCATTACCCTTCACTTCAGCTTTTGTAATCTTAATAGGATGATCATCTTCTGTTGTGAGATAATAACTAAATACTTGCTGTGCAATGACTGGATTAAGCAATTTATTAAAAGAAAGTTCTATTGTATTTCTGTTAGGTGTTGAAATATCCTCCAATTCAAAGGCTTTATTTTCCTTTGTAGAAGATTCAAACTTCACAAAATCTCCTGCGCCATCATTTAATCGAACACCGTACGCACTGATCAAATCTCCATTGATTGCCCAGGTAAAGTCAACTTCCTCTTCAAAAAGATAACTTTTAAAGAACACCGAAACACCATTATCTCCTGAAGGCAATCTATTAATTTGCATTGTTGATGTACTACCCGAAACAACAATTGAATTATCCTTCTTCAAGGTATAATAGCTAGGTTGCAATGCATTATCATTAACAGGTTGTGTGAAATACACGTAAAGGATATTATTACTTATTTGCTTAACCTTGCTAATCTTAAAGAAATCAGATTCAAGATCGTCAGGCCTATATCCTGTAAACTCTTGTGTTAAGCTATTATAAGCATGGTTTCCAAATTGATCCACTACTCCCGAAACAATAATCGTATAATCTTCATCCACCAATTGCTTTTCGTCAATTTCTATCAAATAAGCATTGTCCTTCTTGGTTGCGATAGAAATAGGCGTAAGCTTTTCACTACTATCCTCTGATAGGTAAATCTGTATTTGAGACAGTGTAATATCTTTAACTTTTTCATTAAAGGTTATTTCAATGCTTTTTTCACTAGCACCCTTCACTTCTTTAATTTCTGTATCCACATCATCTTGCATTAACCCAACTTGTATTGCTTCCTCTTTACTAATCGTTAAGTTATCAATAAAAGTTTGAATCATTAACTCTTTTGTCTCTTGGTTTTGAAGCTTTAAGGCTTCATAGATCACCTCTGCTACTTCCCCTCTTGAATAATTCTTCTTATCTTCAACCTTGGTACTATAAGCAGCACTCTTTACAACGCCAGCTACATAGGCTGTATGATAGACATTATCCCAAGAAAAATCCACATTATATCTATACTCTAATGTAATTAACACCATTTTAAGAAACTCTTTTTCACTTAAATAATCTTCAGGCTTAAAGGTTGAATCGTCGAAGCCATTGATAATACCTTCCTTATCACAATATCCAACATAAGGTGCATACCATTCATCTGGGGATACGTCTGTGTAGGAAGTATAGGCGTACTGTGCCGGATTACTCGTTACTACATCTTCTACGCCCATAAGTCTAACGATAAAGGTAGCTGCCTCTTTACGTTTAAGTTTACCTTCTAAATTCAAGCTTGTCCCCGTTCCCTTTAAAATACCAATAGAATTCAATACATTCGCCTTGTAATCTTGATTCACAACTGTACTCGTCTCATCAGCAAAGGCAACGGTTAGATTTGATACTAATATACATATTGTCAACAACATTGCAACTTTCTTTTTCACATTACTCATTAATATTAATCCATCCCTTTCAAATATTTTCGTAAATAGCTTGCTAACACTAGTAGTTATTTTACAATTTTATAGCCCGAGATATATTCTAATTGAGCAATTGATAATTGATAGTTCAACCTCGCATTTAGCAGATTATTCTCCATACGTTGTAATGCTAATAATGCTTCATTAAGATCATGACTAGTAATCATTCCTAATTCAAAACGAACTTTTGAGATACGATAGCTTTCACTTATATTCTCAACACTTTTTTCTAGCGCTTTAAGCGATTCAACACTTCCTTTTAATCCGATGTATGCTTGACTTAAATTCTTTTCTTGAGACAATAAGGTTAGTTCATGTTGATATTTTGCTTTATTAAAATCTTGCTCTGCATATCTATATGTCCATACGTTAGGTGGATAATACCCTTTAGCTAAGTCAAAGGTAGTTTCTGCAATATTATAATTTAAATTTGAACTTAAAATCATAGGATGATTTGCATTCATATGTGTCTTCATAACTTCCGATGCTGGTAACTCAATAACTGAAGTAGCTACTTCTTTATCTAACGACCATTCTTTATCTAATTGCTGACCCATTAATTGATTCATATCCATTAGCTTTTGTTTGTAAGTTATTTCTGCCTGAATCAATTCAGAATCTTTCGCTGAAACTTCTGCCTCAGCACTTAATACTTCAATATTTGATGCCTGACCAAGTCCATATTTTTTCTGGATAAATTCATAGCTTTCACCCGTTTGTACTTTATATTTTTTTGCTAACTCGAATGCTTCTTTTGCATAAACTAATTGAGAGTAAGCAGACTTTACAGATAGTTCAACCTCAATCTTCTTCGTATCAAAAGATGCCTCTGTTAACTGTGGCAATAACTTCTTATTCACCTTTGCAACTTCTATCATTAAGTCTCCATCATAACTGCCCGTTGAAGCATCCGCTTTTGCAAGTCCTGATTGTTGGCTTTTGGAGATATTAGTTCGATTCATTTCTGCTTCAGCTATCTTAATGTCCAAATTATTTATTGCTGCAAGTTCTAAGGCTTCACTCATAGTTAAGATGCTTGGAAGTTCTTCTGCATCTGCCGCTTGGGAAATACTTAAGTGCGAGTTAAGCAATATAGCACCAATCACCAAAAATGCTACTAGTGATTTTATACTTTTGTTTTTTAATATATTTGTTGTCATAACATTACACCACCTTTGTTTATTTTATTAATTAATATCAATTCTATAATTGCCTTGATCCCATTTAACTGTTAAATCTATCGACTCAGCGATCCATCTTAAAGGTACCATCGTCCTTCCATTCACGATCTCAGGCGGCACGTTCAAGCTTGAACTCGTACCATTAATTAAACCTATCTTGTCCCCAATCTTAAGTTCAATATCCTTCGTACCCGAAGATACTACTTTTCGTTCATCATCAATCCACTCTACTTGTTGATCTAGTGCTTCAAGAAAAGTTCTCATTGACACTAATGTATTTCCTTCCCTAATAATTGGCTCAACATCGAAGGTTAATAATTGATTTTTCACATAAACAGACACCTTCTTAGGTTGAATAATTACTTTTGGTACTTCTTGCTTTATTTGTTTCTCTTTCTTAATAAGTGTAATACCTTCATTGGTTGCTACCCACAAATTCCCTTTGGTATCAAAGTCTATATCATGTATATAATTGTTAGGTATTGGCGAATCAGAGGTTTTATAATTTTTTACTTCTCCTGAGGTGTTAATTTTAAGCAGCCCATGTCCCCACGTTGCAGCATAGATATTTCCTTCTACATCTTCAGAAATGGCCTTAACATTGTATTCCATTAACGTATTATTGCTATATAATTTCCAATTATCACCTTTTAGCTGGGCTAGCCCATTAATTGTTGCTATCCAAACGCTATTATCTTCGGCTATATAGATATCATTGACTTTATTAGATGGTAGTTTTGAATCCTTCATATTGTAGGTTACCCACTTACCATCCTTATCCAAATAAGCAACACCACCTGTTTCGTTATAGGTTGGATAGGTTGCAAACCAAACACCACCACTGTTATCTGTTACTATTTTAGTGACGTTATTACTTGGTAATGATGAATTTGATGAATTATATTTCGTCCATTCACCAGCAGCATTTTTATAATATGCTCCATAATTTAATACACCATGCCAAAGGCCGCCTTTCGTGTCAACAGTTAAGCTATTGACGGTTTCACCATATATTTTATTTGAATTCAAATAATAGTTCACCCAGGTGTTATCTTTAGTAAGTGTACTGACCCCTTCATTTGTTCCAAAATACTTATTACCTTTACCATCAAAAGTCACAGCGTTTAAGAAGTTATTTTTTAATGAATTTACATCCTTCTTATATACAGTCCATTTTCCTGATGAATCGATATACACTGCACCACTTCCACCCGTAGCAAACCATACACCGCCATCAGCATCTGGTTTAACTTCCACAACCTTGTCCTCTACTAGTGAACTGTTGTTGCGATTGTATTGAACAAATTGTTGATCCGTTATCCCATATATTAATGAAGCATTAATGATTAATATTGCTATAACAAGAAACATCATACTTTTTTTCATATACTTACATTCACTTCCTTTTTTTTAATCTTCCTTAAGTGTAATATTTAACTAAAAATATGTCAATAGCTATAATCATTTCTTAATGAAACTGCAATAAAACTCTAGCAAATCCCATGCAAAAGGGTTGACTTCTGGTCAACCCTTTTATTCACGCTTTTTTATCGTGTCAGCTATCGCTTTAATTTGTTATGGTTCTACTACTTGCGCATTGAAAGTAATGGTTTTATCCTTAATACTTGAATCACCCATTCCACTTTTTTTAGCAATTGCCCTTATAGTTACCGTTCCACCTTCTATACTTGGCGCATTTATACTAAATGAACCCGAATAGGTTGTTGACGACGTAGTTGGAGTGCTTTCATCTGTCGTGTAATAAATTGTTGCCCCAGTGGTGGCAGTTGATAAGGTTACCGTAACCGAAGTAGTGTTCTCAACTGATGATACGTTTGTAGGACTTGTAGTAATACTCGGCGCCCCAACGTCATTTAGTACAAAAGTAATACCCTTAGAAGCTACGGTAGAATTGGTCATTCCTGCTTTAATAGCTATCGCTTTTACTGTAACGGTCTCTCCATCAGGGTTCGAAGTATCTACAGTAAATGCTCCGTCATATTTTGTCGAAGTTGCTGTTGGTGTAGACCCATTTGTTGTATAGTATATTTCTGCCCCAGAAGTGCTTGACCCTAAGGTTATAGTCACTGTACTATTGCTAGGAACAGCAGTAACACTCGACGGATTGGTTGAAATCGTAGGTGTTCCTGTTTGGTTAGAGATAAATACAATTTCTTTTGAAGCCACCGCCGAGTTGGTCAAACCTGCTTTCACCGTTACTGCTTTCACCGTAATCGTCTGCCCCCCAATTTGATCGTTACTAATATCAAATGGGCCTGAATATAATGTTGATGCAGCGGTAGGTGTAGTACCATTCAAGGTATAGTAAACACTTGCCCCTGAAGTAGCTGTAGCTAAGGTTACACGCACGGTACCGTTATTCGCTACTGAAGTAACCGCAGTCGGATTTGTAGCTATAGTAGGTGTAGCTATTTGACTAGAGATAAATACAATTGCTTTTGAAGCAACTGCCGAATTGGTCAAGCCTGATTTCACTGTTACTGCTCTCACTGTAATCGTCTGCCCTCCCACCTGGTTGTTGCTAATATCAAATGGGCCTGAATATAATGTTGATGCAGCAGTAGGTGTAGTACCATTTAAAGTATAGTAAATACTTCCCCCTGAGGTAGCTGTAGTTAAAGTTACACGCACAGTACCATTATTCGCTACTGAAGTAACCGCAGTCGGATTTGTCGTAATAGTAGGTGTCACTGCAAGCGGCGAACCTGTTCTAAAAGTAGTCGTTGTTTTTGTATTTTTATTCCCTTCACTATCTTGAATCTCTCCACTTAGTACAATCACATAATAATCTTTATTAATTGTTAGTGTAGCACTTGGTTTAATCACTATTACTTTTTTAGCCGAATTAATTGTTGCTGTATAGGCCTTCTTTGTGCCATTTACACTACTTTCACGTAATTCAATAAAGTTCGTGATATTTGAATTTGTTACTGTGCTACCACCTGCCAACTTAATTGCTTCATCAAATGTAATCGTAATCGTGTTAGATACCGAAACGTTCGTTGCCCCATTTGCGGGTGAAAAGCTTGGTTTAAGTCCTGAATTGTCTTGGTTTCCAGTTTTAAATTTTGAGGTTATTTTCTCATTCTCATTCTCATCTTCATCTTCAATGGACTTTTTTAAAATTATTATATAATAGTACGTATTGGTGTCTAGTGTTTGTGTAGGTGTTAATGTAATGGTTTTCTTATCCGAACTAATCGTCCCAGAATAGTCTACTTCGGAACCTGTAGAACTACCTTTTCTGATTTCAACAATATCATCAATATTTGAATTCGTTACCTTATTTCCCCCAGCAATATAAATAGCTTCGTCAAATTTAATCGTAATTGTTGTATCAGGTGAAACCCCAGTTCCCCCATCTTTTGGTGTAAATGTAGGTATTGGCGCCTCCGTATCATCGCCTATCACTGGTGGTCTTGAGACACCTGATCCCTTTGTAATTGTTGAAGGCTTCGTTTCGTAAGTAATGTCATTTGCATTTGCCTTCATTGTTGAAATTTTTCCTGTTCCTTTAAAATCTGACTTGCCATTTACTACTGCTGTTGTTATTGATGTTCCGCTGTTTAGATTAATGGTTGATGCTGCCGCCCCCGAATTAACGGTTAAAGTCGTAATTTTTCCTGATTCTACTTCAACCATTGCTTCATCTTCTAAAATAATATTAACAAAGTTACCTCTTAAAGTTACCTCTTGTTCATCTAACTCACTTCCGTTAAGGCGGAGGTTCTTAATACCCTCACCGCTTAGATTCTTCTGCTCAATAATTGCTCCATATTTTAAACTTGCTTCATTAACTACACTAGTACCTGTCAACAAGACCCTAACATCTCCTGTGTCTTTTGCCACACTCATAATATTAATTAAAGAATCTGATATTTTAACCGTATCTTCACCGCCACCTTCAACAGTCAATGTACCTAAGATAACGACTTTATCTAGGGTAACCTCCCCATCATCCACATCCTCATCAATTGTTACATTCTTCGTAAAAATTTTCTTGCTAACAGTGTCACCATCGTCATCAATAATATAGTTAGTAGTGACTATGCTCTCACCTTCTACTAGACGCGTTAAGATTGCACATGCTTCAGCTCGAGTCAACGCACCCTCAGGACGATACATATTTTTAGCATCCCCCTTCATATAACCTCTTGCAAAAACTGCTGTTACACCATTTCTTGCCCAACTAGCAATACTACCACTATCTTTCATTCCTGATAGACTTGTAGATGATCCATAGTTAGGGAGCACCTTAGAAATCATATTGGCTGCCTCTTGTCTAGTAATTTTATTATTAGGCTTAAAAGTGCTATCAGTATACCCTGTAATATATCCTGCAGCAACTGCTTTTCTTACTTCATCGTAGTACCAGTCACTGGATTTAACATCATATAAAGAAATGCTAGCTGTGTTACTAACCCCTAATGCCATATTTAACATTTTACTAAATTCTGCTCTTGTCACTGGTTGATTAGGTTTAAATGTCCCATCCGTATATCCTTTTACAAATCCGCTTGTAATACCTTTTTGTATTTCAGCTTCTGCCCAGTGTCCTTTTGTATCCGAAAATATACTTGCAGCAATGCTCCCTTGTCCTATACTTATAACCATTGTCACTGCAATAAAAAATGAACCTATTTTTTTTAATTGCTTTTGTTTTTTCATCTTACCCTCCAAGTATAATTAAGTTTCTCTTCCGTCCTATTAGACGGTTTTAGCTAGTAATTGGTTCCATTTTTTTAGTAAATGATGTCGATTTTTATTTATTTCTAATAGTATACCATTGATAAATACCAAATTCAACCATTGTAAGAAAACTAAATACATGTTCCTTTTATGAATTTGACAAAGAACTATTTTTGTACGCAAAAAAACAACCCAACGCACGTCTGCGTTGGGTTGCATAATAATGGCATTTCATAAATCTCCACTTTTCAGTGTCTAGCTTACTAACCTTAAGTTCTAGTCTACTACTATAGCTTTACTTGTAACTACTGTATTTGTGTCCATGTTAGTAACTTTTACTACGAATGGAGTTGAGTTACCAAGAGTTATTTCATCAGCAATTGAAGTTCCAGCTGTTTCAGTATCATTTAAATCAGTAGCAGTATAAGTTATATCTACTAATGTAAATTTCTCAGTTACCTTAGTAGCTGAACCATCAAATACTTCAATTTTATATACTGTTGTATTTCCAGCTGCTACATCCATCACAACAACTGCATCAGTTCCAAGAGCAAATGGACCTGCATTAATAGTTGCTACTCCTGTAGGTACTACTGGAGTTGCTGTACTACCAACTTTCGCTGTTCTTACTAAAACGTTAACATATATTGAACCATTTGCTACCGTAAGAGCTTTAACAGTATCTCCATTTTTTAATGTATTGAAAGAAATAACTTTATAGCTATCAGTAGCATCAACAACTACTCCGTCACTACCCAATCTAAGCGCAGTTGCACCAATGTCAAATTTCTTATCAGATGTACTAGTAATCGTTAATGTATCAGCAGCAACTAATCTAGCACCTACAACAATTGATACGTCGTTAACTTTTCCAGTACTATCATCAATCTTAACATCTAAGAAATCACCTTTAGTTACAACAGCTGCATCAGCTGCACCTACTGGATTTTCTTTAGTTTCAAAGTCGCCTTTAGCATCATCAATAACTAATTTTAATCTCCAGATATTTTTTCCTGAAACCTTAGTGCTATCAGCTGTAGCTACAGTTGCATGATCTGTAGTTTCTTCATCTCTATCAGAATCTTTAGCTACTATCGCTACTATTTTTCCATCTTTTTCATAGAATACTGTATCTGTTCCACTTCCGATTATATTATCAAATTCTAATTCACCATAAGTCTTAACAACGATGTCATCTACATCAGTAGTATAATCATCAGTTAAGAATACTGGTACACTACTAGCAATAGCCATACCACCGAAATACTTAGCAGTTGTCTTATGCTTAACACCATTTCCTAATACGTTTGGAGTTAAAAGTTGAACCGTATCAACATCTCCATCAGAGTCAATTTTCACTTCTACAACAAGATCTGCTTCAATTGTATCTGATAAAGTTCCAACAGCGAATAATACAGTTGCATCCCAATCAACTAATGCACCAGCTACATTTTTAAGAATTTCTTTATCTGCTCCTCTTACATCTGCATCTTTAAGATTGTAAGCAATTTCTTTTCCTGAAACATTTAATACATCAAATGTCCATTTATCAGTGCTACGATCTAAAAACGCCTTTGAAGTTTCAGTAACAAAGTTATAAGTTGAAGTTGTTACTAAGCTTCCAAGTTCACCAACAAGATATACCATATCGCCAAATCTATCAACGAATACTGTAACCTTGCCTTCTTCTTCCATAGCTTCAGCAATATCTGTTAACAAGCTGTTACTATCGATGTTAGCAATTTCTCCATCTTCATCAAGATATTTAGCATCTAATCCAAGATTCGCATTAACTCTAGTATAATCATCACCTTCTACTCTAATACGATCATCAAATATTCTTGAGATTTCACCAGTTACTGATTTGTTAAATACTTCAGCGTATTCAGCATCTTTATTAAAGAATAAAATATCGCCTTTTACTAAGTCATCAACACTAACTGACTTACCGTCTTTAACAATTGTGTAATCTTCTGCATCAAGTTCTTCACCATAAGCAAAAATTTCGAAATCGTCTGTTTTTTCTACAACTAGGAAATCATCCCAGTCAAAAGCATTAACAAATATTACGTCGCCATCATCATTAAGAACAACTTTAGCGTAATCATATTCGTTTCCGTCTAAATCTTCAAAATCTTCTTCTTCGCCATTTACATAGAATACGGCGTCATCATCGATGTCATAATCGTCATCAGCGTCAACAAGTGTTAACTCATCATCATTGATTTCGATTGCATCAAATAGTTGCTTACTAGTAACTTCTGCAAAGATAACTTCATCATCATCATTGATCCATACTGTTACTTCATTTAAATAGATTTCTTCAAAATCGAGATCATCAGCTACTACGTCATATGAACCATTTGAAATAGATGAACCTTTAAGATTTAATTCTTTATCATCTACATCATAACCTGTAACTCTTACTTCTTCATAAACTGAAATTTCAAGTGTGTCAGTTAATAAAGTTTTGTTTAATGGACCATATTCTACAGTACCATCATTATTGTAACCTGCTGCTCCCCAAACTTCTACATCAAGGGTATTTACTAACATTTTTGCTACTACACCACGAGTTGCATTAGTTGTGCTAGCTACATTAACACCCTTAAGGATGCCTTCATTTGCTGCTCTACCAATGTAATTTGCTGGCCATGTTCCATCTTTGTCTACTACTGGACCAAGTCCAACTAGACGAGTAAGGATTGTGATTGCTTCAGCGTTAGTTAATTTACCTTCTGGCTTATAAGTACCATCTGGGTAACCACTAACTAAACTTCTGTTTACTGCTAAGTTAATATATCCTGATGCCCAATGAGTACCATCTACGTCAGGGAACTTAGTAGTTCCTTTTGAAGCTTCTGCCGCATCGCCTAATCCCATAGATACTACTGCGATTTTAGCAAATTCTGCTCTTGTAATTTCTCCTTCTGGTTTGAAAGAACCATCTGGATAACCTTCCATTACCTTTACTGCCTTAAGCTTGCCTACTGCAACTTCAAAATCAGTTCCAACAACATCTTTGTTAACTGCTGCGAAAGCTGATGTACTAATTAAAGTGCTGAAAACAAGAACTAACGCTGTAAGTAATGCTATAAAACGTTTTGTTTTCTTCATGTTTCTACTTCCTCCTTTAAATTTGGCTTGTTTTTTTATTTGGCTATAAAAAACTCGTTTAGCTCATGGTAAATTATAGCACTTAGTAATAAGCCAGTCAACATATTACTGCATCTGTAATAATTCTGTAATAGAAATAATTTCCAGATTAGCACTATGTAAAATGGTATTTACTGCTAGATTCAATTATATCCATAAAGCACCAATATTTCAAGCATTTTCCCTTTTTGTAATATTAGTGTAATATATCGTCAATTCCGTTGACAATTATGTTATACATTGGATAATATATAGTAGATAGACTTACGAGATGGAGGACGACTTATGAAAAAAATAGTCTTAACTGGTGGCGGTACTGCTGGGCATGTAACCCCGAATATCGCCTTGATAGATGCACTGCAAGCTGAGGGCTATACCCTATATTATATTGGCTCTTATGAAGGTATTGAGAAAAATCTCATTAAGGATACGGGGCTCCCCTATTATCCAATCTCTTCGGGAAAGCTTCGTCGTTACCTTGATTTTAAGAACTTGTCAGATCCCTTTAAGGTAATTAAGGGCTGCTTTCAAGCTACGAAGCTCCTGCATAAGCTGAAGCCTGATATTGTATTCTCAAAGGGTGGTTTTGTCAGCGTTCCAGTAATCATTGGTGCGAAGTTAAATCGTGTTCCTACTATATTACATGAGTCAGATATGACACCTGGCCTTGCCAATAAGCTGTGCTTACCCTTTGCAACGAAGGTATGCACCACTTTTGCTGAAACCCTTAAGTACCTTCCTAAGGAAAAGGGCGTTCTAACCGGAAGCCCAATAAGAGAGAATTTATTAGAAGGAGATCGCTTGACAGGTATTCGTCTATGTGGCTTTACCGATCGTAAGCCGATTCTTATGTTGATGGGTGGAAGCTTAGGTGCGAAGCGATTAAACGATGTGTTAAGAAGTATGCTCCCTGGGTTGTTAACGAAATATCAAATCGTTCATCTATGCGGGAAGGATCATTTAGTATCTTCCTTAGAACAGCTTGAGGGGTATAAACAATATGAATATGTTAAGGAAGAATTGCCTCATCTATTAGCCATGACCGATGTGATCATCTCGCGAGCGGGTTCTAATGCAATCTCAGAACTTCTTGCGCTTAGGAAGCCAAATATTTTAATTCCACTTCCGGCAAGCGCTAGTCGAGGAGATCAATTGCTTAATGCCGCTTCCTTTAAAGCACATGGTTACAGTTATGTCCTTGAGGAAGAGTCCTTAACGCCCGAAGTTTTATTACAAGCAATTGATGAAGTCTATAACAATAGAAGCCAGTATTTAGAGCATATGCAACATAGCAAATCTAAAAACGGCATTAAAAATGTGGTTCAAGAAATTGTTAAGCTTGAACGGTAGCATAACCTTATAACGAACGAACTATAAGCGCCCCTTCTTTGTTCTCTACAAAGAAGGGGCGCTTATACGAGCATAGATAAATCTCATTTACATTTGCTTTTATCTATATATTCTTGCCAATCTCAGTTGCCAAGTTGTTCATTTCTTCTTGATCAAATTTCTTGGTTGCCCAACTGAATTTCAAGCCATCATTAGCAAATCTGGGAATTAAATGCATATGAAAGTGAAACACTGTTTGACCTGCAACCTCTCCATTATTTTGCAGAAGGTTCATACCATCACACTTAAGCACCTTTTTTAATGCCCTCGCAACAATAGTGACGAATGCAAAAAGCTTACTAGCTGTTTCCGCGTCAAGATCGTAAATATTTTCAAAGTGTTCCTTTGGAAATATGAGCGTATGTCCTACTCCAGATGGAAATGCATCTAGTATAACCTTAAATTCCGAATTTTCATAAATTGTAGCTGAAGGGATTTCTCCATTGACTATGCTACAAAAAACACATTTTTGTTGTGACATGTTTAGGTCTCCTCTTTTAAAAATAAATAACCCATCGCCATATTCAATATAGTAAACGATATTCCTAATTTTTTCAACTCTTTTTCTAATCATTTCAAAAGATTTGCTTATATTATCTGCAAATATTCTGCATACCTTTCAATATTCGACTTCGTATGACACTGTTCCTCACAACTTTTAATTACTTAAAAGTCCCTGTTTTGATTTCTAACTTTTTCTATTCAAATATAAATTGTATTTTATTATCTTTTCTGCTATTATGATATTTAGGTGATGAATATGGGAAAATTTAACAATAATAGTACAAATTTAGCCTGTGCAAAAATTGCACATGAAATCAAAAATCCTATTGCTATTATTTCGAGCACACTACAATTAATAGAAATACAATTTCCAGATGTTAAGAAAAATAAGCATTGGCATAAGCTTTACGGCGAGCTTGATTTTATCAGTTCGCTACTCAATGACTTTAATAAATTAAACAATACCTCTGATTTCGACTTCACGCTATTAGATCTTGGAGAGCTACTCTCTGATGCCGTAGATAGGTTCGAGGCTTTTGCCCTTCAAAATCAGGTTATATTGAAACTTGAACTGTGCGAGGATCTCTATACTGTAAATGGAGATGATGTTAAGCTCATGGAAGCCTTTGCAAATTTGCTTAAAAATGCCATTGAAGCGGTTCCCAAATATGGTACAATCCTTATTTCTCTATCAAAGGAACCGTCCTATGTAGTGGTGACAATAGAGGATAACGGCTGTGGTATTGATGACGAGAAGCTGTCTACAATATTTCTCCCCTTTGTGAGCTACAAAGATAATGGAACCGGCCTCGGGCTGCCTATCGTCGCTTCTATTATAGAAAACCACAACGGATTAATTGATGTCGTTAGTAGCCTCAATAACGGAACTAAATTCTTAATTAAACTTCCCTTGCACCCATTATAATGGGTGCTATATTTTACCATAAAACCTTTCGCATACTTTTATTTAATCTTACCATAATAGTAAATGAAAGGAAGTGATTAGATGAAAAAAAGTATTAGACAAAGACTAGCGCTATATTGTTTTACCACCATGATCATGTTTTCATTTATGTTTAGTCAGCCTATTGTTGCAAAGTCCTATGTATTTAAATGGAGCAATATTAAAGAAATTGAAGTAACCGCTACCTATCTAAATATTCGAACTGGACCAGGTACGTCTTATACAATAATAGGAACATTATCTAGAGGAACTGTTGTAAACGTTGTTGGATCTTTAGGAAGCTGGTATGTTATTCACACAGACCGTGATATGATTGGCTTAATCTCCAGCACCTATACAAGGGTTAAAAGTTATTACAACACCAATACCTCACAAACCCCCACTACCCCTACGCCAACCCCTCAGGCACCAACGCCCACTACGCCAGCTGATAGCTATAGCTATGCAATAACAGCCGATGAACAACAAATGATCGATTTGATTAACGCAGAAAGAAGCAAGAACGGTCTTTCAGCTTTAAAAGCAGATATAAGTGTTATGAAAGTAGCACGTATTAAAGCGGAAGATCTATCAAAAAACCAGTATTTTAGTCACGATTCCCCAAAATACGGTTCACCCTTTGAGATGCTTAAAACCTTCGGCGTCGCTTACAAGGCCGCAGGGGAAAATATAGCCGGCAACACCTCTGTATCAGCCGCCCACAAAGCACTCATGAACAGCCCCGGCCACCGCGCAAACATCCTCAAAACAAACTTCGACACCATCGGCATCGGCATCTATAACGACGCCCGCTACGGAAAAGTTTTCGCTCAAATATTCTTGCAAAAATAAAGGGCAGGCCCTGTGCCCAATCATCAACTTAAGATTATTAGTATAAGGATTGACAAAATAAAGCTTTATGATAGAGGAATACCTCCATATCATAAAGCTTTTTTATCCCAACTCTTAACTCTCTTTCTTCGTTTGCTTTTGTTTTTGAGAGTATCATAAGGTTATTTGTCCAACTAATTTCTCTCAGCAGTTTCTTATCTTTGGCAATATTTTTGATTGCTCCTTTTAATTGTTCTGGTGTTTTCATCCGCACTCCTCCTTAGCTCAATACTTCCATATATGTCCGAAGTTTTTCTTCTACTCCGAACTGTTTCCCGTACTTTAGTATCTTTCTCATATTACTTCCTGCTTTAAAATATTCCTTCACCGCCTGGGTGTATAGCTGCATATCCATATCCTTCTTGTCACGAATCAGATCACAAATACAACGTTCTTTATCATACACGCTCACTATTGCTCCCATGGGCGACTGGATACTAGTAATTCCCAATTCCCATAATTCTTTTTTCACATAGTGAAAGCGGATGGACGGATAATCTTTTTTAATCCGCGATACGTTATATCCTTGTGGAACTGTTACATCTATGTTATGAGGTACGCGATCAGACATACCCAGTAAATATAAAGCCGTTCCGTATGAAAAAATAGCTTTTTCACTTCTTATCTGTATCAGTTTATATTCATCAGCCATGGTATCTGATAACGAATAAATTCCTTGTGATTCTTTCAGCAAGAGTCCTTCATCAACAAATGGTTTTAGAACGGTTCTGCTTAAGCCTGCGTCTTCTACCTGCTTTGTTGTGATAATTCCATCGGAATTATCTGCAATATCTTTAATGATTTGAAAAGATGTATCCATATGAGCCACCTCGCTTTCTGTTTATCTTAACTTTACTTTCGTACTTTAATTATACATTTTAAAAGCACGTTTGTAAATAATTATTCCCAATCAATAATATATTATATTCTTCCCGGATTGACCATCTTTATTCTGGGCATAAAAATGAGCCCTAATATTCGGGGCTCGAATAAGAATTCTATTTGCTTATAGGTATCTTTTGTCATGGTTTTTACATATGATTTTTATATATTTTTTTTGCTTTTGCTCCTTATTCTTCACACCAGGATAGATAGGTGCCAGGTGGATGGGTTCATTTTTCGCCCGACCGGCCGAATGGGAAAGGCCAGAAAAATGAACCCATCCATCTGGCACCTATCTATCCGGAAACTATCCATCCAAAACTATCCACTCAAAACTATTTACCAACTATTCCCGAAATTTCTACCTCGCTAAATCAAACAATCCATCCAACTTATAAATAACCGTAAAATCCCCCTTCGCCTTAATCTCTCCGGTCATAAACGCCCTCTGAACCGTCATCTTGCCGTCCATAATCTTTTTCAATATCTCTTCATCCAAGTGAATCACCGTATTAAAATCTGTCACAGATCCGAAATACGTACTGAGCTTCCCCTTCTTAAGATCCATAACAAAGTTCTTACTCACTTTATCATTAATACTCCACTGAATCTTACAATTGACACCATCATCACTTCCAACAAATGCTGACTTAAATAGCTCCGTCTCAGTTTTAGCTGCCTGAACCACCTTACTACTCAGCTTCTGCTTAAATAGATTGGTAATATCTTCAATATCCTTTTGTTGCTTCTCCATAAAGGCCTCATAATTTGGTATAAAGGTTTCTTGATCTTCAACCGTCATCGGCGTCTCTGTAAAAGAATAATCATTTTCAATCGCTTGTCTATTGTTCACTTCAATAAAAATCTTGTTATTTCTAATGCTCGTGGGCAGAACCGTTCTACTTTGATGGGCAACTCTATAGAATTCTTCCGTTTTCTTATCAATAGAATTCAACAAAGCGCCGTTGGTTTCAAGCTCTACTGATTTCTTTATATTGGCACAAATACTGCTGCCTTCCACACCACCCAGCAGCTCCCATGACTTAATTAAGTGATTATATGTATCTCGCTCATAGTGCTGCTTGCTAATTACAACACCAAATAAATAAGCATCGTTAAAGTAAGCTTTATTCCCGTACTTCCAGCACTTATCTAAAAACGTCTGCAAGTGTCCACCAATACCAAACCATTCAACAGTCGTCGCAATTACGACCGCTCTAGCTTCAGCTAGCTCTGCAAAAAATTCTTGAATATCATATTGATCCTTATATAAGTCAAGCCGTATAATGCTAGTATTTAATTCCGTTAGCACATTGCTTATTCGATCTATTGCAACTAATGTAGGATCATCCGCATATCCATCTCCACCATAAATGATAATTGCCTTTAGCTTAGAAGAATCCTGCTCGGTTCTAATCGGCTTCGGTTTAACCTTCTTGGGCGAAATGGTAATTTTTGTATCCATTTTTCTATGTGCGCTTTCATTAATTTTTGTATCCGTTTTTATGTCTGTATTTCCATTGACTTTTGTATCCATTTTTATATCTATATTTCCATTGACTTTTGTATCCGCTTTTATATCCACCTTTTCTTCTTCCTTAATCTCTTCTTTTCCTGTATGAACATATTCAACTAATTTTCTAAGCACTTCCATATCATTATTATCTTCATATTCCGCCTGTCTTAAAGCTTCTTGGCTAAAGGGAAGTACTTTATAAACATGGTTATTAATATATTTCGTTCTCACCTTTCCATGCTCTGCATTAATTTGTAGCCGATTATTATCCATTATTGCTCTAAGGGGCATTCCCCCAAGGGTTATAATGATTTTAGGCGATATAATACCAATTTCTTCTTGCAAATAAGGAAGAAAGAATTGTATTTCTTCTTTTTTAGGCGCTCTTGTAACAACCCTTCCACTCTTTTCATTGATTCTATAGGGGCGATATTTTACGACCTGGGTCACGTATACGTCTTCTTCTTTAAGACCTAGCGCATCAAGGCAATCATGAAGGGGCTTCCCTGCCCTGCCAACAAAAGGTAACCCTGCATCCTCTTCCTCGCTCGTTGGTACATCTCCAACAATAAGCACCTTCGCATCAAAATTTCCAGTCCCTAGCACAAGTTGATGAATCTCTTGGGTCTGTTCAGTGATTAAGGTGGAACACTCTTTATATATTTCAGCTATTTTTGCTTGCTTCATTGCCCTTGCCTCCTAAATTTAAGTATTCACCTGCACTTTCATCAAAATATGCTTTAACATTTATGATATTCCATGCTGTTGAAAAGAGCTTTCTCTTTATGCTCATATGAATGATATCACCCATTTTCATTTCTTCACCTAAAGGGATATCTATTTTAATTTTATAGAACGTCTTCACTGGTGAATTTTTAAATAAGATAATATTGTTTCCTAATCTGTCTTGAATCACAAAATACCCTTGGTCATAAATGATATATTTATCCAAGGCATTTTCCTTAACTTTCATATTCTTATAGCATTTCATATCTATAATAAAGGGTTCCCAGCAAAGCACAGGAACTTCACCATATTTTCTTACTTCCTTAATAAGATATAATATTCGATGTAAATCTTCTTCATGGCTCTTAAATACTGCTGTACACGAGCTTTTAAGAAGGGTTTTATCATATCTATTACCAATAAATTCAAAAAACAAAGTCCATTCAGTCGATAAGCTTTCAATTTCTTTATACGTTACTCGAAGTAGCTGAGACGGTAAAAAACAACTATAAAATCGCTCTAAAAACCTTTGATCGATTACCTCTAAGGTGCTTTCTTTATAATATTGATATATGTACCGCCGCATTATATCAAGTGCTTTTTTACTACCCCCTATAGTTAAAGGATACAGATCCTCCACACCCTCTATAAGCTTATACCCTTGTTCACTGCTCGTATGGCTAAATTGAAGTCTTAGTGCTCTATATTCTAAAAAAGTGTGCAGTATTTTCGTATCAAGTTGACAACTTGACGCTGTTCCTTCGTACTCTAGCATAATTATTACACCTCTTTGGAGTTATTTGTATTGGTTAATCGTACAAATAGTTTCCGCTGAAAGGGTGTTTTTTATTCAAGGGTGGTTGGCTTGACTTTTATTTTCCTAAGTACTGCAAAAGTAAATAAAATGCCTCCAACAAATCCACCAAGATGTGCATTTACATCAACATTAGGACTAACAAGACTTATTGCCATTCCTAGGATGAAGAAAATAATCATAATATAATCCGTTAATCCATCTATAGATTTTCCCGATAGTTTGGAGCATACAATAATGCTTCCTATCAAACCATAAATGGCACCACTTGCACCAGCGGTAATTGCAACGGTATTCATAAATAAATGACTCGTTAAGCTAAATCCCGCGCCAAACAGTGCTGCACCAATATACACGCCAATGAATTGAAATCTTGACATATATTTTTCAAGTCTTGTACCGAAAATAAATAAGCTAAAGCAATTTAAAAACAAGTGGGACGCACCGATATGAACAAAGTTTGCTGTTAGCAGTCGCCAATATTGTCTGCCATCAATAACAAGTGGGGTGTACAACGCACCAAATTTGATTAGCACTTGACTATTCGTTGATCCACCCGCTGCCTCCATTGCTAGCCAAATTCCTAAATTACTTAATATAAGCAATAAGGTGAGTATTGGAAACCGATCTATTTTCGTTAACTTTATCCGCTCCACTAGATCTGATCCTAGTATGGCTTCAAGATCCTTTTCAAGATGAATGACGCTATTAATCTGCTTATTGGGTATAACCAATTCCTTTGCCTTCGTATCAATAATCCAGTTAATATCAATAAAGTCCTCCTCAAGTTCAGGGGGTATATTCACATCATCATAAATACTCTTCGCATTATCTGTTAAAATAATGTTCAGCAAAATCACCTTATCTGAATTAACATGTAGGAATTGCTTTTTGGTTAAGACCTTGTAGTGCATGTACTTTTCAATATCTAATTTATATTCATCATCTAATTCAATTAAGTTTACCAAATACAAGCTGCTCTTTTGGTAGGTTGCATACATTTTTACTGTTTCACTATCTGTCGGAATCCGTTGAAATTCTCGTTCAATAAAGTACTCATTAATCTTGTCAAATAACATATTGGCCTCACTTATTTTTTATCCCCATTTTTTGTCTATATATATTATTCTAATGTTAATTAAAAATAAGTCAATGCTTTTGTGGTTATTGGCCTCTTTTTCTCTTCTTATCTAGCAGCACATCTATATGGCTTCTATCAACCGTTTGTGCCTTTTCCTGTTTTTTCTCTTTACCTTTACTATTTACAGGTGCTGTTTTTTCTTTGGAAGGTTTCTTCCTTTCTTGTATTGATTGACCCTGCACGACCTCTTTTGTTTGCACCGTCTTTGTTGCCATATACTCCGTAATATCGGCTTTTATTTCTCGTCCTTTTGAAGTGAAAGCCTTCATAAAACGATCAATAAAAGAGAAACTTACGTTGGTTTTTCTAATGGCTATTTCACTCATAAATAAAATAAGTCCAAGTAAAAGCAATATATTGCTAATATTATTACTTCCTACTACTGGTAATACTTCACCTTTAAATACCTCTTTTGCATTTTTGAGTACCCTTCCTCCGGATAGCTCTGCGATACGCTCAGGTGTAATTCCTCTTTTACTATAGAAATTATATTCTGGAGAATACCCTACATTTAAGCCTGTTACGATTTTTTCTGTTACACCTTCTGATTCAAGCAACATATTAATCATGTATACGCCTTCACCCGATGCTTCAAAGCTTCCTGTATAAGTGCCTGGTGCTGTCGCTTCTAATATTACTTCTGTTTCCGTTCCTTCAGGTGTTACTAAAATACCTGATATTTCAGCTGCAGAAACCGCTTCTTCGCCAAGGCTTTTAACGGTTATGACGCCTTCTCCACCTTCATAGGAAGTAGTGGCCGTATATTTCTTATCCATATCCTGTTGAACCATCCAAGATATAAGGTTCGTCCAAAAGCTTGGGCTCTGGTCCCAAGTTAACCATTTCGCTGTCCATAATCCATTTGCATCGGAAGTCCAGGCAATGGTTCTTCCTAAACCATACTGGCCCGTTGCCAATATTGGATCATCTTCTGGTCCAGCTAGCAGGAGCTTTGATGTAGGTTTTATCGTTGTGGCTACATAGCCGTCTAGTTCAGGAACCGCATCAATCCCTTTCATTATTTGAGACCAATTAATGAGGGTCGGTGAAAAGGTGACGTTATTTAAATATTTTTTACCCGCCATAAAGGCTTCCTTTGTAAAAATAGAAGGTATATCAGAAAATTCGTCTGTTAAGTAGTACCTTCCGCCTCCTGCATTTGCCAACACTTGTAATAATAATTTATCTGAGCCTTTTCCAACTGCTACAGTGGATAAGGTGATGCTGTGATCTCTCATATTGTTTATGGCGGTTTCATACCCTGTGGTTTCAGCTTGACCATCTGTCAATAAAATGATGTGCTTAAGTTTCGTATCTGTGTCAATCAGTGCGTTGACGGCCGCTTCTAATGAAGGTCTAATACTTGTGCCGCCACCTGGAACGATGGTTGCTATTTGATCTTGTAATGCACCCTTGTCTGTAGCAAGTTGTAGATCTACCACCCATTTTATCGAATCATCAAAGGCAATAACTCCAAGCATATCCTTTGGCTCTAGCACTTCCGTCGAACGAATTGCGGCCTCTTTTGCAAGCTCAAGTCTAGAAATACCATATTGTCCTTCTGTCATACTACCTGACTTATCAATAACGAGTAGTAATGCAAGATTTGGTTTTTCTTCTTTTGGCTTAACATCAATATTAACAGGCAGCATTTCTTCAAGTATTGTTTTGTAGTATCCGCCTGGCCCGTAGCTGCTATCTCCTCCGGTAACCAATAGACCTTTTCCTTGATTCTTCACGACATTTTCTAAGTTTGTTAGAAATTTGGCATTGAAGCGTTCTATAGAAATATCTGCAAGAATGAAGCCATCGTATTTAATTAAAGATTCTAGTGTTTGTGGTGCTTCCTCTGGTGCTTTAACCTCTATCGTTACATGCTCTTCGAGCATTTTAATAATTTGCTCGCCTTGGCCATCTTCATCTTCAATAAGCAAAATAACTGGTAGATCGTTTACAGTAACAAAGGAAGACAAATAGTTATTTTCCATATACGTATCTTTTTCCGGGATAATTTCAACACGATATGAAAGAACGCCACCAGAAGAAACGGTATCTGTAAATATAAATTTATTTGTTCCAAGGTCTAAATCAACTTGTTGTTCATGCTTAAGTGCGTTGCCGGCATAGAGTAAAATGGTTGCTTTTGTTTTAACGTTGCTTTCTATATGTGCAGCAATATCAATAACTTGATTTTTACCTGCCTTTTCTGGTACAAGCACTTGGCTTAGTTGAACCTCTTCAAAATCTCCTTTAACAACGCCATAGACATCAACAATGGTTCCATTTTGCTGTAGGGCTCTTATTTGTCTTTCACTGTCTCCCATATTTTCAAGGCCATCTGTAATAAGAACCATTCTCTTTTTTGTATTTGGCGGAAAAAGTGCTGCTCCGTGAAGCAGTGCGCCACTAATATTCGTAAAATCTGTGTCGACTGATGTTTGAAATCCATTAAATATCGTTTGCTTGGAGGGTTCATTTTCAGTCGAGCTATCTGCACCAAACCCAATGATTCCTGTAATATCATTACTGTCTTTTGATTTTAGCGCATCTGAAATAAAGTTCTCGATCAGCTTTTGTCGATCCAATGTACTATCGGATAAATCGCTAATGAAAATAGTTGTTGTGTCTTTGGCTGTTTTAACTAAGCTTACGCCACACATTGAAAGTATGATTAACAAGGCTGTTAGCGTTCTGAGTGTTAAGAAAACCTTTTGCCGTGTAGTCTTTTTCGCATATTTTATAAAGGGTAGAATGATGAGAGGCAGCACCAGAAGGATGAGCCACAAAGGGTATAAGTGATCAAAGCTTAATCGCATGAATCTTCCTCCTATAGTTATAGATAAACCATTCTGTACAAATAATTGTCAGAACAAGTATCCCTAAAATAATAAATAAGCTTCTTTTATTGCTTACCTCTATGTTTTTATTTGGGGCTTCTGTTGTAGCATCAATTTCACTTGTCTTTTTAGGTACGTTTACACCAAATCCTTCTATGATTTCTGTTTCACTTGATCGTTGAACAAGGGTGTAGCGTCCAGTTTTAGCTGTATTTTTATACATTGTTTCTTCACTAGATACATCTATATGTTCCTTTAGTCCATCTGGATTTATGATATACGCCTCTTCTGTGTTTGGAAGGATTCTAATTCCCATCCCTTCTCCTGCAGATATGCTTGTTGCGTGGAGCATGCTGTTTGGCACCAAATATCCTAATGAATTCGTCATAATAATAGGAAAATCTACGACCAATGGCAGATCAGTGCTATGAAGATCAAACCCATAGGCAACAACTCGAACACCGTTATACGTTCCTGCAAAAGCACATACGCCATACTCTGTGTCAAGTACATCCTCTGCCCAAGTAGGCACTTCATATATTTGGGTTGAGCCGATGGCAAAGTCAGGCTTGTTAATATGACTTGTTATTTCATGTCCTGTTGCAAAGAGCTCTGGGTTATTTGCGTAGCCAAGTACCTTGAAATATTCATTTTCCGGTGGATCAAACATCATGATTGCACCATCTGTTGGCAAGGTCGTTGGAAGCACACCATCAAAAATATAGAGATCAAATCCTTTCAGTGTTTCAATATCCTTAGGCTCTGCTTGATATAGCTCGATTGCTTTGTTTAGCTTAAATACTTTCTCTAAGAAGATATTCGAACTCGTAACTAGAACAGCCTTTTTAACTTGTTCTTTTGCTACCGTTGTATAGGCAACATTATCGACTTCCAAATTATCCTCACGGTCAATTTGAACCATAAGTTCCGTTGTAGCCAACGGGATATTACTGAAAAATACTTTCGCACTTTCCCCTGGTTCTATTTCCACCTGTTTAGCATCTAAAAACAGTTCATCTGCATATAGGCTTAATGGAACGTTTACCTTTTTGTCACTCTCATTAATAATGTCTGCTAGGACACGCATATCCTTTGCCCCTGCGTAGATTGTATAGGCAATATTATGAACGGCCACATTGTCATGATTTTTTGCAACGAAGACATTTTCTGCACCAGGAAATTCTCGATCTCCGAAATAGACAATGGTTGTTTCTTCTTCTCTTTTTAGTGCTGTTGTCGTTTGTACTGCAAGATTCATATCACTGTACGTATCAATTGCTGACAAGTTCTTAATTGAAGCCGCCACTAGACTATGATCCGTTTCATCTGTTAATAGAATTTCTGGGATATCTTTCAGTGCAATAAGTGTAACCTGGGCACCTCTGTTTAACTGCTTAACGTATGTAACCGCTTGTTCCTTGGCATATTCCATTCTTGATGGATCTACGTCTGTTGATTTCATCGATACAGAACCATCGACAACCAAAATAACCCTATCAGGCATTGAACTATTTTTAATAAATAGGCCTGCTAGCATAAATGCTATTATTAATGCGATTGCAAGTTGCAAAAACATTAATAAGCTACTTTTAAGCTTTTGAAACTGGGACGCGGACTCGATTTCATTTGCCATCGTCTTCCATAAATAAAGGCTTGGTAGCGAATAGGGCATGTTTTTTGGTCGTAACATATATAAAATTATAATAATTGGCAAGCATATTAAGGCTGCTAATCCTGCAATATTAAAAAAACCCATAGTTTGGTACTCCCATATTTTGTCGTTTAAGCAAAAACCTCGTCTACTTTCTTAGTTGGTTCTAACGTGAAGCTGTTTGAGTAGTTGTTCAACCGGCTTTGCGCTATTGAGCAGTAAATAATCTGCTTTATATTTAGAACAGGTTTCTTTTGTCGTACTTATATAATGCGAAAGTGTCTTGGCATATAGATTCACCGCATCGGTTCCAGTTAAAATGTCCATATGCTCGTCGGTTTCGCTATCAATCAAACGCAGATTTCCTTCTAGTTCAGGGTATAACTCCTCCTGAGATAGAATATGACATAAAACAATCTTTTGTTTTTTATAGGTTAATAACTTCATAGTCTCTTCTAATTTGGCGTCATACATAAGGTCTGTAATGAGCACTGTTAAGCCCTTCTTGAACCTTGGTTGCCAGCTATTAATCACGCTATATAAGTCACTGTCGTCTGCAAAGGTTGTATTTTCTAATAAATTAATAATTCTTGCAAAGGCGGGTTGGCCTTTTTGATTTAACTCATAGCTTGACGCTTTCTGGTCAAACATAATTGTTGAAACGGAATTGTATTCCTTTAATGATGAAAAGGCAAAGGTCGCCGCCATTTTAATGGCTGTTTCTCTCTTCAAGCTAAAGTCCATGGACTTGCTTTTATCAACAAAAATGGTAATGGGCGCTTCTCTTTCCTCCATAAATAGCTTGATATATACTTTTTCAAAACGCGCGAGTGCTCGCCAATCAATCCTACGAAAGTCGTCACCTGGAACATACTCTCTAAAATCGGAAAATTCTACAGAGCTTCCCTTGGCCTTAGAACGATTACCTCCAAGGTTGCCGTCTTTTAAGGATAGATTAAATTTTAGCACCATGGTTTTCAGTAAATCTAAAAATTCTTGATCTAAGACGTTTTTCTTTTCCATATTATGCCTCTACATTTAATAATATTTCCGTAATAATGCTATCTGCATCTCTGCCATCACTTATGGCATCAAAATTAAGTAGTAATCTATGTCTAAGTACGGGATAGGCCATTTTTTTAATATCTTCAAAGGATATATTGTAACGTCCCTCCATTAATGCACGAACCCTTGCTGTCGCAACAATGGCTTGAGCACCTCTTGGGCTTGAGCCACAACGCACGTATTTCTTTACGACCTCTGGTGCAAATTCAGAATCTGGGTGGGTTGAAGCAATAACCTTCATCGCATATTCTAAAACTGGCAGTGCTGCTGGTACGAGCTTCGCTGCTGCTTGAACCTCTAGAAGCTCCTCTACGCCAGTAATAACTTGAATCTCTGGTTCGCTCGTTCCAGTCGTTAAGGTAACAATCTTAAGGAGTTCATCTACACTTGGAAACTCAACATTCAATTTAAACATGAATCGGTCCATCTGCGCTTCTGGTAACGGATACGTGCCCTCTTGCTCTATTGGATTTTGTGTTGCCATTACCAAATAGGGCTTATTCAGCTTATAGGTTGTTGTCCCTGAAGTGATAGTTTTTTCTTGCATTGCCTCAAGCATTGCACTTTGTGTCTTAGGCGTCGCTCTATTAATCTCATCCGCCAAAACAATATTCGTAAACACAGGCCCCTTTTGAAACTCAAAGCCCCCTGTCTCTTTATTGTAAATATTTGTTCCCGTAATATCCGCTGGCATTAAGTCAGGGGTAAACTGAATTCTCTTATAATCTAATCCAAGGGCCACGCCAAGCGTACTTACAAGTCTTGTCTTTCCAAGACCCGGTACACCCTCAAGCAACATATTTCCCCCTGCGATCAAACATATAATCGTATCCTTAATTAATTCCTTCTGTCCAATAATATGCCTAGCTACTTCTTCCTCTATTCTCGCGGCAAGATTGCCGACTTTCTCTAATTGTTCCATCATTTCCAATCCTTTCATCGGTTAAAGGGGACAGTCCCCTTTGTCTCTTTTTCTTATTCTATACTTGAGAAATAATCTCTGATTAATTCTTTCATTACTGCGGGGACTGCCATTGTGTCCATTGATTGAGAGGCTTGTTGTTTGTAGCTTCCTGATATTTCGGTGTAGCTTACTAGACTTCCTTTTTCAATTGGGACACCTTCTACGTTTTGAAAAGAGCTTTGTCCTCCTTTACCTTTTTGTCCTTTTACAAAGGAAGATTCAGAAGTTCCTCCAAGATGAGTTGGTTGATAGAGGGCTTCATAGGTTCCTATTTTTCCGTCTCCGGTGCTGCTATTGTGAGAGGTTGAACCACTTTCTTGGCTATACCCACCGTCTGTGTTCGTTGAGCCTTGACCCGCTCCACCACCGGCACCTTCGCCTTGTCCTTGGCCTTGACCTTGACCTTGCCCTTGACCTTGGCCTTGTCCTTGACCTTCTCCTTGCCCTTGTCCTTGGCCTTGGCCTTCTCCTTGACCTTCTCCTTGCCCTTCTCCTTCTCCTTGGCCTTCTGTTCCTGACGTAGCGTCTGCGCTTACAGGAACACCTCCATCTGAGCTGCTAGAAGCGCTTTGTCCACTGCTAGAACTAAAGGCCAATTCACTAATTGAAGCGCCTGATGCCATTTGTTGTCCCGCTTTATTAATCGCAGTTTGCATGCTTTGGGAAAACTGGTTCATGCTTGCCGCACTTTTACTGCTAGAAAGGGCATTGTCAAGCATGTCATTTAAGTCTGATGCACTTTTTTGTGCAGCCTCCCCATCTTGTTTTTCTATATCTTCTGCTAGTTTTTCTAGCAAATCCTTTAATTCTTCATTGGTTAATTCTTTTGCGACCTCTTTTAAGGCCTCTGAATCTTTGTTGTTCATCAATTCTTCAAGTGCTTTTTTAATTTTATCTAAATCTTCATTCTTCAGGGCATCTGCCAGATCCTTTAATCCTTCGCTTTTCAGATTCTCTCCTAGCTTCTTAAGCTCTGATGCCATTTCCTTAGGATCTAACTTCTTCATCTCATTTTTTGCAATGGCTAGATTTTTAAGTGCCTCTTCTTCTGTCTTAGCTTTTTCTAGTTGCTTCATTAATGCTTCTAGCTTTTTATCCAGTTCTTCCTTTTTTTCTTCAGGCACATCGTACTTATCATATAGACGCTCTTTTTCTGCTTCGAGATGTTCAATTTGTTCTTCTAATTGATTTTTAAGCGCCTCAACCTTTGCTGCTTCAATCTTAGCTGGTGAAGGTATAAGCAAAATTCCAATTGCTATAAAGATCACCACGGCACTCATTGCAAGCCTTCTGTATTTAGGTTGTAGCTTATACCTTTTACTTAAATTTTCTCCCTTAATAAAAGCCTCTAACTCATTCCTTTGTAACGTTGCTTCGATGCTTTCATCATTTTTTAGCTCCCACGCAGTTATAAAGCGCTCTTTAAAACCTAACAAATCCGTTCTAACAATCGTCATTTTAATGTTAGGATACATAAATACTATTTGAACCAAGGATAATAACCCACAAATAGCGCCTACACCAATTAACCATTTTTCTGCAAATGGGATTGGATAAAAGTGTGCAGCAATTGAAATAAGTAGCATCGCTACACTGCCAATTAAGAAAAGTTTAAAAGCAGTATTAATAGCTCTCTCTATATGCAGTTTTTTTCTTACAGGTTTCACCCATTGTTTAATTTTCTTTTCGTTCATAATGATCACACCCTACGTTTTATAGTTAATAGTTGGAATTGGTTATACTTTTGACACTATAACCTTAATTATCGAATTCTTGTTAATCTAAACTTGGTAAGTACAACTAATATCGCAGACACTACTACGTCAAAGGTAACACTAACCATCCAAGGTTTCACAGTTTTAAAAATACTTGTTGATATATTTAACCAATATGAAATCCCTAGATAATCTCCTAAATAGAAAGACGCCAACCCAAATCCTGGATTTGCTCCAAGGAAGCCTAGGAGAATTTCATATGCATATTTATTCACAAAATCATTGTTTCCTTTTGTACTCATAATCATCATAAATACACCATACGCTACTACTGTTCCAACAAATAAAATGCCCATAATTAAGTAGCTAACAATAATTGACGTTACAACTCTTTTAAAGCGTGCCGAACAGTATAGTCCAATACAGGATACCAACACTGCCGTAACCATGTAGAAAAGTACAACCTTGACAACTTCCCAAATCGTAATACCTCCAAATAAAAACACAATGCTCATAAATGGTGTGGCAGCAATAATAAGTAAAAACACAAAGGCCAGTGCTGCAGATATTTTCCCAAAAATAATTTTCCACGGGGATAAGTCGGTACACAGCATTAAGTCTAGTGTTTGCCTTTCTCTTTCACCGCTTATAGCCGTTGCTGTAAAGGCCGGTAGTACCAACATTAATATAATAAACTGTCCAACAACAATCAGGTTATATATTCTAATCGCCATTCTTGGGTCGAAGGTTCCGCCTCCATACATATACCTTTGTTCATTAATTACGAAAAACAACGCAACGACGATGCTGATTATGAGCAAATAAATCATTAACATGATTGGTGTTTTCCAAGTTCGCATTCTCGTTTTAAGTTCTCTCTCTAATATTGGATTAATCATTTTTCTTCCCCCTCTTCATTCGTTAGATGCATAAATATCGACTCAAGGCTACCAGCAGTCTCTTCAAAATGCGTTACTCTAACTTCTTTATTAACTAAGGATTTAAGTAAATCCGCTTTTTGCTGTACCTCTCCTGAAAAAGAGAATTCAATAAATCCATTTGCCTCAACGAGTCCTGTCACAAGCGGTTGCTCTTTTAATATTGAAGCTGCAAGGGAAAAATCGCTACAAACTTTAACTTTAACTCTACTTAAATGATTTAATTTTTCTTGTATTTCACTAACCGTACCTATTGCAATCATTTTTCCTCCATTGATTATGCCAATAGAGGTACAAACTTCTGATAACTCATGTAAAATGTGAGAACTAATTAATATGGTCTTCCCCATATCTTTAAGTTCCTTTATAATCTCTCTAAATTCAACCCTAGCTCTCGGATCAAGCCCAGATGCTGGTTCATCTAAAATGAGCAGCTCTGGATTATGAATCAAGCTTCTTGCCAAACAAAGTCGTTGCTTCATACCCCTAGATAAATCGTCCACATAAGCTTCTCTCTTGTCCGATAAATTAACTACCTCAACGAGGCTATCAATTGTTTTCTTTCTGTCTGCAACAGGTATTTTATGTACCCCACAGTAAAAGTTCATGTATTCAGTAACCTTCAAGTCATCGTATACGCCAAAAAAGTCAGGCATATAACCTATGGATCTTTTTGCCTCTGTTCTGTGCTTATGAACATCATGTCCATTTACAAAAATAGTTCCTGCATCTGCTTTTAATAGACCTGCAGCTACCTTCATGGTTGTTGTCTTTCCAGCGCCATTTGATCCAACAAAACCAAATATTTCTCCCTTACCTATAGAAAAGGATAAGTCGTCAACTGCTGTAAATTTTCCATAGCGTTTCACTAGATTTTCTACTTTTATCATTATTTAACACTCCCCTCTATTGAAATACTTGGTGCCTGCATCATTTGGGCGTATGCGTAATCTCCTTGCTCTCCTCTAACGTCCACTCTAAATAAAATGTGTCCATTTACGCCAACATATTTATTATCTGTAATATCTGCTTGGCGATCTATGGTTTCCCATGTATTATCTTTCGCATTAAGAATTGTATATTCCATACCTTTTTTAGGTGTTGCCGGTTGACCATTCGCCTTATTATAATAATCTTCTTCATTAAAAACTTCACCTAACTCTATTTGTGCTTTACTAAGCTCCATTCCAAAAGGAATTGTGTAGTCAAACTGAATAATCCCTTGCTCATATAATCTATAATACTGATCATTTGCTTGGTAATCAAACGCTCCACTAGTTGTAAATTTATCATCTAGAAAGTATACTACTTGGGGCGCAATGATACCTTTTGGTATTTTAATCTCGGCACCCTTATCAAATTCTATTTCTGTCGTAATTTCAATAATATTTGTTAAAAAGTTTTCTGTCCCTTGATCATTCACCTTTATATCGTATCCTACATCTTGATAATTTAAAGCACATAGCTTAACTTCCTGTATATTATTGTCTAAACCTGCGTTAGGCATATATTGATAGTTATTGTAAACATATCTTTGCAGCAATATTTCTAAGGTTCTCATATCTATTTGATCTTGCTTATTTGGACGAGCTGAAGTAGAATAATCAAATCTCTTTAAGCCCATTTGTTGATCTAAAAATATTTCAAAGCTAGTTGATAAGCTCTTAGATAGCTCTTGTTCAACAGTCTTCTCTTGTCCTGGTTCTAAGTCACCAACATAAATATTACCCATACCCCACTTAATAAATGCACTTTCCAGCTCATATGGCGTAGTGTTCGTAACCGTAAAGCTCACCTTATCATTGTTTAATTGCATCTTTATCATTTTTTTTGCTTCAAAAGGAATTTTTTTATCCCCTGATATATAAGTAGATCCCCATAATCCTGCATTATATTTTTCGTATATATTTGTATTGCCTCTCGTCATCTTACCATTTAACGTTTTCTTTACATTGGTGTCATTTGGGTCTTGATATCTGTAGTATTGATCTCTTTGATTGTTTAATTTAAGGTTCTCATCATTACCCCATTCAATTTTCAATTTATCTCTTTCATTATTAAAAATCATAATATCACTTGTAATATTCATAAATGGCTCTTCTTCTTTGGCAGAGAGCACTGAAATGCTATTCATTATTGCTTGATTATGCTTTGTACCCAGCCCAAAAACATACATGGTGACAACACATACAGCAGCAAGTGCAGGTATACCAATCCATGCATAATCTCTTTTGTCTAGCTTCTTTAAAACAAAATATGCAATCGGTGCTACTAAAAAGATATAGATCCCTAGTAAAACAATCATGAATAAATAAGGTGTTGGTTCTTCAGAGGGTACCTGCTCAACTAAATATTGAAATTGGCTTACGTAGTACGGATCGTAATGTTGATTATTGTTATTTAATGAGTACGTTCCGAGTATTGATTCAATAAATGGTGCCTTTGAATTCCAAGAAGCAATCGGGTCAAGTCCCATATTTACAAATAAAGTAATGATTACTCCATTTCCTACGATTGTTTTTGCGCCAAGCTGTGTTCCTTCAACTTCAATAATCTCAGTCTCTGTCGTTGTCGTTGCATTCGTTTTAGCGATATCAATTGCTTGGTTTATAGAAAAGTTATACCAAAGATTTTCAATCTGAAGGTTTTCAACACCAATTATTTCAACAGGCCTTAAACTTTCAGGTAATATGCTGTTCACTTTTTTATAATCAGCACCCGTCTCAATAACAAGGGTGTTTCCTGTAGACATCCATTTTGTCAAATTCCTTTCGACATCTTCAGAAATATTAAGACTTTGATTATGTCCAATGTAGACATAATTAAAGAAGCCTAATTTATCTTCTGAATCTATTTGGTCAAAGCTATCAAAAAATAGCACTTCAAGATCTTCTAGTTCTCCTGTGGCAAACTCTTGTGTTACTTGCGCCGAAGAATATTTATACATATACTCATCAATATATGCACTTTTTAACTTGGTGTTTTCTAAAAATCTATATGCATCCGGTGTATCTGTAACAACCGCCATAACGACTCTATTCGGTGGCAATATTTTCGTAGCCTTAACTGTATCTTCGAATAGCTTCTTTTTGTTAGAGGTGATATTCACTGTAAAATCCTTTTGAATGATATACACTGGCACATCTATAGATATTTCTTTTGTCGCATTTTGTGCTATTTCAAATGGCTGTGCAACGATTACCTTACTGACCATTGAGTCCTCAATTTCAATTTGAAGCTCCCCCTCAAAAGCCGCCCCATTGTTCTTAATGGTGGCAACTAAAGGATTTCCCGATGATATCTTAACGGTACCCTCATAACCAAATTGTATCTCCGCCTCTATTCGTCCTTCTGGCACCTTTTCAGCCTTACAATTTGTAAACGTAAATAACACGAACATACTAACTAGAAAAACACTTATTATCTTCTTAACATACATCTCCAGCACTCTCCTTATTCTTAGTAATTTCCATTATGTATTAGACGCTAGCACTTAATATTAAGTTCCCTCTTTAAGGATACTTCCCTCCGTATTCGTAGGTTAAATTAGCATTTCGCATCAACTTTTCTCATCATATCATAATAAATTTTTAAATAACATTAAGAATTTATTAAATTTTAACTATTTTAGGACTTTCTCGCAAAATTAAACTTGAACTGTGACGTCGAAATTTTCATGTTTTATTTCATCCTAGTTGGCGAATATTTTTCGTGAAAGGTTTCCTAGCAAACACAAAAAAGAACACTTATATATTAAAATAATATAAATGTTCTTCTCAACAATCTAAAGTATTATGTCTTTTTATCTATACGTAAATATTTTGATCTCTATTAGGACCAACGCCAATCATTGTAACCTTAGCATCGCAAAGTGCTTCAACACGCTTAACGTAATTTTTAATTGTTTCAGGTAACTCTTCATACGTTTTAATATGATCAATCTGGCCCCAACCTGGCATTTCTTCATATATCGGTTCGCATAATGCCAAATCTTCCAAACTAGCTGGAAAGTCTTTTATAATTTCGTCGCCTTTCTTATATGCAACACAAATTTTCACTACAGGTATATCCGCCATAACATCTACCTTATTTAAAGCAATGCTCGTTAATCCGCTGGTTCTTACCGCAAATTTTCCAATAACAGCGTCAAACCAACCACAACGTCTTGGTCTACCAGTAGTGGTGCCAAATTCATGTCCTACATTTCTAATTGTTTCGCCTACTTCATCAAATAGCTCTGTTGGAAACGGTCCCTTGCCTACTCGCGTAACATATCCTTTCATAACACCAATGCATTCATCAATCATTGTTGGTCCAATGCCAGAGCCAACACATACTCCACCCGTAATAGGATGTGAGGAAGTTACATAGGGGTATGTCCCTAAATCGATGTCAAGAAGCGTGCCTTGTGCACCTTCAAATAGCACATTTTTACCTGCCTTGATCGCATCATAGACAAGTACAGTGGTATCGGTTACGTAGCGCTTCAAAATTTCTGCATAACCTAAATATTCTTCAATAATCTTCTCAGCATCAAAGCTTATATCCTTGTTATATACTTTTTGAATAATTGCGTTCTTGATCTCAACATTTTCACGCACTCTTTTTTTGAATACCTCAGGATTATATAGATCACATACTCTTACGCCAGAGCGTTCTGCTTTATCCATATAACAAGGTCCGATACCTTTTTTAGTCGTTCCAATGTCATCTAAGCCTCTATAGCTTTCTGTAATTCCATCTAATTCTTTATGATAAGGCATAACCAAATGAGCCCTTAAACTAATCTTTAAGTTATCTGTTGTTATACCGCTTGCATGCAAATTATCTATTTCCTTTAAAATACCTTCTGGGTCGATTACAACACCATTTGCAACGATGCATAGTGTGCCTGGAAACAAAATACCTGATGGTATTAAATGAAATTTGTAAACTTGTCCGTCAACTGCAACGGTATGACCCGCGTTGTTTCCTCCCTGAGAACGAACAACAACCTCTGCTTCTTGTGACAAGATATCAATTATTTTTGCTTTACCTTCATCGCCCCACTGAGCGCCAATGATTATTTTTGCTGACATATATCTATCCCCTTTCTTTGTCAAGGATACTAAATTACTGTTACTTCTTATTTATGATCTTATGGGCTTCTTATTAAGTCCTCTACGATGATATCAAACTTATTAATATAAATCAAGCCCTTTCCGAACATTTAATACTAATAATATGAAAATATTCGGAGGTTCATTTACAGCAATATCCTCTTTACACTTCTGCATAGATGGATTATACTATATATAAGATATGTTTGTAGCGTCAAAAGTAAGTTACCATATATACATGTAAATGTTTATTAGTTTGTTATCATCTTATACCGATATATAATATATATATATTAACATAGAGCTGACACCCCAAAGGAAGTGATCTTATGAAGATTGAAAAGGTAAGTAGCAATCAAATCAAATGTTTTCTAAACAAAGGAGATTTGCTTTCAAGACAAATCAAAGTCAGTGAATTGGCTTATGGTACCGAAAAGGCACAAGAGCTTTTCAAGGACATGATGGATCAAGCTTCTAATGAATTTGGTTTTGAAGTTGAAAATGTGCCGCTCATGATTGAAGCAGTACCCCTATCAACAGACAGTATTATGCTTATTATAACTAAAGTGGATAATCCAGAAGAGTTAGAAGATAAATTTACAGGACTACCAATGGCAGATACACGTAAGTTCAAGAAAAAAGAAACAGCCGAAAAAGAAGAAGCAAATACATCAACAGATTCAGAAGAAGTCCATGGAAACATGCCATTGCCAACATTTCTAGTATATCAATTTGATAACCTAGATGATGTAAGTGCAATAACACCAAGAATATTCACTTTCACTATTGAAAACAGTTCCTTATTTAAAGATCCTAGTAGTCGTAAGTATTACTTATCGTTAATATCGTCTTCAATAGATCGTAATTCCATAAAAATTCTTAAAGGAATTATTTCAGAATACGGCGTGCAAATGCCAAGCAAAAGATCTTCTTTAAGTTATTATTATGAACATTTCGACCCAATTATTAAAGATAAGGCGTTAGAAGTATTAATGGTTTTATAGTAGTAGATTATTATGTTCTATTTAAAAAGCATCTCAACCTGAGATGCTTTTTTGCTGTAGGCAATGATACAAAGCCTCGTTCACTACGGTTTCCTAACCTAACCGATTCTATCTAAAAAACTACCTGACTTATTGCTTTTCTTGATTTGCAAATAGTTGCCAGAACAGTATAAGCGTGATATAATTTTTATAAAGAGAATCCTTTGCATGTAAGTTGCAAATTCTCCAATTCAAATGTAATTTAATTTTTCATTTGATAAATAAATATACTTTGGAGGTGTTCGTATGTATGTAAATAATCGCATGGTAACTGACGTTATAACTGTTTTTCCAGATGCATCTCTATCATTAGCTTTCCAAATGATGGTTGAAAAAGGTTTTTCTCAACTTCCCGTAGTGAAGGATAAAAAGCTCCTTGGAATGATTACAGAACAAGTGTTAACACAATTTAGCCCCTCAAAGGCTACAACCTTAAGTGTATACGAGCTTAACTATGTTCTCTCTAAAACTACCTGTCAAGATATTATGATCAAGGCAAAGGATATGGTCACCTGCCCCCCAGATATGCTTATTGAAGACGCTGCTGTTTTATTCAATGAAAAGAATATTGATTCTTTACTTGTAGTAAATCACGAGGGACATTTAGAAGGAATCCTAACCAAATCAGATATTATTGCAGCCTTTATTGAAATCGTTGGCACCAATGATTTTGGTACAAGAATTGCTATCGAAGCCAAAGATGAGCTTGGTACGCTTGCAGATATCTCAAGTACCATAAAAGACTTTCATGTTAATATTACTCATGTAACCAATTATTACTACAACACAGATCCATCCAATGGTGAAATTATTATCCGTTTGAATACCTTAGATGTTGACGATTTAGTTAAACATCTAGAGTCTAAAGGATATCGAATTATATCAATCAAAAAAAATGAATAAATGATACTTACTTTCTGGGTGACAATCATAATAAATATGGAATTTGCTGACGCAATTTAGTAACTAATAAAAAGAGGACGTTTCTAGTGAGTCTTATTAACTCAAAGAAAGGTCCTCTGTCTGTTCTTATATACTTGGTTGTAGCGTCAAAAGTAAGTGACACTATAACCAAGGTTTTAACCTAAATAAGCTCTCTTAACTTCATCATTATCTAACAATTCATTTGCTGGACCTGACAACACGACTGTACCGGTTTCAAGTACATATGCTCTAGAAGCAATGGTTAGCGCTTTATGTGCATTTTGCTCAACTAGAAGTATTGTTGTTCCTGCTTTATTAATTTCTTGAATAATGTTAAATATTTCATCTACTAAAATTGGCGCAAGTCCCATTGAAGGCTCATCCATTAAAAGAATCTTAGGCCTTGACATAAGTGCTCTTGCCATAGCAAGCATTTGTTGCTCACCGCCACTCATTGTTCCTGCCAATTGCTTTCTTCTCTCTTTAAGTCTAGGGAATTTTTCAAAAACCATATCATAATCTGCATCAAAATTTCCCTTATCTTTTCTAGAGAAAGCGCCCATTTCTAGGTTTTCTTGTACGCTCATTTTAGCAAAAACTCTTCTACCTTCTGGTACTTGAGCCATGCCCATTTCTACAATTTTATGTGCTTCTATATTTGAGATCTCTTTGTCAAATAGCTGAACATTGCCAGTTTTAGGCTTAATAAGGCCTGAAACTGTATGCAAAATCGTTGTCTTACCTGCGCCATTTGCACCGATTAGTGTTACTATTTCTCCTTGATTAACTTCAAAGCTAATGCCTTTAATAGCATGAATTGCTCCATAATATACTTGAATATCATTTACCTTTAACAAAGTTACACCTCCTAGGCACCTAAATACGCACCGATTACTTTAGGATTATTTTTTATTTCTTCTGGCGTTCCTTTTGCAATAATCATACCATAATCAATTACTACAATTCGTTCACAGATTCCCATAACCAAACTCATATCATGTTCAATTAACAGAATTGAAACATCAAACTTTTCACGTATAAATCGAATGGTGTCCATCAATTCTTTCGTCTCTTGTGGATTCATACCTGCAGCTGGTTCATCTAATAGTACCAACTTAGGATTTGTAGCAAGAGCTCTAGCTATTTCAAGCTTTCTTTGTTGTCCATAAGGAAGATTTTTAGATAATTTATCTGCTGATTCTTCCATATTAAATATTTTAAGAAGCTCTCTAGCTTTTATATCAATTTCTGCCTCTTCCTTCCAAAAACGTGTTCCTGGAAATCTAAATAGCGTATTAAAAATTCCATATTTCATTTGTTGGTGAAAAGCAATCTTTACATTATCAATAACTGTTAAGTCTTTAAACAGACGGATGTTTTGGAAGGTTCTTGAAAGACCTCTCGTAACGATTTGATATGGTTTAAGCCCCACAACACTCTTACCATCAACTAAAATATCTCCTTCTGTTGGCAAATAAACACCCGTAAGAAGGTTGAAAATAGTCGTTTTACCTGCACCGTTAGGTCCAATAAGCCCTACCAATTCATGCTCACCTATAGATATGTCAAAGTTGCCTACTGCTCTAAGGCCACCAAATGTAATTCCTAAATTATTTGTTTCTAATAATGCCATCTTTTCACCTCCTATTATTCTACATTCTTATTTGATTTTGTAAATCTAATTACTTTTTTGATTAATCCTACTAGTGAGAATTCTCTCGTTCCAAATAGACCTGATGGTCTTACAATCATCATAACAACCAATAATAGTGCATAAATAACCAATCTATATTGGTCGATAAAGTGTAACCACTCATTGAGTATACCCAGTACAACAGCTGCTACTACAGTTCCTGTTAAGCTACCCATTCCACCTAATACTACAATGATAAAAATCTCCACTGAGAACATAAAAGTAAACTTTCTTGGGTCAATCATACGTTGATTAAATGCCAATGCGCCACCTGCAATACCTGCAAAAAATGCTGATGTTGCAAACCCAAATATTTTATAAAAGGTTGTTGGGATACCGACAGCTTCTGCTGCGATTTCATTTTCTCTAATCGACAAAATAGCTCTACCATGTCTTGACCTAATCATAAGGAATAATGCCATTAGGACAATAACTACTAGAAAAAATATTTCAGTAAATCCTATGAGATTTGGTATACCAAGAACTGGCCTTGCACCACCAATTGCCTTTATATTATAAATAGATATTCTAATGATTTCACCAAAACCTAATGTTACAATGCCTAAGTAATCGCCTCTTAAACGTAGTGCAGGTATCCCTATTGCAATACCAAAAATAGCCGCCATCGTACCTGCTATGCAAAGTGCAATGATCAGTACTACAACATCTGGCATGCCTGCGTCACCTACTGCTTTAGAGAAAATAGCTGCACTATAGGCACCAATCGCCATAAATCCAGCATGACCTAATGCTAACTGTCCCAAAATTCCAGTTGCAAAGTTTAAACTTGCAGCTGCAATAATATTAATCCCAATTAACACCATGATGCCTCTGTTATAATTGTTAAGTACGCCGAATTTTAGTAACATAGATATTAATATATATAAGATTGTTATTCCTGTAAGACTAATTAATAATTCTTGCCATTTTTTCATCTTCATCACCTACACTTTCTCTCTAGTATTTTTGCCAAAAATTCCTGATGGCTTAAATAATAGAACAAGAATAAGTATGCCAAACAGAATGGCATTGGACCAACTTGAAGAAATAAAACCTTTTGTTAGATTTTCTATAATCCCCATTACGAAGCCCCCAAACATAGCTCCTGGAATAATTCCAATTCCACCAAGAACTGCTGCTACGAATGCTTTTAGTCCTGGTAAAATACCCATGTAAGGTTCTACTTGATAATAAGCAACACTGTACAATACGCCACCTAAACCACCTAGCGCAGAGCCAAGTGCAAAAGTAATAGAAATTGTTTTGTCAACATTTATACCCATAAGCTTTGCCGCTTGCATGTCTTCTGACACCGCACGCATCGCCTTTCCAACCTTCGTTTTTCTAACAATAAACTGTAATGCAATCATACAAGCAATGGATAGTCCAACGATTAGAAAGGTTACTTTAGGTATGCTAAGGCCTCCAATAAACACTTCACCTTTTAGCCATGCTATTTCTGGCATTTTTCTTACTTCTAATCCAAATTGTACAACGAAATAGTTTTCTAAAAACATACTGATTCCAAGTGCGGTAATCAGTGCTGAGATTCTAGGTGCATTTCTTAGCGGTTTATAGGCAACTTTATTAATAATCATACCAAAAGCTGCGCATACTAGCATCGCAATTACAATGGCAAGTGGAAATGGAAGTCCAAGGACTGTTATCGCAAGTAAGCCAAAATAAGCGCCCATCATTAAAATATCGCCATGTGCAAAATTTATTAACTTAACAATACCATAAACCATCGTATAACCTAATGCAATTAACGCATATATGCTTCCTGCATTAATACCATAGATAATTTGTTGAAGAAAATCTTTCATCGTTTCACTCCTTTAAGTTATTTTTAGAGTTTTATTATGTCTTCTATATGTACAATTCTTAATATCGATATACGAATCAGTTTATTGATAATAAGAATTAACTATAGCACTTTGCAGAGTTAAAGTGAGGCCACGTTAAGCTGCTATTATAATAAACTATGTTTTTTCATGGCAAAACAAAGGGAGAATTGATCCCCCCTTTGTTATCATAACCACTATCTATTAACAATAGCTTTCATAATTAAATTAATTATTGAACCTTTGCTTCAAGCTTAAGCTCTCCAGCAACAATTTTAATCATTGAAATTGCTTTTAAAGGATCACCATTTTCGTCAAATGTAATATGACCTGCTACGGCATCAAGGTCTGTAGCTTTAATTGCAGCTCTAATTGCATCGCCATCTGTGCTTCCTGCTGTTTGTATCGCTGCAAGCATAATTTTCGCTGCATCATATCCAAGTGCTGCTAATGCGTTTGGTGTTTCACCATTATAAGCGCCTTTGTAAGCCGTGATGAAATCTTGAACGATTGGATCTGGATCATCTGCTGCATAGTGGTTTGCAAAGAATCCACCTTCCATTACTTCAGCATACTCTTTTTGTACATCATCCCAACCATCTCCACCAAGCATAGTAACATCAAGACCAACTTCTTTTACTTGACCAGCAATTAATCCAACTGTGTTATAGTAATCAGGAACAAATAATGCTTCTGGTCCATTTCCTTTAATCTTTGTAAGAACTGCTTTAAAATCTTTGTCATCAACTGTGTAACCTTCATAATTAGTTATTGTACCACCAGCTTGCTCAAATGTAGCTTTAAATGCTTCTGCAAGTCCTGTTGAATAGTCATCGCCTGAATTATAAAGAATCGCCGCTTTTTTAGCGCCTAGGTTTTCAGTTGCAAATTTAGCTACTGTTCCACCTTGATATGGATCAATGTAGCAAGCTCTAAATACATAATCATAACCAACTGTTACATTTAAATTCGTTGCTGTAGGAGAAATCATTGGTATACCAGCTTCTTCAGCTAAAGGTCCAACTGCTAATGAAGTTGAGCTAATAACTGGTCCAATTAATGCAACAATCTTGTCGTTATCTACAAGTCTGTTAAATACACTAATACTTTCTGCTGCATCTGCTTTGTTGTCATAAGAAATTAATTCTACTTGTTGACCGTTAATACCACCAGCAGCGTTTACTTCAGCAACTGCTAACTTAGCTGCATTTTCAACTGCAATACCATATTGTGCTACTTGACCAGTCTTTGGTACAATTAAGCCAACCTTGATTGCTCCAGCATCAGGTGTAGTTTCTCCTTCTGGATTATCTGTATCTTCTACTACTTCTTTATCTTTTACTTCCTCTTTTGAACATCCTGCTAATGTTAATATAGAAAACATCATTACAAGACTCAAAATAATTGCCAATGCTCTTTTCATTTTATATCCTCCCATGGATTTGTGTTTTCAGTTATAATTGAAATTATAATACTTTTTCCATGCATAATCAAGCACAAAATAACATAAAGACAATTTATTTTTTCCAATTATGAATTATAACTGAAAGTTTCCTTCAAATAATGAATATGTCTTTTTGTTTCTGAAGTATTTTCCCATCCTATTTTTATATTTCTAAGCTTTAATATCTGCTTATTTGCTAATATATGTTCCTATTTCTGAACTTTATCTACTTATTTTCTAAATATGCGTTAATGTTTCCAACTAAAACTTCAACATCCATTCCATGAACCATACAAGCTTCTTCAAGTGATTCACCTTGAGCTGATGGACACCCCACACAATGCATTCCCGCGCCCATAAGAATTGGAATAACGCCTTGATCGATTCTTATAATATCACCAATAATCATTTCTTTAGTTACTTGAGCCATTTTCATTTCCTCCTTTTAAAAATAGATAGAGTAATTATAATACACTTTTTATCTCTTGACAACGTTTAGTTTGCCTATTTCCTTTTATATATATCAACCTGATATTTATACAAATCTGACCTATAATAAGACTCCTCATAAAATAACATCTCTTCATCAACTGTATAACTCACGCCAATGATCTTTAATAACGCTACTGGCTTTTGAACTTCAAAAAGCTTCATCATCATGCGATTAGAAATACATGCATCAATATCATTAGAAACACGTGACACAACATAGCCATACACGCTCTCTAACGTATCATAAAGGGATTGTCCTATTCCTTCTTGCTTTAGCCCGATAAATTTTTCTACGGGCAGATATACTGTTTCTAATGCGATCGGAACCCCGTTACCTAATCGTAGCCTTTTTAGCTTATAAAACTGGGCGTTATATGGAAGCTCCATTATTGCGCTTATTTCCTTTAGGCTATGAACCTTCGAGAACTCTAATATTATAGTTGAAGGATCATATCCTTGCTCTTTCAGTGTTTGGGTAAAGCTCTTAACATTTTTTTGAGAAAATTGCTTAGAAGCTACGAAAGTTCCTTTTCCTTGCTCTCTGATTACAGCACCCTCAATGACAAGAGAACTTACTGCTTGTCGTGCAGTCATTCTACTTACATGATACTCCTCCGATAGAACTCTCTCTGATGGAATTCTTTCTCCAGCTTTATAAAACCCATTATTAATTTTTTCTAAAATACTATTTTTAACTTCTATATATATAGCCCCCATTTACAACCTCCCAGTCAAGGAATCCCAATCACTATAGCAATTGTAGCATTTTTATTGAATTTCTTCAACAATACTTCTATAATAAGAATGGTACTACCTATAATAATAGGTAATTGCGAAACGCAATTGTAAAACTGATTTGACACACTCAAAAATTAGTGATGAAGTTTTTTTGGTAGAGACAAAAGCTATTTCAAAATTTGG
>PGZO01000005.1 GCA_002841375.1 Firmicutes bacterium HGW-Firmicutes-7 | reverse complement strand
CCCAAATTTTGAAATAGCTTTTGTCTCTACCAAAAAAACTTCATCACTAATTTTTGAGTGTGTCAAATCAGTTTTACAATTGCGTTTCGCAATTACCTAATCACTAATATTATAACAAATGTTATAATACATGACTACATGTGTTATAACATTTATTCCAAATAAAAATCCACGCAGATTATATCCGTGGATTCATATATTATTATTTATTATCACTCTTTTCAAAATTCAATATGGATTAGATACATAGAGTTAACCCGCTAATCTATGATATTCTTTCATATCAGCAATCCAACAGGTTTGCAATACAACGTTATGATCGCTTCTTATATAATCTTGAATCTCTTTATAAGTTGCCATTTGTGCCCTCCTATTGCTGATTTAAGAACAGTTTAACTTCTTCTATCGAATACACTTCCTTCTTGGAATGAAGTATCATATGACAATTTGGGCATACTGGAACTAAATCATTCTCTGGGTCAACTTCATACTCGTCATCTATATCAGCTAAAGGTTTAATGTGATGTACATGAATTTTTCCAGCAAAGTCTCCACCATATACTTCACCAAAATCAAAACCGCATATTATACAGCCTGTGCCATGAATCTCTATACAGGCTTGTCTTGCTTTAGGATTTCTTTCATAAGCATTTACCATAATCTGCTTTTTAGAACCTTCTGCATACTTTTCAGCTTCCTCAGCGGGTATCTCTTCTGGAATTAGTACTTGATTTGATTTTGAGTCAATGAGTGCCATTATTTCTTCATACTTATTTGAATCCAGTTTTTGCTTAACTTGAGAAAAGTTATTGAATTTCTGGTCTATCCTTCTGATTTCTTCAGATGTTATTGGTTCGAAAACTCTAATACTATTTATATCAAATACATAAGCACCGTTATAAATACCATCAATAGGTTTATCATGTTTTATAATTTTAATCAGTTTAGCACTTGCTATAACTGCATTATCTATCTGAAATAATATAAAGGTTCCTGAAGGCGTATTGATACCTGAACTTCTGAAGTTATAATGACCATCCTTCTCATGTATTAAGCTATTCAAGAAAAAGGAATCTTGGATCTCCTTGTAACTCATATCGGGGAATTCGTATTTTGAACTCATTGGCAAGAGTCTTATTTCTTTTATTTTAGGATTATTCCAATGATATAAGAACACCATGAAAAGGTAGTTATTGAAGCTTTTAAACTCATCGTGATTATTCTTATACTCAATAAGAAGCTTTCTTTTTTCTTCCAGGTCTAAGTGGCTTTGAAATTTGATTCCAATCTTATTTAAAAAGAAATCAACATGTTCTTCTGAGAACACATTTAAATAATTGTCGGGATAGTATGCTGTAAGAATCTTGTTTTTAAACATCGGTGAAATCGGATTTTTAAGAATTGCTTCAGTATCTTCATTTTCTCCAGCATCAATCAAATCTTTGAGTGCTTGCTTGATGTTTTTAAAAGCATTTTCCGCATCTAAATCATCATCCCATTTAGGAATTGTCTTATAAATTCCTTCAGCTTTATTGAAATAGACTCCGAATTTTTTATCAGCTGTAGAACCACCTTTTATACTTCCAAGTTCTCTAAGTTTTGTTTCAAGCCAATAGCAAAACGACTCTTTACCGCTTCCAACGACATAATCATCAATCTGCATATTATGAAATTGATTAGCTGGGAATTTAGTGACAAACTCTTTTCTCAAGATTTCTAAGTTGTCGTATCTAAGCTTGAATGTGTCATATTTTATCGTTAAGAATTCCTTTATAGATTCTGAGATATTTTTCATATATCCACCACCTTTACTATTTATCGTTGATGTCTTCTATTGGAATAACTACAGATGGGTCGCTATCAACCCGATAAGGATTTAGGTTAGCGCCTCTAATAGCAGGTTCAAATGTCTCTGTATACCTTCTATCGAATTTATCGCCATCAAATAGTTGAACTACAAAACAAGTTTTCATGATTACTTCCTCCCCTTGGTATTTCTTTTATTGAGATTAACTATACCATATCATGTAACCTAATCAATAATACTAAATGTAAACTTTTAAGTATTTATATACAAAAGGCAGTTAATTCACTAAGCCTAAGAGTTTCTTCTTCCATTTAGCTATAAACCTCGGTTATTCCTTCTACACTCAGGACACCCAGTACCATTAGCTCGCATGTTAATCACCGCTCTCCATTCATGGTACTCAGAACAAATCCACCATACTTTCTTATTCGACTTAGCCGTTACAATATCCGATTTCAAGATTCCATTTTTTATAGGATGCCACTCCTTCGCTAATCTAGGATTAACCGTGGCTAAATCTGATTCACCTTTAATAGCACGTTTAGCCGAACAAAATGGACATCTATTTGTATTACGACTACTTATACTACCCTCCCATTCATGCCCTTTTTCACATTTCCACCATACCTTTTTATGTGATTGGGCTGTTACTTCTTCAGGTTTCAATTTTCCATTCTTCTTAGGATGCCATTCTTTGGCTAGTTCTGGGTTAACCGTTGTTAAATCTGTTTCGCCCTTTATTGCGAATCTACCCGAACAATATGGGCAACCACTATTATTAGCTCGACCATGTACTGATCGTTCCCATTCATGACCTTTTTCACATCGCCACCATACTTTCATATGTGAGTGAGATGTAACATCTTGTGTTTTCAAGTTTCCATTCTTAGTAGGGTGCCATTCTTTCGCTAACTCAGGATTTATAGTTGCTAAATCTGTTTCTCCTCTGATTACTCTTTTTCCTGAACAATACGGACAACCCCTTACATTACGACTGTATATAACGGCATTCCATTCATGGCCATTTTCACATTGCCACCATGCTTTCTTATGTGATTGGGCTGTTATAGCATCCGGTTTCAAGTCACCATTCTTAGTAGGATGCCATTCCTTCGTTAATCTAGTATTAACTGTTGCCAAGTCCGTTTCTCCAGTTATTGCTCGTTGGCCCGTACAATATGGACAACCCCTTACTTTAACTGTACGATTAGCAATACTCGCCTCCCATTCATGTCCTTTTTCACATCGCCACCATACTTTCTTATTTGACTTACTTTTTACATCACATGATTTTAAATCTCCATTTTTTGTAGGATGCCATTCTTCCATCAAGTTTGAGTCTAATTTTGCCAAATCAGTTTCTCCTTTTTAAACTTATTGTTGATCGAAATTCAAATATAAAAGCAATAAATCAAAAACCAATCCCAATTAGTTTATTAAATTTATATATTTAATAAATTCCTACTCTGACTAATGTACTAAACAGAGTAGCTTCTTCTGCACTGAGCACACCCTCTACCTATAGCTCGATTACTAATCATCGCTCTCCATTCATGACCTTTTTCACATTGCCACCATACTTTTCTAACGGATCGTGCAGTAACTTGATCAGGTTTCATATTCCCATTTTTTATTAGATGCCATTCTTTAGCTAAATGTGGATTGACAGTTGCCAAATCTGTTTCTCCTTTTATAGGTCGTCGCCCTGAACAATATGGACATCCTCTTCCTTTCGAACGATTTGAGACAATCTCCTCCCATTCATGACCGTTTTCACATTGCCACCATACCTTCCTCCCGGACTTGGCCGTTACACCCTCATATTCCAATGAACCATTCATTGTAGGATGCCATTCTTTCGCTAATTCAGGATTAACCGTTATTAAATCCGTTTCTCCTTTTATAGGTCGTCGCCCCGAACAATATGGACATCCTGATCCTAATGAGCGCCCTTGAATATGAGCCTCCCATTCATGCCTTTTTTCACATTGCCACCATACCTTCTTATTCGACTGGACCATTACATCATCTGGATTCAATTTCCCATTCTTTATAGAGTGCCACTCTTTAGCTAATATGGGATTTATGGTTACCAAATCCGTTTCTCCTTTTATAGGTCGTCTCCCCGAACAATATGGACATCTTCCTCCTTTTGAGCGATTTGCAACAGTCGCCTCCCATTCATGACCGTTTTCACATTGCCACCATACTTTCTTACCCGACTTAATTGTTACATCATTCGATTTCAAGTTTCCATTCTTTGTAGGATGCCACTCTTTAGCTAATTTGGGATTTAGTGTCGCCAAATCCGATTCTCCTTTTATTACTCGATGGCCCACACAATATGGGCAGTTATGTATATGACGTTGGCTAATTGTTGCTTTCCATTCATGTCCTTTTTTACATTGCCACCATACTTTCCTTCCCGACTTGGCTGTTACATCATTAGGTTCCAATATACGATTCTTTGTAGGATGCCATTCTTTTGCTAATTGAGGATTGACAGTTGCCAAATCTGTTTCCCCTTCTATTACTCGTTTACCTGAACAATATGGACAGCCACTTATATGACGATGGCTGATTCTTGTTTCCCATTCATGCCCTTTCTCACATAGCCACCACACTTTCTTACCAGATTGGACTTTTACAGAATCTGGTTTCAAGTCTCCATTTTTCGTAGGATGCCATTCTTTTGCTATTCTAGGATTAACCGTTGCCAAGTCTGTTTCTCCTTTTATTGCTCGCTGGCCAGCACAATATGGACAACCAGCGCCTTGAGCGCGTGAATTAATCGTCGCTCTCCATTCATCACTTTTTTTACATTGCCACCATACTTTCTTTGCTGAACTAGCAGTTACATTATCTGGTTTCATGTTTCCATTTTTCGTCGGATGCCAATCCTTAGCTAAGTTCGGATTCTTAAATGCAAGAGAATTTTCAAATTTAATTTTTCTATCCATTTTGTTCCTTTTCTTAATGCTTCATAATGTACTACTTTAAACTATTCTGATATTCAGTCAAAATCAATCCCTGAAATCACATCTTCAACATAATAATCATTTACATCTTCGGAGTGCCCCTCAATACTATTTGAATCCTCATCAAATATGGTATTGTTATTTATTTGCTCTAACAAAATCTTGTTAATATTCATAACATCTTCTATTGTTTGCTGTAGATTTTCTGTATATGTATTCAAATCAATTGCCTCATCTTCGATTCCCATCTTTTCTAATGTTTTTATTCGATTCTCCATATCTACTTCTTTCATCAAATAGTTCACCTGCTTCGATAATCTTTTTAATGACTTTTGTAAATCTGATACTTTTATATTAACTTCCTCGATTGATGTCTTTTGATTCTTATTTATACTTCTCAAAACCTCGTTTTCTCTTTCAAGATGATAGTTTTTACTCAACAAAGTATCAAACATCTCTCTTGTTTCAACGATTAAGTTTCTTAGAACAGATTTTGATAATTCAAATACAACGTCAATATTCGATGCCTTTAGAATTAAATTCGAGTTTATACTTACCCTTAAATTCCGAGATTTGTTTATCTCATTAATCCTTTGAGTGCAGAGTTTCTGACGTTCTATCAGCTTGCCAGTTTTAGGGCTATGAACTTGTATATTTCTTGTAAAATGGTAATCCCTTACTTCTTCAAGCCCATCAACATTGTCCCTACACCAAATAGCAAGCTCTGTAGCTTTTACTTTCTTTTTATTAAATTCGGAATATCTAACAACACCCTCTAGTAACTGGTCTTCTGTATATTTTTGCGACTTTCCCATTCTTCCCACTTCTCCTTAATTTTGATATCACATCCCATACGATAACGTGTGGCATCAGTCTGTATTGAAAGAAAAACTTCTTCAAGTGTTGTTTCCCTATTTTTGATGCTCATAACATTATTCATAAACTCAATAGCTCGTATTGCGCCGTCATCAGCTTTCTTTTTCTGCCCTCTTAAAAATTCATCCAATTCATGAATAGATGGCCTAAAGAATTTACATCCCATACATTCTTCTAGATGTCCCTCGTTGATGCAATCCGTTAGATCTTCTATATCAATTTCACGCCTTTTCGAAACACATACTGATTTATCGGTTGCTACGACCATATTATGGCTTTTAGTATATTGATGTTCCAAATCTTGAGATTGTAAATTTATTTTTTTATGATGTTGCATAATAGATGAAGCCAAAATTGTTTCCGAGATATTCGTGTAATATCCTGCGCTAGTATCAATATTTATATGGTCAGCAAGTTGTCGACAGATATCCTCACCAAATTTTTGAAAGTACAAATTTGCCATTGCAATAGGTCTACTATCACCTGCTGTGACATATTCAAACGCTTCTATACCAGTTGCATATTTTGCAAAATCATAGTTTCTATTACCAATAATTTTTTCATCAATAAAGTTACTAAGCAAATGGTTAAATGCCTGTAACGAAAACATTTCATTTAGCATCAATACACTAAATTTAAATAGAAATCTTCGATTTTGGTTCTTTGTCAATCCCATATATCTTTCGATGTTGTCAGCAACGATCTTATCCGGTATTTCATAAGTGAATTCCTTGTAATCTTTCTCAACATCATAATAGACAGTTCTTTTACCCTTTTTCAGTCTTGTACGGCGAATATTTATATATACCTTGTCATCTATACGAGTAATGCAATGTTTTGGAGTTACTAACATTTCTGTGGCTCTTAAAGGTAAAATAAATGTTATGTTTACCCAAAAATATATTGGAAACCATCTTTTAAATGTTTCATCATTAAGCTGATTCCTATACATTGAATTTATTTCATTCTCAATTACAAGGTAATTTATTACCGGACTAAGTTGTCTCTGCTTTATGATTTTACGTTTCTTTAACCTTATACTTGATGTGATTTTCTCAATCAGCATGACAGGCGTATTAGTAAAAACAAGAAATTCCTCTAAAGTGCTTATATCTTCACACTTAATCTTATAATTCTTATCTTTATAGCTTTCTAAGAAAGTGCAGATTACAGCAATCTTATCATGGGCAATAGTACTGTATATATACACACCATTGCAATATATTGCATAACATTTTAGCATGTTTTTCATCTTCTCTTCTGCAATGCCAAACTCATTTCCAATTCGTTCTCTGTACTTTTCAGAGTCAAATTGAAAAGATATACCGAATTTTTTTACGCCTGAATAGCACATCCAAAAGTCTTCATAGAATCTCCCTGTAATCTCACCTTTTTTTACAAGTGCATTAAAAATTTTTTCACATTTTTTCAGTGTATTTACGCTATAAGAATGCTCAGTATAAATGACCACATCATCTAATCTTATTTCTCTCAAAATATTATTCATTAAATGCCTCCAATACTAATATCTTAGTACTTTCCTTCTCACGTTTTGACATTTCCTTAATGATGGTATTAATTATATCTTGAAAGGCAGGAATTATTTTTTTATTTAAAGCAACTTCATACTTTTTATTTCCTGTTCTATTTGCCTTTTCTCTATACTCTTTAACTACTCTAACCAATGAAGGAATACCATCGTTTGTAAATACATTATACTTGCACAGATTTGCTAAACATGACTTATCTTTAGGGTGAACACAACTTTCTCCAAGAGCCTTTTTCTTGCAAAAAACACCTTCATCTTTTGATTTTCCTCGTCCTTGTCCAATTGCATACATTGCTTTGAGTATTTCAATCGGTTCTTCTACACCTCCTTGAGAGAACTCACTAATCATCCTTTCACTAGCAACCATGACTGTTCCCATTGTTTCAATCTCATATGCAGTTAATGGTATTTTTTCCATTAGTTTTGTCTGATCTTTGGCAGTTAGTTTTTCAAATGCTCCTGGATATGCAGATACTAACATATAATACAGCGAAACACCGAATACCCCTCTTTGCATCATCATATATAATACTACTTCTGCAGATTCTCCAGTAAGTCCATGGTCTTTTAGATATATTGCTGTAGTATCAACATTCGCATGATTCCTTGCAAACGAGGCTACCATATGCGCTACAAGAGTTGTGTTTCCATTATCTTTTGTAGCCTGTTCTATCCCCTGTAAGTATGATTTATTGAGCCTTCTAGATGAAATATTATGTCTGCCTGCAAACTTATATATCTCTTCACCAAAAAAATCTCTACAATAAGTCCAGTTACAGTAACTACTTATTCGATTCGTTTTCATATATCCATCTTGTGATTCTAAATGATGGATTTCTGCAACTAAGATTAATTTACCAAAAAACGCTCTAAGCTCTGGGACAATCTCTGAACGTAATTTTCCCGCTGAATCTCTGGGTGTTTTTGACGGTAAATTAAATGACATTTCAATTTTTCTAATTGTATATAAGGCTACACTTTCGTAGATTTCATCCTCTATCTTATCTTTTGCGATATCTTCTCTTAGCGTATCTATTTTTATCTTAAAGGGATTATCATTACTTTTAAAATTTGGGTATACCCAGTTACTGCATATATCTGAAGCACGCCATCCACAAATATAATGAATAGCTAAAAACAGCCACATTTCAGCAAAATTATGGTTTTCCAAAGCCTTGTTTGTCAAATCATGTTTCAGATCATATTCAGTGTTAAATAATATTTTAGCTAGACAAACATATTGTTCATATGAGTAAGCTGGTACTGACTTACTTTCTCTTTTTTCTAAGTCAATAGTATGATATTTAACATCTTCAAAGCGACTTACATATTTGATAAAACCAACGATAAGCTCTTTTGTTCTTACTGCATCAGCGCTTTCTATCATTGATATGATATCTTCATCTGTGAGTCTTGTAACATCCCCTGCTGAAAATACAATTTCGACAAAGTTAGTGATTGAAGGGGTATATTTATAATTGCCATCATCTAAGTTCTTAATGTAATTATCAATATATTGCATTGATAACCGATGTCCACCTGACTGTTTAATTAACCTGTGGATTTTAACTTTTTCTGTATATCCAAATTCTTTAAAAAACTTGATACTTTTATAATCAATGTAATCCGCGTCTTCTCGCGTAATAAAGAAATCATCTGTTTCATGATCTACAAAAAGCATTTCCTGAGTTTTATGTAATTCAGCTCCAAAATATTCATTCACCTCAAGAAAATCAATATACTTGTTTCTATTACGAACTATTCTAGCGACAAATCTATCACTATCATGTTGCCTAATAAACTCTGTTATTCCGATATACTCAGACATTTGTTTTTGAATTATGTCAAAATCGGATTCGTGAATCCTATTATCTTTACATTCAATATTTCCGCACTCTATTTGAAATCTAAGTGCTTTTGTCTTTATATTTAGTCTAGAAGCAGCAGCCACTATAGATATCGTATTTTTCTTAAACCATTCTTTTTTCTTTACCATACTCTCTCCTAAATAATGTCATCTAAAAGCTGCGATTGGAATGTATATGAACTTTCTCTGTATATTTCAATCAACTCTGAGTTCTCATGAATATATGAATTCATAGACTCCTGACTAGAGTCGCCTCTCCATCTCATAACTTCAGCAATTGATAACTTTGCATTTGTTATCAAATACATTGTGAACCAATGTCTAAACATATGTGCACCTGGATATTCTTTTTCATAAGTTTCAATAAATGCGGCATTATCAGCCCATGTATTTTGTTTCTCACAAGTGAGCTTCAAGGCAGGAAGAAAATAGTCATAGAATAACTTTTTTACTCTGCCCGAATATGACTGTACTGTCATTGCATTTCCCTGATAATTAACAAATAGAGGGCAATCATTACCTGTTTCATAACCTTTACTTTCCATCACCTGTATATGTGAATCATAAAGTTCAATAATTTGAGCAATAAAACCATCATAAACCTTCTGGATTCTATTTTTCTTAATAGATCCAGGTTTTGTTTTCTTTTCCCAATTAACAAAAAATTCTGCTGGTTCTAGCAGATCAAGTTCAATCGTCGATACCATAGCAAACTGTTTTCTTATGATTTTAAGTTTGCCGCAAGTCATATTAACAACTTCACCTTCTCTTAACCCAGCGAAAGCCTGTAAAGCAATGGCGAGTACAATTTCAGGTTCATATTTCTTAGCTTCGAACACCAGCAAATCCAAATATCCTTTAACAAGGATTCTATTTTTTTTATGGGTTGTTCTAGGTCCTTTTACATTAAATCTAGCATTCTTCTTCATCAAAAAGGGTCTAGATTTATTATTATCATTTATTTTTACATATGTCTGCAAATCATCTCCATTATATTTGAATGGTAGCAAATTCTTGTTTACGTTGTAATAATCACTTAAAAAATCAAATAAAAATCCTCTGTACCTTACCCAAGTATCATGTTTATACAGATCTCCTGAATCTTTGTCCTTTAACCTAGAAAACTTTAAATACTCTCTAATAATAGTAATAGTGCATTCATGTAGACTATTGATTTGCGTCTCATATAATAGATAATTAAGAAAATTACATACCCCTACAGCTCTCTTCGCTAATGTTTCACCGTCTCGTATCTCACTCAATACTAATGAGCTGACATATTTTTCAAACCCCGTATATAGTAATGGTATTCCAGTCTCGCATTCATAAAGTACAATACAAGGATAAGAATCCCTTTCTCCATACTCATTTGTTATATTGACATTTCTATTGATAAATCTACACTGTTTACGATACACTGAAATATCTTTTACAATAAACTGAATAACATTGCTCATACTTAAATCTCCCCATAAAAAATAAACAATATAATAAAATTCAATTTTATTATATCGTTTATTTTTTAAACCGTCAACGTTATTGCATTTCCGTTGTATATAAAGTGATATATTCGTTATCTATAAAGTATATTATTTTTTAGTTCCATGTCTTTCTCCTTTTATAAGAAGCTTTGGTCAAAGGACACTCGCCCTCCCTATTTGCTAAACGCAAGCTTTGCTTGCCCATCAGTAGGTGCCATACACCTACCGATGGGCAAGTAAGTTACCCCGCTTAAGAAGTGAGGGACTTCTTTCGTTAGGTTAAATTATAGCACAAACAAGTAATTTGAACAAATATATTTACTTGCTTGGCTATTACTTATATAATAGTAATTAAAGAAATTGGTTTTAGAAAGGAGAATTTTCATGACACCTAAAAAAGATTTTTACCAAATTCAGGCAGAGGGAATTATTAAGAAACTTGCACAAAGAAATATGCCTGGCTTTTATTGTAGCACCTCTGAGGAGGCAAAGAATTTAGCAATTGAGCTAATGGATAGCCCTAGTGTCATATCCTGGGGAGGTTCAGTAACAATTACTGAAATAGGCCTATTAGACGAGCTTAAGAAGCATAACTACACGCTTATTGACAGAAAAGAAGCCAAATCGCCCGAAGAAGTTAGAGAAATCTATCTTAAAGCCTTTGATGTTGACTATTATTTAATGAGCGCGAATGCAATAACCTTAAATGGTGAGCTTGTTAATATAGACGGTAACGGTAATCGAGTTGCTGCGTTAATTTATGGGCCAAAAAATGTTATAATAATTGCAGGAATGAATAAAATTGTCCCTGACGAGCAAGGGGCTGTTGCTCGAATTAGAAATTTTGCTACACCACCAAATGCACTAAGAATTAATAGCGACACGCCTTGTTCAAAAACAGGCAAATGTAATGATTGTTTACAGGATGAGTGCCTATGTTGCCAAATTGTTACAACTAGATTTTCAAGAATCCCTAAACGTATTAAAGTAATCCTCGTTGGGGAGACATTAGGATACTAAAAAAACTATGTATCGCAAGCTTTGACGCGAATAACCCTCTGAACTGTTAGTTTTAAGGTAGCGTGCAACGTCTTGGGTTTTTTAATCAATGGCGAAGTATTTTTATGAAATACTTGCTATAGCCATCTAGCAATTTGATATGGGGTTAGTTCTAAGCGTGCAGGAGCGAGCGTTCCTATCATTTGGACATGGACGGCCAATGATGGGATAGAACTAACCCCATGTCGAGTTGCCAGAACCAATATCTAATAAAAATACTGACCCCGTTTACACATACATAATCAGTTCAAAAAAACACATACATAATCGGTTCAAAAACACCACAAAAGGTAAACTTCACCCTGTAAGCTAAACACGACCTCTTTTTCTGTGTCTAACCTACATGGTACAGTTTACCTCTTTTTCTTATCATCCACCTGCAGTTAAAAATCTTAATCTGAACCAATACAAAACCTTTTCAACAACATCTTTCTCTCCGCTAAATTTAATGCTCGTTGCAGGAATACTAAGAGATCCCATTTTCACAAAGACTTCTTCTCCTACCTCAATTCTAAGATGTTCTCCTACAAATGTTGATAAATCGCATGCTAAAAAATCTAAGCTTATGAAATAATCAATAATCTCTTGCCTTCTCATGCCTCTCATTTCTAAAAACTTCTCTTCTATTATCATACGTTTCTCCCATAAGCCTTTTGTTGATCTATTTCGTGTATAACGTACGAATCAACCTCCTCCGACTGGTGGGAATATGGATACAACATCTGTGGATATAAGTTTTGTATTCAGCTGTCCATCACGACCATTGATTAATAATATTGCAACATCCTCCACTGGAATTTGGAGCTTCTCAATAATATCTTGCGGCATCTGGCCTTCTTCCAATTCTAAAAACATTTCTTTGCCACGTCCTTCCCTAAGTGTAGCAAATAATCTAACTTTAATTTGCATAGATAAACCTCCCGCTAATTTCAGAAGTAAGTTACCCTACTTAAAGAAGTGTGGGACTTCCTTCATTAGTTTAAACACAATATATGATCTTCCGTGACCATAAGCAGTCAGCGCAAGAAGGCGATACCCCATAACAATCTGCAGTTGTGGAACGAACCATGTCACATCCATCCACTAAATCACAGTCAATACATGAAGGATAATGATTGTTATATACTGTTGATCGAAACATCTCATATGAAGGACTTTCCCATATTTCTTGTAGTGAGTTTTCTTTAACATTACCAAACGAATGGGCCATTACTTCTTTTTTTCTACCAAATACAACCTCAGAACCGTTATGTGAAAAGCGATAGCATGGCGAAATATCGCCAGAAGCAGTAATCACCAGTGTTTGATCCTCGATGAACCTGCATCTTCTTTCTGTCTTTAATTGATAGGCTGGTAGCTTAACCTCTATTCCTTTTCTAAAAGCATAGTTTCGTATTGGTTTAAAAAGATTCGCCACCTCAACATTCTCATATTTTTCATAAAGAACTAGCTGACTATCTTCCAAAGTTGCAGGAAGAATGTTTGAAAAAATCACCTGTGAAGCTTCCATTATTTCAGCTATATCAATAATTTCATGCATTTGATCTTGATTATTAGCTGAAAGCACCATCTGTATTGAAATAGTTGGCGTTTTACTTGCTTTTGCTTTTTTTAGATCATTTAACGCCTTAATATTATGTATGATCTCATTTAATGAAAATTGGCGAATAGAGAAAAACACTTCATGATTTCCATCAATTGATACAACCAAATGGTCAACACAATCTACAATATCTTCAAGCATAGATTGATGCATAATTGTCCCATTCGTCGTTAATGTCAAATATTTATCTTTTAACGTTCTCATCACCTGCTCAATTTCTTCACAGTAGGTTGGCTCTCCTATACCTCCGAGGACTACCTCCTTGACATGATTCATCTCGCTAATTTCTTTAAGACATTTTTCTAATACGAACCTTTCCATATCCTTCGTTTCATAATCCCATGCTTTTCTATAACACATGGCGCAATTTAAATTGCACCTATTTGTAAGCTCTAAATAAATCTTTTCAATAGACATTATAAGCCTCCTTTCCTAATCAAGAAAGTTCGCAGCTACAATACTTCCTACATATATGCCACTTTTCCAATTCATTATGCTGAAAATTATAGCTCTTGAGAAACAATAAGGGCTTCTTTCGAAGCCCTTATATGATATATCCTTAACTTAAACTCCTAACAAAGTCTTTCTTTCTTGTGTAGGAATGCCGTCACTTCCCCAACCACGAAGGGAATAATATTCTGGCAATAATTCTGATAATCTTGCCACGTTTCCTTCTGAAGGACCTGCCACAATAGGATCTTTCAACAATCTACTAGGCAATGTATCTTGAGATGGATCAATACCTGCTTCAAGATTATATAATCTTTCAATGTTCCATATTCTTTCTCCTGCCATTAATATATCTTCAGCAGTCCAATCTGTTCCAATAACTGCATTAATCATTGAAGCATAATCTCCGCCACCCATAGCAAAGGAAGTAAATAAACATAAGCCAGATGCATCTATAAATGCAGTAAGGTCTTGGAATATTTTTACCCAACCTGCTTTTCCTTCAAGAGAAAAACGGTCTAATTTCTCTGGTAAGCCAAGAATCTCTGGAGAAATCAAGTAACCTCTAACATGACAACCACCACGATTAGAAGTTGCATATTGTAAGCCTTGCCCTTGAATACCTCTTGGATCGTATGCTGGTAGCTCTTGTTTTTTTACTGACATGGATAGCTCAGGTACACCATAGCTATCCGTTAATCTATAAGATCCATCAGCCATCCTATCACCAAAGCCTTCTCTCATACCTATGAGTTTAGTCCATGCTACTACTGCATCAGCATTACCAAATTCTAAAGAAAGTCCATTTAAATCTTCATCTTTTATATATCCCTTTTGATATAATTCCATCGCCGCTGCAATCGTTGCACCTGTAGATATTGTATCTAGACCCATTTCATTACACCAATAATTTGCCTTAATAACTGAACCCATATCTGATACACCGCAATCTCCGCCAAAAGCCCAAATGGTTTCGTATTCTGGTCCACCACCTTCAATATCATCTACTTTACAGTAACGTCCACATGCAATCGGACATCTATAACAAGGATCTTTTTTCACTAAGTATTTTTCTGCTAATAATTCACCACTCGTTTCTTCTGCTTTAGAAAATTGTGAGGTTTGAAAATTATTGGTTGGGAAAACACCATTTTCATTAATAATATTAACAAGAACCGCAGTTCCATATGCAGGTAAACCTTGACCAGTAACACCATTTTCTTTAATCTTTATCGTACATTCTTTAACGACTTGTTTAAGTGCTTCTTCACTTGCTACTGGAACCGTTCCTGTGCCTCTAACAACTATAGCTTTAAGGTTTTTTGAACCCATAACAGCACCAACTCCTGAACGACCAGCTGCTCGAGATAAATCATTCATAACAGATGCCATTTTCGATAACTTTTCACCTGCAGGGCCAATTGTTAGGACTCTAGACTTTTCTGGTGTTTCTCCTTCTAGAATTTTCGTTGTTTCTGACACAACCTTACCCCATAAATGGCTAGCATCTCTTATTTCAATTTTATCATCTTCAATCATGATATAAACTGGCTTATCTGCCTTTCCTTCAGCTATGATAAGGTCATAACCAGCAAATTTTAGTTCTGGCCCCCAATATCCACCTGAGTTAGAGGAAGCAATTGTGCCTGTAAGAGGAGATTTGGTTACTACCATATATCTTCCTCCTGTTGGTGTTTTCGTTCCAGTCAAAGGACCTGTCACAAATAATATTTTGTTTTCTGCACTTAAAGCATCGATTTCTGGTGATACCTCATCTGCATAAATTTTTGTACCTAATCCTCTACCTCCTATGTACTTTTTGGCTAACGCTTCATCTAACGCCTCAATTTTTGTAGTACCTGTAGATAGATCAATTCTTAAAATCTTACCTTGATAACCGAACATAAAAATAGCCTCCTTTCAATTTGGCGCAATATACCAAAAGGTTATTGCAGGTTACTGTAGTTAAAAATAAATGGTCCATTTATTTCCAATCCTTTCCAAATTCGGGAGGCTCCACAGTTTCCTGTAAAACCCATTGGTTAATGTTCATGGTCTTCGACTTTAGAACGATTAACTCGGATATGGTATTCACTTGTTTATACTCTATATTTTATCATAATCTTTATCTTCAATCAATTGCTTCTACTGAAATAATAGAATCTCCAACCTTAATGTCTCCACTTTTAATAACCCGAGTAAAAATACCTTCTTTAGGCATAATACATTGCCCTACTTGCACTTTAATTGCACATCCACTATGACATTCCTTGCCTATTTGAGAAACCTCTTGAATTGTATCTCCAATTTTCAACCTTGTTCCAACCTTAAGTTCATGGAGTATCAACCCTTCTGTTGTTATGTTTTCTGCAAATTTTCCACTACATAAACCTTCAATGCCTATATTGGTCATTTTATCTATGCTTTCTTGAGCTAATAGACTAACTTGTCTATGCCATTTTCCAGCATGGGCATCTCCAACTAAGCCATGATCCTCTTGAAAATATCCTTGTGGAATAGACTCCTTAATAACACCTTTTTTTTCACTTATATTAACTGCAATTACCTTTCCTATAGCTCCACTCATTTAACAGTCCTCCTTCAAATAGTCTCCTGATTTTCCACCTGTTTTTTTCATCAACTTAATATCCCCAATGACCATTTCCTTGTCAATCGCTTTACACATATCATAAATTGTTAAAGTAGCAATTGAAACGGCAGTTAAAGCTTCCATTTCAACACCTGTCTTTCCTATGGTCGTAACTTCTGCTTCAATCTGAATATAATTCTTCTCAACTTTAAAGTGAAGGTCTACACCCGTAAGCATTAATGGATGACACATAGGAATGATTTCACTTGTTTTTTTAGCGCCCATAATACCCGCAACTTGCGAAACACAAAGGACATCTCCTTTTTTAATACGTTCCTGTTTAATCGCTTCTATTGTTTCTGGTTTCATATATATTGTACCGTAAGCTACTGCTGTTCTTGAAGTATCTTCTTTTCCTGTAACTTCGACCATATAGGCTCTTCCATCATCATTAAAATGAGTAAATGACATTATAATACCTCCAATAGTTATCCACCTACTTGGACCATATTTTTCGAAACAAAATTACCTTCTTCAATTGAGTGCTCAAGTGGTTTCTGTGAAATTGAATGTTCAATTATTTCTCTTAAGGAACCTTTGTTTCTTAAAACCGTACGCAAATCAAATTCTTCATTTGAGTGTAAGCAGTATTTTAATTGACCTTCTGAGGTAAGTCTTATCCTATTACAAGTATCACAAAATTTACATGAAATCGGACTTATTAGACCAACCCTACCCTTTCCACCTGGTAACTGATAGTATGCCGCTGGTGATGCAGGTTCTGAAGCAGTTATTTTCCTTAAACTAGGTACTTTTTTTAGAACATAGTCATTGGATAAAAAATTATGTAACGACCAACTAGCTACTTCACCTATTGGCATTAATTCAATAAACCTGACATCAATTGATTCATCTTTTGTTAATGCTACAAAGTTCTCTACTTCATCATCGTTAAAGCCGCCAATTAGTACCACGTTCAACTTAATTGGCGTTAATCCAACTTTCTTGGCCATTTCAATACCTTCAAGGACATCCTGTAATTTACCGCCCCTCGTCATGGTAGCATATTTTTTATCATTTAAGGAATCTAGGCTAACATTTATCCGTGTTAATCCTGCGTTTTTCAAATCCTTTGCCATTGCCTTTAAATGAATCCCGTTCGTTGTTAATGCTAAATCAGTAATACCAGAATGACGACTAATTTTCTCAATTAGTGAGATAATTCCATTTCTAACAAGAGGTTCCCCACCTGTAAGTCGAACTTTGTTAATGCCCAATTCTACAAATTCACCTACAATTTCATCAATTTCCTCCAAGGACAAAATAGCGTCATGCTCAAGTTTTTCTATACCACCTTCTGGCATACAATATTTACACCTTAAATTACATCTGTCTGTAATGGATAATCGCAAATAATTTACTTCTCTACCATAGGAATCTTTCATATCAATTACCCACCTCCAATATTTCACCAGGATGATCTAATTCATACCCTCCGATTACGTTTAATTTGTCTCTAAAGATTTCTGACTTTAATATTTCAATAAATCTTAAAACCCGGCTATCGCGAAGGTATGCTACAGGAACTAAAAAGTCATATTCTTCATAACCAACAGGTATAAAATCTAGTTCCATCGCTTTTGCACTTGAAAATACCCCCAGTCCAGTATCTGCTCCTCCAGATTTAACCGTTACCGCAACAGTCATATGTGTCGTCATTTCTCTATTGTAACCTATAATTTTATCTGCGTCTAATTGTAGTTTTTTAAGCTCGTAGTCAAGTAACATTCTTGTTCCTGAACCCCGTTGTCGATTAACGTAGGATACATCTTCCCTTATCAAATCATTAAAGCCTTGAATATTCTTCGGATTACTTTTTTGAACCATTAAGCCTTGAAGCCTTTTTACACCTTTAATAATTGCCATCGAATTTGAAGGGAAATATTTTTTTATATAGGAAACATTATACGTTCCTAATTTTTCATCAATTAAATGAATGGGAGATATGTGGCATTCCGAACGCTTCATCGACATGATACCACCCAAGCTACCTACATGACCAGAAGTAAGTGGCATCTGATCAGCGATCAAATCTAAAATCAAATCATGACTACCAATTAAAACCAATCTATTCACAATTTCATCTAACTTTTTCAATAGCGCAATTCTAACTTTTTCTCCACCTTCAATGCCTTCTGACAATCTGGGGATGGATAGAACCCCATCGGCACGTACTAAGCTCATCGTTGCGCCCGCACCTCTATTTAAAGGTGTTGCGACAAGTAACCCCTTCACTTCTCCAAGGGTTACTCTTACAAGCTCTTGATGCTTAAAGGAAGATACGACTCTTTGGGATAAAATTGCATCAATATAATTTGTTTCACTTTTTAGCCCTGAATACAATTCAAGAATTGGCTTCACAAACGTATCGAAAGCAAAATAGGCAGATACAGGATAACCTGGAATCCCAATAACACCTTTCCCATTAATAATGCCTAATATTGTTGGTTTTCCAGGCTTCAACCCAACGCCGTGGACTACTACTGTGCCTAGCTCACGAATAATATCTACAGTAAAATCTTTTGAACCCGCTGAAGATCCAGCATTTATAATTAATAGGTCGTTTTCTCTAATGCCCTTTTGGATTGCTTCTTTCAAAATTTGCCTATTATCTTCAGCTGGTGTATATATTATGGGTAATCCACCAGACTCAATGATTAAGCCTTCAAATACCTTTGAATTAGAATCAATAATTTTACCATATGTAAGATCACGAATATTTTGAACAATTTCTGTACCCGTTGGCAATATTCCTACTTTAGTTTTTGCAAAGACCTTCACTACATCTACGCCGCCACACAAAAGCGCACCAATATCAACTGGCCTAATCGTATGATTTGAAGGTAGGATCATTTCCCCTTGAACAATGTCCTCCCCAACAGGCCTAACATGTTGCCATGGATATGCAGGTGCAATTATTTGAATAACCCCAGTACTTACTTCTGAAACATCTTCAATCATTATTACACTATCTGTATTTTCTAACATTGGATTTCCTGTGTTTATATAATGAAAGTGAATGCCTTCTTGAAGGCTTTTAGGTGTCCTTTCAGAAGCTCCATACGTATCAGCTGCAAGAACGGCTATACCGTCCATAGCTGAACAATGATAATGTGGTGATGATATTTCAGCAAACACTGCTTCTGAAGTAGTTCTAAATAATGCCATATCTACCGCTAGTAATTCAACTTTTCGAACGATGGAATCTTTTCGAATGGGTTCTTCCGTATTAAGCGTAGGAAATAACGCCTTAGTATATAAACTAATGGCTTCTTCTATCGGTAAATTAGATATGTAAATACTTCTTGATTGTTGCGCTACCTTTTGATGATCAATTCCATTTTCACTACGCATTTTATAAGTCCACCTCCTGAAACAAGTAAACATCAACTTGCTCGCCTTTCATTAAACCTTCTTTCTCATCTGATATACGAATATATCCGGATGCTCTAGAAAGCAATGTCATCATTCCTGATTTGCCATAAAGAGGAATGGCTCTCCATTCATTATCCTTTTTCATTAGCTGAACCATTTGATACGTCTCTTTTCCTGGTGAAGAATGTACGTTACTATCAATGGCCGCAATTACATTAAATGAATTTAATGATCTATTTAAGATTTGGTACATATAACTTTTAACAAATATATTGAAAATGATTAGAGCAGATGCTGGATGACCTGGTAGTCCATAAACTAGTTTATTATTAATTTTCCCAAGGATCGTAGGCTTTCCAGGCTTAATAGAAATTCCGTGAACGAGCACTTCACCTTTTTCAAAGGACTCAATAACTTGCTTTGTATAGTCTCTAGCTCCAACTGAACTTCCCCCTGAAATTAATACAATGTCAGCTTGTTCAATTGTCTTCGTAAGTTCTGCTTTTAATTTATTGAAATCATCTTTAACAATAATTTTCTTTATGACCTCACCACCTATTTGCTGAATTAGCGCACAGAGTGCATAGCCATTAATCTCTCTAATTTGCCCTAAGTTTTGAGTTTCATGAATGTCAATAATTTCATCTCCAGTTGAGAGAATTGCAAATCTAGGTTTAGTATAAACTTGAATTTCTCCTTTACCAATTGCTGCAAGTAAGCCAACATCATAAGCTGTAATTTTCTTGCCTTTTGGTGCAACAAGATCTCCTTCTCGCAAATCATCTCCGATAAATGTAATATTTTCTCCTGGTGCAATTGGTTTATGAATTAATAGTGTTTGCTCGTCGAGTTTTTGAACATATTCAATCATAACCATGCCATCAGCACCACTTGGCACCATTCCGCCAGTTGGAACATATACCGCTTGTCCCTTCTTAACAATTAAATCTGTGCTTTGTCCCATGCTCACTTCTGAGACACATTCTAAAAAGCTCGGCATAGCTTCTGATGCGCCCATAACATCGTTGCAAATAACAGCATAACCATCCACAGTTGAACGATTAAATTGTGGTAAGTTAACTGTCGAAAAATAATCCTTGGCTATGATTCTATCTACTGCGTTAATTAAGTCTACAGCTTCTGTACCAATTGAATATTCTTTCGCTAACTTTTCTATTATTAAATTGACTTCTTGAACAGATAGTACATTAAAGAACTCCATAGTGTTGTCTCTCTTCTCTCTTGAATTTATAAACAAAATTTATCTTAAGATGTTCTTTATTTATTCTCCATTGGTTGACCACATTCAGATGTATCTCCAGCTAGTATTTCTAAACCATGAAATAATGGTTCGAGTATAAAGGATAAGGATTCCTTAACTGCTTTTGGACTGCCTGGCAAATTAATGATAAGCGTATTTCCTCTAATCCCCGAAATACCTCTAGATAGCATTGCCTTTGGTGTTATTTGCAAACTATTATATCTGATTGCTTCTGAAATACCAGGTGCTTGCTTTTGTATAGCTATTAAGGTTGCTTCTGGCGTGACATCTCGATGACTAAAACCCGTTCCACCAGTTGTTAAAATTAAATTGATATTTAACTCATCTGACATATAGATCATTTCATTGCTCAATACCTCTTGTTCATCAGGGAGCATTACAGTTCTTTTTATGATATATCCTCTATCTTTCATGATTGTTTCTATTAACTTCCCACTTAGATCTTCTCGTTCACCACGAGAACCTTTATCGCTTGCAGTAATTATTCCAACTGAATACATAATACGCCTCCCTACTTAATTTTATGCTATACAAGCACCTGTTTTTCTTTTCCTTGTACTTTTAATTTCCCATTTTCAATAAAAACAACTTCATCACATAATCTTCTTGCCTGTTCCATATTATGAGTAATCATTAAAGTCGTTCCTTTTTTTTCCTTATTTCTCTTTAATATCAATTTTTCGATAAGTTTAATGGAATTTGGATCGATATTGGCAGTTGGCTCATCTAACAAAAGCAACTGTGGTTCAAATATTAATGCTCGCGCTAATGCTACCTTTTGAGCTTCACCACCTGACAAACTAATGGCGAGTTGATCTTTTAGTTCAAACAGCTGTAAGTCCATCATTATTTCATCAACCATATTTTCAATGATTTTTTTATGATATTTTCTAAGTGTTAATGGATACGCAATATTATTAAACACAGTCGTTTTTAATAGATAATGTCTTTGGCTCATAAAAGTGATGTGCTTTAATATTGGTTTATTCAAGACACACCCATTATACAGTATTTCTCCTTTAGTGCTTTGTTCTAGCCCTGAAATAATTCGCAGAAGCGTACTCTTTCCTGCACCATTGGGTCCAATGATCCCATAAAGCTTATTGCTTTCAAATAAAAGGGACTCAATATTTAACACTGTTCGTTCTCCATAATCCTTCATCAGACCGTTTATATTGATTTCCATGTTAATCTCCTACTACATATTTGTATAATATAGAATTAACAATAAATGATATCACAAGCAATACAGTACCCATAGCAATAGACATCGAATAATTCCCCATACTATTATTCATAGCAATAAATGTTGTCATAACTCGAGTATGTCCGAGAATATTGCCTCCTACAAGCATAACAGCACCTACTTCTGATATGGCTCTACCAAATCCTGTAACAATTGCAATAAGTATGCTTATTCTCATTTCTTTAATCAGCAGAATTAATGTATCCCATCGATTACCACCAAGGGTCATACATATTTGCCTTATCTCCTGCCCTTGCTCTTTGGCATTGTTAAACGTTATACCCATAATGATTGGCGTTATTAGCAATGTCTGGGCAATAATCATTGCACTTGGCGTAAATAACAATCCGAGGTGCCCAAGTGGTCCTCTTCTTGAAATGATAATTGCTACAAATAAACCTACCACAACCGGAGGCAAGCTCATAAAAGTATACAATAGTCTAGTAACCATTTTTTTTAGTTTAAATTTCTTAAGTGCTAAAAACAAGCCAATCGGTGTACCTATTACAGCTGAAATAATGGTTGAAGTAAAGGAAACGAATATAGACAGTAATATAATTGAATATATTTCACGATCTAAAGATAATAGAAGATTAAAAGCTTCTTTAACGCCTTCCATTATATATCCCATACTACACCTCCAATGATCGATGATTTATTTCTTGGCATTCGGTATAAATAATGCTTGTCCAAATTCTTCTTTTCCATATTCACCAATAAGCTTTTGTGTCTTTTCTGATAATATCCAATCCACAAAGGTCATAGCACCTTCACCATTAATTTCTTTATTCTTATTTGGATTTACAGCCATAACGCCATATTGATTTAATAGTGCCAAATCACTCTCTACAACTATTTTCAAATCAACATTATCTCTCATAGCAAGATAAGTAGCTCGATCACATAAAGTATATCCAACCATTTCATCAGCCATTTGAATAACGTCACCCATACCTTTTCCAGCGGAGATATACCAATCACCTACTGGCTCTATTTTAGCATCCTTCCAAATGCCTAACTCTTTTTTATGTGTTCCAGAATCGTCACCTCTTGAAACAAACACATAATTCCCTTCGCTCAATAAAGCTAGCGCTGATATAACATCACCCTTTTCTACTAAGCCTGCAGGATCATTTTCAGGACCTATTAAAACAAAGTCATTGTACATAACATCAAATCTTGCATCAGCATGGCCTGACTTTACGAACTCTTCTTCACTACTTTTTGCATGAACCAATAATACATCTGCTTCTCCATCTACGCCCATCTGAATTGCTTTACCAGTACCAACAGCAACAACTTTAGCCTCAATTCCTGTTTCTTCCTTGAATCTTGGCAGTATATAATCGAGTAGTCCACTATCTTGTGTGCTAGTAGTTGTTGCAAGTATGATACTTCCATTGTCTTCAATTATTGTAACATCTTCTGCTTCAGGTTTGTCTAGTATTTGATTACCAATTTTATTATTTGTACACCCAACAATTACAGATAAAACTAAAACACTGATTATTAGTCCAACAAGCATACTTTTCTTATAGTTCATTAAAATACCCTCCCTATAATTATTTTAGATTTGTTTACTATCCATTAATAATTATATTTCATAATGAAATGCTTTATTATGGACATGTGTCTATTAATAATTATACATAATTAATAGCTAAAAAAACTAGCTGTTAATTTTTAAAAATACGCTGAAATACAATATTCCCTCTGGTAAATACTGCTACTACATCGATAAAGTGTTAATCGTATGATATAAGTATATTATACATCATCCAATTAACACAAGTATAAATATATATGTTTGACTTTATAGGTCATTTCATTGCTGACTCAATAACAGCAGCTCTTTTTTGTACTTGCATATTAAAATCAAATATTTTTTTTGCTTTAAGTTGACCTAGTGCAGATAACTCATACAATTTTTCTGGAGAATCGTAATAGTATTTAACAATATCAATAATAGTTTTAACGTCTCGTGTTATTAAGACAATATCTTTCTGATGCTCAAATTCAATATTCTGATTTAGATCATCAGTACAGATTAATCCAACACCATTTAATAATGCATCAATACAACATCCTGTTGGAAAACCATCAAAGTTTTTTCCTGGAACCAATACAAAAGAACTATTTGGTGAAATAATCATATCCATTCTTGAATAAAACTCTCGGAAAAAGTCCATATTTTGCAAACCATAAAATGTTATTTTATCTCGAATATCACTAATATCAATATCCTTATCATCATAGTTTCCTACTACGTGAAATCTAATATTTTCAGTGTCAATTGCAAGATATTTACATACATCAATAAAAACATCATATCCTTTATCGATTCCCTTTGACATATATTTGTGAGAGACAAAACAAATATCAAAAGTTGTTTTGCCTTTCTTGTAAAATTTTTTTGGTATTGTTTGATCAAAGTATTCTGGATGTGGTACCATCCCATAGATGAACTCCACTTTTTCAGGTGTAACAAACCTATTGTCTATAAGATACTCATAGGTTCTTTTTTGTGTAACAATAACCTTTCTAAACAATGGAGATTGAAACACATTTGAAAGTTTACTATCCACCATAGGATCATTTAGCCAGAATCCCCCTCCAGGATATAGTGTAAAAACAAAAGGAGTATTTGTAGCTTGAATCATATTTAAATACTTTAAAATACCATTTATGAAAACAGTATAAATTAATGAGTAATCTTTCCTAGCGTAGTCAAATATTTCCGCTGGTTTAATTTTATTTAAGTATTGAGGATAAACCATAGCATATTCATTGATGTAAGTAGTATATACATTTGAATACAACTCACAATTAGGATACCTATTAAGATAATAATTGTATTCCGAAACTCTAAATCCAGTCTTTAGGCAAGGGAATAAGTCATCCATTATAATTAATTTTTTTTGAAGTGCATCGTTCATAAACTAAATCCCTCCTATCAATTAAGAACTCTTTATGCAGTTCAATATTAGGTTTATTATTCTTTCGGATTCTTTTAGCTCAAGCGCTTCGTATATCGGTAAGCATAAAATTCTTGATGCAATATCATTTGAAATTGGACTATCAGAAGATTTAACATATGGTAATTTATCGAGTGATGGATAAAAATATCTTCTAGGTATAATTTGATGATCTTTCAGCTTATCAATAACTATTTTTACAACTTCTTCTGAGTCAAAAACAACTGGAAAATACCCATAATTCATATTACAAAACTCATTATGCTTCTGTAATTTAACATGTGAACAATTAACTAAATAGTCCATATAATAATCATAAATTTTCTTCCTATTTTCAATAATTCTATCTATATCCTCTAGTACACAAAGCCCCATAGCAGCTTCAAATTCATTCATTTTAGCATTAATACCTAATACACTCACTTCGTCATTACTATTAAGTCCAAAATTAATCATCATTTTTACTTTCTCATATAAAGTATCATTATTAATAATAAGTGCTCCACCTTCTATTGTATGAAAGAGTTTGGTTGCATGAAAACTAATAATGGATATATCTCCATAATTAAGAATACTATTGTTTTTATATTGGATACCGAATGCGTGGGCTCCATCATAAATTACCTTAAGGTTATATTGTTTTGATAATTTTTCTATACTTTCAACATCACAACCATTACCAAAAACATGTGTTGGAACAATACAACTTGTCTGTTTCGAGATTTTATTTTCAATTATTTTAGGATCAATATTCAAGGTATCACTATCAATATCTGCAAATACGGGCGTTAACCCTTCCCATACTAAGCTACTTGTTGTTGCGACAAAGGAAAAAGGTGTTGTTATTACTTCTCCTGAAAGCTCTAATGCCTTATATGCTATTTGAAGTGCTAATGTTCCATTTGCAACTAACAAGATATTTTTAACTCCTAAGTATTTTATTAACTTATTCTCTAACTCCCTTACAAATTCACCATTATTTGTTATCCATTTTGAATTATATATTTTATGTAAGTATTCAATATATTTTTTCATCTCAGGTAAATAGGTCTTTGTAACATAAATCATAAATATTCATCACCTTTTATCCTTTCTCTTATTACTTTACATGGTGTTCCAAATGATACAACATATGAAGGTATATGATTGATTACTGTAGAACCTGCACCGACTACAGTGTGTTCTCCTATATGAATTTTATGGATAATATTAGCCCCAAGTCCAATCGCTGTATAATTATCAATTATGACTCCACCACCAGTTGCTGCATTAGGGGCTATCGATACAAAATTACCAATACTACTATCATGATCAATAGAAGCTAATGTATTGACAATACACCCGTCACCAATCTTTGTCTCACAACCTACAACTGCACCTGGCATAATTACTGTGCCATCTCCAATCTTTACATTTCTTCCAATTGTTGTATTCGGATGAATACAGCTTACAAATTGGAAATTAGCATTTATGTTTTTAATAAATTGTGTAGTCTCATATCTAACCCAATTATCACCAATCGCTACTATACCTCCATAAACTTTATTCAAAATCAAATAATCTTTACTATTTCCTAGAATGCGATAACCAAACTGCAACTCATTCATATCTTTATAGGGGTCAACCAATCCTATCACGTTGTATTTCTTTTGATTTAAGATAATATCGATGATTACCTTTGCCTGTCCACCTGATCCAAAAATAATTATGTCTTCCATTTATTCACCTTCTTTTTTATTAAAATTAAGACCATCTAAGTTTCAATAGTTATTTCTATCTCTAACAGGTTATATGATTTTTTGCCATTAATTCAAAAAAATCGTTCATTGTAAAACCGTATTTATCTTTTAAAATGCTTCTTGTTTCTTTATTTTGTAGTAAGTATGCTAGCTTATTTAAGCCAATTCTCTTACATACATTTTCACAGATTGGATTATTAAGTAATAAAAATGCTTGTTCACATATGAGTTCTTCATGTTGGATAGCTGAGTTATTTATAAGTTTTTCCTCAAACCCTTCTAAAAATATTTCATCACTTATGTTATCAAAGAAGGTATTATATATGAAATATAATTCATTTTTCCCTCTTATTAAATTTTCGTTCGTATACGCACTTGAATTCGAACCATGCCTACGATGAATAACCAAGGTTTCTTCGAGCATATGAATCGGATATTTTTTAATCAGCCTAACCCACATATCTAAATCTGGTAGTTGCCGCAAATAATGTTTATAATAGCCCAATTCATTATAAACTTTTTTATTTATCAATATACTTGGATGACAAAGGCAATTAGCTTTGTAGAAAAACCTCTGTAGCCATTTACCTTGGCTTCGATTTTTATGTTTTAATAAATCTGCAAACAGCAAATCATTGCTTTTCGTATTGTTTTCATCAATAATATCAGCCCAAGTAAAACAGGCCCCTAATTCAGGATGAGTCTGAATTATTTCATATTGTTTCTCTAGTTTTCCTTGTAACCAATAATCATCTGAATTGAGTAGCGCAATTGCGTCACCTTTTGACTGACGAATTAGAAACTCTAAGATTTCTACCGCTCCTAAATGTTCTTCTAAAAAATATGTTTTTATACGGGAATCCTTATAATTATTGATAATTTCTCTCGATTGATCTTTTGAGCAATCATCCCCAATTAACAACTCAAAATCTCCAAACGTTTGAAATAAAACGCTCTCAATTGCTTGGGCAATATATTTTTCATGATTAAAGGACGGTATAACAACACTTATTTTGGGATTATCCATTAAACATCACTCTTTCATTCTCCTTATATTTTAAATATTTCAAGTCCCTTGTTTTCCACCTACTTGTACACTCTTAATGACTATTTCTACAACCTTGTCAACATCCTGTTTTGTCAATCTTAAATGAAGGGGCAATGATAAAATATGCTCGCTCATATAATTAGCTTTTGGGCAGCTACCTGCTGCATAAGAATACATAGAATATGTTGTATTATCAATATAATGTACACCTGGATATATTTCATGATCATTGAGTGTTTTCATTAATGCATCTCGTTCATCCACTTCAATAATATATAGATGTCTTGATGACTCACACCCCTTAGCTATTGGTATAGATCTAATCAAATTTTTATAGGGTCTGAAGCCTTCATCGTACCAGCTTGCAATTTGTTTTCTATATTTGTTGTCTTCCTCAAGGTATTTCAATTGAACAAGTCCAATACTAGCCATAATTGAATTTCCGTGATACTTGTAACCAATATATTCAACATTATATTTCCACCTATAATCGCCATTCTCATTACTTCTAAGATAGGTGTCCTTATTTATACCTAGCCATGATAGTTTTCTTGCTATTTGATCCCTTTTCTCATCTTTGAAGCAAAGCATTCCAGAATCTGCAGTAGGTAAATTTTTTACTGCTTGAAAGGAATAAACAGTGGCATCTGCTTCCATACCTATATTCTCACCGTCAAGCTTTGTCCCTACCATATGCGCTGCATCCAGAATGAGTTTTAGATTGTATTTATTACGTAGCATTTCAATTTCTTTATACTTACCACTGTTACCGCCAATGCCAACATATATAATTGCTTTTGTTTTATCTGTTATTTTCTCTTCAACATCGATTGGGTCTAAACACAGTGATTCATCAACATCTGCAAAAATCACTTTAAGCTTTTCATAGGTAATCACATGGTTCGTTGATATGAAGGTGATTGGGGTGGAAATTATTTCATCATCATCTTTCCATCCCAGCTCATCTTTAAATATTTTAACTGCTAAATGAAGTCCTACAGTTGCAGAATTAACAAAGTGAGCATGTGACATTCCTGTAAAAGCCTTCCACTTCTCTTCAAACTCAACCGTTTTATAGCCTAGGCCTGTCCACCCCTTATCTAAACACTCTCTTATCTCTTGTAAGCATTCATCTACTCTAAAGGTAGGAACAAAAAGCTGTATGGGCATATATATCCACCTCTTTAATAATTTTTTCATATTCTCTCTATATCAATATATGAAAATATCAACTTCAAGGTTCTCAATTGCTTTGGAAACCAAGTATAATAAGCTATTTTTCCAGTTGTCCAAAATTACGAAATACCATAATAATTTTTATACCAATCCAGAAATTTTTTAACACCATATTCAATCGTTGTTTCCGGGGAAAACTGAATGGCATCAAAAAGTTCTTTACAATCTGCATAAGTAATTGGAACATCTCCGTTTTGCAAAGGTCTATAATCTTTCTTGCTTTTTTTACCGATCTCTTTTTCAATAACTTCTATAAACTTTTCCAATTCTACAGGTTGCCCATTACCGATGTTATATACATTATATGGAAAGATCTCTTGAGATGGCTTATCTAGGAGCCTCACTAAGCTTTCGATAATATCATCTATATAAGTAAAGTCTCTTTTTATTTTGCCATAATTAAACACTTTTATCGGTTGATCATTTATAATTGCATCAACAAATAAAAAGAGAGCCATATCAGGCCTTCCCCAAGGACCATAAACTGTAAAAAATCTTAAACCTGTTGTAGGCAACCTATATAAATAACTATATGTATATGCCATTAACTCATTTGTTTTTTTAGTTGCCGCATACATACTAACTGGATGATCTACCTTATGCATAACACTAAAGGGGATTTCTGTATTACTACCATAAACCGAGCTAGATGAAGCATATATAAGATGTTGAATCTCATTATCTTTACAAGCCTCTAAAATATTCAAGAACCCTTGGATATTTGCTTCTATATATGCACTTGGATTAACTAGACTATATCTTACTCCTGCTTGAGCAGCTAAATGATAAACTCTATTTATTTTATTTTTCCTAAAAAGCCGGTCTAACAACTTTTTGTTGGTTATGTCTAGCTTCTTAAATATGAATGACGTGCTGTCTTTTAATATTTCTAAACGTGCTTTTTTTAACTCGACATCATAATACTTATTCAGATTATCAATTCCAACAATCTGATGACCCTCTTTTATTAATCTTTGGCATAAGTGAAATCCAATAAATCCAGCACATCCCGTCACTAAAACCATTTAAACACTCCCTTTATTTGATTTATTATATACTATGAAGCCATAAAATAAGGGTGCATAATGTTGAATTATTAAATATCTAAGAACCAAGCAAGACAGCTTTTGCATATAATAAAATGTACCTTAATAAATTTTAATATAGGAGAGGATTGATAATGAAATGGGAAAAAAAATTATTTAGTAGGATTAAAGAGATAAATAGTGATCGTTCACTATATGATTATGGAGGTGGTGCGCCCTTATCTAAATGTTATATTATGGCATATTTAGCATCACACTTTAAGATGGAAAACTATGTGGAAATTGGTGCTTACAAAGGCAGGTGTTTGTTTTCAGTAGGACAAGCATTTAAAGACAACAATGGAAAGGCTTACGGAATTGATCCTTATAGTCTAGCGGAAGCAAAAGAATACGATTTAGAAGAAAACCTAAAAATTATGGTAAACAACTTTCTTGAAGGCGTTGACTTTGAAGCTATGTATAACACTGTCTTAGTCAATAAAGAAAAGTATGGCCTTTCTCAAGTTGTTGAAATTATAAGAAAAACTTCTGCCCTCGCAGTTTCTGACTTTAAGGATATTGGAATCGACATGCTACATATTGATGGTAATCATGATCGTAAATGTGTACAAGCGGATATTACAAACTATACACCACTCGTAAACGAAGGTGGCATTATTATACTCGATGCTATAGATTGGGAATCTGTAAAAAGCTGTTATGATACGATGAAAAACGATTACATACTGTTACTTGAAACAAGTCATTTTGGTATCCTCATGAAACAAGAAAAAACACAGAAAAACATAGATCATGCTGCTCTTCTGGCTAAGAAACTAAATAATTTACATTTAAACTTGCTTGAAATAGAAAATATGACCACACAGGAAAAACCTACTGTAAATGTAGGGGTTCTAGCATATAATCACGAAAAATATATTGTTGAATGTCTTTCTTCAATATTAAAACAAAAAGGAGATTTCAACTTAAACGTCATCATTTGTGAGGACCTGTCTACTGATCAAACCCCAAATATAATTGAAAACTATATTAATGACACAGTATTAGGCGAAAACATAACAATTAAGTACTTAAAAAGCAATGTTAACCTAGGTATGGTTAAAAATTTGAAGCGATTACTAGAAGCATGTCGTGGAAGTAAGTATACCGCTTTGATAGATGGTGATGATTTCTGGGTTAATGAAAACAAAATTCAAACTCACATCGAGTTTATGGAAAACCACCCTGAATGCGCGCTTTCATTTGATAGCCTTGTCATCTACTATGAGGATGATGAAAAATATGAAATGTATACTATGCAGCAAGAAGCTAAAGGCAACATTTTCACAACCCCCTATATACTTCTTAGATATATAATTGGCAACATATCTTGTGGTTTTTATTTAGGTAAATATTTAGATCAAATACCTGACCAATTATTTGAAATGTTTGTTGGTGATTGGATGTTAAACATTTATTATTCACAATTTGGTGATATGGGTTACATTAGAACTCCAATGACACTTTATCGAAAGCATTCTAAAGGGATTTGGTCAGGTATGGATGCTTATGCAAGAAACTTAAAAACGATAGAATGTATTGATGACTACAATAAATACTTAAACTTTACATATGATGACGAGTTTTCAGTCACAAGGCATGGCTTTGCTCATAGAACAGATGAAAGATATTTAGAAGCCTATGACTTGGTTATTATTGATGATGTTTTTCCCAATCCAGAAAAAGAATATCAGTACACTGAATTATTAAATTACTTGCAAAACATTAATTCTATAAAAATTTTAAGAATGTGCCCCTATGATGATGAAATGGAAAATGAAAAAGTGAACGCATTATTAATTAACTTCAAAAGGCATTTCCCTCAATATGGTAATAAATTAGCAAAGTTTATCGCACTTGATTATATTAATTGTAAATTGCTCTATTTTTCTTCTTTAGAAAACGCAGTTACGAATGTTGCTTTAGCAGAGTATAGAGAAACACCCTTTGTATTCACATTTACTCTTATCAACGCTTTAGATTTATATATTAATAATCATAATTATGACCAGATATTAGAAACAATATTTCAATCACCTTATTTTAAAAAAGTAATTGTAAATCAAGCAGTAGTTTTGGGTTATTTACTATCTAAAAATTTATGCAAACTAGAACAAATTGAATATATTAATGAAGGCATAGCACCTATTGACTCAAAAATCAAATTTTTAAAAGAAACCCTTCAGTGAGCATAGTAAATATTCCAATCATTAACGCCCTAGAAACCGCCCAAACAAAAAGTTTGAGGTGGTTTCTAACTTTATAAGTGACTTACTTTCAATGGTTGATAATACGCTCATATAGTATACAAAAAATTAATATATATATAGTATAATCAATTTAATTTGAATGTTTCAACTTAACTATCAAATTAAGTATATTACGGAGTGTATCAATGAAAATAGGATTTTCTGCAAATTATAATGGTCCCGGAGGTGCTCGTTCTTGGATTAACACCTTTAGTTATTACTGTAAAAATAAAGGACACGACATTGTATATGGTTTTAATTTAGATGTTGATGTGTTTTGTTCTATCGCAAATTTATCTACTATCGAAGAATTAAGAAAAATAAAAGAACAAGGAATTAAGATCCTTCAAAGACTTGGTGCAATTTATTTATACTATGATCATCCAAGTAAAGACTTTGTTAACAAAAAAAATGATCACTTAAAAGAACTCACTTCTTATGCAGATTCAATCGTGTATCAAAGTAACTTTTCTAAAAATGTTTTATTTAGAAGCATATATGATGGCAATGAACCCGATGGAGAAATCATATATAATAGTACAAATACCTCAATTTTCAAGCGAAATGGTTATAAAGTTGCTAAATACCAAAATAATCATCTTATAATTTTAGCTATTGCACATTGGGGAACACCACATACCTCTGCTAAATTGATGGAGGTTTTCTTAAATGTAGTAAAAAGATTTAAAGAAATAGATGAAGTTGAGTTTTGGTTATTAGGAAAAGCTACTTCTCAGGACGAAGCATGCATAAAAAATGCTAATTTATCAAATATTACTGTTGTCGATCTTAACAATCCAATTGACTATAATTTAATGCCATGTTTTCTAAGAACTGCAGACTTGGTTTTACATTTAAAAGTAAATGAAGGATGTTCAAATCTTGTTATAGAATGTATTCATACTGCAACACCGTTAGTAGGACTAAATACAGGGAGCTTACCAGAATTAGTTGGTGATGCAGCATTGTTAGCAGAATGTACTCCTACTTCAATTGAAGAATTTCCTACTGTAAATATTGACCAGCTCGTTAATAGTATGATTCATACTTTGTCTAATAGAGATTACTATAAAGATAAAATTTATGATCGTACCAAGCTTTTTACACAAGAAGAACACTATGGGAAATATTTAAAAAAACTAAAAGAATTAGCTCCCCACTAAGGGGAGTTAATCCTTTCTATTGGTTAACAAGAATTTTTATTTGATCCGAATATTTTCCACACATAACGTCTTCCGTACATAAAAGATGTCAAAAAATCGAGAAATGTTTATTTACAACACTTATAAATCCTTTCAGAACTGCTGCCTCATTATATTTTTCTTCGATAAGATTTCGTGCATTCAATGAAAATCTCTCCCGTAACTTTACATCTTCAATGAGTGCTTTAATATAATCAAACCACTCTTCTTCAGTTGTGGCCAAAAAGCCATGAACACCATTTTCAATCATGCTTCTATGATGAATGGAATCCGTTGCAACAACTGGGATTCCTAAAGACATGACCCTCTTTAACCCAAAGCCACTTTTTCCAATTCTATCTTTATCCCTCATATTATATGGCATAATAAAAATATCCGACTTTGCGATTTGAGGTACAATATGAATAAGATATTCTTTAATGGATTGATATTCTATACATTTCGAAAATGGTAACACTTCTAAAACTACTTGTCTTTTATCAGGATAATCCTTTCCCATATGCCATCCAAACAAATGTAGTTCAATACCGTATTTTTCATGTAATGCATTTAAGGGCTCTTTGATCATTAAAAATTCTTTCACATATGCATCTGCACACCCCTGTTGCCAACTTATTATTAACGGGTTATTGTTTTTTTGTCTTACTGACTTATATGGATAGTTTTCAATATCAACAATGCAAGAAAATACTTCTACTGGAGTATCTGTATAATCAGCTAAGGCCAATCTATGCTGATTCGTTCCTACTAATATAAGATCTGTGATATTTAATGTATCAATGTGTTCTTTAACAACCATATCTTGAAAGTCATCATCAATATGAATTAAACGAACTTTCCCCTTTAGGTGACTGATGTATTGTTTTGTATGACCGATACATTGAATTGTTTTTTGGAAAAATATTGCATCACAATAATTAGGGTTTCTAAGTATGTTTAACTTATCTTCTTTATCTTGAATAATTTCAATGTCATACCCCATTTTTTTCAAACCTAAAGCAATGAATTTATCCGAATATGTACTCACTGCATTATCATTCGCCGATAAGAAAAAACATATTTTCATACTGTTCACCTCTTTCTATAATTAATTTGCATTCTCTTTAAAGAATTGGAAGTTTTCTTTAGCAGCTTCATAATTATATATATGATTTTCTATAGAGTCTGGATCGTGAATTGATGCACAATATGCACTACGTTTCTCAGCATATAGCTCCTGTAAATAAGCATTTTCTTTACCCTGCATGATTTTAGCAAATTCACTGTGTGAATACTTACTGTAATAGAGATCAAAACAATTTTGACCTTTTTTTATCAGCGTACATTTCTCTCTAATCAAACATACTTCACAGGAAATCCTTTGAGTTTGATCAATCTGAATTGTAGGAATAAACCCTGTCGTAAAAGGCGTTCTTTTATTTATGCGTGCACTTATATCAATATCTGCTCCACATGTCTCTTCATTCCAATAGCCCAGATATTCAAATATTTCGGGTCTAATACAAATGCAACACCCGACTATAACATGGAAGGGATAATAACCAACCTTATTTCTTATTTCCATATGACAATTAATATTTTTCTCCAAAAAAAAACCATCTCTTACCGCACCTAGTAACCCAACCTCCGAAAAAGTATCCATTACTTTCATATACTGATGAATGAAGTTTTTCGTTAATACCTGAACATCACTATCCATTGAAATGTAAAATTGCTCTTTTTTCCTTTTTTTTAATATATAATTCATGGCATATACTAATCCGTAATTCACATCAAATCTTTGCCTTAGTTTTATTCTAACATCTTTTAAGCTTTGTATGAATTCCCAGGAATCGTCCAATGAACCATTATCAATGATATATAATTCAAAATCCTCTGTAGTATTTAAAAGTTCAGTTAAATTTTGAGCGTTTAATCCCGCCCGGTTCCATGTTACAAAACTGATCATAGGTGGTAGCATAAATTCTCCCTTGCCTTAAATTATATATATATTATATTTATTAATTAGCTTTATCTATAAAGAACTGAAAGTTTTCCAACGCCCATTCTTTATTGTAAAAATGATTATTAATAGATTCTGGATCATGTATTGATGCACAATATACAGAGCGTTTTCCTATTGATGTATCATGAATATATATAGCTTCCTTATACTTCATTGCTGTAGTAAATTGCGGATAATTATCTTTTTCCTTATATATTTCAAAACAAGTAGTACCCTCCTTTAAGAGAGTACATTGTTTATGAATAAGACATATTTTACAGGGTATACTTCTTGTTAACTCAACCTCTATTATTGAACTATAGCCAGTAACAAAGGGTGTCAACTTATTAATACGATAACAATTGTCACGGTCAGCCCATCCCGTTTCTTCATTAAAATATCCTAAAAGCTCAAGTAATTCTGGTCGAAAGCAATTACAACATCCTCTAATCTGGTAAACCTTATAGTATCCAAACTCTCCCTTTTTTTTAACTTGAGGTAATGGCTTCACTTCATTTGATAATATGATTGAATTCGTTGCTCCAAGTAAGCCTAATTCTGGAAAGGCTTCCATAGTAGCTAAAAACTTAGTTACCCAATCATTTGTTTTAATGAGAATATCATTTTCAACTAAAATAAAATATTGATTCTTTTTTCTTTTACTTAAAGCATAATTAATTGCATATACTTCTCCCCTATTCATCTCAAACCTTTTTTTACATACGATTCTCTTATCCTTAATTTGCTCAACCATCTTCCAAGTATCATCTTGTGAATTATTATCAAGAATATATAATTCGAAATCATCCTTCGTGTCAAGAAGTGCTTTTAAATTTTGCGCCGTTAAACCAACTCGATTCCATGTTATATAACATATCAAGGGTAATGTCATCTTAGTCCTCCTTTATATAAAAATATTACTAACGTTCCCATTTCCATTGCCTTTTTGTTATACTTTCTAAATATGTATATTATCATATTAATTTTCCATATTTCAAGTTGTTGTTAAGGTAACTCTACAATATTGTTCCTGTCAAATACTGCAACTTTGTTGATAAACTTTAAAACGTATGTTAGTATTGTATTAATCATTTAAATCAACTTAAATATAATTATGAAAGGGTGCTTAAGATGATTCACAATTTTGATCGTAGTTTTGAAAAAAATAATAATTATGAAACAGAGTATCTAAAGATACTCTATTATGATTTGTCTAAAGACTATAAAGAAGTTTATAAATCATATCAGTACAATAGACTATGTACAATTGTAAATGGTACCAAGCACGTTAAAATTAACAATGGCTTAGAATTTGACTATAATCGTTCTGATTTTATTCTTCTGCCACCAAATTCGAGTGTTCAAATGGAGATTAAAGAACCTACTATAGCAGTTGTTTATGAACTTAGTGATAAACTCATTGAAGATACTAGAAATCATATTCAGATTAAGTTTGAAGCAGATGCAATTGACGTCAAAGATAGTATTATTAAGGAAAAATTTAACGAAGCCCTCAAAGCACCAATTAAAAGAATAAACGAATACTGTTCTAGTAATGATCCAAACAAGACCTTCTTGATTGACTTATGTTCTCAAGAACTTACATATAATCTAATTAAAGATTTCTTCATAACACCTAACCCTAATAATAAGTATTTTGATCCTGTGGATTACACTTTAAAGTTTTTAGAAGAAAATATTTATGAGACTGTTGCGATTAATGAAATTGCTACTCACCTGAATATGTCAGCTTCAAACTTAACCGCGTGTTTTAAAAAAAAGACAAATATGACGCCTAAAGAATATCAGAATCTTCTTAAAATAAGAACATCAAAGGAAGCACTGAGGCATAAAAACGTTACTGAAGTGTGCTATGATCTTGGTTTTGAAAATGTTTCATATTTCATTAAACTATTTAAAAATTATTATGGTGAAACGCCAAAACAATTTTCTATGAAAACAATTAATTAAATAATAAACAACAAGCACGAATACCTGCCTTAAGGTTTCGTGCTTGTTTGTAAATAACGCTTTATTTTAGGTTAATGCTTTTTCCATTTTATAATGTGGTATTGTTACCTCTATAAAACTTGATCCTAACTTGGTATAACCTAATCTTTCGTAAAACCCAACTGATTCTTCTCTTGCATGAAGAACTATTTTTTTATAACCTATCGCTCTTGCAAAATCTTCAGCATATAGTACTAATTGCTTCCCAACATTTTGCTCTCGATATTTAGGTTCAACAGCCACTTGCCTCATTTTAATTTTTTCCTCGTTAATTTCAGTCATAACAAGCGTTCCAATCATTTCATTATCATAATACGCACTGATGTGAATACTTTTAGCATCCGTCGTTAAATTTTCCTCATAAATACTAAGCCCATGTGGCTTCCTCAATACTTGATTTCTAATCTCCAGCGCTGTTTTATACTGCTCAGAAGAGAATTCAATTTCTTTAATTATTACACCTTCCAACATATTATTGCGCTCCTTTGACTAAGTAAAGGCATCTTAAGTAGATGCCTTTTTAATAGTATATGCTTTTTTGATAATTATTAGTATAATGGGTATTTTCCTACCAATTCCTTAACCATCAACGCCGCTTTTTCTTTGTTTTTTTCAAAATCCGCAATTGCTAAGGAAATAATTTCAGCAATAACCTCCATGTCCTCTTCTTTCATTCCTCTAGTTGTAACTGCTGGTGTCCCTAATCTAATTCCACTTGTAACAAACGGGCTTTGTGGGTCATAAGGAATGGTGTTTTTATTACATGTAACACCAACTTCATCTAAATGCTTCTCTGCTACTTTACCTGTTATATTCATATTTTGTAAATCTAATAATATTAAATGGTTATCCGTACCACCAGAGACTAAGTTAAAGCCTCTTTTAGTTAACGCCTTTGCAAGTGCTGTTGCATTGAGAACAATTTGCTTTTGATAGGATTTGAATTCTTCTGTCATGACCTCCGCAAAGTTCACTGCTTTTGCAGCTATAACGTGCATAAGTGGTCCCCCTTGAATACCTGGGAAAATACCTTTATCAATTATTTGGGCATATTGTGCTTTACAAAGAATCATACCGCCTCTTGGTCCACGTAACGTTTTATGCGTTGTTGTAGTAACAAAGTCGGCATAAGGTATTGGATTTGGATGCATTCCAGTCGCTACAAGCCCTGCAATATGTGCCATATCAACCATTAATAATGCACCAACTTCATCAGCGATTTCTCGAAATTTCTTAAAATCAATTGTTCTTGGATACGCACTAGCACCAGCAATAATTAATTTAGGTTTATTTTCTTTTGCAAGCTTCATCACTTCTTCATAATCTATAAACCCTTTTTTATCTACGCCATAAGGTACAATATTATAATACTTGCCTGACATATTTACAGGACTCCCATGGGTTAAATGTCCACCATGAGAAAGATTCATACCAAGAACTGTATCTCCTGGTTGTAACACAGCAAAGTATACTGCAAAATTCGCTTGAGAACCTGAGTGTGGTTGCACATTTGCATGGTCAGCACCAAAAATAGCCTTTGCACGTTCTCTCGCAAGATTTTCAACTACATCTACATATTCACAACCACCATAGTATCTCTTTCCTGGATATCCTTCTGCATATTTATTTGTTAGTGGGCTACCCATTGCTGCCATAACCGCTTCTGATACAAAGTTTTCTGATGCAATTAATTCAATATTATCCTTTTGTCTGTTAAATTCTTTTTCCATAGCATTTGCTACTTCTAAGTCAATTTTTTTGACTTCATCAAATGAGTACATTATACATCCTCCGTTTTTGTTATTAACCATTCATGAATACCTACATCTATTCATACATAGGAAAATCGGTTTCAATATAATATATTCGGAACGCTTTTCTATGTATTGATTTAAAATTTAATAGTTAATAAATAATTTCAATTTTATGCTAGGTGTATTATAACATAAGATATTCTAATTGTCTCCGTATTTACGCCATATTTTTAATATTTAGATGCCTCATTTTAAAATAATAAGTCGATTGCTGTAGTGCAAGTGCTCGATCAACGTTATTATTAGAAAAATCGCCATAATCTTGCGACCATGGCGATTTTCAAATAATGTTATCTAATTGTTATTGAACCACTTCATATCCTTTATTTGCCCAACCAGCAGGCGCATTCTTATCTTTTCCCATACCTGCATTTAATGAAACTGCGTCATAACCTAAAAGTCTTAAACCTGCTACAGTTTGACCAGAAGTTTGACCTGTATAGCAATATACTACTACTTTTTTTCCTACTGGTAGTATAGAAAATTGTTGTTCCATACCAGCTGTAAACGGAATGTTAAAGGCACCGTCTATGTGTCCTTTTTCATAATCTTCAGCTTTTCTCACAGATAGTATATAAAAGTCTTCATCTGATTCCATTAATGCCTTTAAATCATCCTCAGAAATTTTATAAAACTTATAAATTGTATCTCCTACGTCAGCTAAACCTGAATAATAACTATCTAATGCTGCAACTATTTCTGGTGCAACTTCATATGCATCACTACCAAATTCATAAGCGTTTGTATCAGTTAATGCTTCATAGCCTTCTACCTTAGAAATACCGAGATTCCAACCAAACTCAATTGATCTTGCATTAATGCCTGCAAGGTTCATTGTCATCACTGCTTGACCTGCTGTTTGCCCTGTATAACAATAAATAAAGACTTCTTTATCTTGTGGAATTTTTGTAATATTATCACTTATTGCTGTTCCCCATGGTACGTTAATAGCTCCTATCACGTGGCCCTTTGCGTAATCTTCCGCCGAACGGATGTCAAGAATTACCATTTCATCATTCGCTTTAACTTTTTCTAATAAATCAGCTTCTTTTATTTTGTACCCATGTTCTGGCATATTTGCAAAATAAGCGAGCACGCCTTCTTCTACAATATCTTTTTCTATTACAACTGGTTCTTCTGGCGTTTCTGGTGCTTCTGGTGTTTCTGCTGCAATATCCATGCTTGTATCCACTACTTCTTCTTTAGCACAACCCATTAAACTTAATACTAAAGCACCAATCAATAAAAATGCAAATAAACTTTTAATCTTTTTCATTGTAATCCTCCATTTTTTTCACCCAATATAGTTGAATTCTATTATGATGCATCTTGTGTTGTCGTTACTTGTTTCTCTTCTTTTTTTTCTTGAGGCATATCCTTAGACCATTCTTCCCATGCACCATCATACACTTTTACATTAGTAAAGCCAGCTTCTTCAAGTAATACGGCTGTTTGTGTTGCTCTAAATGATGTTTTGCAATATAAAATAATGGGATCGTCTTTATCTAATCCAAAATCATTATAGGATAAATAAATATTCTTACCTGATTTAAATGCGCCATCTGTATATAAATTCTTTGTATGTGGATAGAGTATTGCTTTCGGTATAGCCCCTTCATCATATTCTGCAGTACTTCTTACATCGATAATTCGAACTTGGCTGTTTTCATCAGATGTTATTATTTTCATTTCTTCTAATTCAACAATCATACCATCATTAAAATCAGCTGCTACATACGTAGTCTTAGCTAGTGTTGGGACTTCTAAAGATACTTCTATCTTTTCTTCTAGTAGGCCTTTTTCTCCTTTGTTGATGACTTTAATTTGTTCGTGTCCAAAACCTTTTAATGTCCACCATACTCTTGAAGCATTCACGCCTCCATTGTTATCATAAACAAATAAAATAGATTCATTCGAAACACCTTTAGAACTTAACACCTTTTCAATGTCTTCTTTAGAACGCAACTTACCTAGAACTGGCCTTGTTGTTGATAGTTCTGAAGGCTCCAGATGAATAGCTCCTTTAATGTGCCCCTTATCATAATCTTCCTTAGATCTGGCATCTACAACAATTATCTGTGCCTTTCCAATTTCATTCTTAACTTCTCCAGGTTCAATGATGTTATTGCTTTGTGTATACGCTGTTTGAGTGCAACTTGCAAACATTAAAACTACAAAAAGTAGGGATAAAACCATTATGTATTTTTTTAGCTTCATCTTTATTTTATCCTCCTAGGCTTAACTTACTAATACAAAAGATTGTTAAATTTTATACAATTGCAGGGAAATAAAAAACTTATTGACAACCACTTACATATTTAATTATACATTATATAACCTGTTTTTTGTTATAAGTTTTGCGAATGCTATATTTGATACTTTAATATTGAATATCAATTTTAATATACGCTATCCCATGCTATAATACCCCTATGGATTAGCTACAATAATTATATATGCTAAGGAGTTTTTATGAACAATAAATCAAAAAGTGCTTTCATAATTGTTTTATTTCTTTTATTATACTTTATAACAAGTATCTTTTTTTTAACAAGCTTTCCTTTTGTACATTCTGACGAAGCATGGTTAAGCGGTTTAACTAGAAATATGATGGATACCCATAACATTTATTGTACAGAGGCCTTTTTTGATCTATATCCTCGTCATCCCCATAGTATTAAAATAATATTTCACCTAATTCAAATGCCTTTTATTTATTTTTTAGGTTATAATATTTTCACCGTTAGGCTTATCTCCTTAATTATTTCCTTAATATCCTTGTTAATATTTTATAAGGTGATACTAAACATCCAAAAAAACGCCATTATTGCTATAATGGCTACTATTTTATTAAGCCTGAACCTTCAATTTATTTATGCTTCTCACTTTGCACGACAAGAAATAATCATTCTGTTTTTCTTGATGTTAGGATTATATGTATATTTCAGTCTTCCTGCTCCTTCCTTTAAGTCAACTTTAATATTAGGCTGTATTATTGGTATTAGCATAGGTATTCATCCTAATAGTTTCCTTCTTGCTTTAATATTTGGATTTATTTATATGTATGATTGGATCATACATGAGAAATCATTTAAAGAACTGTCTTTTCTCATAATTATTGTAGCTGGCTTTGCTATAGTATTTATTTTCCTTAGTTTGTTGGGTGACCCAAACTTCCTTACCCATTATTCACAATATGGATCGACCTTTGGCGTGGATTTACCGATTGGTGCCAAACTTTTTACTTTAGATGATTTTTATTTAAAAATATTTAATAGTATAAGTGCAACATACTATGTTCCCCCTATGAAACACTTCTGGATTACTTTCATAATACTTATTCCTATTTCTATTGGTGTATTAATTAGTAAACGCTTCGCAAATGAAAAGAGCCGCAAAACCCTTAAAATATGCATTATTTCTCTTTTTGCTGTTCAAATTGGTATTCTTCTAATAGGCCGATACAATAGCACCAGTGTACTATTTTTCATTCCATTTTTCTACATCATGTTAGTAAATGTTATTTCAATTTTATTTCATAACGTTAAAATCCAATATGTACTTTATTGTACTTTGATCGTGCTATCTTTCGTTATATCTTTAACGGAAATTAAACCTTTTCTTCATTATCGTTATGAGGATTATCTTAGCGAATTCTCAAGTGTTATTCCAAAAGACAGCAAAACATTAGGTAATTTAAATTCAGATTTTTACTTTGACAATAGTGCATTGTTAGATTATAGGAATCTTGCTTTTATAGAAGTGAATGATCTTTCCTTTCAAGAATACATTGATAAAAATGGGATTGAATATATCGTTCATTATGAAGAATTGGATTACATTCATAACAATGTAAACTGGCTTATTTTATATGGGGAGGATCATTATTATGATCAAATGACAGAATTTATCCAGAATGAATGTACGCTAGTTCATAGCTTTACAGACTCTATGTACGGCATAAGAATTCCAAAATATATGATGGAATATGAATGGAAAATTAGTATTTATCAAGTTTATGAATAATAGCACCTATAATTTCTCCTTGATCCATGCATCCATTTTAACAAAAGCAACATCTTCTATGAAAATACTAATTATAATTATAACAATAAGACCCGCAAACATGCCAGGTGTATTCATAAATGTTCGTTTTTCAAACAAATACCATCCTATACCTCCTAATGACCCGATTGCGCCAAAAATCATTTCTGTGCTAATTAATGCTCTCCATGACCTAGACCATCCGATTTTTAAACCTGCCATTATTTGTGGTAAGCTTAAAGGAAATAAAATACACCAAAACAATTGCCAATGAGTAATTGAATTGGTTTTTGCGCTCTCAATATACACTTTATCAATATTGTTCATACCTGTTTGAATGCTAATTACCATTGGCCAGATAATAGAATGTAACATAATAAACAAAATAGCTTTTTCCCCTATACCTATCCATAAAATGACTAAAGGTAGTATTGCAACGCCTGGTAACGGATCTAATATTGCAATGAGTGTATCTAGTAACACAGAAATAGACTTCGATAGATAACCAACATAGCTTAAAAAAAGTGCAATAATAAATCCCATTACTAAGGCAACTATTATTAGCAGGAGCGAATGACCTATTTGAACCAATAACTTTCCTGCCATCAAGTCCTCTACCAAGGCTTTTATAATCTGCGTAGTAGAAGGAAATAATTGGACTGGAAACATTTGAAGTTTATATAGAATTTCCCAAAGAAATATAAGTATGATCACACTAATGCTTCTTTGTATGTATTTATTTCTTAATCCGCTCATTATATATTACTCCCATATGAGATCGTCTAATTGATAGTCATTTTTTATATACTCATTTCGAAGCATAAAATCAACAAACCTTTCTAATCCTTCTACTTCCTGACTATATATCATACCTTCTTGGGTTAAGTACTCTTTTAAAAGCAATTCATCAATCGAGTAACTTGTTGACAACAACGCAATTGCTTCAGCCTCATTTTGTTTCATATAAGTAATCGCTTGTTTCAAGCCTTCGTTCACAGCTTCATACTGTTTCTTATTATTGTAAAATTCTCTTCCGCAAACGCCTACTATGAATGTGAAGTCTTCACCAAAGGCTTCTTCCCCTGATAGAATAAGGTGATTATCAGCATTATTTAATTCATCAAATAAATAAGGTGGTGAAGCAAAGTGGGCTTTTATCGTTGATTGCGATTCTAGTGATTGATAAGCGTCCGGATGTTTCATAGCAACTAATAAATGATCTAATCGATCTGCTTCTCCAAATTGCTTTTCACAGGCCATTGCTAACAGAATATGTTGGATACTCCCAGGTTGTGGCAATGCAATTTTATCTGCTGAAGTGAAATCTGCTAATGTCTTAATATTCTTATCATAAGTAACTAATCCAGATGGATTCTTAGAAAGTCCACTCATAATTTTCCAGTCCATCCCATTGTCAAGGCCAATAATAAAAGGGGGAATACCCATAAATCCAACATCTACATTTTCAGATAACATCGCTTCTCTTATAGACGTTGTATTTGACAATGTTACCCATTCAATCTTGGTATTGGGTAATAGTGCCTCTAAAATTTGTTTTTCTTTCATAATTTGTAGCGGTGCATAAGCTAATCCATACTGCTCAGCAATAAAAAGTGTTTCCTCTCCATTCTTTTTTGTGCAACTTGAAAATATCAACATCATAAAGCTTATTATAATAACTGCTTTAAACCCTTTCATAAACAACCCCTCCTCTATAACTATGAATGAATCACCATATTGTGATTATTATTATCCACTATTTGCATTTTATCATATAACTGTAAAAGATTATATTTTAGCTGTTCTTGACTTTCTCCAATTACAATAGCATACCCTGCTCTTGCTGTTGCATTTTCAATGGGTCTAACTTGCTCAAATACTTTATAATGATATCCAATGCTAGCTATCCCTTCTAACTTTTTAATTTCATCTTCAGGAGTCATTGTATTGATCACCCCTTCATTTAAGAAAAATAATTGAATGGATGCATAAAGATTATTAAGCGTCATATCATATTGGTCTAACGCTGTGTAGTTGATCTCTTTTCCTATAGAATAGTCTATAACCATTTGCAATATATCTACACCTGTCAGAACAGGTATGGCTTCATCTTCATAAGCACCTCCAATTCTACAAGCTATTTCATTAACTTTTAAGCCCTCTTCTCCAATAAACATTTGAAAATAAATTGGACCTTCCTTTATTTTAAAAGCTTTTACAATTTCATGCGTAACAGCTTTAATTTCGTCAATATACTCAGGTAAATGTTTGGAAGGAAACTCATGAGATAAGCAAATACCTAAATTTCCTTCTTCTTGAAACGTTACTCGATCTGTAACGGTTAATATTTTTTCTTGTCCATTTTTCACCCATCCACTTATGGTGATTTCATTATTTTCATAATAAGATTCAACCATTATTTCTTGTTCTCTTGAATGCTTAAGAACTAGATGAAAATGCCTGCGAATTTCTTCTATCGTGGATAATTTATAAATACCTCTTTGACCTTGGGAATCAAGTGGTTTGACTACCACTGGAAAAATCAAACCTTTAAGTTCATCATCAGAAAATTTACGGTCAATCACTCTGTAATCAACTGTAGGAATATTATGGTCTATAAAAACTTTCTTCATGGCTTTTTTATGGGTAACTTGATAGGCAGTGTGAATAGATAAAAATGAAGGCAAATTTAAATCCTGTGCAATCTTGCTAACAGTTAACACTGGTTGATCTGTTCCTGTCGTCATGATTCCATTTATATGGTGATCTTTTGCAACCTTTAATGTTGTGTCGACATCAAACGTACTTGCAAAAGCATGTTCATCTGCATACATCTTACCAATAGAAGTTTTCGAGTAGTCTGTTGCCAATACTTTAATCCCACTTACGCTTGCACGCTTAATAGCATTTAGTTGGGCATACGACGCGCCAAGAATCATTAATTTTTCCTTCAATTGATTATAATCTCCTTTATATGATACTGATGTTTGTGTTTTTTTAGCGGTTTGAATAATACCCAATCGCTATAATAGATTAAAATATTAAACATCAGCTTGAAAAGTTTAGGTATGCTGTAATTGGATTGACCATACGCCCGTTTATAATGATGTACTTTTACATTAGCAACGTTTTGAGTATTTTTAAATGTTGCAGCAGATAAATATACAAAACTATTGTTATCCATAATTATTTTATCCACTAGTCTTTTACTCAGAATTCTAAAGCTTGTAATACAAATATGCTCAGGTTTTTTTAGAAAATGATTGAAAACATTATGTTTAAACCTTGTCCCAATATTTCTATAAACATTATGCTCTTTCTGTATAGGTATACCATATACAACATCATAACCTTGATGAATTTTATGTAAAAGCTTAGGAATATCAAAGGGTGTATATTGAAGATCATCATCAATCGTTATAACATAGTCACCGGTAGAATACCTAATACCACATAATAGCGCGTTTTGCTGACCTACATTCTTTGCCAAATGAATACCTATAATATGCATATGATTACTAGCTAATTTTTTTATGACATGACAACTGTTATCCCTACTTGCATCATTGACTAAAATTATTTCATAGTTTTGCTGCATGATTCCCATGACTTCAATGATTTCCATACACAGATTTTTTAATGTTTTTCCCGAGTTATATACGGGTACAATTATTGATATCATTTTAACCTCATTAAGACTTCATGAATTTCTTTCATAGTAAAGTCTATTGTATCTTGCTCCATCATACTATGAATAGGTAACCGAACTAATCTTTTACAAACACTGGCTTCATAAGGGAAATCTTCCTTATGATACCCTAAATTTTTCCCCATTTTACTCAAATGTAAAGGTATAAAATGGGTATATGCATTTATGTTGTTACTCCTTAATTGTTCCATAAAACATCTGGCATAATTCTCAGTCTTAAAAATAACATAGAATATATGTGCATTAAACGCTCCATACATATTCCCGCTTGAAAAAGCTTCAATGCTAGGATAAGCAGTTGCTTGAAACAGCTTATAATAATGTTGAAATAGGTCTCTTCTTCTCATTTGAAGGAGCTCTGCCACTTCCAATTGGGCAAATAAATAGGCCATTAATATTTCTGATGGTGAATAGCTTGATCCTTTACTAACCCATTCATAAAAAGCAACCTCACCTCTATCATAGGCACTTCGGTTCGTACCCTTCTGACGAATATTCTCTGCTTTTTCAATCAAGGAGTGATCAATACTATTAATACTTAGCGCACCACCTTCACCACAGTTTATATTTTTTGTTTCATGAAAACTATAACATCCAAAGTGCCCAATGGTTCCAAGCCATTTATTTTTATAGCTACTTAAAAACCCTTGGGCTACATCTTCGACAACATATAAGTGATATTTATCAGCTAACGCCATAATAGGCTCCATATCACAGCTTGTACCGCCATAATGTACGACAAGGATTGCTTTGGTCTTTGGCGTAATTTTTTCTTCAATTTTATGTACATCAATGCACAAATTTTCTTTATTAACTTCTGTAAAAACAACTTTTCCACCTTTTAATAAAACTGAATTTGCCGTAGATGGATAGTTGTAGGAAGGCATAATTACTTCAAAATCTTTTAACTCTATAAGTTCAAAAACAAGTTCTAATGCATGAGTACAGGAAGTTGTCATTAAAATTTTGTTGCTTTTCAAAACTTCTTCTAATTTTCTTTGACATAACGCTGTATAACAGCCATCTCCTCCTGTTTTACCAAGTTGAATAGCATCCTGTATATAAAGTAATTCATTATTAGATTTATATGGTACATTAAACAAACTTTTCACTACTTCGCCTCGATTTCTAATGTAGATTATTTATTGAAGTATATAATATAGTTCTGTTAAAGACGCACAATTTGGTGTAAAATAAAGAGAAGAATCTTACTTATTGTTCAATTATAAGGAGCTTTACATGAAAAAGATCAACTGCTTAGGTGATTATTGTCCCATGCCCTTAATAAAAACAAAAGCTGCACTTCGCATATTACCAATAAATGAAAGTATTCTCCTGGTTACAGATCATAGCTGTGTTGTAGAGTCCATAAAAGATTACTTTACAAACACCTCAGTTTTATGTGTCTTTGACGAGGTCCTTAACGGTGTATGGGAAATCACATTAACGAAAACGTAAAACTAACAAAAACTTTTTCTACCAATCTCTATTAAATACTCTAACGATTCTTTTGCTGCTTTTGCTAAGTCAACCATTCTTTTACTGATTAAATAGATGTCATAATCGAAATTCACATTCTCAATATCAACGATCTTAATAGCCTTCTCGTATAATTCATGTTTAATTGCTTCGTAGGGGACAAAAGCAACACCATGACCATTTGTAACCGATGATTTCACAGCACTAATAGAATCCACATTAAAAATGATCTTTAAATCCTTAGAAGATTTATTGATCTTCTCTAATTCTCTCTCAAGTAAGGTCGCAGTTTGAGAATTCATCGTACAATTAATCAAATCCACGCCTAGTAAATCTTCAAGTTTAATTACATCTGATATTTTATATTTTGGAGGAGCAATAAGCACGACCCTTTCTTTTCCCATTTTATAAGAGTATAGATTATATATGTCATCGGGCTTCGCGTCAATAAACCCAAAATCGCATATATCATTTTGAATATCAACAATTAACTGTTCAACTGTACTTGCACTCATTTCAAAGATATAATTAGGAAACTTCTTTTTTATTTTATAAATAACACAAGGCAAAGAATAGGCAACTAATGCACTTGTCCCATTTATACATATTCTATTATTATCCTCACCATACGCTTTTATTTCTATAAACATCTTTTCGTAATTTCTTAAGATATTATTAGAATACTTTAATACAATCTCGCCAATTTCAGTTACTTCAACACCTTTATTACTTCTAATCAAAAGTTTGTGCCCAAAATCTTCTTCTAACTTCTGTATATGTTGACTAAGCGCTGATTGGGATATATGCATTTTTTGAGCCACTTTAGAAATACTTTTTTCTTGAACGACGTCAATAAAATATTTCAAAGAATCAATATGCATTAATATCACCTCCAAGTATGTTTTTCTTTACTATAAAGGATATTGTTGATTTTTTCAACAAATAATTATTGCACGCTATTAAAAATACGAATGCAGCATTGATAAACCTAATGTAACTCTTATGAATAATATGATATTATATTAATTGGGAAATATAAAAATGTAACAGACTTATGCACCATTTACAGCTTTTTATGTGCTTCTTGTTAAAATGAATAACCAACGACATCAATTTTCGTTAAACTTTTAACCAAGTCGCTCATTTAAAGTCTAATAAACAATTAAGGAGTGTTTGATTATGAGCGAAAATGAAACCGTCTCATCTATTCAACGAAGTCCACGTTCTAGAGCAAGTACTAGAAAACCTAAAGTCAATCAAATACCTTTTGGCGTTTTATTGCTCCTTATTACGATTGGTATGGGTATTATGCTAAATATTCAATCAAGCAATTTAGCCTTATTTTTCATCACCGGTATTTGTTTTGGTTTTATATTACAAAAGTCAAGATTTTGCTTTACAGCTTCTATGAGAGATCCTTATTTAACAGGTAGTACTTCCGTAACCCGAATGGTCTTAGTAGCCTTTGCAATTACTACCATTGGGTTTACCGCAATTAAGTACGGTTATCTTCAGAGTGGTTTACCGATTCCTGGTATGGGTTATGTGGTACCAATAAGCTTTGCAACTATAATTGGCGCTTTCCTCTTTGGAATTGGAATGGTAATCGCTGGAGGATGTGCATCTGGTACACTAATGCGTGTTGGAGAAGGATTCACTATGCAAATTCTCTCATTGATCTTTTTTGTCATTGGTTCATTATGGGCTGCACATGATTTTGAATGGTGGAAATTTCATGTCATCTCAAAAGGTAAACCTATTTTTCTACCTGACATCTTTGGATGGTTTGGTGCAGTCATCGTACAGCTACTGATTATTTTATTTTTATACATAGCTGCTGAAAAGTATCAAAAAGCACGCACGATTAAAGATCAACAAAATAATTAAATTAAAAATTAAAACCAAATTATAGGAGGATATAACTATGAATGAAGTCGTATTAGATTGTATGGGCGAGGCGTGTCCTGTTCCATTAATAAAAGCTCAAAACAAACTTAAGGAATTAGCGCTTGGTGATTTATTAATTGTACAGATCGACCATAGTTGTGCAATGAAAAACGTACCTGAATGGGCTCGTAAAGAAGGTTACAATGTTGAAGTTGAGGAAGTTGATGACGGCGAATGGGAAGTCATTATTGAAAAAACAAAATAGTATGACAGAACTTTCATACTCAATAATTAGTAGGAGGTCATACATTGAGTGCTTATAAAGAGCTAATTAACAAAATAAATAAAAATGAGTTTTACAAAAGATGGTTAAAGGATGCTTGGCCCTATATAACTGGGGCAGTTCTTTTATCTCTGTTTCAAATCGTTACGCTTGCAACAACTAAAAACCCATGGGGTGTTACTGGTGCCTTTGCAAATTGGGGTGCTTGGATTTATGAAGCGCTTGGAGGTAGTGTTGACAAATGGTACTATTTTAGTAGTGATGGTGCGCAAGCCACTTTACAAGCAGGCTTTCTTAAAGATCCTGGTTCAATAAGAAACATTGGTATTATCATTGGTGCACTACTAGCAACATTACTTGCATCTCAATTTAAGATAAAAAAAATAAAATCTAAAAAGCAAATATTTGCTGCCATTTTAGGAGGTTTACTAATGGGCTATGGTGCAAGAATTGCATATGGCTGTAACATTGGTGCCTTATTTAGCGGTATTTCTTCCTTATCCCTCTCTGGGTGGATTTTTGCCATTGGCATGTTCGGTGGTGCAATTGTAGGTGGGAAATTACTTGTTAAGTATTTTATGTAAAAAAATTATGGAGGATCTAACATGGCCCGTGAAAAAGTTGTAGAAAACTATGATGTCATTGTTATTGGAGGTGGCGCTGCAGGTTTAACAGCTGGCATTTATGCTGGAAGAGCCCGCCTTAAAACATTGCTTTTAGAAAAATCTTTGGTTGGTGGCCTTGCAACTTATACAAATGAAGTTGAAAATTATCCTGGTTTTCCAAATAGCCCAAAAGGTGAAGATATTACAAACCTAATGAAAGAACAAGCTAAAAAAATGGGCGTAGTATTTAAACTGACCGATGTGAAAAGTGTGGACCTTGAAGGCGAGGAAAAAGTAGTTGAAACTTTTAGAAATAAATATATCGCCAAAACTGTCATTTTAGCAACTGGCGGACGTCCTAGAATTACAAAAGCTAAAAATGAAGAAAACTATCTTTTTGATAAAGGTATTTCTTTTTGTGCAACCTGTGATGCTGCTGCTAATACTGGTAAAACTGTCGTTGTAATTGGTAGTGGTGACGCTGCTATTGAAGAAGGAATGTTTTTAACCAAATTCGCTGACAAAATCATCGTATCTGTTTTACATGATGAAGGAAAAATGGATTGTAATGAAATTGCAAAAGAAGCAGCACTACAAAATCCTAAGATGTCATTCATGTGGAATACCGTAGTCGAATCTTTTGAAGGTGAAGGTCACCTAGATACAGTTGTACTAAAAAATGTAAAAACAGGAGATTTAATTCCGATTTCTTGTGATACTTGTTTTGAATTTATAGGTTATATTCCAAATACAGAGATATTTAAAGATCAAATCAATTTAACCCCTCAAGGATATATTGTTGCAAATGAAAAAATGGCTACAAATGTTGAAGGTGTTTTTGCTTGTGGCGATGTTGTAGAGAAATGGTTAAAGCAAATTGCTACAGCTGTTGGTGATGGTGCCATTGCAGGCTTTGCAGCTGAAAAATATATCGCTGAAAGTGAGTGCTTTCACGACATTATTTTACAAAAGGAAAAACCTGGCTTAACTTACATCTATAACGCAGTTGATGCCCCTTCAAGAGAGTTTTTAACATCTGTAAAAAAAATTGAAGAAGGTTTAATTGGTCAAGTTCAAGTTAATAGAGTTGATGTTTACAAGTCGACCGGCCTTGCTGATCGTTTAAATATCAAGGAATTTCCTGCAGTTGTTCTTACTAAAAACGGTAAAATAGTTCATTCCTTCATCCAAGATTTTACTGAAGAAAGTATTTTAAGAGAAGTAAAAGAAATTATTTAAAGATAGAATACATAAGAAAAGCATCATTTAAAAGACTATATATCTTTTTAAGCCAAAGGATATATAGTCTTTTAATTTCTTTCATTCACATAAACTAGGTGCTAAAAACAACAATAATATCATTTGTTATCTTTTCATCGAGGGATCCGTCTTTTATCATTTCCCTTAATATTTTAGTAGCTTTATACTGTGTCATAGCTTTACGATAAGGTCTTTCTTCCATCAGTGCTTGGTAGACATCCAAACATGCAATTAAACGCGAATTAAAGTCTAATTCATCCCTATTCTTACCCAAAGGATACCCTTTACCATTTAATTTCTCATGATGATTTGAAGCCCATTCGGTGATATCTTCAAAACCATGAATTTGCTGTAAACTTAATCTAGTAAAATAAGAATGCTGTTTTATAATATCAAACTCTCTATCGTTGAGTTTTGTTGGCTTGTCAAGTATGTCATTACTAATGGCAAGCTTACCAATATCATGTAAGTCTGCTGCAATCATAATTTTATAGATCTCATCTATTGGTTTATTGTAAAATCGTCCCATTATTCGTGCCTTTTCTGATAGCTCTGTCGAATGAAGTTGCGTAAACCTTGACTTAGAATCAACAATATTTGAAAAGATTTTTGTAATGTTATGTATTTTACATAATGGCAACTGGATAGAAAACTTTGGCATATTTCGTTGAAAGAAGAAATTGATAAAGTCATCTCTTAAGTCAAGCCAAAAAGCAGGTATTTGACTTATTTCAGTAAAGGCATAAACCAGCTTAGAAGAAAAAATAGTGTTTTCATTATTTCTTAAAAAGCTTAGTATCTTTCCCTTGTCTTCTATATACATTTCATTTAAATTACAATTCAGTTCAACAGTGTCTGCCAATTTTATAATTTGTGACATGATTGGGATCTCTTCTCCAATAATGCCAAAAAAGCCCGTCCCATCATAATTTTCATGATGATACTTTATGACATTGTCAACGTTTGTTAAGAAGGGATATTCTTTAATATTCTCTTCCCCTTTTATACCATGTTCCTTTTGGCTTTCAATGGACAAAAGGTCCTCTTTACTTTTATGCAAACTATTATGTAGTCTTTTATGGCTTGCCCCATTATCATGAAGAATAGATAAGGATATAATATCAAATATTTCTTCTTGGGAAAGCCCAAGCTTTTCTGCAATTCTCATAGATATATATGCAACTCTTTTTGAATGATTTGTTACAACGCCAAATATATCCATTTCCACAAAATCAAGTGCAAAAGATATGGAAATCAAAAATTCATTTAGGTTAAAAAGCATTTTGTACCTCTTTTTTTATTAAGTTGTATTTAGAAAGTCATAAAAATTATATCCTAATTGATAATGATTGTCAACATCAACCCGCAACTCCTAAGAACAGAAATAGAGGCCCCTGAAAATTAAATTTTTTCAGGGGCCTCATTACTAAAAAATACTTCTTATAGAAAACTTTCTAATTGTTAATACAGTCAAACATTCCTCCACTAAAGAAGTAGGGTACTTTAAAACTTCTCATCATCTTTTTAATAAAATGTCTTCGATATCTTCACAAATGAATTCTTTGGACAAACTACCATAATACGTCATTTGACCATTAATTTTAGTATATGGAAGTTTCATATGTTGATTTAACATATTAACTGCATCATCATGTTCTTCATAACTATCTTTTTGAACATCAATAAATTTAAGTTCTACATTCTCATAGTTCTTTTTCATTTCAATGTAACTTTTTAACTCATCAAATTCATGACCCATTTTATTTTTTGATTTAAGTCCAAGTATTCCAATACATCCACCTGAGCAACAATCGCAAGCTGAAGATGAAGGTTCATCTCGTATTCCAAATATAATAACCTCAATTTTTTTGTACACGATTAAGCTTCCCTCCTCTCACTGATAAATATACACAGTCTAAACATCACTATTAGTAAATGTCTGTAATAATACCAGTGCTTCAACTAAGCATTAAGTTTTTTAATATCTTCATATATAGCTTCATTGGATATACCGCCATAAAAAGCCATTTTACCGTTTATTTTTGTAAACGGAATAGGAAATTGCTTTTCTAACAATTCTAATACATCCTCATGTTCCTCCAGCTCATCTTCTAAAATATCAACAAATTTAAATTCGATATTATCGACTTTCGTAGTTAAAAATTCAGATAGCTCTTGGTACATTTCGCCCATAGTTGGTGTTGGTCCACAGCCTGTATCCCCACAGCTACAACCACAGCCACTTTCTGCTGGTGCCTCATCTTTCAATCCAAAAACAATTACTTGCGTTTTACTATTCATTTTATTTCCCTCCAAATAAGTTTTCTGACATTTTATTGAGCATAGCAATACCTTTGATTTCTTTTTCCTGCATTGGCACTTTAAGAATCTCAGCATCAACAAATTGTTCATAAATTTCATTTAAATACTTTTCTTGCATGTTCCTGCGGTTTTCAAAAAACGGAGTTACTGCTTGTTCATCAGGTATTATAAGATTGGCAACTACAAGTTGCGTATGAACACCAACAGTTTTTAACTCTTCCGAAGCTCTGTATGCTTCAATAATAGGTGTTTTTTCTGGATACATTACAAATCCAAAGGTTGTTTCTTCTTTGTTTTTCATCATATCAATGACTTTATCAAAACGAGCTTTTTGAAGTTTATCTGCTTCACTTATTTGTGTGGAAAGTCCTGCTTTCAGTTGTATTTGTTTACTCCAGTCCATGGGTAATTCTAATAGTCTAAGTGTATGGCCTGTCGGTGCAGTATCAAATACAATAACTTCAAATTCATCGCCACTTGCATACTCCATGAACTTTTGAAAGGATGCCATTTCCTCTGTACAAGGTGAGTCTAACTCTTCTTCCATTGCCTGTATTGTAGTTGCATCGAAATTCTTTCTTGCATCACCTAAAATGGATTCTTTATAGTCTTCTGTAGCTTTTTTTTGATCGATCTTTACTGCAAATAGATTTTTGGCGCCATCAATTGCTGTTATTTCATCGGATACTGGCTTATCTAGTACATTACCGATATGTGCTGCTGGATCTGTTGTCATAAGCAAGGTCTTATAACCCTTTTTAGCGGTTTGGATTGCTGTTAGACATGCCAAAGAAGTTTTACCTACACCACCTTTTCCCGAATAAAAGATGTGTTTTCTTTTACCTTTTACTGGATAAATGAGGTGATCGATGTTAAGCTGGGAATTATCAATTTTCAAGTTCGTTGTTTTTGCCTTTTGCATTGTTGAAGTCTTAACTTCTGGTTCGGTTTTTTCTGTAGAATCAACCTTTCCAGTATTAAACAGCTTTTCTCCACTTTTTTTGAACATTGGAATGCCTTTTAGTTCACCATCAAACAATTCCATTGTTTGTATTGTGATGTCTTTAAAGGTTTCTTTCGCTTTTTCTAAATACCCACTTTGCATTTCATATCTTGATTTGAAGAACGGATTAACCGCTTCTTCTTTTGGAATGTATCCATTGATAATAATTCTCGTAGTAGTAATACCAATTTGTGCTAATTCATTTGAAGCTCTAATGGTTTCTTGTAAAGAGGTTTGCTCTGGTTGCATAACAAATACAAAATCTGTTTGGCTAGGGTCTCTAAGTTTTGCTACAGCAGTATCGTATTTTTGTTTACTTTCCTGTATCAAGGCAACAGGACCCATGCAGGTTTGGCCACTACCTTTTGAGCTGTCTTCAATATGCTTGCTCCAGTCGACTGGTAACTCTAATAATCTAATGGTATGACCAGTTGGTGCCGTATCAAATATAATTATATCATATGCATCATCATCCATAAAGTCAATAAACTTATCAAAGGATGCCATTTCTTCAGTACATGGACCACTGAGTTGCTCTTCTGCAATTTTCAACATTTCTTCATCAAAGAGCTCTCTCATAGGCGCAAGTGATCTTTCTTTATAATCCTTCGTTGATTGATCTGGATCGATCTCCATTGCATATAAATTGTCTATTCCGTTGATCTTCGTTATATTATGACCAATTTCTTGTTCAAATACATCTGATAGGTTAGCTGCTGGATCAGTTGTTACGATCATTGTCTTTTTTCCTGTATCAGCATAGTGAACAGCTGTTGTACAAGCCATAGACGTTTTGCCTACGCCACCTTTGCCAGAAAAAAATATAAATTCTGTTTTATTAGTTGTTTTGTTCATTGATTTTTTCCTCCAATTCTTCAAGTGTTGGATATTCACCAGCTTTTATTATCTCACCATCTAATGTTGTAATAGGAAGAACTGATTTACCTTCTTTTTTTACCATTTCAAAAACACTGGCGTTTTCCTTAAATTTTAGAGGTTGTTGCGTAATCATATATCTTTCAACTTGAATACCATTATATTTTTTCTTAATAGTCTCTATGTTTTCACCTAGTTTAACGAGGTTTTCATCTACACTTGGTCCGCAAAGGCCTGTAGAACAACACATTGGTGGATCGTAATATTCTATTATCATATTTTTTCTCCTTTATGATTACAATTGAGTTTAGTCATATAATAGTCAAATAAATAAGTAGGATTTCCTACTTATCTATTATTATATTCAATTAGGTTATTTAGATACATAAAATTCATTGTCTTTTATATAGGATTCTTTATACTCTACAAAAGAGCAATTACTTTTTTTATATTTAGCTAAAATCTCTATATCTCTAATGTATTCTGTGCTTTTCTCACTCTCATTTTGAAGAAACTCATAGAGTAAAGGATATTTACTAATAAAATTACTATCTATTTCGTAATAAACCCACTGTGCCTTTTTATAAGAGGAAATCAACCCCATACTCTTTAATTTGCTCAAATGTCTTGATACATTAGATTGTGTCATATTTAATACCATTTCAACTTCACATACACAAAGTTCTTCTTTAATTAATAAATTTAGTATTCTAAGCCTATTTTCATCACCTAGTGCTTTAAATAATTCAGATAAAATCATTTTATTAAACCCCTTTCGTATATGAGTGAATGTGAGTATACGAATATTGTATAACTTAATTATTGATTTGTCAAGATGAATTTTAGTATTACCTTCGTATCTTTGTATTATTTTTTATTTTTGCCCTAGATATTCAACTATATATTAAGATCAAAAAAGTTAATTAAGAACAGCTACAGCCTATTCTTTGTAGGCCGCTAGCATCACCAACATAGTCAATTGCATTTGCTGGACACAAATTGCCACAACCGTGACATCCTTGTATGCATCCATCTGGATAAATCACCTTGGGTCTATGTATTTCTTTTTCGTATACACCTTGCTTGCATAGATTAATACAAGCTCCACACTCTTTACATAAGCTATAATCAATTACTGGATACCAGTTTTTTGACATGTTCTAATCCTCCTAACTTCTTATGCCTTCCATATAAAATATAAGGCTAAAATAATTAATAGAATTCCACTGATCTTTTCAATATGGCTCTGGTATTTTGAAATCACCTTCAAGTTATTCAGTATTCCAGTAAATGTACCTACTAATAATAAGGGAATACTTCTACCTATCGCATATGTAAACATCATGAGCATTCCAATAAAACCACTTTGAGTAGATGCACTGTAAGCTAATACGGAAGCAGTAATTGGCATCGTACAAGGTGATGCAGATATTCCAAAAGGAATCCCCAGTATAAATGCGCCAATAATTCCACTACCCTTTTTAGGAACTAGCGTATTGAAATAAGGACCACTCTTATTTCTGCTAAAATCAATAACTTTTAGCATCCATAATCCCATCACAATTAAGATCACACTCATCAGGTAATGAATAATATTACTCTTCAAAAAAACATTCCCTAATATCCCTGCAAACAGCCCCAATATTGTTAACATAAAAGCTATACCTAGCACAAATGAAAGCGACAGTATAAAGGCTTTCATCCTTGATGTGCTTTGCTTTCCACTTACATATGCAACAGTAAAAGCTACGGTTGGTAATGTACAAGGGCTTAACCCACCAATTAATCCAGTAAAAAAAACGATCATTAATGCGGATAATACCCCAATGTCTGAACTAATATTCATTTTTTACCACCTCGTTCAGTACATTTTTAACCTCCTCAAAATCAAAAGGACCTTCAATAACCTTAACTTTTTCACCTTTCCCATTACGAATAAGTATTGAAGGTAATGTAGAAACCTCATAATCATTGGCGATTTTCATGAGCATTTCATTTTCTTCTTCACTTGCAATAAGACCAGTATTAATAAATAATACCTCTAGCTGGTCCTCATACTCCAGCATTAGTTGTCGAGCTTTCAAGTTATACTCATCGAAAAACTTCTTCGTACTTTCACAACAATCTGCATCATAAGAAAATACAATCATAGTAGGCATAGGTTGATCATTGATATACTTATATTGTTCTTCTAAGCTTAATTTGATAAAACCTTGATCGATTTGATTTAATAGAGCCGTTCCCTTATCTGATTCATTTTCTTTTCTCATAAAATTTTTCACTGCAAATACTGTTAATACAAGGACTATAACAGCCCCAACGATAATAATATTTCTCTTATTCAAAAATTTTCCCCCTTTAATTTTGCAACTTCCAACCACATCATTTCTAAATAAAACCCACACATTATATATAATTGCGCCTAGTGTCAAGGGCATTTTAATCTAATGAAGTAAGTTACCCCCACTTCTTTAAGTTGGGGTAACTTACTTCCAAAATCAGTGGGTGTTAAAACACCCACTGATGGGCAAGCAAAGCTTGCATTAGATTACGAGCTCGTAGCGAATGCGGAGGGTGAGTATCCTTTTAATCTAATGGTAGGTTTTATTTAACATACGTTTACGTCTTCCCAATACCACTTATAGTATTAAGTTTATAATAACTCTTTAATTTCTTCTGGAGATGGCACTCTTCCCATTACCTTAACCGTTCCATCTACAACGAGTGCAGGCGTCCTCATAACGCCATATCCGATAATTTCCTTCATATCTGTAACCTTTTCAATTGTTGCATCAAGCTTCAATGCTTGAACAGCCTTTTTAGTGTTTTCCTCTAATACCTTGCAATTCTTACAACCTGGCCCTAATACTTTAATTTCCATAAAATGTACCTCCTAAAGATTTTAATGTAAAATAAAATTAAATAAATAACCTACTAAAATAATTCCAAAACTTGTTATCGCTACAAAAATACCGAGAAGTTTTGGTTTAATAACTTTACGCAGAAGGATCATAGCAGGCAATGACAAAGCCGCTACAGCCATCATAAAAGAAAGTGCGGTACCAATGCCCATTCCCTTTGCAATTAACGCTTCAGCAATTGGAATAGTACCAATAACATCGGCATATAGTGGAATTCCAACCGCGACTCCTATTAATACAGCAAATGGATTATCTGGTCCTGCATATTTCGTGAGAATACCTGCCGGTGCCCATCCATGAATTGCAGCTCCTAAGCCAATACCAATTAATAAGTAGATCCATACGTGTTTAACAATTGCTTTAACTTCATTAAGGGAAAAGTTTACTCGTTCTTTTTTAGTCATCGTTTCTAGCTCTACTTCACCCATCGACATCTCATAAACATAACCTTCAACTTCTTTCTCTAAGTTAAATTTCCCAATAATTATGCCTCCAATAATACCAATTATGACACCCATTGCAATATAAATGGTTGCTACTTTCCAGCCAAATGCTGCTAAGAGAACAATAATGGCCCCTTGATTAATCAAGGGAGAAGTTATTAAAAATGAAAAGGTCACACCTAGTGGTATTCCACTTTCAACAAAACCAATGAAAATCGGAACTGAAGAGCAAGAGCAAAATGGTGTTACGGTTCCGAGCAGCGAAGCCATAATATTCCCTTTTATCCCACTAAATTTCTCAAGAATCTTCTTTGTTCTCTCTGGTGGAAAATAACTTCTCACATAAGAAATAACAAAGATCATAATACTCAATAACATTAAAATTTTGATGACGTCATAGATGAAGAAATGTACTGATGAACCTAAGTTCGTCTCCATTGACAATCCAAAAACATTTTCCACAAGCTTTTCTACCAAATAATATAACCATTCAAATTTTAATATACTGGTAAATACACTCCAAATTCCATTTAAAAAACCAAGCATCTTCTTACACCTTCCTTGTTTTAAATTATGTTAGTAATTAAGTCTAACAACAGTTTCTAATTTCTACATATTAGGATTTCAGCTGAAACATTTGCACCTTGAGAAATTCATCAACCTTATCCAATTTTTCTAAATCCTTAATAATTATAGGATCGTCCTTCATATTCAGTACAATTTTTTGCAAAATATCTATAAGAACACTGTTTGTTTCATCTAAATAATAATAGACAAGTTGCTCCTGTCTTTTGTATTTTACAAAACCCATATCCCGTAATTTTCCTAGGTGTTTTGATATCTTAGGCTGTGTTTCTTCTAATACTACTTGCATCTGACAAACACAAAGTGTTTTATGATATAGTAAAATAAGTATCCTCATTCGTGTCTCATCGGACAAAACTTTAAATAAATTGATTAGATCATTCATCGTGGCACATCCTTTTTCATCATCTAGTACACTACAATCGTAATGTGTCTTTTTTTTGCTAAGTCATATTTCATTATATTCACAAACAAAAGTAACATACTTATATGCCCATATGGGTATGTAAGTATGTTACTCCGTATTTTTCAAATTGTCAAGTGCTATCTTATTTTTTTTTACTCATTGCTGTATAAAATAGTTTCAAATTTTCTGGCATAATATATTCTTCATCAACTTCTTCCTTTTTAGATTCATTCCCGTATACTGCTTTCAAAAGCGCCTCGATAATCATAGCTTTTGGTGGTACAGCATATTCACTTCCTTCATATGACCATACTCGGCAGTCTACCTCATCACCACATAAGTCCCCACAATCTTTACATGAATTCTCCTTAACTTCCAATTGAATATCTCTTCCATTTATTCTAATAGTAGGAGAGCTTATAAATTTATGGTGCAATGCTAAAGCCTCAGTATTAACATTAATTTTGTTAATTATTACTGAGGCACCTGTTGACGTAAGCACCTGTTCTACTTCTTTTAAAGCCTCATCTAAACTAGTGTCTGTATCCTGACATCGTTCACAAACACTTAGGTCAAGAAATAAAAAGTCAATTGTAATATTTTTATTATTTATTTGACCATCCCCCGTATCAATGCAACATTCTAAACCACACTCACATTCATTTCGACTACTTAAATCAGTTATTCCACTATCATTACAGCAAACCTTATCCATTTTTCATACCTCCTCTTTAATCTTATATTTAGAATACCTTCACTTGGCAATCAACATTACAAGCTTTCAGCCTTTTCATAAAGTTTTTTAATTTCATCTTTTGAAATTAAAGCACCCATTATATATGCGATGATAATAATTCCTGGTATATCAATGAGCAACCTTGTAATTGCAAACTTACTTCCAAGAGCTGATAATTCAAATAAGAACATTGGGACTTTTGTGGTTGACCAAGCGCCAATAAATATTAGAATATTGCTAAACTTAACGCCTTTTTTCATAAAAACCGTTGCAATCGGAAATGCACCGTATAAAGGTCCTGCAGCAGCAGATCCTAACGCAATAGAAATTAAGATTCCTTTAAGTCCTGAATCCTCTCCCATATACTTCATCATGATTTCTCTAGGAACCCAAATATCTAGTAGCCCCAATAAAATGAAAACAGGCGGAATAACTAAAATCATTTCTTTTAAACTGTATCCAGAAATACTCAAAGATTTTATCCCAAGGTCAAAATTGAAAATTGTAAGTAAACCTATTCCAATCATTGCTCCAATAAAAAAGCGATATCTTTTTAATAGTAATTTCATATACCACCAGCCACCTTTCCTATAGCATATGCTACTATAAACGAAAAAATAAACGCAAGAACATTACGTAAAATAGTTATTTTCTTACTAAAAACCTTTATTTCAACTGGTATTGTTATAACACCAACCATCATAAGAGAAGAGACAAATGCCCCTATTTGCATATATCCTGCGCCGTTCTCTAGCAATAAGGCTGCCGTTGGAAAAGCTACAAACCCAGGTATTAAAGTAATTGCACCAATTACTGATGAAAGTAACACACCTAACCAACCAGAACTATCTCCAATAATTTTTGATATGACTGATGGGTTTAATATGGCAAGCATAAAACCTACAAGAATAATAATACCTAACAATTCAGGTAAAATATTGTTAAATGCTTTCCATGCTTTTTTTAGCGCCTTTATTGTCTTCTTCTTGTCTTTATAAAAAGAAAGAATAAGCAAAATTAATGTTATTCCATAAAATAGATAATTGCTCATAAAATCCTCCATTTCAAGTTGCCTTCACTGAAAGAATGTGGGGGACTTCTTTCGCAAAGTTAATATTGTAATATATGAATATTATATTGTTGCTGGCTCAATATGTCAACTAAAAAAAATACAAATCCTAAACCTTCCGACCGATAATATTCTGCCTAGGATAACTTCAGCCTAAATCATACTGCTCATGAGCAACAAACTGATATAACTCCTTTAATTAACTGCTTATTATACTAATTATATCATAATAGATATAAGATGTTTGTTCTATCATGTATCTTATTTCTTTTTTACAAAAAAATAGCCTCTTTTCTTTTACATTGTCGAACAATATGATATAATGGAAAATAAAGGCAGATAACGTTCTAAAATATCAAAACATACTAAATTAAACTTGGGAGGTAAGAAATGATTGAATGGGGACCAATAGCAATTATTGCAATTTGTTTTACAGTAATAGTAATTACATTTACTTTTAAGAATGAAATAAAAAGAGCTATACGCAATAAATCAGCAAAGAAAAATGCTGAACCAATAACAGAAACATTAATAGAAGTGTTTACAGCTGACGAAAACTATACGAATCAAGAACCTCAAGATGAAATTGCTCTATGCTTAGATGAAGTTGATAATAAACTATGGTTAAATGCTTTTAATAAACAGGAATACTCTGTAGCCTTATTAGAACTGGAAAAACACATTTTAACTTTAGAATATCCAAATGAAATTTTGAAGTGTAAAATACTTTCTGCATATGTTACTTCAATGATTGATTTTGATCGATCAATTGAATTATTCATGGAATTAATTGATTCACATCCAAACGAATGTGAAATATATGTATGGTTTTCTCAAATATATTCTTCAAGAAAACTCTATATTCAAGCGATAGCAATCTTGGATGCAGGACTTGATAATATTTCAAAAGATCCAACGCTTGTCTTATTGAAAGCAGAATTTTTAGGTGAAATGGGTAGTCATCAAGAAGGAATAGATTGTATCCAAAGCTCAATAGACAAGAAAACTTTTACTTCAATAATATATTATACACTCGCTAAATTATATAAATCCCTTGGTGATCCTGAAGAACAACTCAATACATTCATAAAAGGTTTTCAATTAAATAAGCTTAACGATGAACACTTATTGATTTTTGCTAATGAGCTTGAAGCAACTGGAAGGCCAAAAGAGAGTCTCTATATTCTAAAAATCCTTGAGAAAAAAAATCCGAAAGATTTCAAAACAATTGGTCATATTGGAAATGCATATTTCAAATTAGGTTTATATGATTTGGCACTAATTTCCTATACAGAAGCAGATAAATTATGTGAGGGTAAACAAGAATGGATAAAAGCTAATATAGGCAACATCTATCACAATATTGGTTTCTATAGTTCTGCTACTGATCATCTAAAAAAAGCTGTGAAGCTATCCGCTGAATATGAATTTGCTCTTGAAAGATTAACACAGGCAGTAGAAGCTAAAAATAAAGAAGTGAATATACAAAAAGAATTGTTAAAGCAAGCACAAGAATTTTTTCTTCAAAGACTATAATCCTTCATAAGCAGTCCCCCGTTCTTTGTAAAACGGGGGACTGTTTTTTTCAAAAGTAGTAATTAAATAATCTTATGAAAATCTAAATGGATTTTTTCTTCTATTATCAACATCTTTAACTTCTTCAACAGCTTCTGTAGGAGTTGGGTCTTCAACTGGTTCGAAGTCACATGGGTCAATCGTTTTTGGTTTCGCACATACTTCTAACGGTTGAATACTTTGTTCTAACAAATCACCTTCTACGAATTCTTTACATGCATCACCAGCTTCTTCAATTGCAATACACTTTGGTGGTACGCAAAGCCCAGCGTGCATTCCTAAAAGACAAAGTTAATCTTATGCTATTTTTCATTTTCATCTTTCTTATACCCTAGAACATTAAATGCTCTCTCATTAAAAATCTCAGCGTATTTTCTCTTGTCTTCATCTGATAGCTCATCATAGCTATAACATTCACCTGTAGCGCTTATGGTTACAAATGATCTTACCTCCCAAGTATCCTTCCCTACGGTAATCTCCACATGCATCACCTCGCATTATTTTTTATTTACTTACACAATATAAACTTAATCTCCCTCAATTTGATTAATTGTGGCTGTTAAACGTTTTGGATTGTTATGTTCAACAGCTACTTTAGTCCAATCTCCAATCAAATTGCTATTTGAGTCCTTTAGCTTATTATACAAAGCTACTTCATTCACATGACTCTCTACGTATACACTGACATTTATATAAGTTAATCTTTTAATTGCATTATTCTCACACAAAGTAAAAACTGCTTTTTTAATGTTTTCGAATAAAAAAGTGTCATGCATTTATAAATTCCTCCAAAATATCTTCTATTATATTTCTCACTGCTTCTAGGATTCTTGTGCTCCTTCTCTTAAACTTATCTATGTATATGATTAAAAAGATTATTGTATGAAAATGGAGTTAAAACTGTTTAATTTATTAACTTTATCCTCAAATTAGCATGCTAATAATTGGCAAATCATAATAGTAGGTATACCATTAACATAAAGGTTGTTATCCTATGCAAATAGCCGCACTTTATATTAGAGTATCAACAGATGACCAGATTGAATATAGCCCCGATGCACAGAAAAAATCATTATTAAAATATGCTAAAGATCATAATTTTTTTGTAGATGAACACTACATATTTGTAGATCAAGGTATTTCTGGAAGACGAGCTGAAAAACGTCCAGCATTTATGCTTATGATTGCTACTGCAAAGAAAAAACCAAACCCTTTTGATGTAATCCTTGTGCACAAGTTTGATCGTTTTGCTCGCAGCCGTGAAGACAGTGTTGTTTATAAAGCTTTACTTCGTAAAGAATGTAACGTAAAAGTACTAAGTATTACTGAAACCCTCGAAGATGACAAGTTTTCAATTATTCTAGAATCGATGTTAGAAGCAATGGCTGAATATTATAGTTTGAATTTATCAGATGAAGTTAAAAAAGGGATGTTTGAAAAAGCCAGCCGCGGCGAACATATTGGTAATCTTCCTTACGGATATAAATTAGAAGATAAAAACCTTATACCGCATCCTACTGAGTTTCTTGTTGTTCGGAAAATATTTGAAATGTTTAATACTGGTTCCTCTTTATTAGACATTGTTCGGCATTTAAATGTTCGGGACATAAGAACAAAAAACAACAAATCATGGACTAAGCAATCCTTACGTTACCTACTACGAAATCACGTATATATGGGATATACTAGATATAATTACAGAGTTCCTAAAACAAATCAAATTAATCCTGAATCCGAATGGATTTTAATTCAATCGGTGCATCAACCTGCCATTACGAAAGACATATTTGAAAAGACGCAAGCCATCCTTAAGAATAATTGCACTTTGCTTCGAAAAGACACCGACCCTTACCAAATTAAATCTTGGATGCAAAAGCTTGTCAGATGCAAGCATTGTGGTTCAACCCTTCGTATACTGCATGTAACACGCAAAAACATTCGATATCATTATTTTAGATGTGCTAAAGCTTATCAAGGTGCCTGCAATGTAAACAATACCTTCTCAGCCATTAAGCTGAATACCCTTCTTCTCGAGAAATTTAATGTGGATTTTAGTCTTGGAAATATTAATGTAACAATGGTAAAAACTGTTGCTAAGTTAAACGACGAACTCGATATACTGAATAAAAAATTAGTTAAGCTACACCGTCAATATGAATTAATCTATAAAGCCTATATTGGAGAAATAGATAGCTTAGAAGAATACAAAAAGAATAAAGAGAATATTTCACGAGAAGAAACTGAAATAATGGAACGAATCAAAGCAACATCTACTAAAATAGGTCCTGAAATTTTCAAATCAATAAAACTTGCAAATTTCAAATCACTTATTACAACTGATAATATTTCTGAAAGCGATAAGAATAAAGCAGCAAAGCAATTTATTGAAAAAATTAATATTGATTTAATGAATAAAAGCATCAATCTCTATTATTATATATAGCTTAGTCAACTTTCATACTAAAGGCCATTATTTACTGCAATAACTATCATTTGCTTTGGACAAACTGTAATAATGAACAAAGGAGGCGTTTTTATGTATCAAGACATTTTATCTTCCATTTTTAGAGCAATCATTGCTTATAGCTTACTTTTAGGTGTTACTAGATTGATGGGAAGAAAAGGGCTTTCACAGATGACTTTTTTTGATTTTTCAGTAATAATAACTTTAGGATCCGTAACTGCTAACCTTGCAATGGGACAAAATAGCACGCCCGCATCTGCTGTAGCTTCGTTATTAACACTTGGTGGACTTGCTATTCTAACTGGATATTTGCATATAAAAAGTGTGTGGATCAGCAAAATAACGAATAGTGAACCAGTAACAGCAATCGAAAACGGAAAAATTATTGATAAAAATTTAAAAAAGGTTCGCTTTACAGTAAGTGAATTAACCAGCATGCTAAGGCAAAAAAATGTATTTGATTATGCAGACGTAGAATTTGCCATTATAGAAAATGATGGTCAACTGTCGGTTTTACCCAAATCTCAAAAGGCACCTTTAACGCCTTCAGATTTAAACCTATCTACTACCTATAAAGGCTTATCAAAGGACTTGATTATGGATGGAAAAGTACTATTTGAAAATCTAAAATCAGTAAAATTAGATGAGACATGGCTTAATACCCAATTGTCCAATCAAGGGATTGATAGTGCAAAACAGGTCTTTTATGCAGGCCTTGATTCTTCTGGAAATCTTTATGTATCTGTTAATCAACCCCAAACTCAAGAGTATCATGGACAATATGGAATTGAATAAACAAACAAAAAAACGCGACCAAGTACGAATACTTCATCGTGTTTTATGATTTTTGTTACTATTATTTCATAAATCCTCTACTTCTTTTCTCTTAGGTATTGAATCTTGCGCACCCGGTTTCATAACCGTTAAGGAGGCTACTCTAGCAGCAAATGCTAATGCATCCGTAATAGGCGCACCTTCTAACAGCCTTGTAATCAGTGCACCTGTAAAGCTATCACCTGCACACGTTGTATCCACGGCCATTACTTTAAAGGCGCTCTGAAAATAAATACGCTTACCATCGCTATAATAAGCGCCTTTAGCTCCTGCTGTGCATATTACTTGGGCAACACCTTTATCATGTAAAATATTGGCTGCTATCATAAAGCTCTCTTGATCACACACTTCTATTCCAGTTAAAAGCTTCATTTCACTTTCATTTGGTGTCAATATGTCTACAAGCGCTAACAGTTCATTTGAAATACCCTCTGGCGGCATTGGTGCAGGATTAAGAACATTTAATATTTTATATTTTTTTCCCAACAGCATAAATTGCTTTACGGTTTCTATTGAAATTTCTAATTGTGCTAAAAGCACACAAGCTCCAGAGATTAATTTTTCACTTTCTTTCACTAATTCATATGAAACTGACATATTGGCAGAGGGTACAACAACGATATTGTTTTCCCCACTATCTTCTATCATTATATGCGCCGTACCCGTTGTTTTATCGACCCTTCTTACAGTCTCAACTTCAACGCCCTTTTCTTTTAATGCTTGATAGATTTCATCTCCATAGGGATCCTTCCCAATACAACCAATCATATAGGTAGTTATTCCAAGATTCGTGAGCGCCACCGCCTGATTTCCACCTTTTCCTCCTATACTTGTTGAAAAGTCATATCCTAAAATTGTTTCTCCTGGTGCGGGTATACGTGGTCCTCTACAGACAAAATCCATATTTAGACTACCACAAACAACGGCATATTCCACTTTATCATCTCCTGACATTTAAATTATATATTATTAAACAGTTATTCCTTGTGTCTCTGAACCTTTTTTCTTAAATATTTTGGCAAAATTATCTTGTATAACTTCAATATATGCTGCAATAATAATTACAACACCGGTAGCAACATATTGCCAAAACGTTGCTACATTTGATACAATTAGACCATTTCTAAGCCCTGCAAATAGGATTGCCCCAAGTAATGTCCCAACTATTGTGCCTCTACCACCCGCCATACTTGTACCACCAATTGCGATAGCAGCAATTGCATTCAATTCATATCCTTGTCCAGTTGTAGGATCCCCAGTGCCAAGCCTAGCGACTTGGATCATTGCCGCAATTCCTGTTCCAATCATCGCTATTGCATAAATCTTAACTTTAACAGAACTAATTTTAATACCTGAAAGCCTAGCTGCTTCTTCATTGCCACCAATTGCATATATATATGTCCCAAGTTTGAGTTTCGTCATTATAAAATACATGAATAATGCAAAACCTATAAATAAAATAGTCGATGTATCTACTATATTTAAGAAATCTCCATTTATTAACTTTCGGTATTCACTCGGAACATTAAGAACTGGATATCCATCCGATACTAAATATGCTATACCTCGATAAACGGACATTGTGCCTAAGGTCGCGATAAAAGGTTGTAATTTTAAGTTTGATACAAGAATTCCATTAAATAACCCTAGCGTAATACTTATAGCGAATGCTAATAAAATTGCAATAAATGGAGATAATCCACCAACCGCAGCTTTTGAAATAATCACACAGATTAGTGCAAGTGCTGAACCAACTGAAAGATCTATCCCTCCTGAAATAATCACTGCAGTCATCCCTAGCGCCATTAAACCATATATAATGGATTGTTCAAAAATATCTTTCATATTATCACCAGATAAATATATAGGCTCTTTTATTCCAAAGGCAACACCCATGATTACAATGGCAATAACAATGCTGAGCTCTCGTGAATTTCGTTTAATAAACTTCTTCATCTTAATTACCTCCTAAAGCGTCTGATAATATATCTTTTTCTGAAAAATCACTTTTATCTAATTCCCCAACCATCTTACCTTCATTCATTACTATTATTTTATCACTCATCCCCATAACTTCAGTTAACTCTGAAGAAACCAAAATGATAGATTTTCCGTTTTCTAATATTTCTTCCATTAATTTATAGATTTCAGTTTTTGCTCCTACATCAATCCCTTTAGTTGGCTCGTCAAGAATGATAATGTCTGCGTCGGTTGAAAGCCACTTTGCTAATATAACTTTTTGTGCATTACCTCCCGAGAGGTTATTTGTATAAAATTCTGGATCATTCGGATATAGTCCCACATAACTTCCTTGATTAATAGAATTTTCATTTTTGAGCTTTCTGCTTACCATACCTCGCTCCATATATTTTGATAAAGACGCAAGGGCTATATTATTTGAATTACTAAATTCCTTAATATACCCTTCCTCTTTACGATTTTCTGAAACAAACGCTATACCATTTTTAATAGCTTCATTTGGTGTTTTGTTATTGATCAATTCGTTTTTACGATATATCTTTCCATCGAACTTCTTGTCTGCTCCAAATATTGTTCGCATGACTTCCGTTCTCTGCGCACCAACTAACCCAAAAAATCCTAATATTTCTGATTGCTTCAAGTCAAAACTTATATTCTTAAACGTTTCTCCGCATAAATTTTCGACCTTTAGTACTGTTTTATCTTGCCTTACACGGCTTGGTTTCGTACGTTTTGCAAACATAGATACATCTCGACCCACCATGCTTTTTATTAATTCTTCTTTACTTGTATTTTTAATTTCATATGTATTTATATATTTTCCATCTCTTAATATTGTTGCTCTATCACAAATTTTCAACACTTCATCTAACTTGTGACTAATATACAATATTGTTATCCCTTGATTATTCAAGTCTCTCATAATTTCAAACAAAATATCAACTTCATTGTTACTTAGAGATGCTGTTGGTTCATCAAAAGATATTATTTTAGCATTTGTTCTAAGTGCTCTAGCTATTTGTATCATTTGTTTATGGCCTGCACTTAAAGGTCCAATCTTATCCATGGATGAAAAATTACATTTAAGTCGCCTTAATATTTCATTTGTTTCTTTGATCATCTCTTTCTTTTTCACAAATCCATACCGACTTAATTCAGACCCTAACATGAGGTTTTGCATGACTGATAATTCAGATACAACATTTATTTCCTGATGAATTTTACAAATCCCAGCTACTATTCCATCATGAATATTATGAAATTTTGTCATCTTACCGTCTATATAGATGCACCCATTAGAAGGTTGATGGACACCATGCAATAAGTTTAATAAGGTTGATTTTCCTGCACCATTCTCGCCCATTATAGCGTGAATTTCACCCTTTCTAATGCCAAAAGAGACATCATTAACTGCTCTTTGTCCAGCAAAGGCTTTGGTTATATTTTCAAATCTAATATAATTGTCATTATTATTCATTTTGCGATCACCCCTACTTATAATCATTCACTCATAGATTTATATTTGAGATTACGGCTAATCCAAAACTAACCGTAATCTCAAAGGTTGTTATAAGCTATTCAAACTTAGGTCCATCCCATCCAACTGAATTCATAATTTCTAATGCGTCTGTAGATACATTGGCACTATCAACAACAACTTGAGGTGAATAAATAACCTTTGGTACATCTTGGCCCATAAGCTTTCTAATAAGCATTTCTGTAGATATTTGAGCCATATAATATGGGAAGGAGTCAACTGTTGCAGTAAGCTCACCGTTAGCAATCGAATCTTTAGCTTCTGATGTACCATCTGTTCCAACAATAACAATTGTTCCAATCTTATCAACTGCTCTAACTGCTTCTAACGCACCCATTGCCATCGTATCATTGTTGGCATATACACCTTTTAAATCTGGATATTGTTTTAACCAAATGTCCATAATATCTTTTGCTTTCATACGATCCCAATCAGCATTTTGAACTGCAACCACCTTAACCTCTGGATTATTGTCTTCAAACCACTTCTTAAATCCTTCAGTTCTAGTAATCGCTGGTGATGCCTTAGGTAATCCTTGAATAATTGCTACTTCTCCTTTACCACCAATTGCATTATTAATATATTCTGCTGCAAGTTGGCCCGCTTGATAATGCCAAGCACCAACTGTACTTTCGATTTGTGGCATAAACGCGTCCATAGAAACAACCATTTCAATGCCTTTCTTATTTGCTTCTTCTGCTCCAGGAACTAAATTACCTGGTGAAATTGCTGAAACTAAAATTCCATCATAAGATTTGTTAATCATATCACTGAATACGGCAAGTTGACCTTGTTCATCTGTTTCACCTTGCGCAGCTCTAACATCAATTTTAATATCATAGCCCATATCTTGAAGTTGAGAAACAACTTGTTCAGCACCTTCTTTTTGCATTCTCCAAAACTCATTTTCAAATGCTTTGCATACATAGCCAAGTTGTAAGGCTTTATCTGGCTTAGGTATAGCACCTAATTTTGCAATTGCATCACCATAGGTCATTGCGCCATCATAAAAATCATACCCTTGTTCTGCAACATCTGCTGCCGGTAGTTGATCTATTTCGTTTACAGTTTCTCCTGCTTCAACTTCCGTTTCCTTCGTTGTATCCCCTGTTGTTGGTTCACTCTTTGCACACCCTGCAAAAACTGTTACAAGTAACATCATTGCCATAATAATAGATAGTATTTTCTTCATAATATCCTCCTCTTATTGTGGGTTATATGAGCGCTTGTTAGCTTTCATGCAACCCTTTGATTAAATTGATTTATGTCAACTCTTGTTTAACTTGAAATACGCTTAACCGAAAGCTTACTTGTAGAAACAAGATGTATGACCAAATTCATATTATTTTGGAACACTTTCCCAATCCTTTAAAAACTTATCGATACCAATATCGGTTAATGGATGGTTTAACAATTGTTTCATAACGCCATATGGAATTGTTGCTATATGTGATCCTGCTTTTGCTGCATCAAGTATATGAATAGGATTTCTAATGCTTGCTGCAATAATTTCAGTTTCTATACCATGAATATCAAAGATGGCTGCAATATCAGTTATTAAATCCATACCCACTGCACCAATATCATCAAGTCTCCCTAAAAAGGGACTTACATAAGCTGCCCCTGCCCTAGCCGCCATCAAAGCCTGTGGTACTGAAAAAACAAGTGTTACATTTGTCTTGATCCCTTCACTTTTAAAAATCTTGACTGCCTTCAATCCCTCTTCTGTAATAGGCACTTTAATAACGATATTTTTATGTATTTGGGCTAGCCTTCTACCTTCTTCAACCATACCAGTAGCCTCAATGCTCATAACCTCAGCGCTAATAGGTCCATCTACTATTTGTATAATCTCCTTTACAACTTCTTCAAAAATTCTATTCTCTCTTGCTATAAGTGAAGGGTTTGTCGTAACGCCCGATACCACCCCTAATTCATTAGCTGATCTAATTTCTTCTACATTCGCTGTGTCTATAAAAAATCTCATCATATACTCCTTGTTCATTTAATATAGTAATTCTAACAAGTCTAACACTTCAAGACAATGTTACACATGCTATAAAATAAGGAATAAAAAAACATTTTTTTTGTTACATCAGTTCTAAAATAGAAAAAAGCGGAATTCCGAAGAATTCCACTATCATTATTTAAGCTGAATTGTCAAATACAATTATTTATAGAAACTAATCTCTCAAGTAATAGAACGTTAAAGCTGTATATAATCTATATAATTGTTTTAGATCTCTTGGGTTATACCCTGTTTTATCTTTTATTTTATTTAGTCTATATTGCAACGTATTTTTATGTATAAATAACACCTTACTTGTTTGATTGATTGATCCATTGTTATTCATGTATACTTCCAATAGCTTACTAATTTCATCCATCTCTTTACGAGTTAAATTATTAAATATATTCTTAATAAAATTATTGCTTATTTGAGGAGAAATTCCAAAAAACACCAATTCAAGCGCATAATCTTCGAAATCATAAATTCCATCTGAGGCCTTAATTGCTGGTATTTGTAATAATTTTAATGATTGATAATATGCCATTTTTATATCACCAACATGCATAATTTTATTTGATATTCCAATCGTAATAGGTGAAAAGAGTTTTTTATCAAGATAATCTTTAATAGTTTTCAATCTTTTCTTAATACTTGCAGGATCATCCTCAGTTTGCAGAATAATAATATTGGTTTCATATATTCCTACTAGATCACTCGGCTTTAAACAACTTTCTATACAATCCACAATATCTTCATAGGTCATTACTCTTTTATCAGCATATGGTATGTCCACAATAGATAAGACCTTAAATGATTCGATGTCATACCCTAATAATTTGGCTTTGGAAGCTACGTAATGGTAGTCTATTGTGTCTGAAAACAACTCGTTCATTAAAAATCGATCATTTTCTCTACTTTTAATCTTACGCTCATAATGAATAGATTCTCTTAATAGAATTTCCGTAACTTTTACGATGATTTCTCCATATTGACTTACATTTTCAAAATCACCAGACAGGCCAATAATGGCAACCAGTTCATCATCTAAATTAACAGGTATAAGAATGCACTTATGATTCAAATTTTCTTCATTCACAACGAGAATTTTGTTGTCCCGTGATACGGCTTTACCATACACTATATACTTATCATCAATAATATCCTTATTACTGGCTAAAGCTAGTCCATCTGAATCTAAAATAAATATATCGTTATAAATTAGTCCCTTTAAATTGTTTACAATATTAATAGCTTGCCCTTGATTAATCTTCATAACAGTTTTTACCTTCTTTATTAAAACTAAGTACTTCATCTAATGAAGGAATAGAATTTGAAGCCCCCATATTCGTTGCTGTTAATGCTGCCGCTCTAGAACTTAGATCAAGAATTTGTGTCATGTCATCATATTTAGTTAGTCCTGCAACAAAATAGCCTACAAAGGCATCTCCTATAGCTGTTGTATCTACTTCATCTACTTTATAAGCCAAGTATTTATATTCTTTATGATCTTTTGAATAGTAAATACCACCTTTACAGCCTAGTGTCAGCAATAAATTAATCCCTTTTTGTCTTATAATATCTATAGCATCCTTTAAATGATTTGTTCTAGCACATTGATAAAGCTCAGATTCATTAACAATTAATGTATCAATCTTTGACAAATCATATTCTAATATCTTCTCATTTGCTGGCGCCGGGTTCAAAATAATGACAAGCCCCTTTTCATAAGCAGTATCAATAATATAGCCTACATTATTGATTTCATTTTGCAATAACAATAAATCACCTGCCTGAAATTCTTGAAGCACACTGTCGATGAAATCAATATCAATATTATGGTTACTTCCCCCATGAATAATAATTGTATGTTCAGCATTATCTGCCACCTGAATAACAGCATGTCCCGTCTTGCAGCTACTCCTTTTAATAAAATCGGTATTTATGCCATGCTCTAGCAGTGTATACATAAGAAACTCACCATTCATTCCTATATTACCTACATGATAAACCTCAGACACGCCTGCTTTACTAATAGCCACACTTTGGTTCAGTCCTTTTCCTCCTGAAAAAACCTTATATCCTTTACTATCAATGGTATTACCTGATAAAACTAACCGATCTACACGATAGACATTATCAATATTCAACGAACCAAAATTTATTATTTTCATGTCATCTCCATAATTCTTTATGTTTATTTATATTTATTTGTATTTAATAAAAATAATTGCTTAAGTTTCATTTTAGATCGTTAAACAACGGATGGCAATGTTACCTGTAACAATAATACTGGCTAGTTTTGCGCTCATTTTTGTTATATCGGTTCTTCGTGCCTTTGTCAAGAGAATTTTAAATGCTATTTTCTAATTGCCAACTTGAAACGATCTTTCTTTGTCTTTTTAAAATGCATAGTCCAGCGTGCTTAATCTTATACTGAACGAAATATACTGATTTCAAATAAACTGATAAGCCTACAGCCATTACGCCAGCTACCAAGTCTAAATCAATAACTTTTGCTAAAACTTGACTGTTTATGCCTTGACGTAGATCATTATTTCTATCTGGCCATTCGACAAAACCTAGGAAATTAATACTTGGTTTTAAACATCCACATATTTCAGCATAGGATACGCCATATGGTGCATAAAGTTCAACTGTAACAGAGGAAGGATTCGTATCTTCATCAAACGATGGTGCATCAGAATCAGGTAAATATTCAGCATTGAAACATCTTTCACCTAAAACTCTACAATTAGGATCTAAAAATTTTGCAATAAATTTAACGCACAATCTTGCTAGCCTTACTCTTACACAGTTTGGTCTTCTAGAAATGGTTTCTACCCTTGATCCTTCTTCCTTATCTAAGTTGAAGTCGATGTCAATAACTTTTAATTCAACAGCTGTTGCGGTTGGAAAATCATCAATAATGTCTTCAGGTATAACAATTTCTCTACAAAGGTTTATACCACATTCATCAAAAACTACGGGTGCAATAATTGGTAAGAACTTAGGTTCACCGTAAGGGAAGTGGGGCAACACTTTCCTACGAATGAAAAAGGCGATTACACAACAATTGTGCAACCGCCCTTTACATTTAACCTTTAATCTAATTTAAATTGTGCAATAATCTTTTGCATCTCTTCTGCTAATAGAGCTAATTCATCACTCGCATTCGCAATTTCTTGCATGGAAGCAGTTTGTTCCTCAACGGATGCTGAGGCTTGTTGTGTTCCAGCAGCATTTTCTTCTGAGATTGCTGACAAGTTCTCAATAATACCAACAATCTCTTCTTTTTTTACTTTCATTTCATTGCCTGATTCATTCAAGGTATTTAAAATACCTCTCATTGTTTCAATAGCTGAATTAATACCTTCAAATTTTTCATTGGTGCTTTCTACACTTTCAGCTTGAGATGATATAATGCTACCTACTTCTTTAATAGTAATAACAGATTTATCTGTTTTCTCAGATAGCTCTTGAATAATTGAAGTAATTTCTTTTGTAAAGCTGTTAGACTGTTCTGCAAGTTTTCTTATTTCATCTGCTACAACTGCAAAACCTCTACCTGCCTCTCCAGCTCTTGCTGCTTCAATAGCGGCATTTAAAGCAAGAAGATTGGTTTGAGTTGCAATGTTTTGAATCATCTGACTTGCACTCTCAATCTTTGCAGCACTTTGACTTGTTTCAATAATGACATCATGTATATCATCCGTAGCCTTACCACTTTCTTTGGTTTTCTTCACCAACTCAAATAATACGTCTATACCTTCTTCTTTAAGTCGATTGACTTCAATCGCAGAATCATTTAACGCAATCATGAATTGTTGATCCTTCGTAATTAATTCGCTTAAGACGTTAACACTTGATGCACCTTGCTCTGTTTCCTTTGCCTGATCTGTTGCACCACTTGCAATTTCACCAATTGCATTAGCTACTTCATCAGCAGCTGTTGCAGCTTGTTGAGCGGTAGATGTTAATTCTTCAGAAGAGGCTGCTACTTGTTGAGAAGTCATGGATATCTGCTTTATTAATTCAATAAAATTATTTCTCATACCGATAATTGCCATAGCTATAATACCAATTTCATCTGTTCTTTTTGCATGCTTATTAATAGATTCATTGTCTGCTATCGTTAAATCATAATCAGAAAGCTTGCTAACAATTTTGGACAAATAAGTAATTGGCCTTGCAATAAATCCGCCAATAGCAAAAGCGCCAATTACACCAATGATTACACATATTAACGAAATAATTAGAATTGATTTTTTAATTACATCTGTGCCATGTAAAAATTCTTCTTCATAATTACCTATTCCTAGCATCCAGTTTGTACCTGGAATAGGTGCCATAGCTGTAATTCTTTTGACTCCAGATAATTCATAATTAGCTAATCCAAGGTTCCCAATTCCCAACTCTTTTAATGCAAGACCATATTCCTTTAAACTTCCATTTGACTCAATTTCCTTAAAAGCATTTAACTGATTAAGAACATAGTCTTTATTTGGATGTGCATAAAAGGTACTATCAGCACCGATAATAAATGCATATCCTTTTTCTCCAATGCCTATTTTATCTGTAATTTCACTTAGTGAAGCTCCTTCTCTTCTACCCATTAAACACCAACAACCTTACCGTTAACCATTATTGGCGCGGCATCAATTAAGACAGTGGTTCCGGTTACTTTACTAACGATTACATCTGAAATATTCGCTTCACCCTGTAACGCTTTCTTTATATACGCTCGATCTCCTAACTGCGCTGTTTCACCACTAATAACGTAGGTTGCTGTCCCATTAGGAAGTACTACTGCCATATCTAAATATCCTAATCTTTCTACATCTTGACTAAGAGAAACCATCTGTGTTTCCCAGATCATCGTTCTTGTTCTTTCTCTACTTGCAACCTCATTTAGAATTCCTAATCGAATATCTATTAAGGCTTTCATTTCATTTGCACCTTCAATTGCATACTCTAACATCGCATCTTCAGCTGTTTCTACAATTACGTCTGAACTGAATTTTACTGCGGTAATACCAAGAATTAGTGAAACAAAAATAATAAGAGCTGCTACAAACATGGCGATACGTTTAGACAAATTAATCTTCATAATAACACCTCCAAATTTTTCCACATAATGATAGATTACAATTTCTGTCATTATTAAATATGTATTATCTATTTATATCAAATTATACATTAATTTGTCGAATTTTGAAAGTGTTTTTATTCTCCATTTATTTTTATACGCACCACCTAACAACCACGCGTCCCTAGTAGTACTCAATAACAAAAGCATCGTTAGGTATATCAATCACAATACGATTTATAAATGACTTTAATACTTTATTCTTATGTTCTATTGTCAATCCACTATTTACAATTTCAGTTATTTGCTCTAGTTTAGCAATTGCAATCATTTTATTCGTTTTGGCCGTATCAATATTAACCGTCTTGATATGGCGCGCCATTACTTCTTTTTCTTTTTGAAATTGTTCTTTGTTCTCCTTGTACTCTGACAAAGTATCCACACCATTTAAATAAGCATATTTGGCTTGTACAAACTTATTTTCTATATTTTTCAGCTTTTGTTTATAAAAATCTAGGTCACAATCGTTTCGCTTCACTTCTACGTCGCCCACCAAGAGATCAATGGTGTCCAAATCGAATTCAATTTGCTCTAGGACGGCTTTTACTAGAACATCCGACCTAACACTTGCCTTCATTGAGCAACCACCTTCTTTGGCCTTCCTGCATCGAATATAGGCAAACTCTTTACTTTTTGTAAACACCATTCTTCCACCACAAGCATGGCATACTAACATCCCTGATAAGAAGTGTTTATATGAACTACTAGGTCTGGCATTCTTATGGTTGTACTGAAGCAAAAAATCCACTCTGTTTTGTGCCTTTTCAAATTCTTCTTCTGATATAATAGGTTCAAAATCTCCTTTAGCTAATATCCAACTAGAGGAATGTCGAATAGCACCATTCTTTTCTTTTTTATTCCAAAGCAAATAACCTTTGTAGGTTGGATTTGATAAAATATATTTTATGGTTTTACTTTGAAATAGGTTTCCATTTTTACTCCTAATCCCCATTTCATTGAGGTAATTTGCAACATACAGATACGTTAATTCCTTTCTTATGAACTTATCGAAAATTATTCTAATAATATTCGCTTCTTCCTGATTAATAACCAACTTGTTATCTATAATATCATAACCAAGTGGCGGTCTAGATTGAACGCCACCTCTAGAAGCTTTCTCACACATACCCTTTTTGACTTCCTCAGATAGATTAAGAGAATAATACTCTGAAAATGCATCTAGCACACTCTCTATAATTATGCCAAACTTATCATCTTCAATAGGTTCCGTTATTGAAATTACCCTAATACCACAATCACGTTTTAATAAAGATTTAAAGATAATTGCATCTTCTCTATTTCTAGCAAAACGATTGAACTTATGTATGAGAATCACATCAAATGGCCGAGGCTTTTTCTTAGCATTTTTGATCATTTTATTGAAGGCGAGTCTTTTACCCGTTGACCTACCTGAAATACCTTCATCAGAATAAATATGATCATCACATAGAATGATGTGATTCTTACTCGCATATTCTCTGATCTGTTTTAGTTGTGCATCTGGTGAGAATTCTGTTTGATCAGCTGTACTAACACGAATATATGCAGCAGCTCTTTGTTCCAAATACAATCTCTCCTTACCTATTACTTTTCAATTACTCGGATCACTCTCTTTCCAAGTGACTTCGTTATAGAATATTTTGTACTAATAATAAATTGCTTATATTCATTGTTGGTTAGTTCTGATAGACTGATTAGTTTGCCATTATAGCTTAGCTTAGAAGTACCAACCATACATATCACCCCCTATAACCTTATATGATTAGGTGATTTGTCCTGATTACAAATATTCAAATAAACATATAGTTGATATTTTAGCTTTAAATTTTTTGCCCCACTTCCCTCTCGGCTCACCGAGAGGTGGACATACGCAAGCATCTTCTATTGGTGATATCGGTGTTGGATTACACACTTCACATTCACCACCAACTGGACGTCGCATTATTTTTCCATCACCTTTATGAAAACAAATTTTGCATTCACTCACTTTTTATTTTCTCCTTTAAAAAAGATTTCAATATATTTTATGTGCTAAAAAAGCTTAGTGTTACATGTTCATTCTAAAAAAATGGACAATTACAAACTTTAATGTTCTAAAAAATTAATGGAACTTTTTTTTAGTAACATCATATAATAATAACAATAGCATAAAGGTAATACTGAAAGGATTGATACGCAATGGCTTATCTATTACTTAATGAAGATGAAAACATATTAATAAATAAGGTGGGAGAAAGTATATATTGGAGAAACTATCCTCAGAAAAACGCTCAAAAAACCAGCATTCTTGGAAAAAGTGTTTACCCAGATTATTGTGCAACGATTGATAAGAATAATAAAATACATCTGATATATAAAACTTCCCAAAACAGCATTGTACACTTGTTCGGAAAGGACTCCAGTTTCACATCAACAACACTATTAGAAGACTTAGATAATAGCTACAAGATTGCCAATTTACAACTTGTTTCTGAGAAAAAAAGTTATTTATTTTACTCTGCATTAAATCCTTATGAAAATACCACCGATTTAATTTTCCACAATTTTGAAGAAGGTACGAATACAGCTCCACAATCTCTTCTTGAGTTGCCGAGCCTAAGTGCAAAATATCAGTGTACGATACATGATGGCGTCATCTATTTGCTATGTTGCATTACGAATAACAATACTTATGAGTTGAATTTATATAATTATAATATTCTTCTAAACAATTGGGGGAATTATGAAACCCTAGTGGTATCTGAATATCCAATAACAGATTTTTGTTTCCTCACACAATTTGATAATATTCATCTCACCTATGTAATAGAAAAATATGGTCATTCAACGCTCTATTATGGGCAAAGAAAAAATGATGAATTTATTTCTGTTGAAATTACAGCTATAGGCCAAAAAATCAAACCAATTATTTTTATTTATAATGATATAATTTGGATTAATTACTTAACCTCCCAAATACTCTATTCATCATTTTCTAATGACGGCGGTCATACTTTTTCACAACCGATAAAATGCACTTTGCAAAATAATACAATAACAACTATAACTCTATTTGGTTTCCATAATACCAACTTGTTGGGAAATATTTTTTTAGGTTATATTGATCATCAGCCTAACATCGCAGTATTATCTCAAATTGATTTAGATCATATCCTATTTTATTCTTCTACAAATACTGAACTGAGAGAAATGCTAAAAGGTTCATTGGCTCCTTCAAGATCTGTAAATAATGATACCAGCAAAGTTGATTCACTTCAGAAAGAAGTATATAATCTTAAAGAGCTTCAAAAAAGCATCACAGAGCAATACAATCAATTAGCCTCCTTTACGAAGGAAGTTCAGTATGAAGGAAAAAAATGGCGTAAGAAATACCAACGATTATCGAAGGAAATAAAAGATATCAAAGAAGATAAGCCTTTTAATAGTTCAGACCATAAAACAAAAGAATTCATTGCTACGGACATAAAAATATCCGAGTTAAAAACTGCTGAGTTAAGTTCCTTTGATTATGACTCCAGCGAATTAACCCCTTCAGAATCAACTACGCCTGAATCTAATTCTGAATTTATGTCCGTGGAATCTAATAGCACAAAAAACAAGGATTTAGAATAATAAGCTGCAATTAATATAAAAAAATGGTGCATTTAAGTTTCTACTTAATGCACCATTTTTTTATTCATCTTTTTTTATTTTTTCTTCAGCAATGGGTCTATATTTTCCACTATTAAATCGTTTGTTATTTAACTTAATGGTCAAAAAAGCTGTTGTAATAAATGCAAATCCAACGATAAGTGCACCAACTTCATTTTGGAAAATATAGTATCCCAAAAATAATCCAATGAGCATAGCAATAAGTGGAAGGGTATAAACAATAATAACTGCCTTCAAAAACCTACTTTGTTCGAGGGTTATGTTTACCCAATCTCCAACATCTGCATCGCATAAATTCTCTGCTTCAATAAACATGTCTTTCGATTCTAATCCAGCAACGCATGCCCTACACTTTGCACAGGCTTCTTGTCTTTCTAATCTAACTACAATGGTACTGTCTTTTCTTTCAATAACTTGTCCTGATTCTGCCAAAATATCACCTCACTGTCATGCCATAAATACTAGATTTCAAGCTTATCAATCTTTATTGATAACTCGGCAAGCTGTTTGTTTTCTACATTTCCCGGCGCATCTGTCATAGCACATGAAGCATCTTTAACTTTAGGGAATGCTATTACGTCACGAATACTATCCGAACCAGTCATTAGCATTACAATACGATCAAGTCCAAAAGCTAATCCACCATGAGGTGGCACCCCATATTTAAATGCATTTAATAAAAATCCAAAGCGGTCATATGCCTCTTCCTTCGTGAATCCAAGTGCTGCAAACATACGCTCTTGTACGTCTCTTTGATGGATTCTTATACTACCACCACCAATTTCATTACCATTCAGTACTATATCATAGGCTTTAGCCCTAACTCTAGCTGGATCACTTTCAAGATACGCTAGATCTTCTTCTAAAGGCATTGTAAAAGGATGATGCATAGCAACAAATCGTTTTTGTTCTGCACTCCATTCTAGCAATGGGAACTCCGTAACCCAAACAAACTTATATTCATCTTTCTTTCTTAATTCTAACTTTTCAGCAATTTCTAACCTTAAATTGCCTAAAGTATTATATACCACAGTATTTTTATCTGCACAGAAAAGAAGCAAATCACCTGGTTTACCGTCTAAGGCAGTAATAATTTCATTTACTTTTTCCTCACTTAAAAATTTTGTAATTGCAGATTTCAGTTCTCCTTCTTCCGTTATAGCAATCCAAGCTAAACCTTTTGCACCACAATTCACGGCGAATTCTCCTAAGGCATCAATCTGTCTTCTTGGTAAGCTACCACAACCTTTAGCATTAATACCACGTACACTACCACCATTTTCAATTGCTCCAGTAAACACTTTGAAGCCACATTCCGTTACAATATCTGAAAGATTAACAATTTCCATTCCAAATCTTGTATCTGGTTTGTCTGATCCAAATCTATCCATTGCTTCTTGATACGTTAAGCGATCAATCGGTAGTGAAATTTCGACACCAAGAACCTCCTTAAACATCTCATAAAGCAACTTTTCATTTACTGACATAATATCATCTTCATCAACAAAAGATAACTCCATATCAATTTGTGTAAACTCAGGTTGTCTATCCGATCTTAAATCTTCATCTCTAAAGCATTTTACGATTTGAATATAGCGATCAAATCCTGACAACATTAATAGTTGTTTGAAAATTTGTGGAGATTGCGGTAACGCATAAAACTGACCAGGATGTACACGACTTGGTACCAAATAATCTCTTGCACCTTCTGGTGTGCTTTTTGTAAGCATTGGTGTTTCAATTTCTAAAAAGCCCTCAGTGTCCATAAATTTTCTTGTTACTGTAGATACCTTATGACGAATCATTAAGTTTCTTTGAATATCTGGCCTTCTCAAATCTAAATAGCGATATTTTAATCTTAAGTCCTCTTTAACTGGGCTATTTTCTTCTATTTGAAATGGTGGCGTTTCTGATTCGGAAAGTATACGTAATTCAATTGCTCGAACCTCTATTGATCCAGTTTGAAGATTGGTATTTTCTGTTTCATCTGTACGTTTTTCAACCACGCCTTCTAAAGCAATAACAAATTCACTTCTAATTCGTTCTGCTTTTTTAAAGCCTTCTTCTCCAATTGAACTTTGATCAAATACAACTTGAAGGATTCCACTTCGATCACGAAGATCTACAAAAATCAGCCCACCTAAGTCTCTTCTTTTTTGAACCCATCCCATTACAGTTACTTTTTCATCAATACACTTTTCACTAACTTCTGTGCAACGATGCGTTCTTTTTAAATTTAGCATTGATTCACTCATTATAAATCCTCCATTAGGCATTATTACTTGGTTCTATATGTTTTTTTTGGAACTCATAAAGTTTATTATTTCATCAAGTGATATTTCAATTTGCTCACTATCTTGCATATTTTTTAATAAACCTTTATTTTCTGAAAGCTCATTTTCTCCCAATATAATTGAATACCTTGCGCCGATCTTATTGGCATACTTCATTTGAGCTTTAACACTTCTACCTATTAAATCCATTTCTGCATTAATATTGTTTTTTCTTAACGTGTTAACCAAACTTGCAGCTTTTCTTGTTGCTGCTGCACCCATCGTACCAATATATAAGTCAACACTTTTTTCATATTGGATTTTCCCATTGGAAGCTTCTATGGTCATTAACAACCGCTCAATCCCTGCACCAAACCCAACAGCAGGCGTAGGGGACCCTCCACATTCTTCAATAAGGCCATTGTATCGTCCACCGCCACAAACGGTTCCTTGGGCACCAATTTCCTTTGAAATAAATTCAAAAACTGTTTTAGTATAATAGTCTAGACCTCTTACAATCCATGGGTTAACTGAATATTTTATTTCCATAGCATCTAGTAAAGCTAATAATTCTTCAAAATGTGCTTTACAGTCATCTCCTAAATGGTCTAGCATTAAAGGCGCATCTTGTATGATCGTGTTACAGCTTTCATTTTTACAATCTAGAATTCGCAGTGGATTTTTTTCAAGTCTATCCTTGCACGTAGAACATAATCCATCCTTATTATTTGTTAAAAAGACTTTTAATAATGCATTGTATTTTTCTCTACATTCTGGTCCACCTAAACTATTAATATTTAACTCAACGTTTTTTATATTAAGGCGTTCAAGCATTTGTGCGGCAAGTGCTATAACCTCCGCATCTGCTGTGGCATGGTCTGACCCAAATAATTCTACACCAAATTGATGAAATTGTCTCATTCGACCGGCTTGGGGCTTTTCATAACGAAATGTTGGTGTAAGATAAAAAAGCTTCGTTGGTTGCGTATCTGCATAAAGATTTCTTTCAAGATAAGCTCTAACAACACCCGCCGTCCCCTCTGGTTTTAATGAGATACTTCTATCTCCTTTATCCATAAACGTATACATTTCTTTTTGCACAATATCAGTAGTTTCTCCAACGCCTCGGCTGAATAGCTCTGTATGTTCAAAAATAGGTGTTCTTATTTCATTAAAAGAAAAATCTTTACATAAACCGCGCATAGTGCCCTCAAGCATTTGCCATGCAGTCATATAATCACCAAAAATATCCGTTGTACCTCTTGGTGCTTGTGTTAGCATTTTTAATTCCTCCTTCTTGTATATCAAATAACTATGTTTATATAAAAGACAAATTGAATGTCAATTTTTTCTTAGAAAATAAAAAAAGCCTATCCATTACCAAAATAAAACAAATGGTAAGGGACGAGACATATTCCCGCGGTGCCACCCTAATTATAACAAATCGTTATCAGCTAAATCTTTTAACGGTGATGAGCCGAATCAGCCTACTAATTACTTTTCAGCCAATTACTCCAAAGTGTTTTTCAGTTAATGCTTGATAAGAAGTTCACAGCCTAGCCTTCTCTCTCTGAAACAAGTTAAGAACCTACTTTTCTTTGTCATAGATTTATCCTTATTCTTTAGATTATTTTATGCATAAAATCAACTTTTGTCAAGAGAAATTTCTTTTTCTGTCAATCATTTCGTCAATTCTTGATATATATCCTTCCACATCTTTAACGTTTTCTATCCTTTCAATTTTTTTCCCACCTTGTGTTACTATTTTGGTTATACCGCCAACTCCGAGGGCAAGAATGTTTGTTTTCTCTTCAATTATTTCAACATTGTACGTACACTCATGCCCTTTTTTTGCATATCCAATATTTTCAAAATTCCCAACCATATGCTTTTGCCTGTACAAATAGTATGGTTCTAACCCTATTGAAAGTGCACCTTCTGATGTAATATTTAGCATCTCTTCAATACTTTCAGCTGATGCATAAGTATATATATGTTCATGATCATTTAACTGTGATCCTCTCTTAATCGCCATAGTATGCACTGTTAAATTATTAGGAGAAATTTTTTTAATTTGTTCAATTGTATTTTTTACATCCTCAGTCGTTTCACTTGGTAGTCCTACAATGAGGTCCATATTAATTGTTTTAAATCCTATATCCTTCGCCATATCATATGTTTTAATAATATCCTCTGGCGTATGTTTTCTCCCTATTAAATCAAGGGTTTTTTGATTCATCGTCTGCGGATTAATTGAAATCCTATTAACGCCGTATTGCTTCAATAATAATAGCTTTTCTTTTGTAATCGTATCTGGACGTCCAGCCTCTACTGTATATTCTTCAATTTGCGCTAAGTTAAAAGCATTCTTAACCGCCTTTAACAAAACTTCAAGTGCTGTAATATCAAGCGAGGTCGGTGTACCACCCCCAATATAAATTGATCTAATAGCGTTCACTTGTCCCTTTAATAACTCTTCTGAAAGAAAGGATATTTCTTTTTTAAGCGCATTTAAATAATCCATAATATGATTTTGCCATTTACTAATTGGAAATGAGGTAAAGGAACAATACAAACACTTAGAGGGACAAAATGGAATTCCAATATAAATGTTTGTTTCGCTTGACCTGTTTTTATTTAAAATTTCTTGTTCCTTATCTGCAATTTTTAGCATAAGTTGTATTTTCGCATCTGAAAGCTTGTACTCTTTACTCAGAATTTCAATAATTTTATTGGTATCTTTTCCATATTTCTTTCTTAGATTAAATACTACTTTTGTAGGTCTAATCCCAGTGAGAATGCCCCAAGGTTGCACCTTTCCAGTAATCTGAGTAGCTACATTACTGATTAATTGCTTCATTAACTTCTTTTGTTCTTTTCGCTTTTCGATTTTATCAACTATACGACCAATATGCTTGATTTGTTCTTCACTTGCGTTACTATTATACTTTAACTCACCCTGTATAAAATATGACACACTTAAAAAATCGTCCTCAATTTCAATTAGAAAATCATTAGAACGATTTGTTAAAGCCAAACATGATATGACTTCATTTGGGAAGTATACTTTCAAAAATGTCTTTACCTCATAAATAAAGTCTTCTCGATTAATTTGAACAACCATTTCAATCACCTTATTGTAAAAACGGATTTGTTTGTTTTTCAACTTTTATTTTTGTTTTATAGCCATGGCCTGGATATACAACTGTATTGCCAGGAAGTATTAGAAGCTTTTCTTTTATATTATTACCTAAAACTTTTGCACTCGTATTATTAAAATCGGTCCTACCGATTGCCCCAGCCATTAAAGTATCGCCTGTCGCAACAAAATCATAAGCGCCATTATAAAAGCATACACTTTTTGAAGTATGACCAGGCACGACTATACAATTAAATTCTAAGCCTCCACCAAAATCTAACGTTTCACCATCATCTATAAAATGATCTGCATGCCCAATAATGACTTGTTCACAAAATAGCAACGATAAATTTTCCTTTTCATTCGCCATCATTGTTGCTTCATCTTTATGCGTATATACAGGTACGTTAAAATGCTCTTTAATAAAATCAACCTCACCAATGTGATCAAAGTGACCATGGGTAATTAGAATTGCTTTTAAATTAACATCGGATTCATTTATTTCTTCCATTATAATGTCTGAATCTGCGGCAGGGTCAATAAGAATTGCATCTTTTCCCCCTTCATTAATGACTAAATAAGTATTTGTTTGTAGTGGACCTGTTACTATTGTTTTTATTACCATAATATTCTCCTTTTCGTCAATGCTTCTCACCCTTTGTATGGTTAAAACTGTTTATCACTATCAATTAAAAGTGTGACTGGTCCATCATTTAATATTGTAACCTTCATATCTGCTTGAAAAATGCCAAATACAACCTTTGTAAAATGTTCCTTAACCTTTTCACTAAAGCGTTCGAATTGCAGTTTTGCATCACTTGGCTTTGATGCATTGGAATAACTAGGTCTTCTCCCACTTCTGCAATCTCCATAAAGCGTAAAATTAGGAATAATAAGTATGTCACCATCAATGTCTTGAATTGATAAGTTCATCTTATCTTCATTGTCTTCAAAAATCCTTAAATTAAGAAGCTTATCTAATATATAGGAAAATTCTTTCTCATCGTCTCCTTCTTTAAATCCAACAAGTGCAATGATACCCTTTTCTATACTAGCAACTAAGCTGTCTTCAACAACTACTTGACCCATTGATACTCTTTGTACTACACTTCTCATTAGCGGTCCTCCTAGTTATTTGGTCTAATAATTTCTGCAACACCCTCCAGATTCCTGATCTTTTTAGTGATTTTATTAAGTTGATCAACACCATTAATTTCCATTGTTATATTAAAAACTGCCTTACCCCCATTATCTGATCTTGCATTTAACGACTTAACGGGAATATTTTCTTCAGTTAATATTTTTGAAATATCCACTAATAATCCAACCCTATCACTTCCAATAATTTGAATTTCTGTTTTATATAATATATTGGTGGTGGTTTTTTCTGAAACCTGCCATTCTGAATCAATTAATCTATTCCTTTCGTCTTGGGAAAGGTTAATCATATTTACGCAATCTGTTCTATGAATGGAGACACCTCTGCCTCTTGTAATAAATCCAATGATTTCGTCTCCAGGAACAGGGCTACAACACCTTGAAAACCGAACCGCTAAATCCTCCATACCATTTACAACGATACCGCTCTTTGATTTTCTTTCTGTTGGGGCAATTACTTTTTGCTTAACCTGTTTAATAATTTGTTCATCTGTAAGTTCTTTATGCGTAAGTTTATTATGCTCTTCAAGTAATCTATTAAGAACTTGCCCCTCTTTTAAGCCCCCGTATCCTACGGATGCATAAACAGATTCCCAAGTTTTGAACCCATATTTTCTTTGAACACTTTCCATCCATTCAGTTTTTAACAATTCTCCCAGCGTAACATTTTTTGTCTTGGCATATTTTTCTAACATTTCCTTGCCGCGCAAAACATTTTCTTCTTTGAGTTCTCTTCTGAACCATTGATTAATTTTACTTTTTGCTTGAGAACTTCTTACAATTTTAAGCCAATCTCTACTTGGTCCTCTTGAATTTTGAGAGGTAATGACCTCAATTCTATCTCCATTTTTAATTCTATAATCAAAAGTCACTATTTTACCATTGACTCTAGCACCGACCATTTTATTTCCAACAGCACTATGAATATGATATGCAAAATCAATTGGTGTGCTGCCAGTAGGTAAGTCAATGACGTCTCCCGTTGGTGTAAATGCATATACCTGATCAGCAAATACATCTAAGTCTGTTTTTAAGGCATCCATAAACTCTTTATTATCAGACATATCACGTTGCCATTCCAGAATATGCCGTAACCAATTAAGCTTTTGCTCAGCACTTTCTTCTGTTGCACCAGAAGTCTTACCTTCTTTATATTTCCAATGCGCAGCGATACCATATTCAGAAACCTTATGCATTTCCTTTGTTCTAATTTGCATTTCAAAGGGTTCGCCTTCAGGTCCAATTAAGGTTGTATGTAGTGACTGATAGTTGTTTGGCTTTGGCATCGCTATATAATCCTTAAACCGCCCTGGGATTGGCTTATAGAGCTCATGAATAACGCCTAATACACCATAACAGTCCTTTACGTTATCTACAACAACACGCACGGCAAATAAATCAAATATTTGATCTAAGGTCTTTTTTTGACCGACCATTTTTTTGTAAATACTAAAGAAATGCTTTGGTCTACCATCCACTTCTGCAACGATACCAACTAGCTCAAGTTGTTCTTCAAGTTGGAACTTTATTTGCTCAACATATCTAATACGATCATCACGTTTTCGATCGATTTTTTCAACTAGATCATAATAAGCCTCTGGTTGTAAATATCTAAAGGATAAATCCTCTAATTCGACTTTTATTTTAGAAATTCCTAACCTATGCGCAAGAGGCGCATAAATATTTAAAGTTTCTTTCGCCTTTTCCTTTTGTTTTTCTTCTGGCATATATTTTAATGTTCTCATATTATGTAGTCGATCTGCCAGCTTAATCAAAATAACTCGAATATCTTTTGCCATCGCAAGAAACATTTTTCTATAATTTTCGGCTTGAATTTCTTCTTTATCTGTTGAATAAGATATTTGTCCCAGTTTTGTAACACCTTCAACTAATATGGCAACCTCTTTGTTAAATTCTCGTTCAATATCTTCACTCGTATAATGGGTATCTTCTATAACATCATGAAGAATTCCAGCAGTAATAGACTCTTTATCTAATTCTAACTCTGCAAGAATAGATGCCACCGCAAGAGGATGAACAATATAAGGTTCACCTGATTTTCTAATTTGAGATTCATGAGCAGATTTCGCTAAACTATATGCTTTTTCCACCATCTCAAAATTCTCCGCTGGATGATATTTTTTAATTTTAATGATGAGATCTTCGTAAATTTTGTCAGGCATAATTCACCACTTCTTTAGAATTTGTATAGATATGTTAATTAATTGCATTTTTTGGGTTTTAATATATTATAGTGACTTTCATGTCAAATTGCAAGCTATGTTATTCTAAATCAAATCTTTATAGCATTTATATGTTCTTATAATTAAAGAACGAATTCTTCGAAGTCGTCCTTTAGTAGGGCTAATATTTTATCATTGCATCCACTGCATAATCTCCAAGAATACTTCTACCCTTTAAGAACTCAAGTTCTATAAGATAAACAAGCTTCACTACGATACCACCTAACTCTTCTATAAGTTCTATAATTGCCTTTGATGTTCCTCCTGTTGCCAAAAGATCATCCACAATTACCACTTTGTCACCTGGCTTAATGGCATCAACATGTATTTCAATTATTGCAGTGCCATATTCAAGATTGTACTCTTTACTTTTCGTAATATGAGGAAGTTTGCCAGATTTTCTGACTGGTATAAATCCTTTATTCATATTGTATGCAACTGGCACGCCAAAGATAAATCCTCTTGATTCAGGTCCAATCACATAATCAAAATCAATACCTTCTAGAGATGCTTGCATTAAATCTACAGATGTTCTCAGACCATCCTTATCTTTCAATACTGTTGTGATGTCTCTAAAAACAATTCCTTCTTTCGGAAAGTCTTGTACATCACGAATTAATGATTTTATATCCATGGTATCCTCCATATGTAAACCTTCATATTTGTTATGTAATTATTTTTGCTCAGCCCATTTATTATACAACTTTGATGACTTTAATTCAACTTTTTTCCCATTTAATATCTGGAACCTAACATAGTAGCCATCAACTTCATACGTAATTAGCTCAAGCTCTTTAAAAACTTCTAAGCAGATCAAATACTTTAACAAAGAATCTGGGTTTATATCATCATTTATAGCCATTAATTTTTGAATAGCAATCTTATTAAACCCTTTCGCCGATAAGCTTAGGAAATATCTGTAGGTTCTTTCATAGTCTTTTCTTTTTGGGGCGATCATTTTATAATCTGTAACATTAATTTCATCTATTTTTGCTATATTATTAATACTATCCTCTATAGAACCTTCAAAATCCTGTGCTAGCTTCATATCTTTAATAATCAACTGTGGCGTCCGCTTTTGATTCCATTCATTGATATTTAATACACCAACTATTTCAATAGGATTATTATTGCTTAATTCTTCATAAAAATGCGGACAATTAAAGCCAATTGCTGGCAATACATTTTCTTCATGTACCATTTCAAGTTTAATATGATTATTACCTTGTCCAATTTGCTTAATCTCTTTTATATGTCCAGAAACAATAAATTTAGGTTCTTCATTTCCCACGCCATACGGTTCAAATGCACGAATTTTCTCAATAAATGATAAATCAATTTCATTTAACCCTAAATAAAAGTCCGCTTTAATTTTTGCTATGAGCGTCGTTTCATCCATCATTTTATTTGCATAAGCATTTAACCGATTTGATAACGCCTCTATGTTTTCTTCTTTTAGTGACATTCCTGCTGCCATTTCATGTCCGCCAAATTTCTCAAACAATTCCTTACAACTGTTTAAACCCTCAAAAATATTGAAACCTTCAACACTCCTTGCGGATCCAGAAGCTATACCATCTTCTATTGTAAGAATTATTGTAGGTCTGTAGAACTTTTCTACAAGTCTGGATGCGACTATACCAATTACCCCATGGGCCCAACCATGTGATGCAATTACTAAAACCTTATTCTTCTCGACGTCCTTTTCTGCTGCTATTATTGTTAATGCTTGGGCTAAAATATCCTTCTCCATTGTTTGTCTTCTAATATTTTCAGCATTTAGCTCTTCTGCAATTTGGCTGGCTATTATTACATCATTCGTCGTAAATAGCTCAACACCTCTTTTAGCATCTCCAAGTCTTCCAGCTGCATTTAGTCTGGGACCTATTTGAAACCCAATCAACCCTGCAGTCATTTTATCAGTTTTCATCGAAGCGACACTCATTATTGCTTTTAGACCCACATTCCAACTATCTATCATGGTTTCAAAGGCCACTTGAACAATCAGCCTATTTTCATCTTGCAAAGGTACGATATCTGCAACGGTTCCAATAGCTACAATTTCTAAATACTTCCAAACAATATCTTCTACGTGTAGTTTTAGTCCAATACCTTGCAATAATTTGAAAGCAACACCAACGCCGGCTAATGATTCAAATGGATAGTTGCAATCCGCTCTTTTTGGATTTATTACGGCAATGGCTTTTGGTAAACTTTCTTGACATTCATGGTGATCTGTTATTATAATATCTAGTCCAATATCTTTGCAATAATTCACTTCATTTATAGCTGTGATTCCAGTATCTACAGTAATAATAAGCTGTGTACCTTTCGCTTTTATTGTTTTTAGTGCATTATTGTTTATTCCATAGCCTTCAAGTATTCTATCTGGAATATAATAATCAACATGACATCCTATTTCTTTCAAGAATAAGTATACGATCGAAGTGCTCGTAATTCCATCAACATCATAATCCCCATATATTGTAATTTGTTCATTATTTTCTCTTGCTTTAATAATTCTATGTACGGCTATATCCATATCCTTCATTAAAAATGGATCGTGAAACTTATCCTTGCTTGGATTCATAAAAAAATCAATTTTTTCCTTATGTACAAGACCTCTTCCTACTAATATAGCGGCTAATACCTCTGGCAAATTATTTTCCTTTGCAACTTGGTCAATGAGCTTTTGATCTGTTGTTTTAATGTTCCATATTTTTTTTTGAATCATATTACACCTCAATCAAACCAATAAAGCCCTCAGCTTTTGCTGAAGGCTTAAAATGGCTGATAATTTATTGATTTTATGCAGTTTTATTTGTTTTAGTTTCTTTCTTCTTAAGCATATACCAGATTGGGCTTGCAATGAATATTGAAGAATATGTTCCACATATCGTTCCAATTAAAAGAGGGAATGTGAATTGTCTCATAGACTCTACCCCTAAGATATATAATACTAACGTAACAATAAACACAGTTAACGAAGTATTAATTGATCTTGATAAGGTTTGGCTAATACTAGAATCAACAACTCCTTGATAATCACCGCGCTTCATATGCTTCTGATTTTCTCTAATACGGTCAAATATAACAATTGTATCATTAATTGAGTACCCAATAATAGTTAGCATTGCTGCAATAAAGGCATTATTAATCGGAATATTAAATACTACATAAACCGTAATCATTACCAATATATCATGTACTAAAGCAATAATTGAGCTTACCCCAAATTTATAATCTTTAAATCTTAAAGTAATATATATCAGTATAAATATTGTTGAAAGGAGAACTGCAATGATGGCATCTCTTTTCATTTCATTACTTACTGTTGCACTAATAGATTCACTTTCAATCATTGTTGTATCAATGTTAAATTTTGCGATCAAAGCTTCCTCAAGATTTATTCTTTGCTCTGTTGATAGCGTAGAAGTCTTTATGATTACTTGCTCCTTGCCTTCAACATTTTGAAATTGAGGTGTTGCATTTTCTGTAGCCTCAACCACAATTGCCAATAAATCAGTTTCTATTTCTTCATAAGAGTTATATTGCTTACCGACGGATACCAATGTTGATGTTCCACCTGCAAATTCAATATCTTTATTGAAGATGGAGCCTTGAGATGACACGTTTATCGGCATCTTAACAAATCCAATTGCTATAACAATAATAGATATTATAAACCAAAATTTTCTTTTGGCAATAATAGGCAGTATTCTACCTTCATGCGCTACACCATATAATTTTTTGTTATTTATTCCAATAGAAACAAAAATATTTAAAATAGCTCTTGTCACAACAAATGCTGTAAACATGGAAATAATAATACCAAGTGCTAACGTAACTGCAAACCCTTTAATTGTGCCTGTTCCCATAATATAAAGAATAACTGCAACGATAAAAGTCGTAATATTACCATCTAATATTGCTGACATAGCTTTTTTAAATCCAGCATTTACTGATGCTCTTAACGTCTTCTCCATCGCCAATTCTTCTCGGATTCTGGCAAATATAATAACATTGGCATCTACTGCCATCCCGACCGATAATATAAGTCCAGCTATACCTGGTAATGTTAAAGTGATATTTGTTAAACTTATTATAATTATTGTAAGCGCTGCATAAAAGGCAAGGCCAATATTAGCAGCAAGGCCTGGCACTCTATAATAGATGAGCATAAATAGAAAAATAAGAATAATTCCAATTGCACCTGCCTGTACACTTGTACTAATGGCATCTTGTCCCATTTTTGCACCTACAACGTTAGATCTTAACTCCTGAAGTTCAAGGGGTAACGCCCCGATTCTAATTCTAGAAGCTAGGTGTCCTGCTGCGTCAATGCTTTCCATTCCTGAAATCGTAGCAACCCCATCTGTAATTGCACTATTAACGGTTGGCCTCAATATAGATTCGTCATTATAAAAGATTTCAATAACTTTCCCAACATTTGCTGCCGTTGCTTCTGCAAACTTCTTAGCCCCTGCATCATTTAACTCTAATCTAACATTAAAGCGACTTGTCAAGCTACTTGAATCTTCAAACACTGAAGCATCTTTTACATCTTCACCTGAAATAACTACATTTCCTGATTCATCTTTAAATGCTAATCTACCAGGCTCACCTAACTCGGCAAGTACCTTATTCGCATCCTTAGCTCCAGGAATGTCTACATTTATTCTCTTACCACCTTCTTTATAAACCTCGGATTCAGTATAACCTTTTTCATCCAATCTTTGCGTTAGTTTGTATATTGTATCCGTAATTTCTTGATTGGTTGGTTCTTCTTTAACTGTTGTGTAAGTAATACTTACCCCACCTTCTAAATCTAGTCCTAAATTAATATCTCTTGCTCCTGCTCTATGGTTTACGCCTACACCAGTGTATGCGAGATATATAGCTGCTGAGATAACTAGTATCATGAGGACAAGGCCTAAAATACTTTTACCCTTCATTTGAATAAATCCTCCTTTAATTATGTTTTCTATAGACTCAATAAAAATTATAAATATTATGTAGTTATTAGTCAAGTTTTTTTATAATATACCTATATTCGAAATGTTTCCCTTGCCTTTAAATAAATTGCACACTCTACTCTTTTTTTCTCAAGTTCACAGGCCATTGGATAAACCTGATGTATATCTCCAAAGAAGTTATAAGCATTGGCATTACATCCACCACCACAATAAAACTTCGCCCAACAACTAGTACAAGCTTCTTTTGAGAATAAATTACAGGCTTTAAACTCAGCTTGTATATCCATTCTTTTAAGTCCCCCGTAAACAGATCCCATTTTCTTGTCTTCAATTCCTACAAACTGATGACATGGGTATAAGTCTCCTTCAGGTGTAACAGCTAAGTACTCTGATCCTGCTCCACAACCTGTCATTCTCTTTGAAACGCAAGGGCCTTGCTTTAAGTCAATCATAAAATGGAAAAAATTAAATTCTTTTCCTTCCTCTCTATAATGAAGCATCTTCTCTGCCAGATAATCGTATTGTTCGAATAACGTTGGAAGATCTTCCTCTTTTAAGGCATATGCTCTATTATCTGGTGCTACAACTGGTTCAACCGAAATTTGTTTGAATCCTAAATCCGCTAAATGCAGTACATCATTGGCAAAATCTAAATTATTATGCGTAAAGGTTCCTCTTACATAATAGTTTTTTTGATTTCTACTTTCAGCAACTTGTAACAACTTAGGTAAAATTAAGTCATAGCTTCCTTTTCCATTAGGTGTAGGTCTCATAAGATCATGAACTTCTTTTCTACCATCTATACTCAGTACAACATTGTACATATTTTCATTAATAAAATGGATGATTTCATCAGTTAATAATACACCATTCGTTGTTATTGTAAAACGAAAGTTTTTATGATACTCCGCTTCTTTATTTTTTGCATATTCGACGATTCCTTTAACTACATCAAAATTCATCAATGGTTCCCCACCGAAGAAATCAATTTCTAGGTTCTTTCTGCTTCCCGAGTTGTTGAGAAGAAAATCTACTGCTTCCCTACCAACTTCAAGACTCATCATCGAACGGTCTCCATGATATTCTCCTTCTTCAGCAAAACAATACCCACAAGAAAGATTACAATCATGGGCAATGTGTAGGCACAATGCTTTGACAACAGTTTCTCGTTGTTTAAAAGTATCCACCACACTATGATAACGATTGCTTGTAAAAAGTTGTTTTTCTTGAATAAGCTTATTGACTTCTTCAAAAGCTTCATCGATGTCTTCTTCTATATACACGTTTGCCATGCTTTGGGAAATTTCCAGCAAGGATTGTCCTATTTCTAATTTTTCAATTATATCGTATAACATATTGTCAACAATATGTACTGCTCCACTGTTAATATCTAATACGATATTCATATCTTTCATTTTATATTGATGAATCAAAATACTACGCCCTTTCTAACTAATAAGATAAGCAGCGACTTATGTCACTGCTTTAAGTATTAATTACTATTTTCACAAGTTTGATTACCTACAGTACATGAAGTTTTACAAGCAGATTGACATGAGGTTTGACATTCTCCACATCCGCCCTTCTTCAAGCTATTGTTAAGTACCGCTCCAGTTAATGTTTTTACGTGTTTCATTTAAGCTTTCTCCTTTCAAACCATATTATAACTAACATATTATACCATAAGGTACTATAGAATAAAAGCATTAATTTAACCGAATGAAAGAAGTACCCGCACTTCTCAAGTAGGGGTACTTCTTCCAGCATCGATGGGCGTACAAGCCCACAAAGATGTGCAAGCGAAGCTTGCATTCGGTTATGAGACTCTAGCAAATGTGAAAGTTGAGTATCCCTTAAGCATAGCTTCCTTTAGCCCAGCATCCCACCCAATGAACCGCTACCAACACATATGAAAAACATAGTAATTGCATCGCTTTCTAGCTTAACGTCCTTCTTCATGAAAGATGAAATAATGACAAGAATTAGAAAATATAACAATCCAATTATTGCGCCATAAACAAATCTTTTTTCTCTAACTACTTTTCCTGCTAATATTCCACCAACAAACGTGCAAACTACCATTATGATGATAATTCCAAGATTGATTTGGTTCTTGCCTAAATCCATCTTATACATAAAAAAAGCTAATAAAAACAGTAAAAGGCCTGTAAGTATGTACATAAACAAAATAATTTTCGTCATATTATAAGTAATTTTCTTCAAATGTAAACCTTGACTTTTCATTGAATCACGCATGGAAATCCCCCTTTTGATATTGATATAGTATTATATTATGGTATAATAAGATTTATGAAAAAAAGGAGTTGCAAAAAAATGCGCTATATAGATTTACACACACATACTACAGCCTCTGACGGAACCTATTCCCCTAGTTCGTTAGTGGATTATGCCCTTAGCAAAAATTTAGCTGCTATTGCTATTACCGATCACGATACAACCAATGGATTATCAATAGCAAAAGAACATCTAGGCGCAAATAATGAGTTGGAAATTATTTCTGGTATTGAATTTTCAACGAATTCACCTTATTTAAAAAGTGATATCCATATCCTTGGTTTGTACATTGATGAAACTGATCCTCATTTTGCCCATGCATTATTAGACATTGTAAATTCCAGAAATGAAAGAAATTTGAAAATGGTTGAAAAGCTTTGTGAAATTGGATTGAAGCTCACGATAGAGGATGTAATTAGAAATTCAACGAATGGGATCATTACTCGAGCTCATTTCGGAAGAGCCTTGCTACAAAAAGGCTATATTAAAAATCTCAATGAGGCCTTTACGAAATATATTGGTACAGGCTGTGTAGCCTTTATACCAAGACATAAGTTGACGCCCGAAAAAGCCATCCAAATGATTATTGATTGTGGTGGTATTGCTGTTCTAGCACATCCAACACTATACCATTTAAATCTAAGAGAGTTGGACGCATTAATACAAGAGCTTGTAAAATATGGATTAAAAGGTATTGAAGGTTTATATTCACTGTATAATAAATCAGAAATCAATTACCTGCAAAACTTTGCAACCCAATATAATCTATGTATTACTGGCGGTTCTGATTTCCACGGAACAAATAAATCTGGCATTGACCTAGGTGTTGGTCGTGGTCAGTTAAAAGTACCCTATGATTTGCTTGAAGCAATCAAAAAAGAATGTAATAGATTATAGAAATGATAGCTTGCCATCAGTGGAGACCTTCCTTCATTAGATAAAAAAAACCTCTCAATATTTTTAATGAGAGGTTACTTTTATTATTCTGTTTTTTCTAATGTCAAATCTGGTTCCGCAACAGACATTACCGTACTTCTCTGTACTGGTACTCGTACGCCTTTGTTCATTCCAAATTCAACAATTAGTATATCATTAACAGTATCAACAACCTTACCATAAAGTCCACCTGAAGTTAAAACAGATTGTCCAATTTGAATTTCACTTTGCATTCTACTTACTTCTTTTTGTTTTTTTCTTTGTGGTCTAATAAGAACAAACCACATGAAAGCAATAAAGCCACCATATATTAAAAACATCATCATTGTACTTGATCCTTTGGTTGCAGTATCTGCCGCTCCACTTTCTAACAAAATAAATAAATTACTCATTGGGGGTTCCTCCTTAGCTAAATATGCATCTTAATATGCTTCTTGAAATTATACTTTACACGTAATGATAGCGCTTGTCAACTATTTAAAGGAAAAAACTACCTTTTTATGCCGATGTCAGTTCTATATTGTTTGTATAGGAAATCAATTTCACTAACAGCCTTGTAAGCCTTTTCTCTTGCTTCATTCATATCCTTACCCTTAGCGGTAACCCCTAATACCCGTCCACCATTTGTCACATATTTGCCTTCTTTTAACGCTGTTCCTGCATGGAAAATTATAATATCCTCCTTATTCTTTTGCTGATCCAGTCCAGTAATTTCATAGCCCTTTTCATAGGCTAATGGATATCCGCCCGAAGCCAGCACCACACAAACGGTACTATTATCCTCCCATTCTAATGTAAGCTCATTCAATCTTCCATCAATTGCTGCATTAAATACATCTATTAAATCGGTCTTTAGCCTTGTAAGCACTACCTGTGCTTCAGGATCACCAAAGCGTGCATTATATTCTAAAAGTTTGGGTCCATTAGGTGTTAACATTAAGCCAAAAAATATAATACCGGTAAAAGGCCGTCCTTCTAATTTCATTGCTTTTAAAGAAGGTAGGAACAGTTCTTCATAACATTGCTGAGAAAGATCTTCCGTATAAAACTTACTTGGTGAAAAGGTCCCCATTCCACCAGTATTTAGTCCTTGATCATTGTCAAAAGCTCTTTTATGATCTTGCGCACTTACCATAGGTATAAGGTGCTCTCCATCACAAAAAGTTAAAACTGATACTTCTGGCCCCGTCATGAATTCTTCAACGACCATTTTGCTACCCGCTGCACCAAACTTTTTATCGACCATTATTTCGTCTACACCGTCTAATGCTTCTTCGACACAATGACAAATCAGTACACCTTTACCAAGTGCTAATCCATCTGCTTTAAGTACAACAGGGTAATCACATTCTTTTAAGTATTTTTTAGCGACCCCTGCATCTTCAAACACCTCATAGCCAGCTGTAGGAATATTGTACTTTTTCATGAGGTCTTTTGCAAATACTTTGCTACCTTCTAGGATTGCTGCATTTTGCCTTGGTCCAAATACTCTAAGTCCTCTTTCTTCAAATCTATCCACAATGCCAAGAATCAGCGAATCATCCATACCTATTACCGTTAAATCAATTTCATTTTCTTTGGCCCAATCAGCAATTTTTGTAACCTCAATTGCTGGAATATTAATACACTCCGCAAGTTCAGAGATACCTCCATTTCCTGGAGCGCAATATATTTTATCCACTTTTTTACTTTTTGACAATTTCCATATAATAGCGTGTTCTCTTCCTCCACTACCAACTACTAATACCTTCACCTTATTCCCACCTTTCTATGTCACATCAATTTTCACATGGCCATCTATTATTTTAATTTTATTTAAAGCGATAAGCCCTATCGCTTGAGGCAGAATCTTCCATTCTACTTGTTCCATAACGCGTTTTTGCAAGCTTTCTGGCGTATCATCTGCCAACACTGGTATTGCCGCCTGTAATACGATTGGTCCTGTATCTGTACCTTCATCTACGAAATGAACCGTTGCCCCGGTTAACTTAACCCCTCTATCTAGCGCCGCTTCATGTACCTTTAATCCATAATATCCATTTCCACAAAAAGCTGGAATTAGCGCTGGATGAATGTTAAGGATCTTATAAGGAAACGCTCTAATAAATTGTTCACCTAGCACGACTAAATAACCTGCTAACACGATTAGGTCTACCTCTTTCTCTAGAAAGTAATCTCTTAGTGCATCATTGAAGGCTTCCCTTGATTCAAAATCAATAGGTCTAATACAATGGGTTTCAATGCCGTATTTTCGCGCTCTCTCAAGTCCATAAGCTTTTTTTCTATTACTAACTACGGTCACTATATTAGTGTTCGTAAGGACGCCCTGATCTATAGCATCTAAAATTGCTTGTAGATTTGTTCCTCCACCTGACACTAATACACCCACTCTTAGCATAACGCTACTCCTGTGCTCCCTTTCTCAACTGTACCGATTATGTATGCCTTCTCTCCAATTTTCTCTAAAGCATCAATAGCCTTTACAGCATCCTGAGCTGTCATTGCAATAATCATACCTATGCCCATGTTAAACGTATTGTACATATCCTTTTCTTGAATGTCTGCAAGTTGCTGCATCAAGTTGAAAATGGGATGTATAGGCCAAGTGCCTAAATTTATTCGTGCACAATATCCATCATTAAGCATTCTTGGGATGTTTTCAATGAAACCTCCACCTGTAATATGACTGATTGCTTTCATTGAGACGCACTCTTTTAATTCTTGAATTGCCTTAACATATATTTTAGTTGGTTTAATTAATTGTTCGCCTATTGTTGTTCCAAGATCTTCAACAAATACTGACAGCTTTTCAGCAGTCGGTTCGAATAGTTTTCTAACCAATGAATAGCCATTACTATGAATACCTGAAGAAGGAAGTCCTAGAAGCACATCTCCTTCAACAATCTTTGTTCCATCTATCATCTCTTTTTTGTCAACGATTCCTACTGCGAATCCAGCTAAATCATATTCCTCAACGGAGTAAAAGCCTGGCATTTCTGCTGTCTCTCCCCCAATTAATGCTGCCCCTGATTGTCTACATCCTTCAGCTATTCCGCCAACGATCGTTGCAATTTTTTCTGGAACATTTTTACCACATGCAATATAGTCTAAGAAAAATAACGGTTCTGCTCCTGAACAGATAATATCATTTACGCACATTGCAACACAATCAATACCGATCGTGTCATGTTTGTCTAATACAAAAGCAATTTTAAGCTTCGTTCCAACTCCATCCGTACCAGATACTAAAATTGGTTCTTCCATTTTATGTTTTGCTAATGAAAACAATCCACCAAACCCGCCGATATCTGTAACCACTGATTCTGTAAACGTGGTTTTAACATGTTCCTTCATAAGTTCTACTGACTTGTATCCTGCTTCAACATCAACGCCTGCTGCTTTATAATTTATTGACATGGTTTTACCTCCTCATCTTCAAGATCTATTGGATAATTGCCTACAAAACAGGCTGTACAAAAATCACATTTAGTGCCAACACAAGTTTTCAATAAACCTTCAACGCTAATATACCCTAAGCTGTCAGCACAAATCATTTCTCGTATTTCCTCTACTTCATGGGTGCTCGCTATGAGCTTTTTACGCTCAGGTGTATCAATGCCAAAAAAGCAGGAAAATTTAACAGGAGGTGAACTTATTCTTACATGTACTTCTTTAGCACCAGCCTGCTTTAATAAATTGACAATATGTCGACTTGTTGTTCCTCTTACGATGGAATCATCAATCATAATTACTCTTTTACCTTCTACTAAGCTTCTTATTGGATTAAGCTTAAGGCTTACACCCATTTCTCTCGTACCTTGACTTGGTTGAATAAAAGTTCTTCCAATATAACGATTTTTCATAAAACCACTTACAAAAGGAATGCCTGATTCATGTGCATACCCTTGTGCCGCACCAATTCCAGAATCAGGTACAGCCACAACAACATCAGCTTCCACTGGATATTCCTTTGCTAACGTTTGTCCTGCTTTAAAACGTGTATCAAAGACTTCAACACCTTCCATAATACTATCTGGTCTTGCAAAATAAACGTATTCAAAAATGCACATTGCGGATTTCTCAGGTGTATGGGTTTTTATAGATCTAAGCCCCTGGGCATCACAGATGATGATTTCACCGGGTTCAACATCTCTAACAAACTCCACACCTAATGCATCAAAGGAACAGGATTCAGATGAAAAAAAATAAGAATCTTGTTTCTTTCCAACTACAAGCGGTCTCATGCCAAGGGGATCTCTTGCGGCAATGAGCTTATGAGGAGTCATGACTAAGACGGAATAAGCACCTTTAATAATACTCATTACTTCAACTAATGCATCTTCAATAGAGTTGTACTTTATTCTGCTTCTAGACAGCAATGCTGCAATAACTTCTGAATCTGTCGTTGTTTGAAAGATGGTACCTTGATTTTCAAGATCTGTTCTAATTTTTCTAGCGTTAATTAAATTTCCATTGTGGGCTAGCGCCATATGTCCTTTTGTATATTTTAGCACGAGCGGTTGAGCATTTTCAGCCAAACTATCTCCTGCTGTTGAATATCTTACATGTCCTATTCCAGAATGTCCTTTTAAATAATCGAGCACGTATTCATCAAAAATATCTGCTACCATACCCATTTCTTTTCTGTATAATATCGTTCCTGAATTATTGACTGCAATTCCAGCACTTTCCTGTCCTCTATGTTGCAAGGAAAACAATCCATAATAGGTCATTCTTGCTGTATCAAAATCATTCATATTGTATACGCCAAAAACGCCACATTCTTCCTTTAGTTTATCTTCATTCCACATTTTTCTTCCTCCGATTTGTTACAATTAGATATGATTACTCACCTAGAAGTCTTTTTAGGATTTCATGGTAAGCACCTTCAACGTTCCCTAAATCTCTACGAAAACGATCTTTATCTAATTTTTCTTTCGTAATTGAATCCCAAAAACGACAAGTGTCAGGTGATATTTCATCTGCTAAGATCATCTCTCCATTAGAGGTTCTCCCAAATTCTATTTTAAAATCAATTAATTCAATATTAACTTTAGCTAAATACTTAGACAATATTTCATTTATTTGAAAAGAGTAGGATGCTATTGTTTCAATTTCGTCTTGACTCGCAAGTCCTAATGCATAAATATGGTAATTATTAATCATCGGATCACCAAGCTCGTCATTTTTATAGCAAAACTCAAGTACAGTTTTAGACAATTTAGTTCCTTCTTCAATTCCTAGTCTCTTACTAAGACTTCCTGCTGCTATATTTCTTACAATAACTTCAATGGGTATAATTTCAACCTTTCTTACAACTGTTTCACGATCACTTATTTCTTCAACCAAATGCGTTGGAATATCTTTAGCTTCTAAAACCTTCATTAAATGATTAGATACTCGATTGTTAATACAACCCTTTTGATCGATCGTACCTTTTTTCAAGCCATTAAATGCTGTTGCATCATCTTTATAATCTACTACAAGTAATTCGCTATCATTTGTAGTCCACACCCTTTTTGCTTTTCCTTCATAGAGCAATGCCAACTTATCCATATTATGCCTCCATTTATTCGTTAGTTATATTATAAGAACTTATTAATATACTGTTCATAACCCTCTTTTTCTAGTGCACTTGCTTTACCTTCTACCATTTCTTTTAGTTCCTCTTTGTAACGCACAACTTTACTTAGCACTTCTTCATCAAAACTTCCAATCATTTGTGCCGCAAGTATACCTGCATTCTTTGCGCCATTTATTGCAACCGTTGCTACTGGAATACCTGGTGGCATTTGAACGATTGAGTAAAGCGAATCAATACCATTTAAGGTTTGAGTTTTAATTGGAACCCCAATAACAGGAACCGGTGTTATCGCTGCAACCATGCCAGGTAGATGAGCTGCACCTCCAGCCCCAGCAATGATTACTTTTAATTGACGCTCCTTCGCTCCTTTTGAATAGTCAAATAGTCTATCTGGCGTTCTATGTGCCGATACAACCGTTAACTCATACTCAATGCCAAAGTAGTCTAACATCTTTGCTGCTTCTTGCATAATAGGTAAATCCGAATCACTACCCATAATAATTCCCACTTTAATTGCCATACGATCCTCCAATGAATTGTTTGTATCTATTCTTAAGGTTCTGCTACTATTTTAACGAAAGCTTTTGCTTTAATGGCTTGACTTCTTGCCTCTTCAACTGTTGCTGCACACACCGTAAGATGTCCCATTTTTCTTTTAGCTTTCACTTCTTCCTTACCGTATATGTGTACTTTTACATTTGGTAACTTTAGCACATCTTCTAATCCACTAACGAATGTGTTCCCATCTGCTTCATCTTCTCCAAGAAGATTTCTCATTACTGTTGGGCTTCGAAGGGAAACATCTCCCAAAGGTAGTCCAGTTATGGCTCTTATGTGCTGCTCAAACTGGCTGGTAAGGCATCCTTCAATCGTATAATGCCCTGAATTATGAGGTCTTGGTGCTACTTCATTTACGAATATTTCGTCTTCTGACGTTACAAACATTTCAACGCAAAACATCCCTACTCCATGAAAAATTTCCATAACATCATGGGCAAGTGCCATGGCTTTTAGGGTACATTCTTTTGATAGAGGCGCCGGAACAATGGTTTCATCTAGAATACTATTAACATGAATATTCTGACCAACTGGATAAACTACAATATCTCCTGATATTCCTCTACATGCAAGTACAGAAATTTCCATTATAAACGGCACAAACTTTTCTACCATTAATGGAATTTCACCTCCACCAAGTTCCTTATACGCTTTTTCAATAAACGTTTCATCCATGATCACTGCATTACCTTTTCCATCATATCCCCCTGTACAGGATTTCAACATTAATGGATAGGAAAAACGATTACCAATTTCCTTGATTTCTATTTCATTATTTATTTTTTTAAACTCAGGTACGAGAATATTTTTATCTTGTAGTAAAGACTTTTGTGTGAATTTATTTTGAATAATGGCTAGACTTGTTACTGTAGGGTAGACAACGTGACCTGTCCTTTCAATTTTCTCCAAGGCAGTTACGCTAATGTGCTCAAACTCATAGGTAATTACATCTGATTTTTCTGCAAGCTTTTTAATCGCCTCTTCATCATCAAAGGCTGCAACGATATGTTCATCTGACAAGCTATGTGAAGGACAGTTTAAGGTTGGGTCTAAGGTTATTACATAAAAGCCTAATCTTTTAGCATCTAATATCATCATCTTTCCTAATTGACCGCCACCAATGATTCCGATTTTCTTCTTTAGACAATTCATATATGCTTCCTCACTTTAAATTAAACGATGCAAATAATAGTTTAACTAAACTTATTATACACCTCTTAATTGTTTTTTCTATCTAACCTTTTATATTTCTAAAAGTGCCGTTGATCCTATATTAGATATTTTACAAATAATCCGTCCAATAGTCAATGGTTTTTCCGAACATTTATTGACAAAATTAAAATAATATTCGGATTTTCTTTTGTGCAAGATTTTTTATTACATTCATGACCGTATCGTTATTCTGTATCTACTGCCCTTCCAACAGTATTGGTAATCTTAACGATAAGTGGCTTATTACTGATGGTATCCCATTGATATGTAATTATAAATGAGACAGCGGACACTTCACTTTTAAATTGCCTATCATATAGGGTCATTTTAATAAATAATATATCCAGCTTTTCCCCAGTGAAAAAATATCCTTACTTTTAATCTGCTTTTTATTGCAATATAATCCTAAATCACGCCTTAAGAACAAGGTACCTGTCCCCTTTCTCTTAGGTTAGGTGCCTGGTACATAAGGTTTTACTCCTTAGCTTCATTTAGAGAAAGAAAGGCCACATCAGCCGAAACTGTGTGACCTCAAAAGGCTTATATTATACGCGTTGTAAGACCATCTATATGCCAATTACTTTTGATAATTTTTAATTTATTTTTATTTTCCAAATCAGGTATGGCTACGATAGAGTAAATGTCCTCATTAAGTGATTGAGATTGAAACTCTATCGGTGAATATTGAATTTCAGCCTCATTATCGCAAAAGGCATATGCAAAAACAGTAAATCCATATAGTTCATTTAAAAATTCAATGATATTATCTGTTATTTTGCCAATGTCTTCAATAGAAGCTGTTCCTATCAGTTCCTCTTCGCTAATATCTAATAATAAGCCAAAGAAATTTTTGTTTTTTTCTATGCGTATATATACATTAAGTTTTTGTATACTAAGTATATTACATATCAAATGAAGCTGTCCAAAGTAGCCATTAGAAAGATATGAATAGAAATTTTCATTTTCTTTATTATCAATAATAGTCTCTGTCCATTCATTACCATGCCTATCTTTACTAAACTTAATATTATTTATACTTCCATTATGTGAAATAAGAAAATTCACAACATTTTTTAATTCTGACTCCAATCCATTTTCTGGTATACCGTTATAGACGAGTCCCATTCCTATATAACTTCCCACAGCATATTCACCTCTAGTTATTTAATTTTTGTACCATTTGTTAAATGAAAATTCATTTGGTCAGTACTAAATTTCCACCCACCTATATAACTTCCTGACAGGTCTGTATAAGCCCCAACCCCGGTACTCTTATTAATGAATACATTAACATCCTGACCTCTATAAGTTGACTTATAAACATCTGTTGCAGTATTAATGTGAGTTTGGACAGCTTTCTGATATGCTTCTCCAGTTGCCTTATTCCAGTTACCAGTTACCCCAAAATCACCTGCATGTTTAAGCTCATGCTGTAGCTTGCTTGTGGTAAATTTTGTATCTGGTAATTCAACAGTCTTTAACGTTCCTTTTGCAAACAAATATGTATTATAGGCACCAAATGTAGCTAATGCGGCTGAATCAGCTTTATACCAAAAGCTTGCATTATCAAAACTCATTTTATCTAATTCAGCTACAGTTAATTTCGATAAATCATCTCCAGCTTTGCGTAATTTATCTAGTTTATAAACAAGATATGAGTTATGACTTAAAGTAGCATTATCAAGTCTTTCATAGGCTTTAGTCCCATAATACCAAGCAAGATAATACTGTTGTGATTTATTAAATCCTTCAGCTTTCATGTCATATGGATAGCTGTTTGGATTAGTTCTCATTACTTTCCCCAAGGTGGAATCAGTTGAACCACCCGCATTACCTCTTTTATCAACAATATTCCCTGTAACTGGATTATACCATGATCCATTACTAACTTCTGCTACATGCCCACTTGGGTCTATGTAAGTTAATGGGTTATTATGTACATAAGTGTATATGTTTAATCCATCACCCCAAAAGGTATCTTCCTGTGTGAATCTACCAATTGATGGATTATAGTACCTCGCCCTTAGATAAATATTACCTGTTTCTTCATCATAATATTCTCCAGAGTACCTAAATGGATTGTCAATCTCTTCTACTTCATCCATCCATATCTGAGTAGTCCTATTATTACCGAATCCTTCTCTAGGTTTTATATCATCTCTTCCAAATGGATCATAAGCGTAATCCTTGACAATGTTTCCATTTTCATTTGTCAACCCTATTATATCACCATGTCCATTATGAATATAGCCTAAGTATGTTGAATCCGAACTTGCTACATCAGTTTCTCTATAAATTAGCTTAATACCTCTAATATTTCTAGCAGTAATTTGCATATCCCTGTCTGTTTCAATTATCGTGTTTCCACCCTCATTGATAAAGTTAATTACTTCATCTCCAAAGGCTTTCTTTGTCCTTAACCCCTGCCAGTCATAAGTATATTCATATATTTTTTCCTCAGGATCTTGTACCATTGCTAATTGATTATACCCATTGTATTGGTATTCTAATTCTTTCTCTGCTGTAAGATTACCATTATATTTAAAGGTTTCTATACTTTTTCCCAGATTGCCTTGCGGATCGTATTCAAACCTCTGCTCTGTCAGATCATCCCCTGCCTTTGTTTCACTTAAAATGAGCCTACTATCCTTATCATATACATAAGCGGTTTCCTTTATGTAATTTCCGTCAATCTCTACCAGCTTCGCTCTATTACTTAGGTTATCATACTCATAATCTTGTAACCTATCTCCTGGCAATTCTGCAGTTTTAAGCCTTCCCAACGCATCATAATGATATTTAGTTATGGTTCCGTTTTCATCCTTTTCAATCTCATTGCCTTTCATATCGTATGTATAGCTAAAAGAGTTGTTTAACTCATCAGCTATATAGTGATTGAGGTTCTTGAGTTGTCCAGAAGGGTAATAGGTGTAGAAAGATTTAAGCCCCGTTACCTTGTTTTCTTCCTCTAAGAGTCTGCCTGCATCATCAAATTGGTAGTTATACTTCTTACCTCCTTCATTTACATAAGCAAGCCTTCCTACCTTGTCGTACTCATACTCAAGGTTGATGCTTTCCATACCGCCTTGCATCACCTTGAAATTAGTCACTCTATCTGAACTATCGTATTCATAGTACTTCTTAATACCGTTCTGATAGTTTGTAAACATGAGTCTGCCAAGAACGTCATAATCAAATAAGGTTTCACCAGATGCATCTGATATCTTCTGTGTATCTCCTAAGAGGTCATAGGATATCTTAACGGCAGTCTTTGAACCATCTTTAGAATTCTCCTTTTCTACTAACCGATTTAGCCCGTCATATTTAAATTCTGTAATAATATCATTTCTATCTGCCTGCTTTACTAAATTACCATTGTTGTCATACTGATATAGCGTCTTATTGTTGGAGGCATCTGCCATTACCGTCAGTCTGTTAAGCTCGTCATACTCAAAAGACTGGCTTGAATATGGGGTATCATTCCAACCGGTAAGCCCCTTTAAAATTGATAATGTATTGCCTTCTCCGTCATACTCAATCTTTACAACATTTGACTTCTTTGAGTCAATTACTTGCTCTATACCGTACACCAGATTACGATTATTATAAAACTGTTTTGTAACATATCCTTCTGGGTCAATTGTTTTAGTGAGATTTCCTGAGTTGTCATAGTAGCTCTTTGTTACACTGTATGTACTACCATCAAAGGGAATTCGTTCAAGCGTTTTTCTTCCAAGTGAATCATATTCTGCAAAAACAGTAATTCCTAATTCATCGGTCGTTGAGATCATATTGCCTAGCCCATCATATGTAAATTTCCTCTCCTTGCCCCTAGCATCAATTGTCTTAATTATCCTCCCAAGAGAGTCATACACATTTGATGTCTTACTTCCAGCAAAGTCCGTATTCTCCACAAGGCTTCCAAGGTAGTTGAAATTATAGTAGGCGGTTTCTTCCCTGCTATCTACCTCTCTTCCTAGCTTTACCAACCTTTCAAAGGAATCGAAATAATAATGCATTATGCGATCTGCCACATCACCTTTTTCTCTGACTGTTACCCTGTAGTATTTGTTACCATATCGATCCACGTAAGCATTGTCATAAATTATCTCTTTCCTTTGAAGTACAATACTATTTGAATCCATATTGGTTACAGAGGTTATTCTTCTGAGGTCATCATAGGTATATTGTATCAGGTTTTTATTTCCATCATAACTACCTATAAGCGTCTCTTCTTCATCATATTGAAATTCTGCAAGCTGAATGTTTTTAGCGGGCTCAAGTACTTTGAGCAGATTTCCTATACTGTCGTAATAATAAGTAAGACTATTGCCATTGGCATCAGACCTGATAAGAATATTATTCTTGTCATCATAGCTGTAGGTATGGGATAGATTGTCTGGAAGAATTTCTTTTGTAATCCTGTTTAATACATCATATTCATAACTTGTTAAGTTACCATTCCCATCGGTAACACTTATTCTATTACCTGTTGTTAAGTCATAGTCATAATTCAACTTAATATCTCTAGAATATCCATCTACATCTTTAACCCCTTCATATATAACCGCCGTCAAATAAGCATTTTTATACTTGGAATCGTATTCAAACCTACTTACAGACCACTTTCCAGGTTCTTTCTCCTGAGAAATACTTATCATATTACCAGTATTGTCATAATTATAGTTCTTAAGAGTTGTTAGGTTTCCATTGGAGTAAATGCCTTCTGATGCCACATTCTTTCTATCTTCACTTAAGTCATATTTTATTTGTACCTCAGTATCCTTATCCTGCTTATACCTTTTACTGGTTAGAAGATTGTACTCATAGCTGTAGCTATAGGTTATTTTCCTTTCCTCGGAAGAAATGTCCATATTACTTTCTGGATGGTTCTCTTCAATTAAATTTCCTCTAAAATCATATTTATACAGATCTGTCTTCGTAATATAGTCACCCGTCTCGTTAAACGTTTTGTTGTCATACCGCTCAGGAAGATTGTATATATTTTGATAGGCTATCCAGCTTTCGAACAAAACCTTATCTTTTATCTGCTGCTTTAAGTACATCTGGTGCTTAGAATTATATTGGTACCTTGTAGTCAGCCCCTTGCTATCTGTTTCTTCTGTAAAGTACTTATAGCTTTCATCTATAGGTGAGTCCTTATACTTAGGATATCCGTCTGGCTCATTGAAATATTTGTAAATCAGCTTGTTGTTCTTGTTGCCATCCTTCAAGTCATAGCGTTCACTAACCTTAAAGTAATCCATACTTCCAGCAGTTCCGAAGTTCTTAGTTCCTCCTGTAAAATTATACACAGTTTTCAGTCCTGTAGGATAGTAAATCTCCTTTAGGGTTACATATATGTTTTGAACTGGAATATTCCAATAATACCAGTCACTACTTCATTATTCCCGATTTTAGGCTCAGCTTCATATAAATAACACGGGGACGCTCTTTATTCCACATGTACTTGTCATGTGGTATAAAGAGCGTCCCCGTGTATTCCCTGTTCTATGATTTATCAATAATTAAAAGCTTCATTCAATAATTGGGTGCCTTGTAAAACGAACCTTCCGTCCTTTATTATAGTAATCTTTTCGTTATTTTTAGTAATTACCTCAATCAATTCAAGCTCATCATAAGGAATTGTAACATCCGTATGCTTATAGGTATATGCTTGGCTGAGATCCGTTTTTCTTTTGATGGATTTCTCATTATCTCTTGCTATAATTTCTTTACCGTCTGAGTTGCACACGTATTGATCTTCGCTCCAGGAGAAGCAAGTATCTCCGATAGCAAAATGAGGACCGGTTTTTTCTGCAATAAGAATCGGTAATACATGATTTATATTATATTTTCTTGCCATAACATAGGCAGTAGTGTTCGTTCCAATCGCGAATTCACCTAGTGGTAAGGTTTTATGCGGATGAAGTAGATTTTCATATATAAACTTCTTATTCTCTTCCTGATTATCGAAATTTGAACAAGTATACGCTTCAATCATACCATCCTTAAAGGTCATTTCAAATTCTTCATATTTTAAATCATTTAAATATACTTGAGAAACATGAATTATTCCATTTGTACCTGTTAAAAGTGGAGAAGTGAAAACTTCACCAACTGGTATATTAACATCCGCGGTACAATTTTCAAAATTAGTCTCTTTTTCAGGATTTGATAACGGATGTAGTTTAACCATAATGTCGGTTTTGTTATTTCCTTTACCAACAACATGAACAAATTCACCAAGATCAAGGGTATCAATAATAATTTTGTGGATTCTGTCGTAAACATCGTTACTTAACGTATTTATTTTAATTATTTCATCAAATATTTCCTCATACTTATCACCAATCTCTGGTACTGGATAAGTAATAATGACAAAGCTAGCAGCACTGTTGGGCAAATACTTTTTGAAATTTTTATTTATAACTGTTGTGTGTGCATTTTTTAATTCTGTTTGCTCATCATTATAGGAGATGCTATCCCGCTTACTTTTTGGAGTAAATGGCTCTTCTCCAAAGGATTCCTGCACAGCAGGTCCAGCCATAACTTTTATGATATCTTTATGATTTTCTAAACTAGTAGCATATGCTTGTTCATATGCATCAGTAAATTCCTTGCAATAATATAGTGCTTCATCAAATCGATGATCATAGCTATATTGATGATTTGGCTTTGTAGAAATCAATCGAGGTCTTGCTGCAGTAAACGGGTCTGTATAAACGATTGGCTTCAAATTCAAGCTTGCAAAATTATATGCCGCTTTTCTAATGACTCTTTCAAAACCAATAGGATACGCTAGATTAATTGACCTTTTTTCAGATAGAGGCATTTCCTTATTGCCATTCTTATAGCCTCTCTCAAACCCTTCTGTAAAGACAGCTGCCATCCTACTAATTTTTTCTTCAGATAGTGTATTAAGATATTGGGCTGTCTTAATCTCATTCTCACCGATATACAACCCATATTTAAATAAATACCTTAAATCTGTTAAATCTGATTCTAAAAGTATTTCAGAATAATAATTAAACTCAGGATCAAATTTTCTAAGTATACTCGCCTCAACCATTAAATCCATATTCTCCATTGTTTCTGCATAAATTAACTTATCAATTTGAATTAACTCTTCCTGTGAAATAGCTTCAAATGCTCGAATTAATGTCTCATTCGTTCCTACGATTAGCCCTAGTTGATTTTCGATAACCAACGGAATGTAATTTAGAATTTTTGTATATAAACAGCATAAACTTTGCCCTGTTTCTTTTCCAAATAGCTGAACACACTTCTCAGGATTGGCATAACTGCTTTCATATTCGTTGTTTAATACAGGTTTATATAATTTTTCATTCGCTGTTTTAAGCGCATCGAAAGAATTCGTAATAAAATAATCCTCGCACAAATCAATATTAAGCTTATCTATCAATAGTACATAGTTGCATGCACTATTAAAATAAGCATTATATTTTCCTTCCTTCTTCGTATCCGCTTCAATCTGTTTAATTTTTTCCAAACTGTTTTTATAACGTTCTTTATATGCTTGGTTCGTCTCGTAAAAATAATTAAATCTGCTCATAAAATCCCTCCTATGTTTTATCTATTTATGTGTTATTTCAATGCTTCAAGCATTTCCTTTAATATTGTAGTTACAGCTTGTGGATTTGCCTTACCCTTGGTCATTTTCATCATTTGACCCATAAGCGTATTTAATGCAGCACCTTTTCCACTTAAATAATCCTCAACAGGTTTAGGGTTATTGGTAAGTACTTCACTTGCCATTTTTTTCAGTTCACCATCGTCGCTGATTTGCTTTAACCCTTTTTCTTCAACTATTTCACCTGGTCTTTCACCAGTTTCCCACATCTGTGCAAAAACAGTCTTCGCAATACTAATACTAATCGTTCCATCATCAATTAGATTAACTAATTCTCCAAGCAAGGAAGCTTCAAAAGGAATGATCGCTTGTTCTTTTTCTTCTTCTGTTAATTTTTGGAATATGTCAGAAATAATCCAATTTGCTAAGGATTTTTTATTATTACATATACGCGCAGCATCTTCAAAAAACTCTGCCATACGTCTAGATGCAACGATTAAATTGGCATCGTACTCACTGAGAGAAAAATCCTTTAAATATCTAGCCTTTCTTGAATCTGGCATTTCAGGTAGCGCCCTTTTAATGGCTTCAATTGTTTCATCCGTGGTTACAATAGGCATTAAATCAGGCTCTGGAAAATATCTGTAATCATGGGCCTCTTCCTTGCTTCTCATAGAAACAGTTATGCCCTTTCCTTCATCCCATCTTCTGGTTTCTTGAACAATTGTGCCGCCCTCTTCTATTACTTTAATTTGTCTTTTCGCTTCATATTCAACCGCTTTAACAATAAAGTTAAAGGAGTTCATATTTTTCATCTCTGTTCTTATTCCAAGCTCCTTTTCACCTTTCTTTCTAATAGACAGGTTAACATCACATCGGAGGGAGCCTTCATTCATTTTACAATCAGATACATCTGCATAAAGAAGAATCGTTCTAAGCTTCTCAAGATAAGCTCTAACTTCTGCAGCAGATCTTAAGTCAGGTTCAGAAACAATTTCGATAAGTGGCACGCCACATCTATTGTAATCAATGAGGGAACCTTCTCCTGAATCATGAATTAATTTCCCTGCATCTTCTTCTATATGGATCCTTGTAATTCCGATATCTTTTTTCATGCCTTCTACGTCTATTTCTACCCGCCCTTCATAGCAAAGAGGCAAGTCAAACTGTGAAACCTGATATGCCTTAGGTAAGTCAGGATAAAAGTAATTTTTTCTATCTTGTTTACTAAATTGATTAATCTTACAGTTTGTTGCAAGACCCGCTCTAATTGCAAATTCTACGACCTTTCCATTTAATACTGGAAGTGTACCTGGCATACCCGTACATATTGGGCAACAGTGCGTATTAGGTTCACCACCAAATTCAGTTGTACAATCGCAATAGATCTTTGTATGTGTTTTAAGCTCGGAATGAACTTCTAATCCCATTACTATTTCATAATCTTTGTAACTCACATCTTTCACCTCTTTCTTAAAGGATTGGTTTTTTATTGATTAATGTACGATTCTTCTCATATGCATGTGCTACTTTTAATATCGTACTTTCTGCAAAGGCTTTTCCAATTAGTTGAATTCCTATTGGCAATCCTTTCGAGTCATAACCAGAATTAATTGATAATGCGGGTACACCTGCTATATTGATTGGCACAGTACAAATGTCGTCCATATACATTTCAACAGGATTATCTATTTTTTCTCCTAATTTAAAAGCAGTTGTTGGCCCTGTAGGCGTTAAAATGATATCAAAGGTTTGAAACGTTTGATCAAATTGATTTTTTATAAGCGTTCTAACTTGTTGCGCCTTTTTATAATATGCATCGTAATATCCAGAGCTTAACGCATAGGTTCCAAGTAGAATCCTTCGTTTAACTTCGTCACCAAAGCCTTGATCTCTAGTTTCTTTATATAGCTCTAATAGATTATCGTATTCTAAAGCTCTATACCCATATTTTACTCCATCAAAACGAGCTAAGTTAGAAGATGCTTCAGCTGAAGAAATCATATAGTAGGCTGGAAGTGCGTATTCCGTCATATTAAGGCTTACTTCTTCAACGATTGCACCTAGTTTTTCTAATTCCTTTGCAGCCTTTAATGTGCTTTCTCTAACTTCTGGGTGAATTCCTTTCCCGAAAAATTCTTTTGGAAGCGCAATTTTCATACCTTTTATATCTTGATTTAGGCTTTTCAAATAGTCTGGATGTTCAAGCTTTGCCGAACTTGAGTCCAGTGGATCATAGCCACAAATTAAGTTTAGCGCAAGCGCCATATCTTCTACATCTTTACTTAACGGACCAATTTGGTCTAATGAAGAGGCAAAAGCCACTAGCCCATATCTAGATACTGACCCATAAGTTGGCTTCATGCCTACAACTCCACAATAATGTGCAGGTTGTCTTATAGAACCACCCGTATCTGAACCAAGGGAAAATACCGTTTCGTCCGCTGCGACACTTGCTGCCGCTCCACCAGAACTTCCACCAGGAACACGTTCTAAATCCCATGGATTTTTCGTATTTTTATAATGAGAATTTTCAGTAGATGATCCCATAGCAAACTCGTCCATATTTAATTTTCCGAGTAAGATCATATCTTCATCTTGGATTTTATTCATTACAGTAGCATTATAGGGTGGCACGAAATTATGAAGGATTTTTGAGGCACATGTCGTTTTTATGCCTTGGGTACATATATTATCTTTTAGGGCAATTGGTATGCCAGCAAGCGTTGGAAGCTTTAACCCTTTCATTCTCTTCTCATCAACTTTACGTGCTGTTTTAATAGCTTCTTCCTTCGTTACCGTTAAAAAAGCGTCTACTTTATCTTCTACTTGTTGAATTCTATCTAGAAAAGTCATCGTAAGTTCTTCACTACTGACTTGTTTTTGACTAAGTAATTCAATTAATTCATGGGCTGTCTTTTCATATATAGCCATAATAATTTTCTCCTTATAACTTATTTACTCAACAATTTTGGGAACATTAAAACATCCTCTTTCTTGACTTGGTGCATTGGAAAGCAGTTGTTCTCTATCCATTGAAGGTTTAACTTCATCCTCTCTAAAAACATTATTGATTGGAATAATGTGTGCAGTTGGATCCACCCCTGTAATATCTAGTTTATTCATTTGATCGACAAAAGTAATAATGGATGCCATATCCTTTGTCATTAACTCTTTTTCATCTTCAGTAAGATTTAATCTCGCCAAATTCGCCACATGTGTGACCTGTTCTTTCGTTATTTTCAAAATAATACCTCCTGATCATAATATTACCCATGCCAAATATTACCGACATTATTAAAGTACATTCTATCACAACAATAATATTTGTACAATATTAAGAATTATTTGATTTCCGTTGTTATTCTAACATTGACATTATATGATAAGTTAATACTAGTAAATAAAAAAGGTTAAGCTTAAATTCTGCTTAACCTCTTTTATTAATTCAATGTAGGTAATTCTTCAACGAATCTAAAAAAATCTTCATAATTTCCTTTATAATCTACTTGTATCGGCTCATCCGTTCTGTGAAGAATATGTTCAGTAATCAAGTAGGTCTTAACGCCTAACTTATGTACAATCATATCTTCTTGAACATCATTCCCTACCATAATACACTCTTCTGGTTTTTTCCCTATTGCGCTTAGTACTTCTTCATAATACTTTATTTGAGGTTTACAATAGTGGTTTTTCTCAAAGGAAGAAATATAAGAAAAATCACTTGGTTCAAATCCGGCCCAACTAATCCTATGATGAATAGCCTTCATCGGAAAAATAGGGTTTGTTGCAAGCACTAAGTTATATCCTTTAACTTTAAGAAGCTTAATACTCTTTTGCATCCATTCATTTTCTATTACTGACTTTTCAGCTTTCAAAAATCCTTCATCATAAAATGCTTCAAATCTTTTTTTATGCTCTTCTAAGTCACCAACAATCAATTGTCCATATGTGTTCATAAATGCTTCTTCATTGGTTATTTTTTCTGTATTTCTAACGGCAGCATCCGTTGCAGCCCAAATATTTTTTACTAGCATTTCATGGTCTGGTAAATCATTAAACACCTTTTCCATTTCAGTAAAATATATTGTCATAAATAAATCCATATCAAGTGGTAATACTGTTCCGTCTAAATCTAATAAAACTGTGTTCATTCTTAAATTCCTCCTTGTTAATGACATAAAATCTCTGCTTTCGTTAGTGTAAAAAAGTAGGAGACTTCCTTTACTAGGTTAATAAGTGTCTTTTGTGGTCCAGTCTTCAACATTCCAAATATCAGTAACCCAGTCTTCATAAAACTCAGGTTCATGGCTAACAATAATAAGTGAGCCTTTAAACTCCTTTAAGGCTGTTTTCAAAGCGTCTTTCGCATCTACATCTAAGTGATTTGTCGGTTCATCTAATACCAGCCAATTTGTTTCATCTAGCATAAGTTTGCATAGCCTAACCTTTGCATTTTCTCCACCACTTAGTACCATCATTTGGCTAGTGATATGTTCATTGGTTAATCCACACCTTGCCAATGCACCTCTCACTTCCGCATTTGTCATACTTGGATATCTGTTCCATATTTCTTCTAAAGCAGTATTACTATTGTTTCTAGAAGATTCTTGTTCAAAATATGCAGGCTCTAAATAATCTCCAAGATGAACTGCTCCATCAACAGGTTTTAATTTACCTAATAACGTCTTGAGTAGCGTTGATTTACCTAGTCCATTCACACCTCTTATAGCTACCTTTTGACCTCTTTCAAGAATTATATTTAGAGGTCTTGTTAAGGGCTCTGTATATCCTATGATTAGATCATTTGCTTCAAAAATATATTTGCTAGGCGTTCTTGCCTCTTTAAATTTAAAGACTGGCTTACTTTTCTCTCGTGTCTTTTCAATGATATCCATTTTTTCTAGTTTCTTTACACGACTTTTTGCCATATTTGCAGTGGCTACTCTTGCCTTGTTTTTAGCAATAAAGGTTTCAAGATGTTGAATTTCCTTTTGTTGTTTTTCAAAGGCTTTATCATTCTGTAGCTTTTTCAATTCATTCATACGCATAAAATCATCGTAATTGCCCGTATATCTTGTAAGTTCCGCATTTTCAACATGATATATTACATTAACAACTTCGTTCAAGAACGGTATATCATGAGAAACTAATATAAAACTATCTTCATAATTGATTAAATAATTCTTTAACCAATTAATATGCTCTACATCTAAGAAGTTTGTCGGCTCATCTAAAATTAAGATCATAGGATTCTCTAACAATAACTTTGTTAGTAAGACTTTTGTTCTTTGTCCACCACTTAAATCATGAACATCTCTTTCAAGTCCTATTTCTCCTAGTCCAAGCCCATTTGCAACTGACTCAATCTTCGAGTCAATTATGTAAAACCCATTATGTTCTAAAGTGTGCTGAATTTCTGCAACATCTTCCATCATGGTCTCAATTTCTTTATCAGAGGCCTCCGCCATCTTTTCATAAATTGCTAACATTTCCGTTTCAAGATCGAACATGTGTTGAAAGGCGGTGCGCAATACTTCTCGTATAGTCTTACCCTTTTCTAGCACCGTATGTTGATCAAGATACCCCGTTGTAATACGTTTGCACCATTCCACTTTGCCTTCATCTGGCAGTAGTTTTCCATTAATAATATTTAAAAAGGTTGACTTTCCTTCACCATTTGCACCAACTAATCCAACATGTTCACCTTTTAGTAATCTAAAAGAAGCATCTTGAAGTATTTGTCTGCCTCCAAAATCGTGACTTACGTTTTGTACATTTAATATACTCATTTCTTTTTCACCTATTGTCTATTAGTTTTTAATCATTTCTAGACTTACTCAATCTATGTTTTTCTTTTTTTTATCTTTTGTTGTATCTTTCTTGAGTTTCTTATCTTTCTTATCTTTCTCGCCTTGCTTGTCTTGCTTACCTTTCTTGTCTTGCTTATCTTTCTTATCTTTCTTATCTTTCTTATCTTTCTTGTCTTTCTTGTCTTTCTTGTCTTTCTTATCTTGCTTAACTTTCTTGTCTTTCTTGTCTTTCTTGTCTTTCTTATCTTTCTTATCTTTCTTATCTTTCTTATCTTTCTTATCTTTCTTATCTTTCTTATCTTTCTTATCTTTCTTATCTTTCTTGTCTACTTTATCCTTCTTTTTCTTATCTTTGCAAAGTTTTTCACATTTTGCCTCTTCAATAAAAGGGCATTTCGTGCAGTACGTACTTTTCTTTTTCCATTTTCCACAGCATTTATTTTTGGCCATTTACATCACGCCCTTTCAAAAGCCTTCCTATATTATATCCTAATACAATTAAAAAATAAAGCTTATGATGAAATTCGACACACGCCAAACCTTACTTATCCTTTTTTTATTAGTAACAAGGTTAATTTGTTAATTTTTCAAAATCCTCTTCATTTATTATTGATACACCTAATTGCAGTGCTGTTTTATTTTTAGACGAAGTTGAACCCACATCATTATTAATAAGATAATCCGTTTTTCCTGTAACACTTCCCGTTACCTTACCACCTAATGCTTCAATTTGATCCTTTAATGCTTTTCTATTTTCATATTTTATAAGGCTTCCAGTAATAACAAATACTTTCCCCTCTAAAATTTGATTATACCCATTAATTTCTTCATCAATAAAAGAGATGAACTTCATTAAATCCTTTATCACTTCGATATTATTTTCATCTCTAAAAAATTCAACAATAGAGATTGCAATAATACCTCCAAATCCTTCTATAGCAAGCAATTTCTCTGTTTCAACCTTTAATATTTCATCAATATTATTGTTTAAACTTCTGCAAAGGTTCTTTGCGTTGCTTAAGCCAACATTAGAAATACCTAATGCATAAATAAAATTAGGCAGATAGACTTTTCTTGACTTTTCAATAGATTTCATTATTTTTTGGTAAGACCTTTCTCCAAAGCCTTCCATTTGAACGATACTTTGTTCATGATTGTTTAATCTATATATATCACCAAGTGTTTTTATTAACCCACCATTAACAAACTTCTCTAAAGTGGCTTCAGACATTCCTTCAATATTCATCGCATCTCTTGAAACAAAATGTGCATAACTTTTAATTTTCTTCGCGGCACACCCTGCATTCGTACAATAGAGTGATTTTACCTGACTTATTTGTCGAAAGTCAGCTGCTTCACCGCAAATAGGACATTCCTTAGGTATAGAAATATTATTGCTTCTTGTAAGATTATCAGCAATCTGTGGAATAATCATATTGGCTTTATACACCTCTATAATATCACCTATCCCAAGTTCTAGATCTTCAAGAATACTCAAATTGTGAACACTCGCTCTAGAAACAGTCGTACCTTCAAGTTCAATTGGTTCAAATATTGCAATGGGGTTAATTAGCCCCGTTCTAGACGCACTCCATTCAATTTTTATTAAGGTTGTCTCTTTTATTTCGTCCTTCCATTTAAATGCAATTGAATGCTTTGGAAACTTAGAGGTTGCACCTAAATTATTTGAATATTCTATAGAATCGTACGTAAGCACCAAGCCATCAGATCCAAAATCATTATCCACTATTTCTTTTGAAAAGGTTTCTATCTGCTCTGCAATATTTTCCTTGTTTACAACTTTATATTCCACCACTTCAAATCCTAGCTGATGTATCCATTCTAATTGTTTAATCTTTGAATCATTTAGATCAACCCCCACAGCTTGTACGAGTTGAAAAGCAAAAAAATGAATATTTCTCTTTGCAGTAATTTCATTGTTTAACTGCCTAACCGAACCGCTACATAAATTTCTTGGATTTTTATATTTTTCTTCCTCTGGTAATTGTTCATTTATTTTATTAAAATCAGAATATTTTATTACGGCTTCTCCTCTAAGAATCAACCTATTTTTATAAGCTATTCTCATTGGGATATTTTTAAAAACTCGTGCATTGTTCGTAATAACTTCACCAATAACGCCGTTGCCTCTAGTTACAGCTTTAACTAGTAACCCGTTTTCATACGTTAGAACAATAGTGAGTCCATCAAGCTTCCATGATAAAATACCTCTTTGATCCTTGATCCAACTTTGTAAGAAAACAGCATCTTTAGTTTTATCTAAAGATAACATAACCGAATCATGCTTTTCTTTAGGAAGGTTACTCAAAACTTCATAGCCAACTTTCTGTGTAGGAGAATGGGATAATACAAATCCTGTCTTGTTTTCTAGCGTCAGTAATTCATCATACAATTGATCATATTCATAGTTACTCATAATCTCATTATCTTCCAAATAATAAGCCTTGGCTGCTTGGTTAAGCTTTTTTACTAATTCTTTTATTGCATCAATGTCTTTATTCAACCTGATTCCCCCTAATTAATTATTGTACTATTATAATATAGCTTATTGCTCATGCTTTAACAATTAATTCTTGTTTCATCCATGAACTTTAATTTACAAATAGTTACTTTTATGAACTGTTGGGCAACATGTTATTGGTAAACCGCTCGTTTCTCCACAGAGTTTATAAAAGCAATCTTGTTGCAAATTAGCACTTCATACTCTTGCTCAGTTATTTCTTTGTTCATATACTGATTTTCTACAAAAGCGATAAAATGCTTTGTAAGCAGAACGAGCTCGTCTGCTTCCCTCTCCTTTAATTTCATTTTCACCACGCCCAATTATTATATTTATCCAATTTAATCCCAATAATATTATATATAATTTTGACCATAATATGTAATATTTTTATCTATATAGGACTAATTACCCATGGTAAAATTCATCAACTCGTCATCTTTCTACATCTTTTGATCAATTGAGCTATCATTCCCTCTTATTCTTCATTTCCCCAATTAGAATACACGTTTTGTACATCGTCATCTTCTTCTAACTGTTCCAACATTTTTTGAAGCTTATCAATATCTTCCTTGTTTTCTAAATCTGTCGTTGTAGTAGGAAGCATGGTGATTTCTGCTGATAACATCACGTATTTATTATCTGCAAGCAAGTCATAAACTGCCGAAAAATTCTCCGCCTCTGTAATAATTTCATAACCTTCTTCTTCAGATACGAAATCCTCTGCTCCAGCTTCTATTGATAACATCATCAGATGATCTTCAATAACATCATCAGCTTTTTCTATTGTTATTTGACCTTTTTTTTCAAATATAAATGATACACATCCTGTAGTTCCTAAGTTACCACCATATTTTGAGAAAGCATGCCTTATATTAGCAGCTGTTCTATTTTTGTTATCGGTTAAACACTCTACTATTACGGCAACACCACTTGGACCATATCCTTCATAAGTAATGTTTTCATATATTACATTGCCCAATTCACCTGATGCCTTTTTAATACTCCTTTGAATTGTGTCATTTGGCATATTTTCTGCTTTTGCTTTCGCTATAATCTCCCTTAACCTTGTATTCGTTTCGGGTTCAGAACCACCACTTTTAACTGCGACAACAATCTCTCTTCCAATTTTTGTAAATACCTTTCCTTTTTTTGCATCATTTCTTTCTTTTTTATGTTTAATATTGGCAAACTTTGAATGTCCAGACATATTACATTACCACTCCTTTAATTTAATCTATGATATTCTATCATATAAAGCATTATTTGACAATTGGTTGCAACTTCTATGTAGGACTATTAACAACGATATTCTTAACCCATTTTTTAGAATGATATCGAAACAAGCATAGAATTAACTTAACCACCTCTTCAATTAGGATCATTGCATATACAAACTGAATGTCTAGCTTTAGGTAGAGTCCGCCAAATATGGCCATTGGTATTCCAATCCCCCATACACCAAACAAATCAATCATCAAGCTTGCAAAGGTATCTCCCCCACTTCGAAGTACCCCTACGATAATCAGCATATTAAGCACCTTAAATGGTATATATAAACTAAATACAATCAAACAATTAACAACATTTTTCTTAACTACTGGGTCAACATTAAATAAATTTGCTATAAATGAAGAGGATAATAAAATAACAACACTTAATATGACACTAATGGCTGTAACAAGAAAAAGAAATTTCTTTGCATATTGAATTGCTTTTTCCTTCTCATTTGCACCTAAAAGATTCCCTAGCATAACACCACATGCGTTACACAGACCAAAAAACGCTACAAACGAGAGTTGTTCAATGGGCTGTGTAATAGCCATAGACGCAGTAACTACCTCACCCATTCTTCCATAGACAAATGAATATCCTGTAACACCTAACGACCATACTACCTCATTTAAAATTACAAAGCCAACGGCGCCAATATAATGTTTGAAGAATGCTCTTGTAAACTTAAAAATCTCAGAGAGTTTTCCTGCTAAAGCCAATCTAAACTTATATACAAAATAAACGAGTATTAAACATTCAAATGTTCTGGCTACCACTGTGGCAATTGCTGCCCCTTCTACCCCTAATGCTGGTGCGCCAAGCTTACCAAAGATCAATACCCAATTAAAAAATGTATTTATTATAATCGCCCCTACTGTAATAACCATGGGTAGCTTCGCATTATGTGTAGATCTTAATAGAAAACTATAGGAGAACGTAATAGAAGTAAATATGTAACTAAAACCAATAATTCTTAAATACTTTCCACCTTCACTGATCATCGCAGGTTCATTTGGCGCGAAATAGGTGATGATTACTTCAGGAATAAATATTGCACCAAGAGATACAATTAAACTCCCACCAACGCCTAAAATTAACGAGATGCCTAACACCTTTCTTATACTTTGGAAATCCTTTTTACCAAAGTACTGAGATGCTAATATTGCTGCCCCACTATTTGTGCCAAATAAAAATAAGTTAAGTAAAAAAAATATTTTATTCGCAATGCTCACACCACCTATAGATGCTGTGTCTAAAGAACTTATCATAAATACATCAATTAGATTTAATAAACTAGTAATAAAGCTCTGTACAGCTATAGGAATAGCTATAGAGAATAAAATCTTATAGAAATTTCGATCAACTTTTTCTCTCATGAGTACCTCAACGTAATGATAGACTTATAAAACTTTTCGTTATTTATCGAACCCAAAAAAGATTTCAAAATATATTACCTATCATTAACATCAATATGTATATCTTTAATCGTTCTCCAGAATTCTAATATTCATTATATCATCTTTTATCATGAAGTAAAGTACTTCCTTATAAAAGAAAGACCGTACTATGTACAGCCTTTCTAATTTTATGTATTAACACCAAAACTAACGACAAGTCCCTTATTTACTTTTTCCATTACTTCGTCCTCTAGATGGCAGACTTTTTCTTTCAATCTTTTTTTATCTATTGTTCTAACCTGCTCTAAAAGGATGACAGAGTCTTTAACTAAATCATATCTTATAGCGGCTAGTTCAACATGCGTTGGTAGCTTTGCTTTGTTAATTTGTGATGTAATTGCTGCACATATAACTGTTGGACTATAACGATTGCCGATATCATTTTGAACGATTAATACTGGTCTTATTCCACCTTGTTCTGACCCTACTACAGGTCTTAAATCAGCGTAATATATATCTCCACGCTTTATAACCACAATACTCACTCTCCGAAATAATTATTTGATTTTTTATGTGTTTCTTTCATTCTTCCTCTAAAATAATTATCCCCAATATTTAAAGTATTATTCATTTTTATTATCCTAAATGTACAATTTTAACAACTTAATAAGGATCCTCATCCAAATAATATAGACGAAAAATTCTACTCCTATTTAATGATACAAAAACTCTGGGTTCGTTAGATTAAAAGTAATCAATGGTATAAATGATTTGATTATTTTTGTAGTACACCCTTGGGATACGTTTTCCTAATTGGCATACAATTTCGTAATTGATCGTGCCATCAATCTCTGCAATTTCTTCAACTGAAATTGTTGCTTCACCTTGATTACCAATTAAAACAGCTTCATCGCCTTCACAAACATCGTCAATATCTGATACATCAACCATAAATTGATCCATACATATTCTTCCGACTATTGGTGCATACTGGCCTCTGATGAGCACCCTTCCTTTTGAGGATAAGGATCTTGGGTAGCCATCACCGTAGCCTACTGGTATGGTTGCAATTTTACACCTTTTAGAAGTAATATATGTTCCACCATAACTAATTGGCACACCTTTTTCAACTTCCTTCAAAAAAATTATATTGCTCTTTAATGATAAGGAAGGTTTTAAAATAAGCTTAGAACTATCCATTGTTGGAGATGGATATAACCCATACAAGGCAATTCCAGCTCTGACAATATCATAATGCGCATTTTTATACCCAATCATTCCAGCACTGTTGGATGCATGAATTTTAGGGATTTTAACCGCCTTTTCTTCAAGGTTGGAAATGAAATTATCAAACATATTTATTTGTTTAATCGTAAAATTTTCATCTTCTCCATCCGCTTGTGAAAAATGGGTAAATAATCCTTCTATCTCTAAATTTGGCAATGTATGCATTTTAATAATTGTATCAACTGTTGAACTGTCCGGGAAAAATCCTATTCGCATCATACCAGTGTCAATTTTAATATGTATTTTTGCATTCTTTCCAGCTTTAGCTGCTACATCAGAAATACCTTTCGCCATAGAGTATTTGTATACAGTTTGAATAATATCGTATTCCACAAGATTTTCATATTCATCCACTGGCGAATAACCAAGTACAACAATTGGAATGTCAATTTTATATTTCCTAAGTGCAATTGCTTCTTGTATTGTTGCTACACCAATATAATCTATACCCGCTTCATATAACTGCCTTGCAATTGGAATTGCTCCATGTCCATAACCGTCAGCCTTAATAACGACCATGACTTCTTTATTATGACCAACGTAGTCTTTGATGGCTTTTAGATTATCTTCAATATAATCTATATTAATTTCTGCAAATACTCTATGATATTGTTTCATTTCATGCCTCCTATTGATGGTTTTAACTATACCTATTCGAACATAACTTATCTCATTACAGTAGAAATAGCATCAATAATATTACTTGCTATTAAGCTATGTTCTCCAACTTGTTCCTTTGCATAATCGCCAGCTTTGCTATGAATATATACACCTAGTGCAGCTGCCTTTAGTACTTTTCCTTCCTGGGCTAATAAGCCAACAATTATTCCAGCAAGAACATCTCCAGCGCCTGCTGTCGCCATTCCATTATTTCCTAATGAATTAATAATCACACGATGATCATCTGCCACAATTGTTCTTGCGCTTTTTAACACTGTAACCGTATTATACTTTTGGCTAAAAGCCACAGAAAACTCAACGGTATTTTCCATAATTTCATTTACACCATGAGCGGTCAGTCTTGCCATCTCTCCAATGTGAGGTGTAATAATCGTATTTTCATTTCTTCTATTAAACATCGCCATGTTTTTAGCAAGCACATTTAAACCATCTGCATCTATAATTAGTTTTTTATCCTCATTGATTAATACAAGCTCTAACAATCTTTTAGTAAATGCATCCTCAGTCATTCCTGGACCTATTAAAATCGCGTCAGCCCATATAATTGCCTCGTTAATTTTAGGAATAGCTTCATTAAAATTCTCATCTCTAGAATAACCTTCAACGATTGCTTCTGGTACAGCGGCAAAAAGTGCATCCTCATGACCACGCTCTGTAATAATTTTGACTATTCCGCATCCTGTTCGATAAGCTGATCTAGCACTTAGGATTGCTGCACCAATCATATTATGAGAACCCGCAATAATAAGTACTTTTCCATATGTTCCTTTGTGAGAAATCACTCGCCTTGTAGGCAATAACTGCTTAAAAGAATCTTCAATGATCTCATGTTTAAAATGCTTATTCCTCCAAGCCTTATCCGGGATACCAATATCAACAACAACTACATCTCCTGTATAGGTTGCCCCTGGATATAAAAACAAGCCCACTTTAGGCAGGCAGAAGGTAATGGTTTTGTAGGCTGAAATTGCAATACCCATAATACACCCATTATCGGCATTAACGCCCGAGGGTATATCTACTGAAAATATTTTGTTGGGACATTCATTCATGAAGGAAATGGTACGCTCGTACAACCCTACAATATTTTTATTACAACCGAAACCAAAAATTGCATCCACAAAGACAGCATGTTTTGGTATATTTCCTAGCAGTTGATTTAAATCTTCTTCACATCGTATCCTTTTAATTGGCACATCGAGCTGCAACAAAATATTATAATTACCCTTTGCATCTCCTTTTAAGCTTTCAAGAGGACCAACAAGCACTACTTGAACATCTATATTTCTCAGCTTTAAAAGCCTTGCAATTGCAAAACCATCTCCACCATTATTTCCTAATCCACAAAAAATCACAACAAAAGAATTGTCAACATCAAGCTCTTTATTTAGCTCCTTAACAAATTCATTTGCAGCATTCTCCATTAATACTATGCCATATAGACCAATTTCCTCTATTGTAAATCGATCAATCTCTTTCATCTCTTTTCCTGTAACTGCAATCATTACATAGCACCTTCCCCTACTGCAAAACCAACCACATATTTTTCACTATGGGCAATAGAAACGAATATTTGTTCAATTTGTGCGACTTCGGCAATCATTTTGGCTTCATTGAATAACAAGACATAGGGTTTTCCAAGTTCATCTCGCAGCACTTCAATATCTTTTAATGAAAACCCTCTGACACCTGTTCCAAAAACTTTTGAGACAGATTCCTTAACTGCAAAATTACCTGCAAGAATTTCTATATTATTATTTCTTGATTGATACAATGCGATCTCATTAATCGTATAATGTTTTTCCATAAACCTTGGACGTTCTATCGCTTTTTTAATGCGACTAATCTCAATAATATCATTACCAATACCTTTAATCAAACTCTCTTCCTCCCAAATATACTTTGTCAAATTGCTCTATTACCTTAGGGCCAACTAAATCATGCATATAAGCATATAACAAATCATATTCTTCTTTACTCTCATTTTTCTTCACCACTAGTTCTTTTAATTGTTCTCTAAGTTTTACAATTTGCTCATCCATTTGAACTAGTTTGTTTTTATTTTCTACCATTCTCTTATAACATAAAGACATACTTATTTCTAATAATTTACCATTTATCTCTTCAATATCTTTTGGTAATTGAGCTAATTTATCTTCAAGGTTATTTAACTTATTATTTATTTCCTCTATGTATTTTTTGTTCTTGTCCATATTATGGAGAGACTGATTATTGACATCTTCAAACGCATCCGACATGTCTTCAATAATATCTGACATAAGCTTCTTCTTTAACTGTGAATATTCTCGATAATCATTATTGCATTGTCCTTGATCTTTAATCAACTGATTTAGCTTTTTTTCGAGGGTTTTCATTTGTTTCGTTTTTCTGTTTTCAAACAGGGCATGCCATCTCTGATCTAAGGTTAATGGATGCGTTTTTTGTATAATTTTGATATTTATATTATTATTGCGCTTAAACATTTCCATCACATCCCTTTAATATAACTGTTATTCTTATATTATATCGTATAGTTTAAGGGATTACTATAGTATGCTTGCAACTTATAATCCAAGTTTTATGATAAATTTGTAAATCATTTTTATTGCCTCTGCTCGTGTAGCATGTTTTTCTGGTTTAAAGGTGCGATCAGGATAACCATTTATTATTCCATAATAACTTACAGTTGAAATCTCATTTTTAAAACTATCTTTAGAAATATCTGTCAGGTTTGCAGAATAATTGATATTTACATTTATTCCTTGTCGTTTTAACAAGATATAAACCATATTAACCATTTCTTTTCTAGTAATACTTGCATCATAATAAGCAGCTGAATAACTTTTGCTTTGAATTAATCCAGTAGAAAAAGCCGCATCTCTATAGCCTTGATTAACAAACCAATGGGTACCGCTCGTCGTCTTTTTCACCTCAACATCCTTAAGACTTCGAATTAAAAAGCTCATAAACTCTGCTCTTGAGATTACATTGTCTGGTCTGAAAGTGTTATTCTTATATCCCTCTACCATTTCTTTATTGGTTAAATAGTATATATAATCTACTGCCCAATAATTATCTTTTACATCAGAAAATAATAGGTTAGCATTATCCTTTGGTTTAATTGATACTTCAACAATATTGCTTCCATGCATATAACCATTTTTATCCTTTACAAAAAGTCTTATTTCATACTCGCCTTCATAATTCTCAAGAATTGCCCTTCCTTTACTAATATCTATAGCACTTCCTGCTACCGCAAAAGCACGTTCACCAGAGTATATCGTTTTAAGTGGAATAGGATCGCTATAAGCGCCTTTTTCATACATAATAAGCGTATACTCCTTTTCATTCTTTGCTTCATTTGAATTAACATTTTTCCATTCAAATAAATATTCATTATAGCTTTCATGTACACGATTAATACTCGAAAGCCTTGGCTCGCTAACATTAATATTTTCTGGTATGCTAGAGAGATTCACTCCGGACAAAGCATAAAAATAATCAGCAAGCCCATAAATATCCGCTGCCAAAGGAATATCTAAATTTTCTTGAGGTAGCAAATTGAAATCCCCATAATAATAAGTGTACGTAATACTATTGTTTTGGATTCGTTCTTTAACATCATAGTAATTTCTAGTTTTTTTTGCTAGCTCAGAACCATAAAATTGCACATAGTCATCTGCAATGATTTCCGCAATATCCCATTTATGAATATATTTTTTTGTTTGATCTCCTAAATAAGTAATCTTCAGATGATTATTTAGATTTCTAATTTTCGCGTATTTTGATTCAACCCATTTATCGTTTGCCTTATTTTCTTTCGTAATTAAATAGTAATATGTAAAATGATGACCATATTCATGAGCGAGTGTTCTCGCAATTTGAGACAATTGCGTGTATTTGTTTCCATTATATATTTCTATCGTTGCGTCCGTCTTGTATGTATACTTTCCGTCTTTATCTATATAATAATCGGGATAATAATATCCTGCGCCATTTACATTTGAGTTTGGGTAAATATATATTTTAGATAAATATGAAATTTCATTTCCATGTTTATTTTTTAATAATTCAATGTAAACTGATTTTAACTTTTCTTCAGTATTCCACGCAGAGGCATAGCTAATTATTTGAATCCCATTTTCGCCAACATAAGTCGCAACTGGTTTTTCATCGTTCATTAATTCTTTCGCTTGTATTTGAATACTTGAAATTACTATACTAACTAATATTAATAAAACGAATACATATCTTTTCATTTATATCCCTCTTCCTTCGTAGTAGCTTGTAACAAATACAATACTAGTCTATGGTGTATTATACTATTATTATTTAAACTATCTATTAAGTAATCATTAACTATTATTAAGTTTATAAACAAAGACCCTCTGAACTATGTGGTTTAGAGGGTCTAATTGTAAATATTTAATTTGCTACAACCATTTATTCTTTGCAGCTAATATTATAAGATAATGTCATTAAGCTATCAGATAAATGTACATTTTCTATCACAACATCTGAAGAAAGCTTTAATTTCAAATCAATAGGTGCAAAATTCCATATACCTCTTATGCCCCAATTAATCAGATCATTCCCTATCTTCACTGCCTTTTGCTTAGGTATTGTAAGAACTGCTATATCAATATCGCCATTTAGAACTAATTTTTCCATCTCACCAATATCTTTTATTTCAATACCTCTAACGGTCATACCTACTAATCTTGGATTCACATCAAATATACCTTCAATAATAAAGCCTCTTTTTTCAAAATCAGTATAATTAGCTAACGCTTGTCCTAAATTTCCAGCACCTACAATAATAAGCTTATGCTTTCTCTCGAGTCCAAGTATTTTACCAATTTCATGATATAAATATTCTACATTATATCCATATCCTTGTTGTCCAAAACCACCAAAATTATTAAGATCTTGTCTGATTTGTGATGCAGTTACATCCATTTTTTTACTTAATTCTTTCGAAGAAATACGTACAACATCATTTTCAAGTAGATCTCCAAGATATCGATAGTATCTCGGTAATCTTTTAATTACTGCAACCGAAATCTTTTTTTCAATCATTTAAACACCTCAGTTCAATATGTATTTTCCAATACTATATATTATATCTATTTGTTAAATATATGTCAATCAAAAAACCTAAATTATTACAATATTTTTTCTATTCTACGAAGTACTTTTCAAATACAAGTAATAATGTTATGATAGTAGAAATCAAAAAGAAGGGAGAATTAACATGATTCTTTCAAGTAATAACTTAACAAAAGCTTTTATAACTGATGTTCTATTTAAGGATATTAGCTTCCAAATTAATGAAAAAGAAAAGGTAGCAATCGTTGGCATAAACGGTGCTGGAAAGTCTACCTTATTTAAAATAATTACAAAAGAATTATTACCTGATTCAGGAAACATTGTAATCTCTAATCAAACAACTGTAGGTTATCTTTCTCAAAATTCTACTTTAACCTCTCAAAAATCCATTTATGAAGAAATATTAAGTGCCAAGGCATATATATTAGAAATGGAAGATCAACTTTTAAATACTGAAAAAGAAATGGCAGAACATGCAACAGATGAAGAAGCCTTTGCCCAATTATCTGATAAATATATGAATCTTCGACATGAGTTTGAAATGTTAGAAGGTTATAGTTATAAAAGTCAAGTCAGAGGTGTCCTAAAGGGATTGGGGTTTTTAGAGCATGAATTTGACAAAAAGGCCACCGTTTTATCTGGAGGTCAAAAAACACGTCTTGCGTTAGCAAAAATCTTGGTTACTCAACCTGATTTATTGCTTCTCGATGAACCTACAAATCACCTTGATATAAGTGCAACTGAATGGCTTGAAAATTACTTAATGAACTATAATGGTACTTTACTTATTATTTCTCATGATCGCTATTTTCTCGACAAAATCGTATCAAAAGTTATTGAGCTTGAAGCTGGAAAATGCAAAACCTACATGGGCAACTACACCTTCTATTTTAAACATAAAGCAATCAATGAAAGTATAGACGAAAAACATTTTGAAAACCAACAGAAAGAAATCAAAAAACAAGAAGAAGTAATTAAACAACTGCGCTCCTATAATAGAGAAAAAAGCATTAAACGAGCTAGAAGTCGTGAAAAAGCTTTAGATAAAGTAGAAAGATTAGAGAAACCCAAATCTCTAAATGATACGATGCACTTTACATTAAAGCATAAACTTGAAAGTGGCAATGACGTGCTTTCAGTTAAAAACTTGGCTATGGCGTTTTCCTCAAATGAACTATTTAAAAATGTAAGCTTTGATCTATATAAAGGAGAAAAAGTAGCGCTAATTGGCCAAAATGGTTCAGGAAAAACAACGATTTTCAAAATACTTACAGATCATCTTACCCCTACTAATGGACAAGTTAAATTAGGTACTAACGTACATGTTGGATACTATGATCAAGAGCATAGCTTGTTAAATCCTCAAAATAATTTAATAGATGAAATATCAGATACTTATCCAAATATGAATGTTGGTGACATCAGAAATGTACTTGCTGCTTTTTTATTTACTAAGGATGATGTCTTCAAACAAACAACTTCCTTAAGCGGTGGTGAAAAAGGCCGATTGACCCTTGCTAAACTTATGCTTTCTCATTCTAATTTTTTGCTTTTAGATGAACCAACAAATCATTTAGACGTCGTGTCTAGAGATGTCCTTGAGTCAACTTTAAAAAATTATACTGGAACTCTATTTTTTATATCTCATGATCGATATTTTATTAATCAAGTCGCTACACGTATATTAGACTTAAGCTTTGATGGTGTTAAGAACTATGCAGGTAATTATGATTATTATACTCAAAAACGCTCTGAGGAATTTATATCTGCTGAAAAACAAGATATCACTAATACGCCAATCATTAAAACCAACAAAGCACTTTGGTTACAAAAAAAAGATGAGGAAACCCAAAAGAGAAAAAAAGAAAAGCTTATTGATAAGACTGAGATTGAAATACATGCTATTGAAGATAACATCAAGGAAATAGATGAATTGTTGTGTCAAGATGAAATATATACAGATCACGTTAAAGTGCAGGAGCTTTCTCTTCAAAAAAATGACTTAGAAGATAAACTTTCTAATTTATACGAACTTTGGGATACGCTCATTGAAGAATGAGTACCTCCACTTTAAAGGTAGAGGTACACCTAACAATAAAACTTATTTTGATTCTTCTCTTATTTGTATTCTTCTAATCTTCCCACTAATTGTTTTTGGTAAGGCCTCAACAAATTCAATAATTCTAGGATATTTGTAAGGCGCAGTCACTTTTTTGACATGCTCTTGTATTTCCTTTGCAAGGGCATCACTAGCAGCATATCCTTTAGATAAAGTAATGGTTGCTTTAATGACTTGACCTCTTACTTCATCAGGTACTCCTGTAACAGCACATTCTAATACTGCAGGATGCTCTAGTAAAGCACTCTCCACTTCAAATGGCCCTATTCTATACCCTGAAGATTTAATTACATCATCAGCTCTACCTACAAACCAATAATATCCATCTTCATCAGCCCACGCCATATCCCCCGTATAATATATATTATCATGCCATACACGATTCGTTGCTTCTTGATCCCTATAGTAGCCTCCAAACATACCTGTTGGTTTAGTACGGTCTAACCTTACAACAATTTGACCTTCTTCACCAATCTTTACAGAATTTCCATCTTCATCAACCAAGTCTAAATCATATCCTGCAGCAGGTCTTCCCATAGAGCCTGGCTTTGCTTTCATCCAAGGAAATGTCCCAAGTGTAACTGTAAGTTCAGTTTGTCCGTAACCTTCTTGTAACCTAATCCCTGTTCCCTTTAGAAATTGATTAAACACTTCTGGATTAAGTGGCTCTCCCGCAACACTGCAATACTGCAATGAGGTCAAATTGTATTTTGTCAAATCTTCTTTTATTACAAATCGATATATTGTTGGAGGTGCACAAAATGTAGTAATACCATATTTTTCTATTGCCTCAAGCAACTCACTTGCAACAAATTTATCGTACTCCAATACAAATACTGCACTGCCACATAACCATTGTCCGTATATCTTACCCCATACTGCTTTTGCCCATCCCGTATCTGCTACTGTATAATGTAAGCCTTTATCCGTTACTTGTTGCCAGTATAATGCTGTATTTATATGACCTAATGGATATCCATAGTTGTGCTGAACCATTTTAGGGTTACCCGTAGTTCCTGATGTAAAATACAACAACATTAAATCATCCTTATTCACATCTTGATGATCAATAGGCCTTTCAAAGCTTTCTGGCAGTCCTTCAATTTGAGAATATAACTCCTCCCAACCAAACTTTTCTCCATGTACAACTACCTTTTTTTGTAAAGTCGGCGATGCCTCTTGGGAAGCGTCAACGCTTTCCATTAATTCTGTTGAATTAACAGCCACAATCATTTTAATACTTGCACTATTATTTCTATATATAAAATCTTTTTTCATTAGCATATGTGTTGCTGGCACCGCAATCGCACCAAGCTTATGAAGTGCTAAAATACAAAACCAAAATTCATAATGATTTTTTAAAACAAGCATGACTGCATCGCCCTTTACGATTCCTAAGGATTTAAAGTAATGCGCAGTTTGACTACTTAGAACACTTAATTCTTTAAAAGAAAAAGTACGATTATTTCCTTCACAATCTGCCCACACCAATGCAATCCGATCAGGTTCAATAGATGCAATGCGGTCAACAACATCATAAGCAAAGTTGAAGTTCTCTGGTACAACAACTTGGAAGTTCTTATAATAATCTTCATAATCAGCAAATTTTTTATCTTGTACAATGTATTCCTTGTAAAACACCTTTTACGCCTCCTTTTATCGTTTATCCTGCAATAATAGCTAAGAACTGTGCTTCCATTCCTCCTAATGCTTGCATACCATGAGGACAATTCGAATCAAAATAAATTGCATCTCCAACTTCAAGTATAACCTCATGCTTACCAATAATCACCTTTAACCTACCCGCTAATAAATAATTAAACTCATGGCCTTCATGATGATTACAAGTAATTGGTGTCTCTTCATTTGACATTGGCACTTTAACTAAAAATGGCTCCAATTTCTTGCCAATAAAGTTATAGGCTAAATTACTGTAATCATATTGTTTTCTACGGTCAATCTTTAAGCCTTGTCCTTTTCTTACGACTTCGTATTGCTGTAGTCTTGGTTGATCTCCTGTAAATAACGTCATCAATTCAACCTTAAAGTGATTAGCAAAGTCATATAAAAATCCAACTGGAATATCACATGAAGCATTTTCATACGCTTTGTAGATTTCCACATCTACATTTAATCGCTTTGCTAAGGTTTCTTCAGATAATTCGTAAATCTCTCTTATATCCTTCATTCTTATTGAAATTTCTTTGATTTGCAAAAGATTTGACATCATGCTTTCTCCTCTCACTTATTATTTCAGATAAACGGCTAATATATATAAGTTTTCTCCTTTGACCAACAAAAGCCAAGGAATAGAAGACTCTTTTCCTTGGCTTAATACACGCCTAATTTACACAAGCAGCTCCACGCTCGAGTGCTTGACGGTTTATTGGAATTAGTCCCGCCTTTGATTCTCCTAACACCTTTTTTAATGCTTCTAGAACACTATCTACAGCTACAACCTTCGTGAGCTCAATATATGCACCAAGCATTACCATGTTCGCAATCTTATCATTTCCAAGCTCTGCTGCAATCTCATTTGCAGGAATATAATACGTCCTAATATCATTTCTAGTAGTCTTTTTGTCGATCAATGAACTATTAACAATAAGTAGTCCCTTTTCTCTAACAAAACTTTCAAACTTATCTAAGGATGGTTTGTTGAGCACCAACACTGCTGATGCCTCTGTAACAATAGGTGACCCTACCATGTCATCAGATACGGTAACATTACAATTTGCTGTACCTCCACGCATCTCTGGTCCATATGAAGGTAACCATGATACGTTTTTATCTTCAATCATACCTGCATAAGTTAGCATTTGACCAATTGACATAATCCCTTGCCCACCGAAGCCTGCAATAATTACTTGTTCAGTCATTTACTCAACCTCCTTTTTAACCCCTAATGGAAAATTAGGAATCATATTTTTCTCTAGCCATAACATGGCATCTTTAGGAGATACACCCCAGTTCGTAGGACATGTTGAAAGGACTTCAATTAATGAAAACCCTTTTTTGTTTATTTGGTTTTCAAAGGCTTTTTTAATTGATTTCTTTGCATGTTTAATATGTTTAATATCATGTAATGAAACTCTTTCAATATATGCTGCACCTTCAATAGTTGCAAGCATTTCCGACATTTTTATTGGATAACCTGCAAGCATTGGATCTCTACCATTCGGTGAGGTTGTCGTAACTTGACCTACTAAAGTTGTAGGTGCCATTTGTCCCCCTGTCATACCATATGTTGTATTATTTATGAAAATGACTGTAATGTTTTCACCTCTGGCTGCTGCATGAATAATTTCAGCAGTTCCAATTGAAGCTAAATCACCATCACCTTGATAAGTAAACACAATGTTATCTGGAAGCACTCTTTTAATTCCAGTAGCTACTGCTGGTGCCCTTCCATGAGAGGCTTCTTGCATATCACAATTAAAGTATTCATATGCAAAAACTGCACAGCCTACTGGTGCTACGCCAATAGCTTTTTCTAAAACACCTAATTCTTCCATGGCCTCTGCCACAAGTCTATGGGCAATACCATGGGTACATCCTGGACAATAATGAAATGCTTTATCTGTTAAACCTTTTGTTTTATCAAAAACCACAGCCATTTAATTTACCTCCTCCAAGATTATTTTTATTTTATCTAATATTTCTTTAGGAGTAGGCACCATTCCACCTGTTCTTCCTGTAAAATGAACTGGCTTACGACCATTTACTGCAAGTCTAACATCCTCTACCATTTGGCCCATACTCATTTCAACGGCCAAAAATGCCTTAACAGCGTCTTTATTTGCATATTCCTCAAAAGCTTGATCAGGGAATGGCCAAACAGTAATTGGTCTTATTAATCCTACTTTAATTCCGATTTCCTCTGCGGCTTCAATAACACTTCTACAAATTCTAGATGTTGTTCCGTATGCAGCTATAATAATTTGTGCATCCTCACAGTTGTACACTTCAACTTTAGTTTCTTCTTTCTTTATGACTTCATATCTCTCAAATCTTTTACGAATTGTATCTTCCAACATAGAAGGTACTATATAAAGAGAATTAATAATATTTCTTGGTCGATCTCCAATGTAGCCCGTTGTTGCCCAAGATTTTTCCTCAAGGGTTCTTTTCTTAGGTTGTTTAAATTCAACTGGTTCCATCATTTGCCCTAACATGCCATCACCAAGAATTGTTACGGGTGTTCTATATTGATCTGCAACATCAAAAGCCTCCATTGTAACATCTACTGCCTCTTGAATAGTCGCCGGCGCATAAACTACCATGTAGTAATCTCCATGTCCTCCACCTTTAACTGTTTGGAAGTAATCAGATTGAGCTGGTTGAATTCCTCCTAGTCCCGGGCCACTTCGCACAATATTTACTATTACGCAAGGTAAATCTGCTCCTGCAATATAGGATATTCCTTCTTGCTTCAAACTAATTCCAGGTCCTGAGGATGACGTCATAACCCTTGCACCAGTGCCGGCTGCTCCATAGACCATATTTATTGCAGCCACTTCAGATTCAGCTTGTAAAAATGTTCCTCCTATCTGAGGAAGTTTTTTTGCCATATAAGCAGGAATTTCATTTTGTGGTGTAATGGGATATCCAAAAAAATACTTACATCCAGCTTGAATAGCCGCCTCAGCAATTGCTTCATTGCCTTTCATTAAGACCTTTGCCATTTTTGTTCCTCCTAAATTTTTTATCATCTATTTCTCAACCTTTATAACTACATCAGGGCAAATTGTTGCACAAAATGCACATCCTATGCATAAATCCATTTGTTTAACTTCAGCTGGACGGTATCCACTTGAATTAATTCTATCTGCTAGTGCTATAATTTTCTTTGGACAGACACTTACACATAGCTCACAACCTTTACACTTTTCTTCATTAAATGTTACTTTTGACATATTTAATTATACTCCTTTCTCAAATTTAATTTTCACTTCTTTTATTATTATGCCTCAAGCACCTCTAATATTGATAGGATAAGTTCTTCATTTTTATAGGGTTTTTGAAGCACCTTCCCTTGCAGAAATAAGTTATAATCTTCTCCAAGAAAATCGTTGCTATATCCAGTAGTAAATATAGCTTTTATGTTAGGATTGATACTCTTGATGCTCTCAAAAACTTCAACACCATTAATTCCAGGCATTATAACATCAAGAATTAAAACATCAATCTTTTTCTCCATATCCATATATTTTTTAATCGCATCCCTACCATCCGCCGCTTCTATTAGATAAATACCTTTACTTCTTAAAATTGATGCTGCTATTGTTCTCACTGAGTCATCATCTTCCGCTAACAGAATATTAAGCCCCTTTAATTTTGAATCATCAATTACAAAATCAGCTTTCGATTGAATCATCGTTTGAATATGCGTGGATGGAATAAAAATAGTAAATGTCGTTCCAGCACCTTCTGTCGTATCAACCTCAATAATACCATGATGCTTCTCAACAATGCCTAACACAATAGCTAACCCAAGTCCTGTCCCTTTTCCTATGTCTTTTGTTGTAAAAAAAGGATCAAATATTTTTTCTCTAATATCCTCTGATATCCCAGTTCCAGTATCTGTAATTTCTAATGCAACATATAACATTCCATTTTTTTCAATTGAATAGGTATGTACATCAATACTTCCACCGTTTGGCATTGCATGCTTCGCATTAATGAATAAGTTCATAATAATTTGTTCAATCTGGGTGGGATCAGCGAATATTTCTGGAAGCATATCTTCAAGCCTTAAACTTAATACGATGTCATCACCAATTATTCTTGATAACATTGTCCCTAATTCTCTAACAATAACGTTAAGATTGATACTCTTAGGCGATATTTGATCTATTTTACTGAAAGTCATGAGCTTCTTAATTAATCTTTCTGCCTTATTAGCAGATTCATAAATGGTCTTCAGCTTAGCCTGTACACTATCGCTTTCACCTGTATGTTGCATTTGCACCATAACTAAATCAGTATATCCTATAATAACCTGCAGTATATTATTAAAGTCATGGGCTATACCACCTGTGAGCCTACCAACTGTTTCCATTTTTATTGCTCTATTGAGTTTAGTCTCTAAAGCAACTTTATCAGTAATATCTCTAAAGGTTTTAATAACCCCTAGAAACATTCCCGTATCATCATAATTAGGAATATAGGTTTCTTCTATAAGTTTTTTGTGATGTGTTGTAATTTTGCTTAGTTTATCTCTACTAAGCTTAACTACCTCCATATCACAATGATAACATTTTGATTGAAATCCGTATAATAAATCATAGCATTTTGATTGCTTTGTAAGATGCTTCTTATTAATATTAAACAGTTCGTACACTGCATTATTAACCCATTGAATATTGAACTTTGCATCTAACACTAAAATACCATCATATGTACTATTAATTATTACAGAAATTTGTTCTTCACTTTTTTTGATTTCTTCGTTTTGCAAGCATAAATCTTCATTTAATATCTCAAGCTCCATTTGTGACTCAGATAATCTATTGAACATTTCCTGAACCATACTTGCCATGGAATTAAAGTTATTTTTCAGTTCATTAAATTCAATGATACCTGTATGTTCTAATGCTGTATCATAATTCCCTTGGCTAATTTCTCCTGTTTGATCAATAAGTTCAGAAATTGTATCTAATATTGGTTTACTCTGCCTATTTGCTATAAATATACTTAAAATGAACACAAATAAGACAAATATTAAGCTGAGTAATAAAAGGTACCATATTACGAAATACGAATCAAAAAATGGTTTGTATATTATAATTGTAAAATCAGCCTGTTTGAAATCTCGTGAGGAAACCAATAACTTTTCACTATTATAGTTCATTACATAGGTTCCATTCACTTTAAGTTTTTTATAGTTTAATACATTTTCTCTCTCTGATACCTTGTTAAAATCGCTATGCGCTATATAGGTTCCGTATCCATCAACAACAGCAATACTATGTGAAGGTTCAATAAGCATATCATCAACAATTTTTTGAATAGCATTCAAAGAACAGTACCCAATAATCATCTGATCACTTTGTATATCCAAAGAAATAGCTATCGTCGGCTTCAAGCTTTCAGTTGGCATAAATACCTTCGACCAATAACTCTCTTTTGAATTAAGCGCAGATTGAAAATAATTTTCATAAGCTATATTAAAACCGATAATTTCTTGTTCTTTTATTGGCGCATGAATGATGCGCCCATCTTTGCCTACGATCCTTATACTATCAAATAATTCAAATCTATTAATAATGCTCTCCAAATAATGATTAATTTTTTCTTGCTCAATAATACCACTTTCAAGTATAGCATCTACTTCGCTTAAAACATAAATATTAGAATCGAACATTTTTTGCATTTCACCTTCAATAATATCTAATTCCATCTTCTGTTCATGATCTACATTTATTTTCACGAAATTCATCAAAAAAATAATAGATAACACTATAAAAACTGTTGTCGGCACTACAATAACAATCAATATGTTCTTTTTAAGTAAAGCTTTTAACGTTTTAGGTTGTCTCATCATTCTTTCACCTTTTCAAAATGTTAATTAGCGTCTTGCTCTTACCATATTCAACTAATGCAACATACTTATCAACCATTGTAACAATACAGCTTTCAAATGTTTTTGGTGGTGGTAGATTTAATGGAAACATATGCTTTAAGATAATATCTTTTTCTATATCATTGATATCAAAAAATCGAGTTGCATTATCAAAAGCTTCCTTTGCGTGGGTAAACCCATGTTTTTTCATAAAGCTTTTTTTGTTGAGCTTACCTTCAATTCTCCAATCATACAAGAAAAAATCATGCAAAAGGCCACCTCTAGCTATAGATATATAGTCGAGTTGAAATTTTTTTGCAATTTTATAGGATAAATACGACACCAACAGGCTATGTTTAAAAACACTATCCTTATGGTGATTAAAGCTATTAAGCTTCTTAAATTCATGATGTTCAACAATGGGTAGAATAAGATTAATATATTCTTCATCATTTATTTCAAGTATATCCATTTTATTTAAACTCCTATATGAGACCTTAGGACTTTATAGTTTCTTATTCTTGTAAAGGTTGTCATTACAAATCATCGACATAATATCATTAATTATATCACTGTGCAAAGGTTACTTCAATACATATAAATTTTAAAATAAGCTTTTGAATAAATATAAATTTATAGGGAAAATTTATAAGGGAATACTATAAAGCTAAATCATATGATTGTGTAACCACCACTATGGTTATCTAAAATAGTAATCCAGAAACGTTGAAAGGAGCTTCAATATGAAGGTAGGTTTGCCAAAAGGGCTCTTATATTATAGATACCATCCCTTTTTCAAGACATTTTTTGAAGAACTTGGTGCTGAATTAATAACTTCAGAGGATACGAATAAAAAAGTTATGGATGCTGGTATTCGTTGCTGTACCAGCGAAGCCTGTCTCCCAATAAAAATCTTTCATGGTCATGTTGATGCTTTAAAAAATCAATGTGATCTTATGGTAGTGCCAAGAATTATGAAGGTGAGCAACAATGAGTATATCTGTCCACATTTATGTAGTCTACCCGAGATGGTCGTCCATAGCATGGATCATCTACCTCCAGTCACCTACCAATCCCTATATTTTAATTCTCAAAAGCAATTGTTTCATTGGGCAAAAGATGTGGGTAAACTTATTACACCCAAAAGATCAGCTATAGAAATCGCATTTAATCACGCACTAGATCGCCAAGCAAACTATAAGAGAACAATTGATCAAAGCCAATATTCCTACAAAATTTTACTCGTAGGACATGACTATAACCTTTATGATAAGTATGTAAATATGAATATAATTAGAAAATTAAACGATTTAAACCTTGGTGTCATATCTTCTGATTCTATAGGCAATGGTATTTTAAATAAATACATTAAAAAGCTTCCACGAAAGCCCTTTTGGTATTATTATAGACAAGCTTATGGAAGTGCTGCTTTTTTAATTGAAAAGGGAGAAATTGATGGAATTATTTTCATTTCTTGCTTTAGTTGTGGAATAGACGCTGTAATTACCGAAGCAATAAAAGATGATATGTCAAGTCTTCCACTGCTATTAGTAAAACTTGATGAACATTCTGGTGATGCGGGTTTAGACACTAGATTGGAAGCCTTTTCAGATATGTTAGCGCGTAGCAATACGCATCATAAAAAAAGGAGAATATAAATGACAGTTACAGTTCCACATTATGGGAATTCTTTTATCGGATTAAAAGTATTATTTGATGCATTAGGTATAAATTATGTTATTCCCCCTCGTTCAAATCAAACCGCCTTAGACCTTGGTGTACTTCACTCTCCAGAAGAAATTTGTAATCCGTTTAAGCTTATGCTCGGAAACTATATTCAAAGCATAGAACGAGGTGCTGATACAATAATTATTATAGCCACCAACGGTCCTTGTAGATTTGGGGAATATGCTAGCCTCCAGCAACGGCTTCTAAAAAAGGCTGGTTACAGCGCACAGTTTATTATACTCAATACCCAAAGCGGTAAAAAAGCCTTGTTTGAGGGGATAAAAAAAATAGGTAGTCATTCGTCCTGTAGCACCTTCCAAAAAATGAAAGCCTTGCTCCTTGCCATAACAGCTATATCACTTATGGATCGTATAGAAATAAAATTACGGTATTGCTCTGGATATGAAAAAAACAAAGGTGAGTGCAAAAGATTACTTCAATCTTGCTACGAAGCTGTCGTTCAAACCAACTCTGCTAAAGATGCTGTGAAAATATTGAAAAGTTTTAAGCATTCAATCAAGTCATTGCCTCTGGATTATAATAAAAAGCCTCTTAAAATCGCTATAATTGGGGAGATTTATACAATTTCCGACCCCTTTTCTAGTAACCATATCGAAGATCAATTAATGGATATTGGAATTAGTACTACTAGAAGCTTAACACCCACTTGGTGGTTAAAAGATAGTGTACTAAAACCTTTTAAGCTGAATTCGCTTTCCATGCACAGAGCGGCTAAAGAATATATTTATACTTGTGCTGGTGGTTACACTAGAGAAACTGTAGGGAAAGCCCTTCTAGCGTTTAAAAAGGGTTATGATGGTGCTATTCAAGTCTTTCCTGTTGGTTGCACGCCCGAAGTCATAGCCAAACCAATTCTAGAAAAAATATCTTCCGATAAAAGCTTTCCTATACTCACATTAATAGTTGATGAAATGACTGGTGAAGAAGGCTTTATTACTAGAGTAGAGGCTTTTACTGATATGCTTGAAAGGAGACGTGAAAAATGTATTATTTAGGAATTGATATTGGCTCTGTTAGTACAGATTTTGTTGTTCTTAATAAGGACCTTGAAGTAGAAGATCATTTATACTTAAACACACAGGGATTACCAATGAAGGCAGTTCAAGAAGGCTTGAAGTTACTAAAAGATAAGTACCTTAATGAAGCAATAAATGCGGTTGGAACTACTGGAAGTGGTCGAAAAATCATTGCCACAGTTGTTGGTGCAGATAGTGTTAAAAATGAAATTACGGCCCACGCCGTTGCAGCCCTTCATATCAATCCAAGTGTTAAAACTATTTTAGAAATTGGGGGGCAAGATTCTAAAATTATTATTCTTAAAGATGGTATTGTCACTGACTTTGCAATGAATACAGTTTGTGCAGCAGGTACTGGTTCCTTTTTGGATAGACAAGCACAAAGATTAGGCATTCCAATTAATCAGTTAGGCGATTATGCATTGAAAGCGAATAATGTTGTTCGAATTGCGGGAAGATGTGCTGTATTTGCTGAATCTGATATGATCCATAAACAGCAAATGGGTTATGATACACCATCTATTGTAAAAGGTTTATGTGATGCTTTAGTGAGAAACTATTTAAGCAATATTGCAAAAGGAAAAGATATAAGTGCCCCCATCTTTTTTCAAGGCGGTGTAGCAGCGAATAAAGGGATTAAAAACGCTTTTGAAGAAGCATTGCATACCCAAGTGTTAGTGCCTGAGCATTACAATGTTATGGGCGCAATTGGGGCCGCTATTTTAGCTAAAGAGGCTTTAGAACGAAGTGGTGGTACTACGAAGTTTAAAGGGTTTGATTTAGAGGCCGCTCATTTATCTACAAGAGGCTTCGAATGTTCCGATTGTAGCAATCAATGTGAGGTCATTGTCATAGAAGAAAATGGTGTCATTATCGGGTATTATGGTGATCGTTGCGGTAAGTGGTTGCATTCTGTTAAAATGCCATCGTAACAAATAGCTTGTCATTAATGCTACTAAGCTTCGGCATTCTTAGGTTGGAGCACAAAGTTATCTTTATTATTAAGGTGCTTTATCGTTCTTTCCTAGGGATAATCATATATAAGACCATAGAGATGGCCGTACCTGCTGCGAAGATTAATTTGAAGGTTATTGAAATGTTAGCTGGGGTTAAGAAGCCTTCTATTAACCCTGCCATAATTAGCATTAGAATTACCCCGGGCATAAGCATTACTGCCTCTTTCGCATTTTTTATTAAAGCATCTTTTCTTTTATATTGTCCTGGAATAAGCAGTGCTTTTCCGACTCTTAAACCTGCGCCTCCAGAAATAAAAATAGCACTTAGTTCAATTATTCCATGTGGCAATATAAGCGCCCAATAATATAAAATATTAGAAGAGTTTTGCGCAACCAAGGAGGTTAAAGCACCTAATAATGCGCCATTAACAAACAATATATAAGTCGTCAATACACCTGCTGTTATGCTAAGTACAAAAGCTTTAATGGCTACGCCAATATTATTAATTGTCACATAACTGGATAAAAAAAAGAATTGTTCTTCTTTCCAAGCGCTATCTGAAAGTTCCCAATCTGTTTGTTGAATATATTCGCCAGGTAAAAAAAACTGCGCATTATTTATATCAGTAAGTACAAGAATATAGCTTAAGATAAAGCCTGCAATGAAAATTAAAAAGGCAGCTATTATGTAATTCTTATTATCCTGAATCCTTTTTGCAAATCCACCTGTAAAATAAGCCCTAAATTCCTTAAAGCTAGACTTCTTAACCACATATAAATGATTATGTGCTCTCACAGATAAGTCATTTAAGTATTGACATAAAGGGCTTCCAGTAAAATGGGTTCTTGAATAAGCCAAATGATGGCTTACCCTTTTCATAAGGTTTAAGTAATCCTTTAACTCTTTTGCAGATAAATTGCTATAGCCTTTTTTATCAATTGTTTTAATATATTCCTCTAGCTGCTCCCATTGAGGCTTATACTGGCTTACATAGTTTTCTTCTCTTGCCATCTCTTATCTCCATTGTTGTATGATATACGCCCTTGCTTCATTAAATTTACTATTGTAAAATGCTTTTCAAAAACCCATCTCCATCTTCCACTATGTTTTGAATATCTAGCTTTTTAACGAAGTATTGAACTAGTTTTTTTTGGAGGTTTTTCCTTGATCCTTCTTCCATCATTTCCTTCCTCGAAAAATAATCCTGCAAAAGCATTATTTCTTCCTTTGATAAATCATATTTCCCTAATGTATTATAGGACAAATCTAAATAGGACAATGTCATTTTTTCCTCTTCCACTACAATAGTTGAAGCTGCCATATCACCCAATCTCTTATTTTTTTTACTAAAGAGAATAAGTATAAACCCAATGCCAAGGGGATCTATTGTAGCTCGAATGAATTCTCTAATCATCGCATGTGCAACGGTTATTCCCTCTCCATTATCTCTAATAATCCTAATTTTATAAACCTTTTTCCCAAAGGTCTGTCCTTTCATAAGCAGATCACACAAAATATAATACGCATAATTTAATAATCCATAAATCAAGAACATGATTGCAATTGTTGAATAAATCGTACCCTCGTCTGCTTCATTTGACAAAAGTATAAAAGTTGCAATAATTGCGACAATAAGAATAACTGCCCCATGAATTAACAAATCAATTCCTGCTGCTGCAGCTCTTACACCTACTGAAGCCAAGGTGTATTCAATTTCTACATTGTCTGGTGTAACAATCTTAATAGTTTTACTCATATTTACGCTCCTCTGCTAATGTTGCAAAACCGCCATCAGGAAAAATGCTTGTGCTTTAATTGAATATAGTGATTAATCACATCTGTCGTTAACGTATCCGGTAAGCATTCTACACACATAACACCTGCGTGTCTTAAGCTAGCAATAATTTTTTTTCTTTCTTCAAGTATTTCAAGTGCGGCACCCTTTAAGAAGAGCGCTTCATCTAACGTAGCTGTTGATAAAGATAAATCAACTACCTTTTCCTTAACCATCATAAACAGTATAACAAGATGTCTTTTTGATATTTGAGGTAATACCTTCATATATTCACTCGCTTCATCCATTGTTTCAAATTCAGTAAACATGAAAATTAAGCTACGCTTTTTTTGTTTATAAGTTAGGTAGGTAAAAGCTTCCCCAAAGTTTGAAGTGTCTCTACTGTAATCTATTGTATATAAGGCTTCTAATAATTTATTTCTATGCATTCCCCCTGTAGCAGGCTTCACATACTGTTGCACTTCTCGATTAAAAACCATTAATCCACTTTTATCTCCGCTTATATTTGCTATATCAGATAATATAAGCGCTGTATTAATCGCTAAGTCTAACTTTTTATACCCTCTAACCTCATAGCTCATAGCCCTCCCTGCATCTATCAGCGCTATTATATCTTGGTTTTTCTCAATTTCATATTGATTAATAATTGGTTTATTCATACTTGCAGTTGCTTTCCAATTAATCTTGCTATAGGCGTCACCGTAAATATATTCTCTAAGGCTTTCAAACTCCATACCTTCGCCTTTTCTATTCCATATTTTTTTTCCGCCACGCATAATATATCCACCAAAAACCATCAATCTATACTTCTTCAAATCCTTAATGTTTGGATACACCTTGATCTCTGCTTTCATTTCATAAGTCACATGCTTACTTATAAGCTTAAACCGACTTACATATGCAACATAAATCTCTTTAAAATTATACAAACCTCTTTTCTTTGGTTGTATAACATAAAATATTCTCTTTTTTTGATGAGGCATTATTTCTCCAACAGCATATTCTGTAACCCGCTTAAAGCAATAATCAGGTATTGTATCTTTAATTCGAATATTTAAAGGCTCATTACTTTTATTGTATACTGTAAATCCCATTTCTTCCTCAGCAAATAGAGACAACTTTGGTTCATAATCTCTTTTTACCTCAAAGGAGTCCCGAGAAATTCTATAATCTATCAAAACAACTATAAATAAGGTGATATTATAGAAAAAGAAAATAAAAATATGCAAGTATATTAAATATCCTAATCCAGTAAGTAAGCTACCTAGTGCCGCTAAGTAAATAAGTCTTTTTGTGGGTTGCATCTCATCTCTCCTATCTTGGGACCTTGACTGTATTCAATATTTCTGTAAGTACATTTTGTACGCGAATCCCCTCAAGCTCAGCTTCTGGAATAAGAATAATTCGGTGATTGAGCGCAGGTATGGCAACTTCCTTAATATCCTCTGGCAACACATAATCCCTTCCATTAATCGCAGCATAGGTTTTAGCTGCATTCATAATTGCAATTCCACCTCTTGGGCTACTACCAATCTCAATTACTTTATGATTTCTTGTAGCTCTAACGATTTGTACAATATAATTATACAAGGAAGCCTCCAGTTTAATCTGGGAAATCGTACTTCTAATGTCTACGATATCACACGCTTTATAGATTGACTTCACCCCACAATTTATTGGATCTAATTTTCTTGTATGAATATCATTCATACGTTTCAACAACTCAGCTTCTCCCTCTAAAGATGGATAATCAATTTGAATTTTAAATAAAAACCGATCGACAAGCGCTTCTGGCAAAGAATAAGTACCTTCAAACTCTATAGGATTTTGAGTAGCCATAACCATAAAGGGTTGAGGAAGTTCCATTGTAATACCATCAATAGATACGGATTCCTCTTGCATTGCTTCAAGCAAACCAGCCTGTGTCTTAGGGGGTGTTCTATTAATTTCATCTGCTAAAACTAAATTAGCAAAAACTGGACCCTTGCGAAGTTCAAAAGTTTGTGATTGCATATTATATATTTTTGTACCAACAACATCTGCTGGCATCATATCAGGTGTAAATTGAATTCGATTACTTGACATGCTCATACTATCTGTTAATGCTTTAATAAAAAGTGTTTTGCCGAGTCCAGGAACACCTTCAATTAATATATGACCTCCACAAAATAAACCTATAATTGCAAAATCAATCATTTTATCCTGCTCAATAATAACCTTTTTCACCTCACTACGAATCGCATCATAAATTATTTTAACATTTTCTATTTCCATCTCTCTAACATCCTCCTGCGTTTATTTTTGATCCAAAGTTTTTTCAAGGGTTTGAATATGAATTAATAATTCCTTAATCTTACTTTTCATTCTTTTCTTTGACATCTCTTTGTAATCACCATTTTTATATTTACTCATAAAATCATGTACCTTTTTTGCCGTCTTGTATTCAATGTCTTTATAATCTTGAAATACCGTAAGCCAGTTGTTTTCATTGACGTCATAATACAATAAATGCTTGTGGTATACTTTGTTAATAAAGTGCTTATAGTAAGCGTCAATTAGTACCTCGTAATGACCTCCTCGATAATATAAACCGCCTACAGCTTTTGCATACTGATGCTCATCTGGTTCTACTTCTTCATATAAAATACTCGGTGCGCCAAATCTCTTACCCTTATAAGCAAAAAACAACACAATTACTAAGAGGATTTGATAGATTATAAACTTCAGCCCTTGAGGTATTTCTTTCCATAACGACCTATGCCCATCGCTTACATATAGGTAATACTCATTGAAGATCATTCCTTCTTTATCAATATAAGGATGAAGCATTCTCAATGTACTATAAGCCATTTCTCTATTTGTACTAACAGTGATATTACTGGTTGTATCAATGCTGCCATACATTAATACCCCACCAGTGTCTGAAACCCATTTTCTATAAGGCTGTAGCTTATGCTCCTCTTCAATTTCAACTAAACTATCATCAATCTGTCGATCAATAGAATCTATAAATAGTACTAACATGATTCCACCATCACGTACATATTGAAAGATTTTTTCATAGTCTTCATCCTCTAAACCATTAGAATTTGATGCGACATTTAGAACGACAAGTCCTTTTGTATTAATGTTTTCAATAGGTTCGATCTCATAAGATACTTTATAACCAAGCTCCTTTAAAGTGTCATAGTACAAGGAATTCCCTAAGTATCCTGCATTGTTAAAGGAGTTTGGTGTTTTATTGCTTTTTTGGAATTGTATAAGTAAATACACGCCTACAACAATAATTATAAGAATAACTAAGAGTACTTTTTTAACAGTTGATTTCTTTTTCCTAATCATTTTTCAACCTCCCGCCAAAAAGAATTTTCCTCTTCACACCATACCTTAAACGCTGCAACATCAATTTCAGTCATCGAATACCAAATTTTATTAAATCCATTTGTAATTGTTTCAAAGTCTTCAACAGCTATATACTTGTCTTCTTTTAGTTTAGTAACCATTTCTTTTCCAGTCATCGAATAATCATGGTATAAAATGTGTGCTTGGTGCAAGAAAAATAAAGCTGCTACAAAGCGAAGCCTCACAGCTTGACGATATTCACCTTTTTCTTCATAGAATTTGCTTTTATCTAAAAACGAAATTACGGTAGAATCTTTATTTATTTTTTCCCCTAAAATAGACCTAACTTTTTTCTTATGCCTTCTTCGTATTAATAGAAAAATAATTAAAATGATTATAATAATTATTATTGTAATAGCTATAAGTCCTACAATGATCTGTGTACGAATCGTTGCGCCACTTGTGCTCGAACTCTTCATAAATAATTGACTTAATATATAGCCTATCTGCTCTAGAATCTTAACGACCATTTCAAATATTAATTTATGTAATTTAATGTATTTAAGAGATCCAAGCAGTTGATCTACTTTGTCATTAAAAATATCATATGATGGCATTTCCATGATTAAGCCTCCACCCCACGTTATTGCGCTTTAAGTGCTGAATTTTGTATTTGTATTAACTTATCTACCTTCCTGTGCAAGTCATCCCCATATTTTCTGTTTCGCTCATCAAAGTAAATGATTGGTAATGTAATATGTTGTATAGGTGTAATGACGATACTTAATGCAAATTGAAAAAGCATCAGAAGTAGCTGAAAAATAATAACAGCTACGAAAAGCCCTGTACCTTCCTTGCCTGTCATAAACATGGGCAAAAAATTACTCCCAACGGATACCAACCCGCCTAAGCTAAAATATACAACATAAAAAGACAATATACTGCTGAATAAGATGCAAAATATTCTTTTAAACTGACCTTTTACAAGTTTGAAGCTACCTATTATTGCACTTAAAAAATGCTTCTTCTCATAGAGCGCGACTTGCAAATAAAATGCACCTTTAACTGCAAACCAAATGCATCCTACTAAAACAATCACCCCAATAAATGTGCCAACAAAAACATTAAAGATCATTGATACATTTTGCAACCAAATTATATAATTTAGTCCGTACGTTACAATACCAATTGCTACAATAATACTTAAAATAAAATAAAATGCCATCGTGGAAGTAATCACGTACAGCATTTTCTTAAAACTATATGTAAACATGATTCCAAAACTAACCCTATTCCCTTTTCTGAACTCTTCAACCGCCTTTACTGGACCAGCTGCTACCATATTCATAAAGGTATAAGAAAGCATCACAATGAATGCTAAACATCCATATATAACAATTCCCCATAGTATTGTACTTTCCAAAGAGGACCCTATTATATTTGAAGAACCAAACCCTAGTATATTTGTTGAACCAAAACTTAAAGCACCCACTAGAATAATCGTAAAAAGAATACTAACGATAAAAAATATCCCATATATAATCGAGACAGAAATCATTAACATTAATGATGTAAATCCTATAAAACTTACGATATATTTACGGTACAAAGAATAAGTCCAATCTAATATTTGGTTTATACTTAATAAATTTCTCATGTTCTCTCCCACACTTTTCCTTCTCTTCTTTAGTATATTCGTTATCGTGTCAGTACCATGTTGTACTTTTGCACAACAATCAAATAATATCATATTCTACCTTAAAATACAATCCATTGGTTATAGTATCAAAAGTATATAGTTGTTCTTTCTTGTGCAACATATAGTGATGGATGCTTTAACCATCACTATATGTTGTGCAAGAATTAGAATCAACTTACTTTTGATGCTACAACCATTTTGGTTATAGTATCAAAAGTATATAGTTGTTCTTTCTTGTAGAACATATAGTGCATGGATGCTTTAACCATCGCTATATGTTCTACAAGAATTAGAACCAACTTGCTTTTGATGCTACAACCATTTTGGTTATAGTATCAAAAGTATATGTTGTTCTTATATTTCATGTCTTTCAACTTCAAACCTAAATAGCTTCATTCCTGCTTCATCGTCAATTTCTGCTTTATTCATGGCAATACTTACTTGTTGTGCTACATCGTCAACACCTTCGAGATTAGGTAGTAACAAGCCTCTTCTTGAACCTTTTTCAACAATTACACCGTACTTATTAACATCCAGCTCTTCCTTTGTGTTAATGGCCTCTCGCTCATATAGAATATCTACTTTTATCTCTAAGTCCATTAGCTCATCTTCCGCGACAACATCAAATCTAGGATCTTTGCTACATGCGCTTATTCCATTGTATATAATCTCATCTAACAAATGATCTGCAGTTGCTGAAATGGTGCCAATACAACCTCTTAACTGTCCACCTTTATGAATAGATACAAACACACCTGATTGTTTATTAATGATGCGCTTAATAAAAGATTCAGAAAAATGTTCTCTAAAATAATCTATGTTTAATCTCTTTCCTGTTCGAACATATTCTTCTATGGTTTTTCTAGCTAATGTAATATAGTCATCTTCCTTTTCTATTCTTTGAAAATACTGAGATTGTTTTTGCTCTTTTATAATATGCATCAAAGAGGTTTTTGTTTGTTGTGATTTCTTTAATACGCCTGTTAAATATCCAACGCCAAAAGGACCTTCATAACTTAATACTTTTGCTTCGTATTCATAACCATCCATTACGCCAAAGCCCATTAAAAAAGATCTCAAACCACATTGCCCAGCTTCTTCAATAATATGATTGCTAAGCGATAGTAATTTTAAGGGATCACCATTTTCAATGCTTTTTTTGACTGCCTCATCAAAAATCGGCCCTTCTGGATGAAACGTATAAGGTCCTTCATCACTAAGTGCATGAGATAGATCTCCACTACATACAACGATAACCTTTTCTTCACTGTTACTTATCGCCTCTTGAATAAGCTTTCCGATCTTATAATTCTCTTCTAAATCAGTAAATCCTGGCGTAATATGAACAATGCTATATTGCTTGAATGCTTCATCAATAAAATACATGGGTACCATCACGCCATGATCTAATTGAACCCTTACACCATATTGCTCTGCAGTCTTTTGATCCATTAGTACAGTCGTAACATCAGCTTCTTCAAGGCGATTAAATATATCCATTGTAAGCTCTTTGTTTATATTTTTAACGAATTTGATTTCGTTATTTCCAAAGGAGCTAAAGTCACCATATAATTCATGTCCATATAGAATACATGTTCCATTACTGAAACTATTTCCATGAGGTGAAATAAAGATTATTGTGTCTGGTTTATTTGTTTGAATATCTTTTGCCAAATATCGCATACCTGCTAAGGTGTCTCTTGCTTCTTTTTCTCTTCCATTTCCTATTTCATTAATAAGAATAGGTGGATGTGGCATAAAAAAAACTCCATCATTTTTCATAGGTTACCTCACATTTCCTAAATATACATATTTAAAATACTTTTCTGCTATATCTTTAAACTCAATCATCAGCATAATTTCTGTAGCAGGCTCGTCATATTGATACCTTGGAAAATATCTTGATAAATGAATTACAATGTTAGGTGCCTCTTTTTTTAATTTACATAGCAATTCCTCAAACTTCTTAGGATCGTCATTTATTGTTGGTACTATGAGCATTGTAACTTCTACGTGACAATATTTACTTGCTAACTTAATGGTTTCTAAAACATCTTCTACTGTTTTACCACCCAGATTATGGTATGAAGGATCATCATATGCTTTTAAATCTATATTCATCGCGTCAATATATGGTAATATTTCCATTAAGGGCGCTTGGTTAATGAATCCATTCGTAACAATAACATTTTTAAGGCCCTTCTCATTTGCTAACTTTGCAGTTTCTAACATCATTTCATAAAACACTGTTGGTTCATTATACGTATAGGCAATAGATGGTAGCCCTAAGGACAATGCTTGTGCTACAATCTCCTCTGGTGATATGTGGATCGTATCTGGTAACGCTAAGCTAATGGAATGATTTTGACAAAATCCGCAATGAAAGTTGCACCCATAGCTTCCTACAGAAAAAATTTCACTTCCTGACATCCAGTTCATTATTGGTTTCTTTTCAATTGGATCAACCTGAATAGTACTCACTTGATTGTAGTTTAGGCTATATAGCTTTCCTTTTATATTCTGCCTTACTTTACAGCGTCCTACTTTGTTTTCTTGAATCGTGCAATTGTGAGGGCACAGCTTACATTCAACTCCATTGTTTGTCGTGGTATAATATAGCGCTTCTCTCATTTCTTCACCTCATTTAACCTATTATTTGCAAATATAATTTAATGATACATCTTAAGGTGCAATATTCAACATGGGCCGTTTTCAATGAAAACGGCCCATGTTGAATATTGTGTGGCAAAATCTCTAAGCCATATAAACAAGCATTAACTTTCTATATAAATACTTAACCTTTTGATTGCATTTCTCTTAATATCTTAACTATTTCTACTGATACATCGTCTAATTGGTTCAAATACTCTTCAGCATCTTGAATGTTACCTTTATTATAAGCGTTAACGGCCTTCTCGGCAATGCTATGAAGATTAACCCTTGGGCTTTCAAGTCTACTAATATATTGTGCAAAGGCAGGTTCCTTAGAACCAAAATTTTGAATCCACCTACCCAATCTGCTTTGATTAGGATCAGCAACTAAAGCTGCTTCAATTTGGGTATTACCAAGTATCATATTATAAACTCGCCATCGCCAATTTAAATGATCTGTAATACAAAGCTCTATGGAATCTTGCTTTGAAATTCCGCTCGCTTTTTTCACTAAATCTTTTCTTACATCATCAATTTCAAGAGATATCGTATAAAACCCTTTTCCCGTTCTTATGCTATCCATATGTAAATCTTTTGTCTTCTCATTTATAATTTGAGCTGATGAGGATACTTCTTGAGAAGATGCAGTCTGTTGTTCAATATTAGAATTAATTTGTTGCATGTTTGTTTCAATCTCTTTTGTTGATGTATCCACAGCCTCGATTGCTGCTAATACCTCAGCTAAAGACTTCTTACCCTTTAAAAAAGATGAACTTGCCTTTTCTATTGCAGCTGTTGATGCTTGCGTTTGAGTTCTAAGATTACGAACACTTTCTTGAATATAGTTTACTGATTCCTTCGTATGATCCGCGAGTTTCTTTATCTCATTTGCAACAACTGAAAAACCCTTTCCACTTTCACCAGCGCGGGCTGCTTCAATAGAAGCATTCAGTGCCAATAGATTCGTTTGTGCAGCAACTGAAATAATTATATTAACCATTTCATCAATTTTTTGTGTTTGATCATTTACACTAATAATTTGTTCTTTCGCCATTTCTGTCTCTTTATAGCTTACTTCAATTGACTCTACCGTCTCATTCATTAACTTTTTGCTTATTACTGCTTTTTGATTGGACTCATGAGCTGAGTTCAATGAGTCTTTAACAAATTGTGCAATATCTTCTATATTAGCAGCCATTTCCTCACTGGTCGCAGCAATTGTTTCGACCATTTCTGATTGATGCTCTGCACCTCTAATCATTTCTTTAACAAAATCCATTGTCATTAACGTTTGCAGCAATTGATCTATTTCTCTAACAAAAGAATTATGTGTATTACAATTTGAACATACTAGTTCTTTAAGCTTGTCAACAACTTCCTTATTCATCCCGGGGTAATCATCAAGGCTTGATTGTTTTCCTAACTTAATTTGTTCTAACTCGAGAATCATTGGTCCAAAATCCAATGCCTCTTGAGATTTCTTTTTACGCTTACCACCAATATTTAACAAACTGATTTCCTCCTAATATGTAGTCACTTAATTATACCTTTTTAATAGTCAATTATCAATTGATTTTGTTAAATTTTTATCTTTTGATATTTTTTCTTACTACATCAACAAGTTCATGGAATTTACTAGATCTAGCTTTGGGGAAAATATGGTAAAATCTAGAATACTTTTTACTTTTTTCTAATAGATAAAATAGTGCTTCTTGCTTCTCTGACAGTGCAGCCCCGCCTTGGGCTTTTCTGTACAAGATTTCCTCTTTTATTTTTACTTGCCTTATTTCTAAGTTTTCAACAAGCTTGCCCTTTTGAAGATGAATACCTTCGACTAATTTAACCTTAAGCTCTCCCGTCAATGCCAAAAGATCTGACATAATAATCTTTAAAGAAATTAAGTCTTTAAGTGTTAAGATCACATCAACGATAAACATAAAACAATAAATTATCAATACCATCGTTCCTATTTTTATAGATATACCGGCTATTAATGATTGAACCACTGGATGAATCCATTTTATAATACTAAAACCTACAAATCCCCACCCAATTGAATATACTAAACATATTCGTCCATTTAAATTAAATTTTTTATCAGAATAATCCCACCATTTCGTATGAAAAGCTTGCTCTAACACATAGGAGGTGACATATTCTAATATAGAGCTCATAATAGATGCATATAGTACTACAAGTAAGAACTGGAGCATAGCATTTGATGGCAATATTAACTGCAAAAAAGCCTCTGAACGTATAATAAATAAAGCGCCAAATGCATATATGGGTATAAAGGGGCCATTTAGAAAGCCTCTGTTTACTACCTTTCGTTGTTTAATTGATACATATGGTGTTTCCCAACACCAACCAACAAATCCATAAACCATAAATGAAAATATAAGCTCATATAAGCTCAACTACCATACCCCCTAATAAGATGTTCAAAACAAAAGACTTTCTAATCAGAAAGTCTTTTAGACATGCTTACTACTACTTTACTTCAACAACCCAATTGAAAACATCTTCTAACTTTCCAGTTTGTATTCCAGTAATATAATCATATACTCTTTGAGATAATGCGCCAATTTCCCCGCCATTAACCTTGAATATTTTTCCGTTCCAATTTAACTCCCCAACAGGAGAAATTACTGCTGCAGTTCCTGTTCCAAACACTTCTTCAAGTGTACCCGCTTGAGCCGCTTCATACACTTCGTCTATAGAAATCTTTCTTTCAGTAATTGGTATATTCCATGATTTCAATAATTCAATAACAGAATTTCGTGTAATACCCGGCAAAATACTACCTTCTAGTGAAGGCGTAATTACTTGCCCATTGATCTTGAAGAAAACGTTCATCGTTCCTACTTCTTCAATGTATTTTCTTTCGATACCGTCTAACCATAATACTTGAGTATAGCCATTTTCTTTTGCTTTTACTTGAGCTTTTAAGCTAGCCGCATAGTTACCACCTGTTTTAGCATATCCTGTACCACCTTTTACAGCACGTACATACTCATTTTCAACCCATATTTTCACTGGATTGATTCCTTCTTTATAATATGCACCTACAGGCCCAACAATGATAAGAAATTTATACGTATTAGAAGGTCTCACACCTAAAAACGGATCCGTTGCAATAATAAAAGGTCTAATATATAAAGATGTTCCCTCTGCTTCTGGAATCCAATCCTTGTCAATCGAAACGATTGCTTTTATTGCTTGAAGAATGTCTTCTTCATCTACCATAGGAATACAAAGTCTTTCATTTGTAATGTTTGTTCTTTCAATATTTTTTTCTGGTCTAAAGAGCAAAACCCTTCCATCCTTCGTCTTATACGCCTTTAGGCCTTCAAACATTTCTTGACCATAATGAAAAACCATAGCTGATGGATCTAAAACAATTGGTTGATAAGGTTTTATTTCTGGATCATGCCAGCCTTGACCTTCTGTATACGTCATTTCAAACATATGATCAGAAAATAATTGTCCAAAGCCTAAATCATCCGGATTAATTGGCTTCTGTTTTGGTTGCGTAGTCTTTTCAATTTTAATATTTAGCATTGTAAAAATGCCCCCTTTATAAATATTATTCTACTATTATCGTGTCAAAAGTAAGTTGTTCTTCTTAAATAATAATAGAGCTAATCGTGAAAAATGTCAATGATTACTAAAGCAAGAATAATCTTTCTTCAATTCGTAAAATGATAAGAAGTAACCGTTAAGTACGCTTCATAAGGTTTCAGCGTCTTTGAAGGTACAAGCTTGAAATTTTGACTGTCCGGATAATATTGGGTTTCAAGACAAACACCTGCACTCTTTTTTAAGGGGACCTCATCATATGCTTTAAATTTGGCATTTAGAAAGTTTCCTGTATAACAGACTACACAAGTTTCGTCTGTAGTAATGGATAGCTTCCTTCCACTTCTCTCGTGAGCTAATGTAATTTGAGGCCTTTTAATTGAATCAAGTATAAATGGATGATCATATCCATTTTCAATCATTAACTGACGATTGTTTTCATTAATATCTTGTCCAATTGTTTTTGCTACTCTAAAATCGAATGGTGTATCTTTAACCTCACTGATATCTTCTGGCGTTAAATCTTTTCTCAGCTGAATAAATCTATCTGCTTCTATTTGCAAAGTATGATCTAAAATATCTGTAGAGAAATCTCCCGATAAATTAAAATAAGAATGATTCGTTAAATTAATGATTGTTTCTTGATCCGTAGTAGCTCTATAGGAAATTGATAATTGGTTTGTATTATCCCATTTATAAGAAACAATGATATCTACATTACCAGGATAACCCTCTTCTAAGTGAGGACTCATATAATTTAATGATACCATGGCTACATCTTTTTCAACCACTTCCGTTATATTCCAAATTGTTTTATCAAGCGCATTGAAACCTCCATGAAGATTGTTATTCCCGTCATTTTTTCCCAATACATATGTATCCTCTCCAATAGAGAAGGTTGCATCTTTGATTCTTCCAGCTGTTCTACCTGTAATACAACCAAAATAAGGAGCGTTTTCCTCATAGTCTACTATATTATTATACCCGAGTACCACATTTTTAATAATGCCATGTCTATCTGGTACCAGAATCTCATTAATAATTCCTCCATAATTCAAAACACTCACCGAATAACCGTGGTCATTTACTAAAGTATATTTAGTTACTGTTTCCCCTTTCTTCGTTTTACCAAAACACCCTTTTACAATATTCAACTTGATCCCCTCCTTATTATATTCTCATTTCTGAGATTCTTGTGTTATTCGAACAAAGCTTTAAATTTTCCTGGTGTCATTCCTTCGATTTTTTTAAATTGTGCGCCATAATAACTTGAACTCTCAAAACCCACTGTTTTGCTAATTGTAGTAATTGACATCGTTCTATGGATTAAAATTAATTCTTTACTTTTACTAACTCGCACTTCATTAATATACTCAAACGGACGCTTCTTGATCATTCTTTGAAAAAGAACACAAAGATATTGAGGTGTAACATTAACTTTCTGCGCTAATTGCTCAATGGTAATCGCTCTAAAATAGTTTTCATCTATAAACTGAAGCACTGGTTCTAATTTGTTTTTCTGGCTATGTAGAGAAGTTTTCTGTAGCGGCTCTGAATGTTTTGCGATATCTATAAGAAACTGAAACAAAAATGCAGAGGTTTCAATGTTATTATAAATACCCTTTGAAGTAGCAAGTTGAAAGCAATCATAAAATCTGCTCTCTAATAACGGTTTGTTTAATACGTCATAAATATCGGTTCTACTAATATGTAAGCTTTCAAGAAGCGCCTTAATTCCATAACCATCAAAACTTACCCAATGGGTAATCCATGGCTTTTGTAATGCATAATAACTATGCTTAACATGGGGATAGATAAACAATCCTTGCCCACTTTTAATCTTATATTCTTTCTGTTCATATTGAAATATGCCTTCTCCTGAGGTGCACTGTATCCATTGATAAGCTGGAAATCCTTGAGGGCGATTCACAACAGTTTCTTCATAATGGATACCAATCGTTTTCAAGTAGATTGGCAACCGTAATTGATCCTTATTAAGTGTTGGAAAATAGTGTGCCATGTATACTCCTTCTTGATAGAGGCCAAAGATATGCCAGCAAAATTCGTTATATGCCATTCATATATTTATATCCACATTAAAATAGTGTTATTTATTATCAATAAAAAAGCATGTATAATATAATTATATTTTAGGAGGGATTTAGATGTCAAGAGTTATTAGGCCTTTAAATATGCAGTGGCAATTTACACCATCTTTTGAACTATCTTACATTCAAAAAGATTATAACCTAGAACATTTTGAAACCGTTTCACTACCCCATGCAAACCAAGAAATACCCTATAACTACTTTGATGAAAAAATCTATCAATTTGTATCTTGTTATCGAAAGTACTTTTTGATTGACAAAAGACATAAAGACCAGTGGGTTTATATTGATTTTGAAGGTGTTATGACGTATGCTCAAGTATACATCAATGGTATTTATTTAGGTGAGCATAAAGGTGGCTATACACCCTTTTCCTTCGATTTAACGCCCTACTTAAGCTTTACTTCTGAAAACATTTTGGTTGTAATGGTGGATTCTACCGAAAGAGAAGACATCCCTCCCTTTGGTTTCGTTGTCGACTTCTTAACTTATGGTGGTATCTATCGTGAAGTCAACCTACGTATTGTTGATCCCCTACATATTAAACACGTATTTTCTAGGACTAAAAATGTGTTATGTGATGAAAAGGAAGTAGAAGCAACGATTATTATACAAAACAACAGTGCATCAAAGGTCTCCTTAACAACATCCGCAATGCTAATTACATTAGAAGGTAAAATCCTTTCCCAGCTTCAAAAGGAAATAATTGTTGAAAACTCCGAACAAGAAATTGTTCTAATTCTATCAAACTTAGCACACATAAAACTTTGGGATATAGAAAATCCCAACCTATACATGTTGAAAATTTCTCTTGAGAAAGAAGGTATCATCGATACATACGAAACAAAAATTGGTTTTAGAACAGCCGAATTTTTACCTAACGGTTTCTTTCTTAACGGAAAACCCCTCAAAATTAGAGGGTTAAACAGACATCAAGCTTTCCCATATGTGGGTTATGCCATGCCAAAACGTGTCCAAGAAAAGGATGCGCAGTTACTTAAGTATGAGCTTTGTTTAAATACCGTAAGAACGTCTCACTATCCTCAGTCTAAACATTTTCTAAACAAGTGTGATGAAATTGGCCTATTGGTATTTGAAGAAATCCCAGGTTGGCAACATATTGGAGATGAAGCTTGGAAAAAAATATCTTGTGAAAATGTTCGTGAGATGATTGTTCGAGACTTTAATCATCCATCAATCATAATTTGGGGTGTCAGGATTAATGAATCTCCAGACGATCATGATTTCTTTTTTCAAACAAACAAAATTGCCCACGAATTAGATGATACCAGACCAACAGGTGGCGTTAGATGTATTATAAATAGCGAGTTATTAGAAGACGTATATACGATGAATGACTTTACTCTTGGAGACCCTGATATATATGGTGTACTTCGATCACCTCTATCGGTTACAGGCTTAGACCATAACGTACCTTACTTGATTACAGAATTCAATGGACATATGTACCCTACAAAACGTTTTGATCAAGAAGAACGCTTAAATGAACATGCTTTAAGACACTTGGAAGTACATAATGCTGTTTCTCTTAATCCCCATATTACTGGTGCAATTGGCTGGTGCGCTTTTGATTACAATACACATTTTGACTTTGGATCTGGTGATCGTATTTGTTATCACGGCGTAATGGATATGTTTAGAATCCCTAAATACGCAGCTGCCTTTTATAAAAGCCAAGTTAGCCCCATCAAAGAAGTTGTAATGCAAGCAGTTACGCGCTATGCAAGAGGCGAAAGAGCTATAGGAGGTATTGCTCCTTTAACGATATTTACGAATTGTGAATGCGTGAAGCTATTTACTGAAGATAAAACCATCGGCACGTACTTCCCTGCTAAAGAACGTTATCCTGGTATAGCCTATCCCCCCGTGATTATCGATAAACTAGAAAGTCAGTGGGGAATGTCCTTTGGCGATCTTACACTTGTAGGTTTTGTTAATAATAATGAAATGGTGCGAGAGACTTATATTAAAAACCCGCTACCTACCGTACTATCTATGAAAGCAGATGATCTAATATTAAGCCATGGTGAAATAGATTCAACTAGGTTCGTCATAAAATTACTGGATCAGGAAAATCATGAGCTGCCTTACACAGATGAGATTATTAACATTTCTATCGATGGTCCTGCCGTCATTATTGGTCCGTCTACTTTTTCATTAATCGGAGGCTGCAGAGGTGTATGGATAAAAACTACCGGCGATATTGGCTCTATTACAATCAATGCTAGCTGCTCAACATTAAAAGCCAAACCTCTTATCATTCAGGTGCAATAATGAGGCGTAATAATCGCAGATTAGATAAATTACTAGTCGATTACCTTATGGTAATCGACCCAATAATAAGTACCCTTTTCAATGTCGTCAATAAAAAGTGTGGGGTCTAAATCTTGCGCTAGATAATAAGCAATATTCATGACCATTTTCCCTTGACCAATATTATCATTAAAAACAGTTCCAATAATTTCACCCTTTTTTAAGGCTTCTCGCGCTAATTGAATACCATCAATTCCTACGACAGGTATTAATCTGCTATCATGTGCCCTCATTGCATCAATGGCACCTAGTGCCATTGCATCATTGTTAGATAAAATCATCTCAATATCATCTCCAAAATAATCTAACCAATCGCTCATTACATCTTGTGCTTCTAGCCTTTGCCAATTAGCTGTATCTTTTACGAGTTCTTCAACCTCTATGCCCATATCTTGTAATGCCTTAACACTATATTGTGATCGTTGAATCACATCTTGATGACCGGGCTGTCCTTCAATCAAAACATATTGCATAATCCCATCCCCGTTTCTATCTGCCTCAGGATGATCAAACCAATATTCACCTGCAATTTCTCCTTGAATTAATCCAGATTGTTCTCCTTTTGTACCAACGTAATAGATTTGATCCCATCTTGCCATATCGACCTGAACAGGTTCTCTATTAAAAAATACTACTGGAATATTTGCTTGTTTTGCCTCATTAATAACAACCGATGCTTTACTCCGATCTACAAGATTAATCGCAAGCGCATCATAATCCTCTTTTATAAATTGTTTCATTTGATCCACTTGTATATCTTGTTGATTTTTACCGTCGACTATGGAAATTTCGATTTTTTTAGTACTTATTTTATTGAGTTCTTCTGTTTCCTGTTCAATCACATCTATTACAGAAGAAATAAATTGATCATCAAATCTATAAATGAGCACCCCGATTTTGATTGTGTCAGATACCTCGTCGGTTGCAATATTATTCGTCCCTTTCGTACAGCCCACTAATAAAATTAAAACGATTACTATATTAATACTTATCAGTTTCAGATTTACATTATTCATGAAATTTGCTCCCTTGTTATGAATCGTTTTAAAATTATCTTTATTTTACAAGAAACCTTGTTTTTAATCAAGTTAAATACAAAAAGACCAATTACAACATCCTGCTAATTAGTCTTTTTGCTGTACACATCCTATATTGAGGGATTAACAGGATTTACTTATTGTTGCCGTGCTTTCTTGAATCTATAGCTACTGCTATGATGATAATTAACCCCTTAATTATAAACTGCAAGTATGGATTTACACCTATAAAGGATAAGCCGTAGGCAATAACTTGAAAGATTAGTACGCCTGTAACAATCCCCGAAACAGATCCAACTCCACCATTAAAAGATAGTCCCCCTACAATACAAGCAGATATCGCATCCAATTCATACATATTCCCGGTGTTATTCGTTGCACTACCAATTCTGGCTGCTTCTAATGAACCGCCAAGGCCATATAGTAACCCTGCTAAGGTATAAACTAATATCGTACAAACGACAACATTTACCCCTGATACCAATGCGGCTTCTTTATTACCTCCAATTGCATACATGTTTTTTCCAAAACTGGTTTTTGTCCAGATTACCCATATAATTCCAATAACAATCATGGCATAAATGATTAAATAAGGAATGTCAAAGGAACCTAAATGTATTGATCCTTGGGCAAAGCCTGTAAATCTCTTATCAAGTCCACCAATAGGTTGCGCACCATAGGGTGGTCGGTCATAGTAAATAGAGTTAACACCGTATACTATAACCATCATACCTAACGTAGCAATAAAAGGATCCACGTTTAACTTCGCAACAACAAAACCATTCATTGTGCTAAATAACGCTGTTACTACCATAACAATTAAAATAGGTACAATAATCCATAATACAGGCAAGTCAGGATACATTCTATATTCATATTTAATATCTTGTAATAACGACGCTGAAATAACAGCTGCTAAACCGACTTGTCTACCTAGTGATAAATCTGTTCCTTTTGCAATGATAATGCCTCCTACTCCAAGTGCCATAATAACACGTGTAGAAGCTTGAACTAATATGTTTTTAAAGTTTCTTAAGGAAATAAAGTCTGGTGAAATTATGACAATAATTACTAATAACGCTAATAATACCAAATAAATGGCATTATTCATCATCCACTTCGTAACATTATCGTATAATTGCTTTCTTGTATTGATAACTTTCTCTTCCATATTTTCACTCCTTATAAGTATTTGGCAGCTAGCCTAAGAATCTCTTCTTGATTTGTTTCATTTGTGTTAACAATACCAGCTACACGACCATTACTCATAACAAGTATACGATCTGTAACACCTAATAATTCTGGCATCTCAGATGAAACCATGATAACCCCTTTTTCTTTCGCGCCAAGTTCAATCATTAATTCATATATATCGAATTTAGCCCCAACATCAATACCTCTAGTTGGTTCATCTAATAGTAAAACTTCCGGTTCAGTTAATAACCATCTTCCTAAAATAATTTTTTGTTGATTACCTCCTGACAAGGATGAAATTCTTGTTTTATGAGAAGGTGTTTTTACGGACATACTATTGATAACCCACGCTGTATCTTCTTGCATTTTTTTATTATTTAATATTTTGATGGGCTGAACATATCTTTTCAAATTAGCTATAACAGCGTTAAATATTATATTGGCTACACCAAAGATCCCAGTCTCTCGTCTCTCTTCTGTAACTAATGCAAAACCGTTTTTAATGGATTCTTTGGGAAATTTATTTTTAATGACTTTACCATGCAAATAAATGACACCTGATTTTTTAGCACGTGTACCGAAAATTGTTTCCAATAATTCTGTTCTTCTAGAACCAACCAAACCTGCTATACCAAGTATCTCACCTTTTCTCAGGTCAAAGCTTACATCAATAACTGAAGGCTGATGCAAAGAAGTTAAATTTTCAACCGTCATGATCACTTCTCCTGGTTGATTTGTTTTAACTGGAAAGCGATGCGTCAAGTCTCTACCTACCATTAAACTAATAATTTCATCTGTTGACACTTCATTTGATTTCCTTGTCGCTATGTATTTGCCATCTCTCATTATTGTTACTTCGTCAGATATTTCTTTAATCTCTTCCATTTTGTGAGAAATATAAATAATCCCAACACCTCTTGCTTTTAATGAACGGATAATTCTAAATAAATGATTGACTTCTATTTCTGTTAAGGATGATGTTGGCTCATCCATAACAATAATCTTTGAATCATAGGATACTGCTTTAGCTATTTCAGTCATTTGACTCTCTGAAACAGAAAGGCTTCTTACCTTTTGCTTTGGGTTTAAAGTGATATCCAATTCTTTAAAAATTTTTGCTGTATCTTGATACATTTTTACTTCATCAGCAAAGGGCCCCTTTCTTGGAAACCTACCTAACCAAATATTATCCATGATTCTCATATCTTTAACTTGATTTAGTTCTTGATGCACCATTGAGATGCCCTGATCAAGTGCTTGCTTTGCTGAAGAAACTTTAAGCCTCTTATTGTTAAATACAATTTCCCCTTCATCTTCATTGTAAATGCCAAACAAACACTTCATCAAAGTGGACTTGCCTGCACCATTTTCTCCGAGCAGAGCATGCACAGTCCCTTCTCTTACTGAAAGCATCGCTTTATCAAGAGCTTTAACCCCAGGAAAGGACTTAGACATATTTTTCATTTCTAATATAAATGGTTTATTATCAATTTCTTGGGTTGTATCGGCCATTTTAAACCTCCTGTATTGATACGATCCTATTTAACACGAATCTTATTCTCAGCAAATTAGCATTGAAATCTCATCGTTTCAACACCAACTTCCTTTTCATATCAAAGCCGAAGATGCCATTGACATCTTCGGCAATCATATTTAATATCTATTAATTTTTATTCGTATGATTTTTTAGCCATTTCAATATTTTCCATTGTAACTGCTACGTAAGGAACACGAACAGCTTTCGTCTCATCAAGTATCCATGAAGTACCCTCTAATGGATCCTTACCTTGACCAACGTTTCTTGATAGATCTACAGTTGCTTTACCTTGATTTGCTGCATCGTTAAGAACTGTACCGATCATAGTACCTTCTTCGATTTTTGTTAATACGTCTGGTATTGCATCTACCCCAACAACTGGCATAAATTTGTCATTTGTGAAATAACCTTCTGCTTGAAGAGAGGAAACTGCACCAAGTGCCATACCATCATTATTGGCAATAACAAACTCAATTGCATCACCATGTTTTGATAACCATGTATCCATAAGTTCTTTAGCTTTTACAGTGTCCCACATACCAGTTTGAAGTTCTAATTCTTCAACCTTAATACCTGCATCTGTAACTGTTGATACTGCAAAAGTAGTACGTGCTTCAGCGTCAGGATGACCAGGTTCACCTTTTAATAAAACGTATTGAAGGATTCCATCGCCATTTTTATCCCATTCTGGGTTTGCTTTCCATGCTTCAACAATTAATTCGCCTTGAATAATACCTGATTCAGCTGATGTTGTTCCAACATACCAGCATTTATCATAGCTTGCCATGTCTGTTGCGCTAGGTTCTTTGTTGAAGAATACCAATGGTAAATTAGCATCTTTTGCTTTAGAAATAATTGTCGCTGCTGCTTGTGGATCAACTAGGTTAATAGCCAATACACTTACACCTTTAGAAATCATTAAATCAACTTGTTCATTTTGTTTTGCTTGGTCATTTTGTGAATCATTTAATACAAGTGTTGCTGATCCCTCAGCATTTTTTTCAATAGCTCTTCTTACAAATGACATGAAGTTATCATCATATTTGTAAATCGTTACACCAATAGTAGGTAGATCTCCTCCACCTGCTGTTTCAACTGCTTTTTTACCACAACCAGCAAAAACGCTAATTGATAAAGCTAATACTAATAATAATGCTAAACTTTTCTTCATGATAAACCCCCTAATGAGAATACTAGTTAATGATTACAACTATTATTATAGAGAAGTCATCAATTTAATGCGTTAGAAATTCTACGATGAGTTGTTGAATTTCTACCATAATCGTTCCAATTGTAGTTACTTTATAGCAATAACAAATAAAGCATAGATTCTAAAATCTACGCTTTGTTGTATTATTGAATAGAAAATAGCACTTTTTGTATGTCTTCATCATATATACTGTCTAAGTCAATAACCATCGGATCAATATATGTATTTCTATCAAAATCCTTTTGATTCATGTAGTCTACTGTATTTTTAATCGCCATATAACCTATTCCAAAGTAATTTGGTACGACAAGCTCATCAATTATTCCTAATTCTACTTGATTAACAATATCATGACTGCTACCAAATCCGACAACTATAACTCCTGGCTTTTTAGCCTTGAAAGCCAAGCATATGCCTCTTGTTGCTTCTTCATCTAAGCCAATAATTGCATTAATTTGCGGATGGGTTTTCAGCAAATCTTTCGTATTTGTAACGACCGAAAACTCGCCCATTGAATTTTCACCTGTTTCTAGAACAGTAATAGAGGTAAATTCCTTCAAGTAGTCTCGAACACCTCTTTCCCGCAATACAATATCATCTGATAGTTCCATCATACCCATTAGCGCAATTGAACCTTCACTGCCGATTTCCTTCATTATAACTTGTCCGATCTTCCTTCCTGTCTCATAATGATCAAGTCCAATGTAATATTTATAAGGGTACTTTTCACTAACTGATACCATTGTTATAACAGGGATTTTATCCTTGTTCAAATCGCTTATGGTTTCATCAAGCATATGGTAATCGATAGGCGCTATAATAATTGCATCGGTTCCATTTATAGTCGCAGCTTGAATTAATGTTTTTTGGGCATCTATATCTTTATTACTGTCTGGTGCTAAAAGCTTTATATTCACACCAAACTCATTTGCTCCAGCTCGAATACCATTAGAAATAGTCTCCCAATTTTCCCCATATTTTGATTTCGTGATAATCGTTATTTGCTTCTTTTCAGTTTGTTCTAAATTAATATTCAATCGAAACATAATGATCAGTAGAATAATCAATCCAGCTGCAAGCCAAATGGTACCATTTTTTTGATCAATATTCATATCATTCACCTCTGATAATGGGTAACCATATTTTTACTTGCGTTCCACTTTCTTCCTGGCTATCAATTTCCAAACCATATTCATACCCATATCTTAATTTTATACGTTGATCAACATTTCTTACACCCACACCACTACCACCTTTTTCTATATTCCCTTCAATGGTTCCTTTACGAATACAATCGAGTACTTCTAGTGACATACCAAGTCCATTGTCTTGAATTGTAAAGAGCAATTTCCCCTCAGAGATTTCAGCATTAATGTCAATCCTTCCTAAATCAACCATATACTCTATCCCGTGATAAATGGCATTTTCAATAATTGGTTGCAAAATGAGTTTAACGGTTTTAAGCATTTTGACTTCTTCACTTACATTAATATAAAAGTTGAATTTATCTTTATACCTAATTTTCTGAATTAACAAATAATTTTTAGCATGTTCTAGCTCTTCTTCTACCGTTATGATATTATGCCCCTTACTAATACTTATTCTAAATAACTTCGCAAGAGCAGTAACCATTAGAACAACTTCTTCACTCATTCCAGCTTCTGCCATCCACATGATAGAATCAAGTGTATTGTATAAAAAATGTGGGTTTATCTGGGCTTGTAGGGCATTAAGCTCATTATGTCGCTTTGCTTCTTGTTCTTTTTTATTTTCATCAATAAGTTCTTTGATTCGCTTTACCATGACATTAAAGGTATGCGTCAAATTCATTACTTCAAGTTCCCCATTTTTCAAATCTAATTTAATGTCAAAATTACCTTTTTCTACAATTTTCATATGCTTACCCAATTCTTTTATAGGCAAGGAAATCTTATAGGAGATATACCAAGATAGTAACACGACAATAATTAATATTATTGGAACAGTGACCATAATTTCTTTTGCAATTTGATAGTTTCGATCTGCAATATTTTTAATATAGGAAACGCCAACTAACTCCCAACTTACAAAATTCAAACTATTATTGACAATTAACACCTCATCTCCTTGAGGATTTATATAGGTTGTACTTTGTTCGTTATACTTGAAAGATATCTCATCTTTTAATCCTGAAAAAACAACTGCTTGTTGTGGATGATAAATAATTTCATCATTCTCATCTACAATATATACATACCCACTCCCTCCAAGATTTAAATTGTTACAGAGTTCCACTAGCGGTTGCAAGCTGACGTCAACAACAAGAACAGCTTTATCATTCGTATTTGATTCAACCAGATCCACTACCTTACATATTGAAACAACCCATTTATACTGTCCTTGAATAATATTTTGAATATGTGGTTCTGAAATATAGTAGAGCGAATTTTGCTCAATTACTTGTTCAAACCACGGCTCTTTTGCCACTTGTATATTTTGTCGAAGAGGTACCGATGGAACTGTATTCATAAGGTCACCATCAAGATTAAATGTAGTAATAGAAACCGTATCGTTTTTTGATGAAAAATACATATTGAGATTGGAAATCAACATTGCATTGTATTCATTGTTATTATTAATTAACAAATTTTCCACATCACTATGACTAGTAATGCCTTTTGCTAAATAGTCATCAATATTCATTTTAAGTTGCTCAAGTATTTGTCCAGTAGAGATCTTAGAGTTTTCAATAATTTGATGAGAGTATTTTTCATACATGGACAAACCTGTATAAATCATAGGTAAGATTGCTACGATAATTGTTGAAATTGCGATGATATATTGGATACTATAGCCTTTTGAAATCACATGCATTTTGAGTTTTCTCATGTGGCCTGGCCTCCATATTATAAACAAATATTGTCTTTTCTATATTGCATTGGCGAAACATTTAAATGTCTTTTAAAACAATAAGCAAAGTAATTAGAAGAAGAAAATCCAACTTCCAGTGCAACTTCTAACGATTTCATTTCTGTTGTTAACAAAAGTTCTTTTGCAGCTTCTAAACGTCTATCCATTAAATAGTTCATAAAGGCTTGCCCTGTCTCTTTTTTAAATACTGAGCTAAAATAATTTGGACTATAATTGAGATACTCACATATTTTTTGAATACTTAACGCCCAATCCATGTACTCTTCTTCAACATAAGCTTTCGCTAATGTTACAAGATTAGCTGTAGTGATTTGCCTTGACTTCGCTCCTGCTTCCATTATATACTCGCCTAGGCATAGAATTTTATTTTTCAATTGATCTACCTGCTGATCTTCACCTAGTAATTTAAATAAGTTAAACTCCGTTTCCTCAATTTTTGATAAATCAATTTTCAACTCTTTGGCAGTAATAATCATTTGAGTTACGAGTTCAAATAAATAAAGCTGATTTTCATGCATTTTGTGACAGCTAGAAACAAGCATAAAAATGTGGTCAATAAACTCATGAAATTCATTAACAGCACTTGATTTTAGCATTCTAACAACACGTCGCCCATCAAACTCATTAAATTCTAAGGTTACTATTTCATTATGCTCAAGGTCATTAATATAAATAATCTGATTATTACCAGTAATCAGCTTATAATCAAGGGCACTTAAAGCACCTTTTCTTGAATTAGGAATTTCCTCTAAGCTTTTACAAACATGTCCAACGCCAATTGTAATCGTAAAAGTTTGGTATCTTACAATACCTTGTCTAATCATTTCCAACTTCCTTGTAACACTTTGAAGAAATACATTTTCTGAATTCAAATTATCTTGAGATATAATAATAACTTGATTATTGGATAAAAAGTAGATACCTAAATCTTCCTTCTTATTCACTTCCTCAACAAGCTCTAACAAAGCCATTTTTTTAAACTCGGTTTCTTTTGTGTCAATCGACTGACTCTCTTTATAAAAATTATCAATTTGAATTACAGATACGATGTAAAATTTTCCTTTTAATGGAATCAAATAATATGATAGCCATTCTTCAACCTGATTAAATAAATATTCGCCCTTAACAAAATCTTCTAAAAATTTGTCGCGAAGCATAGGCAAACTTTTTTGATAATATTCTCTTAATCTTTCAATGTCACGTTTTTGTTTTATTTCTTCATCTAACTTAACCTTCACATCCTCAAGAATCTCAATAAGTGAATTGGCGGATACAGGTTTTAAAATATAATTCATAATATGTAAATTAATACTCTTTTTTGCGTATTCAAATTCATCAAAGCCTGTAAGTACAATTATTTTAGTATAGGGGTACTTCTTAAGAATCTTTTCAGACAATTCAAGTCCGTCCACAAAAGGCATCTTAATATCTGTAATAACAACATCTGGCAAATATTGTTCGAATAGTTCGTAGGCTTCTTTTCCATTTTCTGCCTGGCACACAATGTCAAAATCATATTGATGCCAATCGATTCTGTCAATAACGTGTCTTCTAACTGCATACTCATCATCTACTAGCATTAATCGATACATACTTTTTCTCCTTTAAACGGATTTCCCCAAAATCAAGTTATAGGTTGGTACATAAATGCAAAAATTTTTCAAAGGCTTCAAATCCTTGATTGCTTTGCTTAAATACGCCCGAACATTCAAGTACTTGTGTAAATTTTTCCCCCACTTCTTGTCTTAGCAGCCTTAATGCATTCATTTCTGTTTGATTTGTTCCAAATCGTTCCACCAAGTCCCTAATCCAGTCTTCATGCTTGTACAACATCTCTTCTTGCATAGCTAGCTCTATATTTATCCTGCCTGATAATATATTTTGTATTTGCAACATTTCTTCTTCTAATCTCGAGGGCAACACGGCCAATCCCATAACTTCTATTAGGCCAATATTTTCTTTCTTTATATGATGTAGGTACTTATGAGGGTGGAAAATACCATCTGGATACTGATCATTTGTTCTATTGTTCCTTAAGGTTAAATCTATTTCATATTCCCCTAAAGCATTGATTCTTGCAATTGGTGTAATTGTATTGTGGGGAACATCTCCTGTATGAGATAAAATATCAACATCAAGATCATCATATAACCGCCATTCATTCAGTATTTGATCCGCTAAATCTATAAGCTCACTCCTATCCTTTGAGGCTAATCTAATTACTGACAATGGCCATTTAAGCATTTTAATTTGCGTACTTGCAAAGTTTGGATTTGAAAATGTTTTCATTACATGTGCCTTTTCCATTGGAAAAATATGGTATCCTCCTTGAAAATGATCATGGCTCAAAATCGATCCTCCAACGATTGGCAATTCTGCATTCGACCCAATGAAATAGTGAGGAACCTGTTCAACAAAATCTAAAAGCCTATAGAATGTTTTTTTAGAAATAGACATTGGACGATGAATTTCGCTAAAAATAATTGCATGTTCATTGTAGTAAACATATGGGGAATACTGAAAATACCAAGTCTCTCTATCTAATGTTAACGGTAATACTCTATGATTACTTCTTCCTGGATGATTAAGTCTTCCTGAATAGCCTACGTTTTCTAAGCACAATAGGCATTTCGGATAATTTAACACTGGTGCATCTTTCTCAGCAGCAATTTCAGCAGGATCTTTCTCTGGTTTAGAAAGATTTATTGTTATTTCCAAATCTCCATAATCTGTTGTGGTAAGCCAATGTATATTTTTTTCAATCCGGTCCATTCTAATATAATTAGAATTTTGATTAAATCGATAAAAATAATTTGTTGCCTGTATTTTCCCCTTACGAACTACGATATCTTCATAGGTGCGTTGCACTTCTGATTGCCTTGGTAATAGCTGGGCCATAATTTTCGAATCGATCAAGTCTCTTTCTGTAATTGTATCAAGTATTAATCCTATTGAAACAGCGTAATCTACTAAATAAGATAAAATTTTATGTAGGCTTTCATTTTCATCTATTGCTACGTTTCCCTCATACGGCTCTATGATCTTTAGCAAGTCCATTAATTGGTTTCTAACTTGTGGATGATCAATTTCACTTAGAAGTGCCCTTGACTTGCCATACCTTATCAATTTTTCAATATATTCAGCTGCCTTAAATTGTGTCTTCATGATATACCCCTTTCCTTAATAACCATTTGGATGGGTCTTATGAAAATACTAATATAAGCCGCACCGCCGCAAACTAATATAGACATCAAAATACCTCCTTAAATTATCTTTACACCATCACCCACACTAGCTATCGTAATATCTGCTTTCAATCCCGTTCTTTCTAGATAATGAGCTGAGACGCTACTTTTAAATTCATCAATAAATGCATCACTTACAATATTTACAGTACAGCCACCAAAGCCTGCACCAGTCATTCTTGCACCTATCGTACCTTTAATTTTTAACGCTTCCTCAACCATAACATCTAACTCAAAGCAAGATACTTCATATAAATTCTTTAAAGAATAATGAGAAGCCGTCATCAATTGACCAAAAGCTTCAAGATTATTTTCTTTTAAAGCCTCCACTGCTTTTTTCACTCTATCGTTCTCGTATATGGCATGTGTCGCACGATTTAATGGAATGGCTTGATCAATAAATCCTTTATGCGCTTCAAAAATTTCAGGTGTAATATCACATAAGTAATTGATTTCTAATGCTTTTTGTAAACCCTTCAAAGCACTTTCACATTCCTGTGTTCTTTCGTTATATTTCGAATCACCCAATCCACGCTGCTTATTTGTATTACAAATAACAATTCTATAACCATCTAAGTTGAGCGGGACATATACATAATCTAACGTATCACAATTTAATAAGATCGCACTTTTCTCTTTTCCGAAAGCTACTGCAAATTGATCCATGATGCCACATTTAACACCGATAAAATCGCATTCTGTGTCCTGTGCCATTTCAACTAAGCTTAATAACCCAAGTCTTCCATGGAATAAATCATTAAGCGCAAAAGCTGTAACGACTTCTATAGAAGCTGAAGAAGATAGACCTGAACCATTTGGAATATTCCCGAAATACAGTAAGTCCATCCCAGATAGTTCTATGTTCAAGTCAAGAAAAGCTTTGATGATGCCTTTTGGATAGTTCGACCACCCATGTTTCATATCATTATGTATTGTCTCAGAAAGTTTAAAATGCGTTGTAAGTGGAAAATTAAGTGTTGCAAAATGCACCTCATTGTCAGGACGTTTTCTGATTGCTAAATAAGTGCCAATATCAAGTGCACACGGAAATACAAATCCGCCATTATAATCAATATGCTCTCCAATCAAATTCACTCTACCCGGAGAAAAATAAAAACGAATATCTTCCTCCCTCTCACCATAAATTTGAATAAAATCTGCTTTTAATTTATTTTTTATCATTCTTTGCCTCCAAGGACTAAGTCTTTCTTATAATTAGCGCTGTTTCCAAAATACTTTCACCTAAATAGGTCGTTTCATTTATTAACGACATAATCTTCTTTGCTGACGTTACACCTAATAATTTCATGCTTTGATCTACGCTCGATAGCGTGGGCTGCGTTAAAGAACAGATAATCGTATTATCAAAACCAATAATCCTAAAGTCCTCAGGCACTTTCATGTTGAGTTGGACCGCAGCATTTAAAGCACCAACAGCCATCAAGTCATTACATGCAAACAAAGCAGTAATATTTTTTCTTTCTTTTAATAGCTTGAGCATCTTTTCCTTGCTTTCATCCACAGTTGAAAGAGAGTTACCTGCACTGATTCTAGCAATCAGTGACTCATCTACCTCAATGCCCTTTTCTTGTAATATTCTCCGATAAATCTTTTCTTTTATGTTGTATGCATATATATCATGTCCTCTAAGAAATGCAATCTTCTGATGACCTTCTGCAATCAGGTATTCTAATACTTGAGCTGCACCTGCCTCTTGGTCACTTGAAACAAAGTGACAATCTTCACACTCATGCTCACCGTTAATGATAATAACAGGCATTGATCTAGAAATATTTTCATAATAACTACCTGTACTCATTGTATTTGGAGAAATTGAAATAATACCATCTACCTTACGGTCAACAAGATTTGTTATATGTTTCTTTTCGAGCAAATCATCTTCATTCGTTGAACAAATGAAAGCCGTATAATTGTTATCTAGCAAAACATCATCAATCCCTCTAATCAATTCAGAAAAGAAAAGGTTTTCTAATGATGGTACAATAATACCGATTGTAAAGGTTTTGGCTCCGATTAAACCTCTTGCAAGAATATTCGGTGAAAAGTTCAACAAATCTATCGCTTCTTGTATTATTACTTTCGTTGAATGCTTAACTGGGTAGTTTCCATTGAGTACTCGTGATACTGTTGAAATAGAAAAACCAGATAGCCTTGCAACATCTACTATCGTTTTCTTCTTAATAAACAACAACCTCCTTTTATAGAAAAGGTTTTCTATAATTATAGCATATTGTTTGGCAATGTCAATAACTGGTCTAAACTTATTCGGAAGTCTTTGATTATATTGAAGTTTATGGTATAATATTAATGTAATGATGCAGATTGGAGGGATCTATATGTTGCATGTTGAACATTTAAGGCCAGAAAAAAGAACAGGTCCAGACCTACTAGTTAAATGGATAAAAATAGCCCGAATTGTCGTATGGGTTATGTTAGGTATCCTTATCTTGTTTACTGATTCAGCCAAACCTCAAGAGGCTACTTTCTTTGATAACTTTTTTGAAGTTACAGTAAGAAATTTTTGGGATCAAAACCTACTCTTTATTTCTTTTATTGTGGCTAGTTTACTTTTTATTTTTTCATTCACATCAATATTAATAAATACTATGCGTTTAAAGAGAGAAAATGACCGTATAAGCATTTCCCTGATTATTACACTTATTATTTCATCCGTTGGAATTTTATTTTACTTGACTATGGCTATTAATTAATTATGTAACAAGCTTCCAAATTAAATTTTAGAGAATATAATAAATAGATATTACTAATTTATGGATATCTATATGAATGAAGAAAAATGCAAAGATATTATTGCGCTACTATCCAAATACCTATTTAAAGAATATGACGAGCTTTGCACTATAAACTTAAACCAAGTACATAGTGTGATGAATATTCTTGTGAAAGGAAATATCCCTTTTCAATTAACCTTTGTAGAAGGTACACGTTCTGTTGCAAAATCAGTATCGTTAGTAATAACGCTATCCCCTACGATTTCGATAACTAAAATCTTTCAACTTGAAGAAGGTAGTATTTGTATTTGTTAGCTATGATTTAACTAAATAAGACTTGTCACAAAAAATATCCCAAATGAATAAAATAAAGTGTAAGACTTTATCAAAGGAGGGATATTATGTATAGAAGATGCCCATTTAGAAGCAATCCTTACAGCTCAAATTTAGCAACTGTTTTAAGCTACGGTGGACTTGGCTATGGCGGATTTGGCTATGGTGTTGGTGGTTACGGATATGGAACGGGTTATGGCATTGGTGGATATGGATTTGGTTATGGTTATCCTGGCTATGGTTATGGTACTGGTCTTTACAGAGGTTTCAGCCCCTTTGGCTACTACTAATTTTTTTTCTATTAATTAAAGTTGTACAACCTAACACAAACAAAAGTAACAACACGGTAGAATAATGAATATTATTCTACCGTGTTGTTTAATGTTGAATAGTTCAAAGAATACTGGCCCTTTACATTTGCTACTTTTTTCTACTCTAAAGAATATATCTGCCAGTCTATAGGTTTTTCACCAATGCTCTTTAATAAAGCATTCGTTTTGGAAAATGGTTTGCTCCCAAAAAAGCCTCGATAGGCTGATAGTGGGCTTGGATGGACTGCTTCTAATATAAAATGTCTTTCTTCTGTAATTAATTTCTTTTTTGAGCGAGCATAATTACCCCACAAAATAAATATTACAGGAGCTTTTCTTTTATTTAATTTAACGATTATTTCATCTGTAAAACATTCCCATCCAATATTGCTATGGGACGAAGCCTGTGCTGCCCCAACAGTTAACACAGCATTTAACAACAAAACCCCTTGCTTAGCCCACCCTTCTAAGCACCCATGATTTGGCATCGGGCAGTTCATATCACTTATCAATTCTTTGTAAATATTTCTTAAGGAAGGTGGTAAATCAACTCCTGGTAATACGGAAAAACATAGACCGTGGGCTTGGTTTGGACCGTGATAAGGATCCTGTCCTATAATAACCACTTTTACATCAGCAAAAGGTGTAAGCTTCAAGGCAGTAAATATATGATTCTTGTCTGGATATACTACGTTAGTATTATATTCCTCAACTAGAAAATGGTCCATTTTTTTATAATACGCTTTATTAAATTCCTGACCAATTATTTGATCCCAATCGTTTTGTAAAGTCATTTTAGGCAACTCCTTATATACATCGTCTACTTCTATTATATTTTCATTCCATTTACATATCAAGTTGATTTTTTTGCATATTAAACGCACTGCCCTCATACACTAGTAAAGACGGTTATGTGTAAATCCGAAATGATTTGCACGACAATTAAGCAAATGGCACCGAATTAACGCAAGAACTAGCGAATTATTAATCTATATCAAGAAAATTAGAACATAATCAATGTTATTTTTGACTATTTTAAAGATATATGTTATAATAATCCTGCAATAACTTCTTGCTTTAATTGATTGGGGAATCAAAAAGGGAGATGAACTTATGGAAAAAGATTACAATTTAACAAATGACATCATAGAAACCGAGTATAAAACCTCGAAGGATTCACAAGAAGATACACCTTCGTCTAATGTCGATGATTCGATCTCAAAAGCTTCATTAATTTCTTATTTAATATCATAATAAAAAGTGGCGTTGCCACTTAATAGTATGAAAAAGCAAGCTTCAAGTTTAGATGCTTTTTGTACTTTACCAAAAACTGCGTAAGCAGTTTTTTTTATTAATCTCTATTATATAATTATTACTTTTACTTATTTCTGTAATTAAAACGCTATGCGTCTTTTTAAATTGCTTCCAGCCTAATATAACCGTTATTTATCTTCTCTAATCTGGTTTCCTATAAAAGCAACTGCTAACATGCCTAGTCCAACATGGGTCCCTATTGTAGCAGATAATTCAGTGATATGTAAGGATTTAGGCTGAAACGCTTTATCGATTAATTCTTTAAGTTTTAATGCATCTTCAATACAATGTGCATGACATATAAAAACGTGTTTTTCTTCTACATCACCAACATTTTCAGTAAATTTATCATATAAATATTTAATTGACTTATGCCTTCCTCTAACGGAAGCATAGGCTTTTATTTTTCCGTCATGAGCTATAGTCAATATTGGCTTTACTTTAAGCGCTGTACCAACTAGTGCGATCGCCGGTGGTATTCTTCCACCATTCTTCAAGTGTTCTAAATCATCAATTGCAAACCAGTGATTAACTTTCAGTATATTCTCATCAATCCATCTTAAAATCTCTTCTTTTGTCTTACCTTCCTTCACTAATTCAACTACATGAGCAACCAATGCTCCTAATCCACCTGAAGCTGCAACGGTATTAACAATAGTAATATCAGCATCATCATGTTCTTCTAGAAACATATTCTTCGCCAATACTGCATTATTCATCGTACCGCTAAGGCCAGAAGATAAACCTAAATATATAAGTGGTTCTCCCTTTTCATAACTTTTCTTGTAATGTTCTAAAAATACAATCAAATTAATCTGAGAAGTCGTAGGAAATACACCTTGACTTAATTTGTTATAAAAAAACTCGTGAGAAAGCGTCTTCCCTAAATCATCTATATATTCTTCATTTTGTATATGTATTGGCATACCTATTAGTTGAAGGATATGATCATTTTCTTCAACATATTTAAGTGGCAAATCACAGCTTGAATCTGTGAGGATTTTTAAATTCACAAGTTGTACCCCCTATTAGAAATTGTTCATTTTTAAGTTTATAATAAATGTCATTCTATGTCTATTATTTTTTTTATTGTCTTCAAATACAAGCTTATCTTTACTATCTTTTTATCCTATTATATAATGACTGTAGTGTTAAGCGTAAGTTATTGTAATTCTTACACATGATATGGTGTACAGTTATAGTATCCATGGACTATATCATGTGTAAAAAAAGAACAACTATATACTTTTGGCATTATAACCATTATAATGATTATACCACAAAAAGATTCGTTGAGCTTTCATGTGAAATATATTGTCCAGAAATGACTTTTTCTGGTATATATATTATACATGAAAAGTATCAACTTGCTTTTAAGCTAACGTGCTAAAGTTAGATGTTATGTACTGTGCTCGTAATGCTAGTACTGCTAGTTGGCACTTTATTCAAGTGGAATTATTAAGATTTAAAGGAGTAGTAATATGTTAACTGATATTTTATGTGACTTAATTAAACAAGCCTTTATCCAATCAGGCTACGATGCAAAATACGGTAATATTGTGAGATCTCAAAGACCCGACCTCTGTCAATTTCAGTGTAATGGTGCAATGAGTGCTTCAAAGGAATATAAGAAAGCACCTTTCATGATTAGTGATGAGGTCATTGCAACGTTAAAATCCTTTGAAGGCATACATGATATTATTGAAGTAATTGAAACAGTTAAACCCGGTTTTATAAACATAACCTTAAAAGACAGTTATATTACCAATCATATGAATAAATTAGCAGGTGATTCTCGTGTTGGTTGTATGCTAATAGAAAATCCCTCCAAAATTATTATGGATTATGGTGGTCCAAATATTGCTAAGCCATTACACGTTGGGCACTTAAGATCAGCAATTATCGGTGAGTCCTTGAAAAGGTTAATGAGATTTTTAGGTCATGAAGTAATCGCAGATACACATCTTGGTGACTGGGGTTTACAAATGGGTATGATATTGTCCGAGTGTGAACGAAGATATACAGGTCTTCCATATTTTGATGAGACATTTATTGGTGAATACCCAACAGAGCCTCCATTTTCTTTAGATGATTTAGGACAAATATATCCTTACGTAAGTAAGCTAAGCAAAGAAGATGAAACCGTACTGGCTGCTGCTAAAGAAGCTACCTTCAAGCTTCAAAATGGAGACAAAGGATATTTAGCCCTATGGCAACATATTGTGGATGTTTCGCTAAATGATATCAAAATTAATTATGAGCGTTTAAACGTTGATTTTGATTTATGGTATGGAGAAAGTCATAGTAATCCTTTTGTAAATAAGGTCGTGGCTCACTTGGAAGATAAAGGCGTTGTATATGAAAGTGAAGGTGCTTTGGTCGTTGATATTCTTACTTCTGAAGAAGAACAAGGACTTCCTCCCCTACTATTATACAAAACTGATGGGTCTATTTTATATACAACTACTGATTTAGCAACCCTTTACCAAAGAATGGAAGACTTTCATCCAGATAACATACTATACGTAGTTGATAATCGTCAAAGCACGCACTTTAAACAAGTATTCCAATGCGCGTATCAAAATGGACTTGTTCCCAAAGAGACATGCCTTGAACATATTGGCTTTGGTACGATGAATGGCAAAGATGGAAAACCTTTTAAAACAAGAGATGGCGGAACCATTAAATTATCTGAACTAATCGATATGGTTGAAGCAAATGCTAGAGAGAAAATCAGAGATAAAGAAGACCTCGATGTTCATGCCATTTCAAAACAAATTGGACTCGCAACCTTAAAATTTGCAGATCTTTCTAATTTTAGAACAAAAGACTATATTTTTGATTTAGAAAAATTCTCTTCCTTTGAAGGAAAAACTGGACCCTATTTATTATATAGTTATGTGCGTTTAAAGAATATTGTTAAAAAGTTACAAGAACTTGGCATTACGCCAAGTAATATTACTTTACCTGCAAGCGACGTTGAACGAAATATTTTCTTAAAGCTAAATGAATTACCTGAAGTTCTTACCCTTGCTGCTAAGGATAGAGCGCCTAGCATTGTATGTGAATATGTGTATGAACTATCTACATTAGTGAATGCTTTTTATCATACTCATCACATTATAAACCAAACCGATGCACTTCAACAAAAATCATGGATGGCTTTATGTCAGTTAATTATTAACGTAATGGATATTTGCCTTGATATTTTAGGTATTGAAGTTCCTGAAAAGATGTAAAAACTAAACTGAGCCTAAATATGTTATCGTTATTTAGGCTCGTTTTTATTTAAACTACTTATTCTTTCGTTGCTTTCTCATGCCCATACCTTGCTTTTCCTTGAATCTGTGGTACAGGGTCTTGTGCATTTCTAGTGAAATCCTGCTTCTTATTAGACTCTGTTCCATGAGGCTCTTCTGGATCTGGTCTTCTCATTCCTGCTTTTGCCATAGAATCTTCCTTTCATAAACGTGATAAATACATCTATAGTTTTCACATATTAGTGCATAATATTCTAATTTCTCACTTTTCTTAAATTATATTTGTTAGGATTTCCCATAGTTGTTTTTATTTATAAATGGTATAATAATATTAACAAACCAAGATGGTTTAATTACAATAAGGAGGTAAACATATGAAAATTAAAAACATTACTGATATCGAAAGATTCTTCGAAGTAATCGATCGTTGTAAAGGAAAAGTTGAATTGATCACATCTGACGGAGATTGTTTAAATCTTAAGTCTAAATTATCACAATATTTTTCATTAGCACAAATTTTTTCTGATGGTACTATTCCAGAAATCGAAATTATTGCTTCTGACGCTGATGATATGAAGCAATTAATTCAATATTTAATTCAAGGTTAAGCCCATACGGGTTTTTTTCGTTTTAAAAAGAAATTTGGCTATGTCAAGCTAATATTCTTTAATTACTTACCCCTTACTTAAACTAGAAAGTTTAAGCATAGAATGATATATACTTTCCTAGTTAAGAACCAAAGTCCTTTTAGGGGACTTTTTTTGTTGTACTTAGAAAAATACTGCATGACTAATTTAAAAAAAGACAACTATATAACAAATACATTAACCTAACAAACTCGGAGGTTTGACATCCTTGGCTTTGGCAAGGTCGATTTTCTTGTTATTCTTGACATTACAATATAATTGTTATATAGTAGTTCTATAAAGAAACACTAAGGGAGTGTGGAAATGTTATTATTAACGGCTTTAAAGAAAATAGGTTTTACTCAACAAGAAGCCATCATCTATATTCATTTGTGTAAAAACGGTGAAATTACAGGATATGAAGCGGCAAAGCTTTCAGGCATTTCTAGATCCAATGCTTATGCTGCTCTTTCTAGCTTGGTTGACAAGGGCTATGCGTATGTCATTGAAGGAACTTCTTCAAAATACATCGCAGTACCAAAGGAAGAACTTATCAAGAACGCTGAACGTGACTTTCAAGATAATATTAATATAATTAGAGAAAATCTAGCCTTCACGTCAGCTAATCAAGAACCTTATGTTACGATTACAGGAGAAAATCATATTGTAAGCAAATTAAAAAATATCATTGAAGCCTCCGAAAAAAGAATATACATTTCTTGTGATAATGAAATTCTAAACCAATTAGCAGACGAGTTAAACATTACAATAGCGAACAAGCTCAAGGTTGTTATTTTAGCACCCTCAGATCTAACAGATGCTTCAGAGCATATTTATTACGCTACTGCTCCACCCGAATCTCTTAAACTTATCGCCGACACAACTGAGGTTATGGCTGGCAACTTCAAGCAATGCTTATACTCTAAAAACTCAACACTATTAAGTCTGATTAGAGAATCCTTTATCCACGAAATTGCTGTAATAGATTATAAAAATAACCATTAGAAAAGGAGAAAATAATGTTAAATACTCATAATCAAGTTACTACAAATACTAATTTTTTTGGAAATGCTTCCCCACATGAATTAATTGAAAAATATGGTAGCCCGCTATATGTTTATAATGAAAATATACTTAGGGATCGATGTAGGGAGCTAAAACAATTAATAACTTATCCTAATTTCTCAGTAAACTACTCTGTAAAGGCAAACGGCAATCTATCCTTATTAAAAATTGCAAGAGAAGAAGAACTAAATGTAGACGCAATGTCTCCCGGAGAGATATATGTTGAAGAAATGGCTGGATTTAAATCAGATCAAATATTATTTATAAGCAATAATATTTCTGCTGAAGAAATGCAATATGCTCTTGACCGTAATATAACAGTTAGTGTAGATTCTCTATCTCAGTTGGAAACTTTAGGAAAAATAAATAATGGTGGAAAAGTATGTGTTAGATTTAATCCAGGTGTTGGTGCCGGCCATCATGAAAAAGTTGTTACAGGCGGCAAAAAAACCAAGTTTGGAATTGAGCCTACTAAAATAGAAGAAGTAAAAGAAATTCTAGAAAAATATAATCTTCATCTAACTGGCATCAATCAGCATATTGGGTCTTTATTTATGGATGGTGATAAGTACATCGAAGGGATTAACTCACTTCTTTCAATAGCTAAAAACTTTAAAGATTTGGATTTCATTGATTTAGGTGGCGGATTTGGTATACCATATAAAAAACTTGATCATCAACCTCGATTAGATTTAATTGAACTAGGAAAAAAACTAGATAAAGTATTGTTTAACTTCGCTAAAGAATACGGAAAGCAATTACAATTCAAAATTGAACCCGGCCGTTACATTGTTGGTGAATGTGGTTTACTCCTCGGTACAGTTCATTCTACAAAAGTAAATTATGATATTAAATATATTGGTACTGACTTAGGATTTAACGTATTAAAAAGACCAATAATGTATGATAGTTATCATGACATTGAAATCTATAGAACACGTACTAAACCTTCAACAAAAAGCGAATTTGTTACGGTTGTTGGAAACATCTGTGAATCTGGTGATATCATTGCAAAAGAAAGAATGCTTCCTGAAATATTTGAAGGTGATTTACTTGGTGTATTAGATGCAGGTGCTTATGGCTATTGCATGGCTTCAAATTATAACAATCGACTTCGTCCTGCTGAAGTGTTAATTTCAGCCACTGGTGATTCTAAATTAATAAGAAAAAGGGATTCCTTTGAATCTTTAGTAAATAACTTTATAATCTAATACATTTATTGAACACTACATTACCTTAGTAGCGGAATAATAACGTTTTTGAAAGGGAAGGAAAGACAAGATTTACGGTTTTGGCTTTCCTTCTTTTTTTCTATTCAAACCAAAAAGCATGAAAATAATTGTAAATAAAATTGCTTTTTATATGTTTTTAATATAGAATGTTGTTTATAAGACATATTATGTAATCGGGGGATACATATCAATGATAAAAAAAGTATTTTCATTTCTGAATATACCAAAAGTTGAAGATGAGCTAGAAAACAAATACTATGCTTATATTTTTAATGCTGACATCATTCGATTTTTTTACTTATTTGCATCAATTTTCTTAATCTCTTCACTTTTCTCAACATACTATACCATTATGTATAAAAAAACAAGCGAGTCACACTATCTTGTTTCTGCAACTATGAGCTTATTGATGATGCTTTTTATCTTCTTATTTTTTTTCATTATAAGACGCTTGAAAGGTTCTTCATCATTTCATACCAAAAGAAATTTCGCGATTATAATTCCAATTCAAAACTTGATAATTTTAACCATAGCAATATGTATATCTCTTTTAGAGAATAATGTGTTTATATTCTTTTCTTTTATTATGCTTATTGCTACCTTGATTTTTGTTACGCCGATGATCATATTAATTCAATATTTAGCAATAACCTTCCTCTATTCTTTTCTCATGATCTTCTTCTTTGAATTTAATTCTACCAGTTTTTGTACTACTCTCTTAATTATTTTTATAACCAGCATCATATCCTATGTTGTTTATTTGAACAAATTAACTGAGTTCCAATTGTTTAGTAAATTTAAAGAAAAAAACATGGTGTTAAAAGAATATAACAGGGAGCTTTCAGTGTATTCATATTCCGATGCTTTAACAGGCGTTAATAACAGAAGAAGAATTGAAGACATTCTAAAAAGCAATTGGAAATATTGTAAAGCTAATTCTGAGAACCTTTCTATTATAATTATTGATATCGATAATTTCAAAAAATATAATGATTGTTATGGGCATTTAAAAGGGGATTCCTGTCTGGTTGAGGTTGCAACTGCTATAGAGGATTTATGTGTAGAATTTTCAAAACATCACTACTGCTCAATGGGCAGATACGGTGGCGAAGAATTCATTATCATTCTACCTATGGTTGATAAAGAGGAAACTATACGTTTTGGTAAACAAGTATACCAAAAAATAGAAGGTCTAAACATACTCCACAAAGATAATGAGAACTATCCTATGGTCACGATTAGTTGTGGTGCAACGACTATGATTCCTGATGAAGAAAAACGTATTTTATATATACTAGAGTCTGCTGATAGAGCCTTATATCATGTAAAACGTACCGGTAAAAACAATATTATTCACTACTCTGATCTTTCCATTGAATAAATATTTAATTTGTCTAGAAATTTGTGGAATGGTATTGACATTGGTGTCGTTTTGTAGTAAAATCGTCCTTGCTGTTAAAATAATTTTTTTCAGCTTTGGGCTACTAGCTCAGCTGGCTAGAGCACTAGACTTTTAATCTAGGTGTCCCGGGTTCGAGTCCCGGGTGGCTCATGAGTTATCTTTAACTACCAAGCAGTTGTGGCGGAATTGGCATACGCGCTAGACTAAGGATCTAGTCCATATTACTTGGGTAGGGGTTCAAGTCCCCTCAACTGCATCGGATCAGTTTTAATTATTTCTTCACAGGAAGATATGCATGAGTGGCTCAGTGGTAGAGCATCTCCTTGCCAAGGAGAGGGTCGCGAGTTCGAGTCTCGTCTCGTGCTTAGTAAAAGAAAGGCATTCAGAAGGTAAAGTTCTGAATGCCTTTCTTGGTGCCATTGATTAACTTACTTCACTTTTTACTTCACTAAGTTATTCATCTGTTTTTTCGTGGCAATTTCCAAGTTTTTTTGCCAATATTAATCATATCAAGTACTTCATAAAATGCTTGTGATGCGCCCATATTTGTATCAGTTTCAATAACTAAGTTTTTGTTACATATAATGTTTTCATTTGTTCCAATTGCTCCACCTCCGTGTAAGTAAACTTTTTTATTATTAACTTCTCGTATACCGACATGGTCATATACTAATCGTGTCTCAACATTTGAAATGTAAATTTTAATAAACTCAAATGCATGTCTAACTGGATATATATGGCACTTTAAAAAAGAGGCATCTAAAATCCATTCTTTTCTATGATACTCTGCTGCATTTACCGAGGTAAAAAAGATGTGCTGTCCTACAATAATATTAAAATGGTATGCCAAGAGCCTAAACAACAAAATTTAGTTTATAGTCAACTGACTTCTCCATTCCACCATCAATTGTAAATGGTGTTATTAATTCTATTTCGCGCTCTCGAGGCTTCTCATTCCCGCCTTCAATTATATATGGTGTTATTAATTCCATTTCGCTTGCTTGTTTCTCCTTTCCACCTTCAATTGTGAATGGTGTTGTTAATTCTACTTCACTCGCTGCTGACCTTTTTAAAATATTTCTTTCATCAGTGAGTATTTTTGTAACCATTACTTTTTCATTGATATCCATTGTTAGCCTCCTTAAATGTTCATATTACAAGGATATCATCTTTTTTAGATGTAATCATTTTGACTAAATTGATCAAAATCACGCAAAAAAGGCAAGAAAACGCACTTTTATACGTATTTCTTACCTTTTAAAAAACTCGCAATTTATATTAAAAAATTTTATAACTGTGTCATTACGATTCGAAATGATTTTTCGTCAAAATCTTTATTATATTTTAATTTATGGTAACTCTTAAATCTATACTTTAACTTTTAGGGGGTTTGCTGCAACCGTGCTGCAACAGAGAAATACAATTGCCAATAACATAACCTGTTTTATCATGTTTTCTTGATAAGTTCAACAAAAACTAATCATTCGCTGAATAAATCTTGCTATTAGTACTTAATTTTATTCAACCCTTTACCTTTGTGTGAATACAATACTATTAGAAACGCTGCCAACTTATTGTTAACAGCGTTTCTAAATTGTTCATCTCTGACCAGTACCCCTTAATATTTCACATAAATTGAAGAGATTTATATTAAATTAAGTACATTACTCTCTCATTGTTTTATCATAAATACCTCACCATCAATTGAAATACTCTTTACATTCTGTTCATCTATAAAGACCGGGTTGTAATTGACATCTGAATTATATTGCCATTTAAATCCTGTTTTAATTTCACTTGTTGATCCAGCTTTTAACTCAATTACCTTATCATCTGTCATCGTTATTTTAACTACTGGTGTATAACTAGGTAATTCGTATTTATTCTTATCTAATCTTACTCCTTGAATTTCAATTCCAACAGCAGAAATATCCATACGTTTAAGTTCCATTATTTCATCTTGATTAGTAATTTTTATATCTATGTCTTTAGTTATTAGCCCTTTTGAAGCATCAAGTTTGAAGCTAATCTCCCATGGACCTTCAGTGATCACTTCCTGTGTACTCTCCTCTACAATTCTATTTGCTTTTACAGTAATTTTTTTGCCGTGGAGGGTATCATTTGAATCTACTTCAAATCTGCCAACAAGCTTCAGTCCGTCTTCCGTAACCATTTGACCTATCATATATGAAATTTCTTGATTAGGAAGTAATTCAAGTGCTGTAACAACTGCATCTTTTGGAAATGTAGTTCCATCCTTTTTTTCAAAGGTGACCATAATTACTCCACTTTTTTGACCTATTATTCCTTCTTCGACATTCATCGTTACACCAGCTACAGTCTGTGTTTCGTTTATTACTGTTTTATCCTCCTCTGCAATGTTTGCTTTGTCGCCATAAAACAATCTAAAATTATCTACATATTGAGCAGCAAATACGGTTCCCACCATAATAACTGCTGCTACTGCTGCTACTAAAACTTTTTTAAATCTATTCCTTCTTGATATATTTTTCATTTTATTCTCCTTCATAATTCCTGAAATGGCATTAGCCTTAATTTTTTTAAAGTTAAGCCCTGTTGTTAGTTGTTCGATTTCTTCATCATTAATCTCAATATTTACAATTTCTAGAGATATCCTTGCCAAATCCTTATTTGCTCTTTTCACTTTCAAAACCCCTTTCTGATAATAATCTTTATAACAAACCTTTTTTTGATAGCATCATTTTTAGTTTATTTTTACTTCGTCCTATACGAGCGCTCACCGCTTTTTCATCAATACCAACTTTCTCAGCAATATCTTTAATCTTTTCTTGATTAAAATAGCGCCTAACCAAGATTTCCCGTTCTAACTCAGGTAATTCTGATAATGTCTCGTTAATATCTTTGTTTTCTTCTTCTAACATTACATAGGCTTCTACAGAATCACTTGATATTAACTCTTCATTTAATACGTCTTCTTGTCGTTTTTGACGATCTCTTAAAACATTGAGAGTATTATTTCTTGCAGACATCGCTAAATAAGCTTTAAGGCTCTCACCTTTTAAGACTATTTTTTGAGAGTTCATCCATATTTTAATAAATGTTTCTGAACTAATTTCTTCTATATCATAGTTATTCAATCTCCTCCCTGCAACTCTTGATATTATAGCGGCTACATATCGCATATATTTCTCAACAAGCATTTCATAACAACTTTCATTTTTTTGTTTTATACCCGCTAACAACTCATGGTCATTCATTACTTCACCTTTCTTTCTAATAATCTATCTATTTATTAAGTGGATTTGGCCCTTATATCCTCTCATCCTAATAGACACTATTATACTTCTAAATCCCACATGAAAAAATTATTTTTTTCTTACATATCTTATTGTATTATTCATTGTAAATTGTATATTAAAGCATAATAAAAAAGCTATCAGCCATTAGATGTATTGATAACCTTTTAAACTCCTTTCACCTATGTTCCTTATGCAAAATTTTTATAACTTATAATACATCTTTTGCAATGAATATTCATGTGTCTTATTCCTTCGTCTTGCCGGACAAATAATAATTAAATACTTCTTAGGAAGATATGCATGAGTGGCTCAGTGGTAGAGCATCTCCTTGCCAAGGAGAGGGTCGCGAGTTCGAGTCTCGTCTCGTGCTTAGTAAAAAAACAGCATTCAGAAAGTAAAATTTCTGAATGCTGTTTTTGTATTTTAGAGCTGTTTACATCTCCGACTAGAATTTTCTGATTTCTCAACTTATTCAAAATGTTATCGAGGTTCTCACGAATAAACTGACATCTACAAAAATCCGTTTCTCCTTTTGAGATATCTTCTTCTCAAAATTTCCCTGCAAATAAATATATGTCTTGAAACAAGTATCGATGGAATAGCAATATTTTGATCCCGTTAATTCTTTTCGTTTATACCTAGAAATATTTTTCTCCATAAACAATTAACGTCCCACTTTATAGTGTTTCTTAATTTGACCTATTGCTTCTTCGCTAGTAATACGTCCTTCCATATAGCTTCGACTTATTTGAGACCCTTTTGTACTCGGTCTCAATCCCTCAACTGCCAAAGAAGCTTCAACACTTTTCATTGCCTTATTTATCTTCTCAGAACTCAATATAACGCGATTTTTTCTCATAAATAAAACCTCAAGTCATAATAACCATACTCATTATTATATCCGTTTTTCATCAAATAGTAAACCACTTACATCAGTGTATGTTATCTAAGTAGGATAACCGGTTTCAAATGTATAATATATAATCCAAAAAAGGCAGATTTACTTATAAATAAAATTAAATATTCAAACCAGATCTACTTCTTATCTTTATTACCCTTATCTTTGTTTCTTTTTTCTCTCCTTTACCTTTGTCACTTACATCTTTTGTTCCATATGTGTTACCATCATCATATGTTGTCATTTTTTCCACCTTCTTATAAGACCTTTTATATCATTTTAAGTTAATATACAATTACAACATCTTTTTACATGATAAATCAAGTTAGTAATATCTACATCTCCAATGATTACAGCGGTTATAGTCCGTGCAAAACGGATAAAAAAAATCCCCATTCCTTATATTTTAAATATCAATCTCTCTTTATCCGGTAAAACTCCAATACTTCACGCACAAACTTATCCCGACAATATTCAATATCCTCGTCCTAAAATCGGTTACTCGCAATTATATCAATCGGATGATATTCATAAGGTTAGTCCCCTTATTGTAAATCTCCAAGAAGTACCATATAATCTCTCTTACCATGTAAGACTCGTTGAATATAGACTATACCATTTTCATAGAAATAAAAAACTAGATAATTACCACAAATGACATATCTATATTTACTCTTAATCTTAATTTTATACATAAGCATCGATCCACTCTCAGGAAATTGGGACAACCTTTCAATACTATCAACTATTTCTTTTACTGTCTTAATAGCTGCATTAGCATTTTCTTCTGCTATGTAGCTTTTAATCTCCTGCAAATCAGATGTAGCTATCGGATTGATTTTTATTTGTACAGCCATATTAGACCTCCAAATTACGCTTTAATTCATCTAATGATTGCCATTCTTCACCTGTCTTGATCGCTGCTTCTGCTTCACTTAATTTAGTTAAAAGCTTTAATATTGTTTGTTGTCTTTCGTATTCTTCTAAATCAACAATAACATATTTCCCTCTGCCATTCTTTGTTAAATAAACTGGATCTCCTGTATGGCAATCCTTTAATACCTCATTATAGTTTCTTAAATCTGATACCGGTTTTATATTTGGCATATAATATCACCTCCATTGTATATTTATTATATGCTTATTTTACTTAAAATACAACGTAAAATTCACAGCTGAAATATGCTAATTATCGTTGATTTCATCATATATGTACTGAATTAAAGCTATATTAGCACTTAAAAATATTTTTATGCACTATCTTCATACTTATATTCATATCTTGAACCTTTAAACTTTAAAAAACCACCAATTTGTATTTTAGTTGTATTTTTTAATCCTACATCTTTAATTGTTTCAAAATAAATATTACATCCTACTGATTGCCCTACATCTAAAATCCCTCCTAGAATTTTCTGATTTCTCAACTTATTCAAAATGTTATCGAGGTTCTCACGGATAAGCTTAAGAGAATATTTCATATATTATAATTATCATCATAACAGAAAGAATTTAAGTATCTTTTAGTTTAAACAAAAGGAAAACAAAAGATTTTCAAAACAAATTCACCTCTAAAAATTAGAGATGGATTGAAATAAAGTTATTATTTGTAAATAGAATTGGCTGTTGGGAAGATAAGTTTGCCTGTAAAAGTATCATCTACATAGTCTATTTCGAACTTTCCACCCATTTGCTTCGTTAATTCATTTACGATAGATAATCCAAGACCAGTAGAATCTGTTTTCTTGTCCATGTCAGCAGTATATAGCCTTTTAGTTAAAAATTCCATTTTTCCAGTTAAGTCAGAATCCGTTTTGTTACTTATGGTTATAAGAACATTATCCTCGCTTTTTATTACTTTTAAGTATATATCACTACCTGGAATTCGGTATTTTTCAGCATTATCCAATAAATTGTCTATGGTTCTATGAAATTGATTTACATCAACAGTAATATATGCTTTTTCTACCAAAGCTTCAAAATGAACATAATATTTTTTCAATTCAATAATTTGGCGAAGAATTACATATGCATCAATATCAACCATATTCAAAGATACATCATAGCTTACCAACTTGCTATACATAAACAAATCATTAATTAGTTTCTCCAATCGCAAGCTGTTTTTTTCTGCAATACTTACATATTCATAGCTTTTGTCAGAAGGCAACATATTCTCCTTAATAAGACCAATATAGCCTAAAATAGAAGTTAATGGTGTGCGCAAATCATGGGACACATTGGTAATCAATATCTTTTTACTCAGTTCTGTTCTTTTATCCTTTTCCTGCTTTTCATACAGCATAGAACCCATATGATTGATATCATCAGCAAGTCTGGATAATTCATTTTTGCCCACAACAGGGATTTTATACAGCATATCCTCTTGTGCTATAATATTGATGCCTTTTTCTATTTTTTCAATATATGCAATGATAGGTTTAAATAATTGCATAGTAATGAAAAAGAAAATAATAAGCGTCACAACCCAAGCACCAATATAATAAACATCATAAAAAATTTTTGCATCTTTTATTATAATAATAGCTATACCTTCTACATCTGCAAATTTTATATTATTAAATATTGATCTTTTAAATTTTTCTAATGGATATTCTTGTTCTTCATAAAAATCAGTATATATTTCATCAGAATAAGGCACATCAGAAAAAAAAAATATATAATAGTCAGGATAATCATTAGTAAAATCTTCATTTTGGGCTTGAGATAGTGTCCAATGATTAATGTTAATTTTATCACGAATTTCTTTTACCATTGTTTCATGCAGAGTTGATTGTTTTTCCATATATATATTGCTTTGATAGGAAACAGCTAAATCAATTGTCCAATTTAAAATTTCAAAAATACATACACAAATTATAGTAGCAATAAATATTCTTGTTAAAATTATAAGATAGAGAGTCTTTGTTATATTTTTAATCCACACGATAACCAACTCCCCATACCGTTTTTATATAAATAGGATTGCTCATATCGGCTTCAATTTTTTCTCTTAAATTACGGATATGAACTGATACTGTACTCTCTGAATTTAAAATACTGCTTTCTTCCCAAACCAACTCATAAATTTGTTCCAAACTAAATACTCGTCCTCTATTTTTAATAAACAAAGCCAATATAGCAAACTCTATTTTTGTCAACTTAATAAGTTCTTGTTTATTATGCAATGTATGTGCAGCTAAATTCATATTCAAATCATGTATAGTGATAATTTCAGGGTTGTCTTTTGGGATTATAGGAGCTGAATACTCTTTATACCGCCTTATGTTTACTTTTATTCGTGCCAGCAAATCTAACGGATTAAATGGTTTTGTAATATAGTCATCTGCACCGGAATTAAACCCCGTTAATTTATCAATATCTTCCAGTTTGGCGGTTAAGAATAAAACAGGCATGGTATAGCGTTCTCTTATCTTAATACAAGTCTTTATTCCATCCATTTTAGGCATCATCACATCTAAAATAACTAAATCAATAGAATCATCAATTTGTTCTAAAACCTCTATTCCGTTTTCCGCTTCAATTATTTCATAGTCATTATTTAATAAATATACTTTAATTAAATTTCGTATATCTTTTTCGTCATCTGCAATTAGTATTTTCATGGGATAACCTCCAGTCATTCATGATTCTTTACACTACACGACCATATTTTTTGCAAACCATTCGGAAACTCATGTTAGATTTTATCACAGTAAACATAAGATCTGCAATTACTTCATTAAATTCATTTATATATTTCATTTTTAACATATCCCTTCTTACCTTAAATTTAAACTTTATATTGATCAATTTAGAGCAAACTCGAAAGTTATAAATTGTCTGTTACATTTAATACTGACTCAATCACTTTATCCATATCATAATATTTGTAACTTCCCAATCTTCCACCAAAAATTATATTAGTTTCCTTTTCAACGAGGTCGCTATATTTCGCATACTGGTCATTGTTGAATGTGTCATTTATCGGATAATAAGGCTCTTTGTCAATATTCCATTCATCGCTGTACTCATAACTAATTACTGTTTTTTCTTGTTTTCCAAACTCAAAATGTTTGTGTTCGATAATGCGAGTATACGGAATATCTCTATGCGTATAATTTATAACAGCATTACCTTGAAAATTATCTGGTATATTTAAAATCCTGTTTTCAAATCTAATACTTCTGTACTGTAATGGTCCGTAACAGTAATCAAAATATCTATCTATGGTTCCAGTATATACAACAGTTTTTGCCAAACTGTCAAAATGCTCTTTTTGGTCGAAGTAATCTACGGAAAGTTGTACTTCTGTACCCTCTAACATTTTTTCGCAGATTTGTGTATATCCACCGATAGGAATGCCTTGATAGATATCATTAAAATAATTGTTATCATATTCAAACCTTACAGGTAATCTTTTAATAATAAATGGTGGAAGCTCTTTGCAATTTCGTCCCCATTGTTTCTCAGTATATCCTTCTATTAATTTTTCATATATATCTTTACCAACAAGGGAAACCGCCATTTCCTCAAGATTTTTGGGATGCTCCTCAATTTGACATGATTGCTCTCTTATTTTTTCTCTAGCTTCAGCAGGAGTAATAACTCCCCACATTTTGTTAAATGTGTTCATATTAAATGGAAGATTGTATATTTCGCCCTTATAATTAGCAAGAGGACTATTAATGTAGTGATTAAAGTCAGCAAACTGGTTGATATAATCCCATATTTTTTTATTTGATGTATGGAAAATATGAGCACCATATTTATGTACATTGATATTCTCAATATTTTCAGTATAAATGTTTCCGCCTATGTGATTGCGTTTTTCTATCACTAAGCATTTTTTACCTCTTCTTGTCATTTCATTGGCAAATACACAGCCAAATAATCCTGCTCCTACTATTAAATAATCAAATTTTTTCATATAACAACCTCCTGTTTTTTTCTAAATTTCCCATTAAATATTACAACAATCATTCCAATAAGTAAGGGTAGATAAAAACTTACACTTCTTGTAATAATCATTGAAGTAGTCAAATATTGTTCTGTAAATATACTTCCGAAAGCACTTATATATATAAGTTCTGTTATACCTTGAGCTCCAGGTATTGGTAACATATCTACTGCCACATAGATTGCAGCTTGGATGCAAAGTATGGTAAAAAGACTTGTATCTTTCAAATGCAATCCTAAATAAATAAAAACGGGAACAAACAAAAGTGATGATCTTTGAATAAATGTCAATAAAGTTAACACGCCCATTTTGAACTTATTTTGAAACAAAAAATCTACCGAATTTTTATATCCTGTAATAAATGAATCGATTTTTTCCTTGCGATAGTTGTTCTCTTTTAACACTTTAATGTTCATTAGTAATTGCACCAATTTAAGGATAATAGATTTTGTTTTTTCAGGTATTAACATAAAAGTGAGTATCACAAAAAGAATTAAAACATTTAATGTCAAACCTAAATAATATACCCATACATAAACATCTAAGTACGCTGTAATACCATTTGAGAAAAAAATAAGTAATGATACTCCCATAATAACCATAATTAGTTTGTAAAAAAGTGCCATGGACAAAAGTGTTACTGTACTTTTATCAGTGCCATTTCCATCTTTTATCATATAATAGAGCTGTACCGGTTGTCCACCTGTGGCAGAAGGCGTTATTCCTGAATAAAAATACCCGACAAATGCGTATTTTAAGCATTTAAAGATAGATAGCTTTTTATCTTTTTGCTTTAGAAGTATCCATAATATAAAACTTTCAACACCTATAAATAGCAGCACAGCTACAACACAAAGGAGACGCCAAAATAAAGATACATTACTCATGCTTTTTATTAAATCAGATATGTTGTTTCCAAAAAATATTGTATAGCCTGTAAGAAAGGCTACCGTTAAAAATAGTAGCCCATTCACAAATGGCTTATGTTTTTTTAAAAAAGTAAATATTTTCATTTAATCTCCTTCTATGAGAACATATACTTTCTCTTGGCAAAACGGTAACAAGAAATTGATACTTTCTTGGATATAGGCTCTGGCAGTGTAGAGACTACATTGAGTGAAAAATATTTAACCTGCTTATAAAGCGATTTATCTATATTTCTAAGTTCTATCCATAGTTTTTTCATTTCAGATTTGTACTCATTAGAGTTTGACAAAGAACATAAAATGGAAGTGACTAATATTAAAATGGATATATGTCGCATCATATACTTTGCAATTTTCGGAGACCTTTTTTTTATTTCTTTTATTTCTTTTATGTTATAACTGTTCAAAACTATTCTTGTCACAGTAAACTGTTGATCAATTCTTTTTATCATGGACTTTTCATTTACCGACTGGTCTTCTCTTCCTATATAATACTGATAAAAATCTATATCAAGATACATCAGCTTTTTTACATAAGGTAAAGGTTGATACGCAAAAATATTATCAACATAGAATGTATGTTCCGGCAACTTTACGCCTGCCGCTCGAAGAATGTCTGTTCTGAATGTCAGTGAATGCATTACAAAATATTGTGATACGGTAAAGTACTTTATATCATCCCATGTAGAAATCTCGTTCGAATCAAATACATTTCTATAATTAATTTGATGAAAAACACCTTGATCCAAGCGATTATACACATAGTTAGAAACAAACAAATCGATTGTCGTATCGCTATATTCCACTATCTCTTTAATCTTATTAAGTAGTATTAAATAACTTCCTTCGTCCACCCAATCATCAGAATCTACAACTTTAAGATAAATTCCGCTTGCTCGTTCTATTCCGACATTTACACCCGAACCATGACCCCCATTTTCTTTATGTATAGCTTGCACAATATTTGGAAAAAGACTTGCATACATATCTGCCATTTTTCCAGTGTTGTCTGTAGAACCATCATTTACAATAATAATTTCTACATCTTCACCACCCGGCAAAAGAGATTTAATACATCTCTCTAAATACGCTTCAGAATTATAACTTGGAACTACAAATGTAATATACTTCATGATTAATCATCCTTTTTATTTTTAATTTAATGCTTTGATTAAAAAGCAATTGATATTGGTTTTCTCGCAAAATTGGAATGCAGGTTTTCCAAGTCATTTGTCTAGTTCCTACAAAATAACTTAAAAACATCTCCCAAACCATAATATAATCATAACAGAAAGGATTTAAATATATTTTAGTTTTAATAAAAGAAATACAAAAGAAAAATAAAAGATTTTCAAAAGAAATCCACCTCTAAAAATTAAGAGGTGGATTTAAATATTTGTTTTGTCTGCAATTTCATTAACATACCGTTCAAGTAATTCTGCATATTGTGTACTTATGTTTTAGGAATATAATTCGGCAAGGAGTCCTTTAATTGGGTAGGTTTTTAAAACACCTATATATATATCAACTTTCTCCATTAAACCCACCCTACCTATTATTCATATAAAGTAACAAACTAATACCTCGATAATTGTTGATCACGTTTAATAGAGTAACTTCCATTCTTTGCTTTGACTAAGAATTTTATCATTATCACTCACTTGTGCTACATAAATAACTTCATTAGAGAGTTGTTCATAAGGTACAATCAACGTTTTTTCATCAATAAATAGCGTTTCTGTTGGTTTATCATCAACATAAACAACACTCCATGGTGTAAAATTCTCACCTTCTATGAATGTTACTTCACCTTTTTCTATGACGTTCGTTATCACAATTTCAAAAACACCCATCTGAAGCGTTTTCTCTATGTAAGGGTTTTCTCCTTTAAAAACATTTTTATCTCCATAGAGCATATCATATTGCAAAATCTCAAGTTCTTCTTGATAATCAGGTTCGCCTTCATATCTTTGGTGAAATTTTGTTAAAATACCTTCATCATAACCTAACCGTTCCATAATATAAGCACTGAGTTGATATGCCTTTAAATCACGATTAACTTGCTCCATTGGAAAATTGCTCCATAAAATATATTCAGTTTGAAATTTATTATTATTTGCTAAATCACCATTTTCAAAAGACATTGATGGTAAATGATCACCATAAATGATTACTACCGTTGGTTCATTATAAGCAGATATCTCATCAATCAACTCTCCTACAAATTTATCAGTTTCAGCGAGCTGGTTAATAAAATAATCTAACCCATTCATATAACCTTCGTCTGTGTCATTTATTTCTTGTTCAGTTTCTTCTGAATTACTTTCCTTCAGCATGCTGTTTTTTGAATCACTTCCTTCAACGTAATCAGCATCGTTAAGCTGTTTATTATTTGATTTTGCAAACGCTTTAATCATTTGATTTTCATCAACAATCGTCTCTGGATATTTCCCATGAGGTTGTACCGAGATTGCATAAATAAAATCATGCGTGTCTCTAGCCTTCAGGGCTTTAAGAATTTCAGTTGTTAATATTTTATCTTTTGCCCATCCAAGAGGATTATACTCAACATTGTTCATATATTCAATTGAACTATAGCTGTCAAAACCCAATTTTTGAAAGACTTTATTTCGATCATAAAAAGTTCCTGAGTTATTATGAATGGCATGGCTATGATACCCACGCTGGTCTAAATTATAATTAATACTTTCGCATGTAGTAGTACGTAAAATAGTTTTGTAAGGATATTCACCAACACCAAAATGTTCAATATTCATACCTGTTATTATTTCAAATTCTGTATTTGCAGTACCCGCTCCAATAGAAGGAACAGTAAGATAGCCTGAAGAATACGCCTTTTTCAATTGAGTAAAATTAGGTATCGGATTTTCCGAAAAAGTAAAATCCTCCAACAGATTTACATCAAAAAAGGACTCTAATTGAACCATAATAATGTTAGGTTTGGCTTTAGAGATATTTCCACTTTCTAAATTATAGGTTTTATTATCTGGCTCACTTTCAATTATTTTAAAAACAGTCTCAATTTTTTCTTCTGAGTACGCTTCAGGTTTATTTATTCCACGATCAAATAAGCTGGCAGTAAAGCAATACGCAAACCCATATTCTGAATATGCCTCTGCAAGATTAGCAAAGTTAGTCGATAGTGCACTTACTTTAAAAGAAATGGTTGACACCATAAATATCAAAACAACAGTAACACACAAAGAAATTAAAGGCACTTTAAATTGAACTTTATTCTTCGGTAATTTCTTCCATAATAAAACCATTGCGAATATAACAACACCCACACTCAACAAAATTAAAATAATTTGAAAAGTGTTAAGATATATATGTATAATTCCAAATACTGATTTTAATATATAAAAGTCTATTGCTGCTAAGGGTGTCGTACGAAACCCCAATAAGACAGAATTTATCAAGCCAAGTCCAAACCATAATGTCATAATCAATATAAGTAAAAAACTTTTTCTAGAGAACATCATTGTTACAGATAGTGTTAATAAAATGATCAACATATTAAATATAAACATTAATGGATTTGCTATTATGAAACTTAATCCTTTAAAAATTGAGCGTCGACTTAGCATCTCTAACATAAAAATTAACACTACAGAAAATATAAGCAATTGCAAAATCGGATGCTTATTGAGTTGTTTCATTTTTGTTTCTATATAAGTTATCATAGGTTTAAATCTCTTACTTACAGCAGTCTTTATCTTAAAAAACATATTTAACTCACTTTCCTTCGGTAATTCATTATAATAATATCAGCACAATTATACCACTCTAATATATAACCGTCAATCTGATTAATAAGCATTTTTATTACCCAACATATGCATAAAACTTAGTGGTAGCGCATCTCTTTACTAAGGTCAGTACTAGAGGTTACAATTACTTATATTTTAAAAAAAGTCATCTGGTAAGTTAATTTTCAGGATGACTTTTAGTGTCTGTGCTATGTTAAGTTGATATTACCTTATCGCTCATTATTATTTGTAAAAATTATTCCAAATCAAAGAGATGCGTATGTTCTCCAACCTCAAATCCAGTGATAAAGGATGGATTGTACATAACTAACACCATATTCGGTTTACTCTCTTTAATATATGTCTTTACACTACCAGTAAATTTTCGAACATCAAGTACTTCAATATCCTCTACTCCTAGTGCAAGATAAGGTAACACCACTAAGGAAAAAGATTCCTTAAGAATAAGCATTTTCTTACCATCAGATACTTTATTGTTATGCATTAAGCTCACCGCATTATTTTCATACAAATGGGCGTCGTACGGAGAACTCTTATAATAATCAATCCGTTCAAACTCAGCCATATTATATACTACATCTTCAAATCGGCCCTCATTATTTACTTTTTTTGAGGGTATTTGAAGCTGTAGTGACGTATCAAACTTAGGTGTAATGAGACTAATATTCTCAGGATCTGTATAACTTAAGCCAACTTTTTTACCTTGCGTTCCCAAACTCCAATTTTCATATACCTCTACATCATAATTATTTGGTTCATAGATGGAAGTGTCAATGTTATATCCGTAATCTTGGTTCATAAGCGCTGCCAATTCTGATGCAACCCAAAGACCTGTTTCTGTCTTCCAATGATGATCTGTTTCAAAAAACAAGCTATAGTGGTCAAGGCCCTTATTATTAATCGTCTCTCTAAAGTCATACGTATCTACCCCACCTTCAAGTAATTTTTTTAACAAATTATCTGCATTTTCATTGGAATAATCCTCGACACCATCCGGCATCTGGTCGTCATACTTGCTTACTTTAAATGGATATTGAACATAAAGAAATTTTGCACCTGAGCCTTCAGCATACTCTTTCAAACGAATAACTTGTTCCGCACACTCAGTAACATCTGCTAATTCATTATAGTAAGTTAAGTAGCCATTCTTCATTTTAACGACATTTTCACTGCCTTCAATAATATTTCGATCAAGCAATTTGCTAATTGTAGTATTCATCTCAAAAAAATTTACACGGAACAAAAGCTTCTCAGTACAGAACCTATCAACTTTATCCTTTAAAATTTCTGCTGTTTTATCTAGATTTTTTATTCCATCCCTATTTATTAACATACTGGTTTCATTTTCAAATGGGTAAAGTGCTTCCCAATCAACTTTTGTGAATTCAACCGCTCTTGTATTTTTTTGATTTTCATTTGCAAATACCTTAACTAGCAAGCTTGCACTTATAACATTAAATAAAATACTTAATAAATAGAATATTATAAGCAGCAAAAAAATAATTGCTATGACATTTTCTTTTGTTATTTCTTTAGCTACTATCGTACCTTTCATAATGTCATCTCCTTAGAAATTGAAATAGATAAATGGATTGTAGGCACTCTTAACCATATAAGAGATCGTAAAGAACATAATGAAAACTACAGAGAATACATATATGATATCCGATGCCTTTCTATATCTTACCGTTAATCCATTAAATACCTTGCTGAGCGGTACGCAACATAAAACTCCTAAAATTAAGTAAGCTTTATAATTCAATAAACAAAATGAAACCGAATCATCCCATACCTTTGATGCGCCAATTCCAAACATTACTTGAATATAAGAAAAAGCCATGCCAACATTCTCTGCTCTGAAGACGATCCATAATATTATTACAAAGAATAAGGTATAAACATGGCCAAACCAGCCTAGCTTTTTTTCAAGATTTGTTAACTTCTCCACCATCAAAATAACAAAATATAAAAATCCCCAAAGAATAAATGTCCAATTTGCTCCGTGCCAAATTCCAGTCACTGACCATACTACGCAAAGATTGAATAGCCACCTACCCTTTTTAACTCGGTTTCCACCAAGTGGTATATATACATAATCCCTAAACCAACTACCTAAAGATATATGCCATCTTCTCCAAAAATCTGTAATTGATCTTGCCAAATAAGGAAAATTAAAGTTCTCCATAAAATGAAAGCCGAACATCCTGCCAAGTCCGATCGCCATATCAGAATAACCTGAGAAATCAAAATATATCTGCATAGTATAGGCGATTGCACCTAACCATGCCATTACTACCGAAAGCTCACTTACCATACCAAAGCTCATGTCAGCTACTAAAGCAAGGTTATTTGCTAGAATTACCTTTTTTGCTAAGCCTTTAAGGAAACGATTTACACCATCTGAGAAATCGGTAAAATTTTCCTTTCTGTTCATAATTTCCTTTTCTATTGTTTTATACCTGACAATCGGTCCTGCTATTAACTGTGGAAATAAAGCAATATATATACCCACATTAAGTGGATTCTTTTGCACAGTACCATTACCTCTGTATACATCAATAACATAGGACAACGCTTGAAATGAGTAAAAAGAAATGCCAATAGGAAGGGCAATATTTAGCATTGCTATATCCCGATTTAATAGCAACCCTATGTTAGTCAATACAAACATAAGATATTTAAATACAAACAAAAACCCCATATTATACAGAATAGCTATAATAAGTAATACTTTGCCTCGTCCGTTCTTATTTTTGTTTTGCGCTCTTTCAATCATGACGCCAAAGAACCAGTTAGCAATTATAGAACATAGCATTAATAATACGTAAATTGGTTCTCCCCAAGCATAGAATCCAATACTTACAATAAACAAAAATATATTTTTAAAGTTCCTACTCTTAAAAAAAGGATTATAATAACCTATCAGCACACAAGGAAGAAATAGAAACAGAAAAACTGTCGTAGAAAAAACCATTAAGCAATACCCCCCAATTTTATGTAAAACCCAGCACCATTAAAAGACGCTTGAGGTATTTTAACACATTTACATCCAATTTTTTTATCATAAGTACAAACTAGAGATGTCTTATTTCTATTATTTTATATTATTGGTCATCCAACAATTTGTCAACCATTATTTTACTTTTATATTCTAGGTTTCTAGCCTAATTTTAAAGTAATTTTTATTTATTTACATACTTTGCTATTTTTTTACATTTTATTATCGTATAGCACATGTACCGTCAACCTCTTGAATCTAGTGAAATCCTTCCATATTAATAAGGGGCTGTCTCAGTAGACACCCCCTTATTAATTCTATCGATATATTTTTATTTTTTACTTAAAATAATCCGGATATTCTTTTTGAATTTCATCTTTATCAATTATATACCTAGATAAATGCTTCGTTATTGCTTGTTTTGCTTGATCCTTATTTTTATTCTTAATGGCTTCTAAAACCGCTTTGTGATCTTCTACAATTTTGATATCTTTAATTGTGTGTAAGCTCATGCTTCTAACCCTATCAAAATGCACCATCATACTATCCATTAAATAATACGTCTGTATCTTATGAACCATTTTGAATAAATCAAGATGAAACTCATTATCCAATTCCAAAAGCTTATCAGGAGAAGGATTTTGAATATAAAATTCCTGAAGCTTAATGTTCTTTTCTAATAAACTTAAATCATCTTCCAACGCACATTCACATGCAAGTTCTACTATTGCTTTTTCAAGAACAACACGTATAAATCTTGCCTCTTCAACCATATGATAATCAATTTTAGAAACAACACTTCCTTTTTGAGGATAAACTTCAACAATTTGTGCTCTACTGAGTTCAATCAACGCCTCCCGCACAGGCGTACGAGAAAGTCCCATTTCACTAGCCAGTTCATTTTCACTAACTAGACTGCCTGGAGCAAGTTCTAAAATAATAATGTTGTGTTTTAATGTACGAAGGGCAAAATCACGCGCTGTTTCTTTTGCAAATCTTTCTGTAATATGCATGACTTTCTCCTTAATTTTACCTTTTCCTTTAGTTTACTAGTATTCTTGTAATTAGTCAATAAAAATGACAAACCTCCCTAAAGGATGATTACTCATACAAATACTTTTTCAAAGTATTTCGTACAGCGTTCTTTCCTTTTATTAATTCAAGAAAATATCTTTCAACTTTATTTGCTAAACCCGCTTCATAAAGATTCACAGCAAATAAAACAGGGTTTGATAATATAGATTCTAAATGGTTGTTATACGTTTCTTGCTTACCTACCTCAATTCCACTTAGAATTTGTTTTAATTCTTCCAACATAGGGTCACTACTTACATCCATAGGCTTTAGATTGTCATCCACGCCCATTAGGTATCTTAACCATCCTGCAATTGCTAGAGGTATAAATACCAAATCAGACGGATTCAAATCAGTCCTTTCTATATAGGACTTAATTGTTTCACCGAATCGAATAGCCATTTTCTGACTAGTATCCGTTGCAATTCTCTGAGGCGCATCAGGGATAAATGGATTTGGAAGTCTTTCTTCGATTACTTCTTTAATAAACACCATAGAACTAAAAATTTTAGGGTCCACAACTACTGGAATTCCTTCTTTGTAACCAATTTTTTCGACAAGAAGCTTAAGATCAGTATCCATCATTTCCTTTGCGATACTTGTATATCCTAGGAGACATCCATACACAGCTAGTGCTGTATGCAGTGGATTTAGGCAAGTTGTCACCTTCATCCTCTCCGTATTATTCACAGTATCCCTATCCGTAAAATAAACACCTGCCTTCTCCAAACAAGGTCTACCATTTGGAAATTTATCCTCGATTACTAGGTATTGTGGAACTTCTGCGTTAACAAATGGTGCAATAAAAGTATTTCTAGATGTGACAATAGGCGCCATGCCTCCTAGCCCAATTTGTTCCAACTGATCTTTAACAACCTCTGAGGGCCTTGGTGTTATTTTATCAATCATGCTCCATGGAAAAGAAACTTTTGACTCATTATTCAAGTAACTCAAAAAATCCTTATTAACAAACCCATTATTAATCCATTCGTTTGCGATTTTCAAAATTGCTGCTTGAAGTTTTTCACCGTTATGACTACAGTTATCCATACTTACTAATGCAATTGGCAATTCTCCTTCTAAGTACCTTTCATAAACTAAGGCGGTAATGATACTCATAGCATGTCTAGGCTTATCTGGACCATTAATAAAATCAGTAGTTACCAATTCCAAAATATCTCCTCGTGCATCATTTAAGGCATAACCCTTTTCAGTAATGGTAAAACTAACCATCTGTAAGCTAGGATTTTTAAAGATTTCTTTTAGTCTTTTAACCTGATCAGTAGCATCAAAATCTGCTTTCAATGCTTCTGCAATACTTCCAATTACTTCTTTTTTCATTTGTCCATCTGCAAAAAGACTCACAAGCATTGTCAAATTATCATAGGGCTTGTAGATTTTATCAATGATGTCGTAATCAAAAGTATCTGTAGCAATGATGCCATATTCAGATAACCCCTTATTTAAAAGTTGTTGCTGCAGCTGAGCTATAAAACCACGAAAAATATTTCCTGCACCAAAATGTATCCATATCGGATTTTCTTTTGTTTTCTCAGCCATTTGTAGATAATCAAATTCAGGTAATTTTATACCAGCAAATTTCCAATTTTCTTTGTTATTAATGCTTTTTTCTGTTAATTCTAACATAATACACCTCACGCTATCCTTTCAAATATATATTTATACACCACCCAAAATAGGTGGTGTATATTTACTTTTTCATTTTTCCAATGGCTTCCCACAAACCTAAGAGATAGTTTGCACCAAGCGCTCGATCATATAAACCATAACCTGGTCTCGCCTTCTCACCCCATAGCATACGTCCGTGATCAGGTCTTATATAACCAGTATAGTCAGTATCATGATAAGCCTTAACAATTTCAAACATATCTAAGTCCCCACATTGACTTAGATGGGCGCATTCATCAAAATCCTTTTCATTTAAATGCTTTAAATTACGAATATGTGCAAAGTGAACTCTTCCCTGACCCGAAAATTCTTTGATTATTTCCGGGATATCATTGTCTAAGCTTGATCCTAAGCTTCCTGAACAAATCGTCAATCCATTATATACACTCTCATTCAGAGACAAGAATTTCCTAACATTTTCAATATTTGTAATCACTTTAGGTAAATCATAAAGAGGCCATGGTGGATCATCTGGATGAATAGCCATCTTTATGTCATATTTTTCTGCATAAGGGATTACAGCATCTAAAAAATACTTCATATTTTCCCAGTAGGTTTCTGTCGACATGTTTTTATAAAATTCAATGTCTTGAGCCATAGCACCTAATCTTTCTGGCTCCCATCCTGGTAGCGAATAACCTTTCGCTTTGCTTGCCATAACATCTGCCATCGTAGCAGGGTTCATTTTTATAACCTCTTCATGTCTGTATGCCATAGCCGTACTTCCATCAGCTAATGGATGCTCTAAATCACTTCTAGCCCAATCAATAACCGGCATAAAATTATAACATAAACATTTAACGCCCACTTTAGAGATGTTTTCCAAGGTTTTAATATAGTTTTGTATATACTGCTCTCGTTCTGGAAGTCCCTTCTTAATATCCTCATGGATATTAACACTTTCAATGACTTCCATTTCAAGGCCTGCATCATTTATTTCTTTTTTTAATGCTTCTAGGACTTCCAGCGGCCAAACTTCACCTACAGGTATTTGGGGCAGGCAGGTAGCAACGCCTGTTACACCTGGCGTCTGTTTAATCTGTTGTAACGTTACACTGTCATCTCCGTTAGGAAACCAACGTAAAATCATTTTCATGTAAATTTCACTCCTATGCTCCAAAAATCATATTTGGTATAAATAGAACTAAATCTTTCGGGTTTGTTATTTATATAGCATATTATATCACTAGTATTCTAGTATGTCAATTGGAAGTATTGTAATAATATGATGCTTTTATTAAAAACATTTGCCCTATCCAACAAATCACCCACTTAAATATAATATTAACATTCAAACCTTATATAATATATTTGACTTCTTTATGATTAAATAATTCCTCAATCTCTTTTTGAAAAAACTGTTTGATCTCTTCGAGGCTTTCCTTTGGGTATACATATTTCCCATATCCAAATTGACCATATTTAAATTTACGCTCCTCATCTAACATAGGTAACGTTGTATCGGGAAATACTTGTTGGATTATATTTTTAGCTTTAGTCGTATACCGATGAGAAATCACTTCGAAAGTTATCGGATATACTAGGTCACTAGGAATCTTGCTCCTCAATCTCAGTAGTAAATCACGATACTCTTCTTTCCAATTAGGATAAATAAACACTGGAGCAATCAAAAAGCCTGTAGGATAACCTGCACGAGCCACTTTTATACTTGCTTCTATACGCTTATCACGAGAGGCGGTAAATTGCTCATATTGGTTAATAACCGAATCTGTATTTATACTAAATCTTATTTCAGTATGTCCATTGTGTGCTAAGCCAAGCAGTGTATCTATATCATTATACTTTGTTACAAACCTAAATTTAGCATTTTCATTGTCTCCAAAGAATCTTATCGTTTTTTCTAAAGAGTTGGTGTATGGTTCTACCGGCACAGGATCAGATGTTGCCGCTCCTTCAAATAAGGTACCTTCTGGTAATCTTTCATCTATATATTTTTGTGCTTGAACGAATATATCATCAATATTGACATGGACTCTTATAAAAGGCTTATCTCCTAACTGTGTATTTAAATAACAATATTGACATTGCCCCATACACCCTAATACTAACGGAAGCTGATAATGGGCTGAAGGTTTACAAGATTGGAACTTCAAACTTTTCTTAGTGCCAACGACCAAAGTCTTTTTCCCCTCTCTATATTGAGCATATAAGTCCTCCCCTGGGATGTGTTGTTTAAGTTGATTGGATGTCAAATGTATGATTTCTATAGACTCCTTATCTTTGAATTTCATGTATATTTTCTGAGCCATTTCATAATCTAATGAACCTTTTTCAAATAATATTCTCTTAGGCATAAACATATTTTATACGGTTAATCACATGTAGAAGCTGACTTTATTTCTCCTTTCTCCTTTAATTACAAACGTCTTTAATAGCATGTTCCATTCGTATATAAATTTATACATTCTTTGTAATTAATTAGAGATGGCTTATTGAAATTCATATAAAACTTTAAAATAAATAAAAACCTGCCCCACAATATCGGTCAAGTTTTCATTTCTTCAAAGAATAAGTATTATATATTTTTCAGCTTTACTTTTCAACACTTATCCACTTTTTTAGCGTACTTATCATCTTTGATACATCAAAAGGCTTCGTAATATAGTCATTCATGCCTACTTCATATACTTTTTCTTTTATACCTTTAATAGCATGAGCAGACATTGCTATTATCGGAAGATTCTTAAACCTATCAATTTCTCTAATTTTTCTGGTCGCTTCGTATCCGTCCATCACCGGCATTTGTAAATCCATTAGCACGATGTCATATGTTTCCTGTAATATCATGTCTAGCGCTATACGACCATGCTCCGCAATATGAATGGTATAACCATATTCTTCCAGAATGGCCTTTGCTAATTCTTGATTAATGTCATTGTCTTCAACAAGTAATATTTTTATACTGTTAGGTGTATTTATTAAATCCTTCATCGATACGTCTCCAGTATTCTCCTCATTTTTAAAGCTTACGGGGAAAACACGGGTCAATTTATTATAAAGCTGCACTTTTCCCATAGGAAAATAGTATATCGGGCTAATGTTATTTTCATTTTCAAGTAGTTCAAGTTCATGCTCTCTTGAAGCACTTACAATTTTAATAATTGGTGTTAAACTCCCCATTGCAGCTTTTATTTCATTTGCAGCATATAAACCGTCTTCTACAAATAACTTCCAATCGATAATTACTAAATTAGTACCGTCCTCTTCCAGTAATGTTTGAATAGCAGCTGATACCGCTTCGACTGTTTTAATTTTTATATCAAATTGGACAAGCTCACTCCCAATAATTGATGCCATATTATGATCCTTACATACCAAAAGCACTTTAATAAAATCAAGCTTCTTATACGTATTCTCATCAATACCAAATCTATTATTCCATTCAAATTGAGCAGTAAATACAAACTGGGAACCTTGCCCTAGCTTACTTTTTACTTGAATGCCTCCCCCCATAAGTTTAATAAGACTTTTAGATATCGAAAGACCAAGTCCAGTTCCACCATATTTTCGAGTAGTCGACATATCTACCTGAGAAAAGGCATCGAAAAGTTTACTTTGTTGCTCTTCACTCATACCAATGCCAGTATCCTCTACAATAAATTTCAACATAACATGTTTCTCATCCTTACTTTCTATATCAAGCGTAACGGTTATTTCACCTTGTTCTGTAAATTTTATAGAATTATTTATTAGGTTAAGGAGAATTTGATTGAGTCTAAATGCATCCCCTTTTAATAACTTTGGAATATTTGGATTTACAGAATATTGTAGTTTTAATTTTTTATCATATAGATTAAAACTCACAATACTTGAAATGCTATTTAATACCTCATATAAATCAAATAAGTTGTCTTCAAGGTTAATTTTATTGGCTTCAATTTTGGAAAAATCAAGAACATCATTGACAAGTCCTACGAGATTTTGTGCTGATATTATTGTTTTTTCCACATAATTTCTTTGTACATCAGTAAGTTGTGTTTTCTGAATGAGATAATTAAACCCTATAATCGCATTAATTGGGGTTCGTATTTCATGGCTCATATTTGCAAGAAAGGTGCTTTTAGCGTCATTAGCTGCTTCTGCCTGTTTCTTAGCACCTTCAATAATTTTTCTTTCTGTAATATCTTGCGATATACCCGTTAAAAATATAGGCTTACCTAACTTATCTAAAAATACATCCCCAACTTTCGTCCAAATGTAGTGAATGGATTGATCAGGCCATATAATCCGATATTCCATTGGCTTCTTTTCAATAAAATCCATTTTAAATTGTAGAAACAAGTGTAAATCCTCAGGATGGACGAGTTTATGAATAGTGTCTTCAAGTCTACCCTTTACACTTCTTTTTTCAAGGTTAAAAATATGATACATACCGTCCGACCATTCTAACTTGTTATTACGTTTGTCCCAACTCCAACTGCCTAGATGTGCAACTTTCTGTGCCTTATTAAGGCTTTCCTCAGATAACCTATATTGATCCTCACTTTTTTTCAACTCCTCTTCAATTCGCTTTCGTTCAAGAATTTCCTCTTGTAGTGCAGTATTCATTTTCTGAAGTTGCTTTGTCCGTTGCATAACCATGTTTTCTAAATCTTCATTTAAATGCTTTATTTCTTCTTCAACCTTTTGACGTTCAGAAATTTCTTCTTCTAAGATTGTATTAATTTCTTCTAGTTCCGCATTCGCTTCTTCTAATTCTGCATTGGCTTCTTCTGCACGTATATTAGCTGCTTCTAAGTGGCTATTTACTTCTTCTAATTGCAGCGTTCTTAGCTTTACATTTAAAGCGAGTTCTTTATTTAAATGCTTCATTGCAGCTTCATTCATTATCTTTTGATTCATCTCATATGTTAACGAAAGATTTTCCAATGCATACTTAGATAATTGTTGCGCATTTAAAAAGAGGAAGTCACATATACTTTCAAATTGATGTTTTGACATCCTCTTAACTTTAACCAATTCATTAATATACAATTCATGATTAACACCAATGAAATCTGCATAGGGAAGCAATTGTTTAATTTCGAAGTTGTCATCTAAAACTTGCCCAATTAACCAATTGGCAATATGCTTACCTTCAACAATAATACTTGCTCCACCATCTAATAACCCTCCACTCAAACATTTTTGCATACGAGGTCCATCAACTTTAGGGCTTCCTATTATTGCATCAGATAATAAGCAATTTTTCAGACCTTTTTCTGTTTTTCTTACAATTTCACTACAAAAACTACAAAATCCACTTGGTCTTGTAATAGGCTTTCCATCAGGTTCTGTAATAATTGATGCCACCCCGGTGGCAGCAGAAAATAAATCTTGAAGCTTTTGAATTTCATTTAAATCAAAAATCTCCGAAAATCTATATGCTGAAGGATCTATGTTCTTTACAGAATCATTTTCCATATTTTTTCACCTTCTTTTCTAATTCAAGATATTCTTTTTATAATCATTTCTCAGAGTAAATTGATACAAAACCTCCGTACTCCTGTTAGAATCCTTATAAAGTCACTTAATTTTACAATTATTTCCATTATATCATAATAAATCGTATATTGAGATCAAACTTTACCCTGGAAGGAATAATGTTTTAAAAAACAAAGATAAGGCTTCCGAAACGATAACGTTCTGTAAGCCTTATCTTTATGCATATTTATTGCACACTTCATGTATTACCCAATTCCTTTGTATCACATTTGTTATTCAAGCGAAGCACTTCTACTACTTAATTGCTCAATAAACTGCGTTGCTTCCTTGGATTTTTCTGTCTGCGTAGTGTTTGCATCCATGATCTTTTGCGTATGGGCAACCGCTACTTCAATAGATTGTCCTACTTTTTCTAATTGCT
>PGZO01000083.1 GCA_002841375.1 Firmicutes bacterium HGW-Firmicutes-7 | reverse complement strand
AATTTTTGTTTTGTGACTTCAAGCCTATACTTAAACATCTAATCTTCCCTCAAAACTTTTTAAAAATTTATTAATAACATCTTAACAAGTTTTCCTTCCTTAGTCAAATAATCCATGTGCGTTTGTACATTCTAAGCCTTTTATAAAAGTCAAAAAAGTTACCGAATTGTTGAGTTAGTACAACCGTTTTATATCATATTAATCACAATTATTGGGATCTGAACTCTTTTGCTTTCTTCCATCTAAGCATGGAAAATTTAAAACTATTTTTTCTCCTTTGACATCAACATCTCAACAAAGACCTTCACGAGCTCAGGATCAAGTTGAGTCCCGGCCACCCTTTTTAATTCCCTGATGACCTTTTCTTTGCTCAAACGCTTTCTATAGGCCCGGTCAGAAGTCATTGCCGCAAAGGTATCTGCTACGGCAAGGATCCTTGCCCCCAGGGAGATTTTCTCCCCTTTTAACCCAGAGGGATACCCCTTCCCATCATATCTTTCATGATGAGCGTAGATAATGGGCTTAACATCCCAGGGAAAATTAACTTCTTTAAGAATTTTATAACTGAATTCAGGGTGCTGCTTTACCTTCTTCCACATTTGTCATTTACCCTTTTGAAATAGTTAATATTAAACATAATCAGGCAAAAAAAACTATTTTCTCTGCTCATCCTAGATAATTCTTCTTCTAACCGCTTTAAAAAAGCTTTTCTATTTAATGTTCTAGTAAGCCCATCTGTAATAGCCAATAAATGAAGCTTATTGTTGGCTTCCCTTAATTTCTGCTAGAGTTGAACAAACCTCTTCCCAACATTTATACGAGATAGTAATTCTCTCTTATCAAAAGGTTTAGTTAGATAGTCATCAGCACCTGATTCCAGTCCTTCCACAACATTATCTATATTTACTTTACCAGTCAGAAATATCACATAAACATAATATGGAATCTGGGATTTTTTAATCTTTTGGCATAATTTTAAACCATCCATTCTCGACATTATTCAATCAATTACTGCAAGAACAATATCCTTTTTTTCTTTTTGAAAAATTTTCCATTCTTCCTGGCCATCCTTTGCGGTTAATACATCATATCCTTGAGCTCCCAATATTTTTTTAAGAGCTTGGATGATACTAAATCATCCTCTGCTATTAAGATTTTCATTTTTCTTCCCATCCAGGTCTGGAAGTGAATTCTTTAAACTTTTCTAATTCCACTTCTAAATCTTGATAAACTTTCTCTATATCTTTTAATACCCCCTCTTTCGCCATCTTTTCTA
>PGZO01000051.1 GCA_002841375.1 Firmicutes bacterium HGW-Firmicutes-7 | reverse complement strand
TTAACGTTTGCGTGTTACCGACGTTCATCGGCTCAATTACTTATGACATTGTTAAACTTGATGCGGATGAATGTTGGCAACATATTGTTGTACTAAACCGCTGCCGCGGTGGCTTTTAATGCTTTAGTGATTAGCTACTTTAATCTAACTCCTTTTGAGTATGATGGTCTAGTTACTCGTCCATTTGCTTGAAAGGAGTTTATTTATTTATGAAATTTATCGTCAGTCTTTAATTAAAGAAATGGAGCTTCGGGGTTATAGCCCTCGAACTGTTGCCTCCTACTCTAAATATCTCCATAATAACTGTCACGGAAGCTGTCTATTAAGTTCAAACCAAATTACCACTTTTCATATTGTACTTTAGATTTGTCAAATCTATCATAATTCTCATTCTGTTCTGCTGGATAACCAATTGCTATCATGCCAATGGGATAATCTTTACTGGCAATTCAATTACTTCATTGTTTAAAAATATCAATATGAGTGAGATATACCCAAAGTTGTTCTTTATCGATTGTAATAACATCAAATAAGATAGCATCATCTTCTGATTCAAATGACAAATTATACTATTAGACGTATACAAGCATAGAAAAGTTACATCACTTAACAATTATTTCTCCTGCTTTTATGCCATCTATGGCATCAGAATGAACATATACAATAGTTTTCTATCAAATAAATGATTTGACCTATTCAAATACAACTTTAGCCGAAATAAAAAATGTCAGCTAACGGCGTATTGCCAAAGTTCATCAGCTCAGTAACTATTTATACAGCTAAATGCTGATGAATGTAAATATAATGTTATCTGTAGTAAACGATTGGCTATCTGAGTTCATCTTAAACCACTTTCAGTCTCTTCATTCATGAAAAAATTGCTATGTTTAGCTTTTTACTACTAAAATAATAAATTTAATAAATGAAAATATAACAAAAGCAAAAACAAAAAATATAATAGTATATATTATTATACTAACTTCAGCTGGTGGGAATAAAGGAATATAGCATCCATCCATAGATCCGTCTGTGAACATATATCCAATAACAAAAACAATAGAATATAGAAAAAATCCTCCAATAAAAATAATTGAGGAAAAAACCCATGAAATCAACCAAAAAATCCAAGAATTTAAAATCTTTTTCATAACTTAATCCTTTCTGTAACTATTATACAAACTAATTCAACCTATAAACCATTTTCTATTGTCTATTAATAATATTATGATAAAAACCTATAATTTATAGGTTTACTTGCAATGAGCTCTTTTACTTTCAAATATTTTTTTGACATATATTAGCTGGTTCATGAGGCGTGCGACTGTTTGCTATTCTTTTTCAATCTCAATATCCTAATGGCAAAACTGCAAATGGGTGTGCAAATGTAAATGGCATAAATCGTCCTTTCAAACCTTAATATTTATGTATAGAGCATGCAACTGCAAATTGGAATGACATACTACTTCTTCCTGGTTTTCTTATTAAGTTTTAATACGATATCTCGATTCGATGCTATAGCTTGAAACAGGTTTGTTACAAGTGTAGCTTTTTCTTTTAAAGTTAGTTTCTCCAATTCTTTATCAGTTGCAATTTGCTCCACTACTCTGTAGATATTTATAAATTGTTAAAAGCCAGATTTAACGCTACTAACCACAACTTTCCCTTTTTTAATGTAAAAGAAGTAATCCGTAGGTATAGCTGGTCCACCACCATCGGCATGAACATAAATTTGCTTTTTCTTAGTGTTTTCTTCAACTAAATCAATAATCTTGGGATTAAGAAGAGGCCCTAATGTGCTAATGCTATCATAATACATCTCTTCACCATCTATATAAATTTTCAGGTTATTCCGAGTATACTCTGAGTCACAAATATTTTTTTGATAATATGAATAATAGTGATTTACAAACTTCACATTTTCTTTTTTTCCATCCACATTCATATCCTCAATAAATTCATACACTTTCTTTCCTTCATCATTTTTCATATATACTAATCCCATATACCCCATGACATAGTACCCTACTACATAAAAAATAAAAAGTACAATTACAATAATAGTTGCTGTTCTGATCTTTTTATAATGAGACCTACCATTACTAAAAAACATAAATATCACATCCTATCTTATCAAAATAATTGTGGTGGGAAGCTTAAACTATACCCCTACGTCAGTTTAGAAATAAAGCAGTGTTCTAAATCTATTGAAGCTGTAGAGTTGCTTAAATCTATTCCTGGTGTAGGTAATATTATTGCCCCAATTCTTGCTGCTGAAATAGGCAACATTGATAGATTCTCTTCTGCCAGTTCTTTAGTTGCATTTTGTGGTGTTGATCCAACGGTAAGACAATCAGGGATGTTCAATGGAACTAAAAATAAAATCTCTAAGCGTGTACTTGCAATCTTATAAGATTAATTTTCTTAATATCAGCTCATAAACTAGATATGCAACAGCAAGTGCTCGAATAACAATACTAAAAAGTGAAAACTTAACTTTACTTTTTGTTACCTCAATAATCAGTGAATGCTGATTTAATAATTCTTTAATATATTGCAAACCAAATTGATAATGTATACCATTGCAACCGTTATTTTTAGAACCATACCACTGCGATACTTTAATAATTCAGCCAACTAGATATCATTAATATTAATATTCCAACTACCCATTAAGATTCTTTTTTCTGATAGTATAAATAAGGAACGCCTAGACAGTGCCCAATTAATTTCTCTTTTTACTTCTTCTTCAGAATTTAATCTTATCCCCTTAGATCCTGCATAAGCAATTATCTTCTCGTCTGGATACTTATTCCTAAAACTTCTTAATTGTATTGGATATAACTCCAAACATTTATATTACAAACAGTCTTAGGCTTACTATAAAACCTAGTGATAGGATGTTATCTAACGTTTTCGTTGTTGCCGAAGTTATCAGCTCGATCACTTCCCGATAACCAAATACTTAAATGCTGATAATTTTGGCAACAACCTGTTATACGAAGCAAACAACTGACTCACTTAGACGCATGTAAAATAGTAATCAATAAATTTATACTGAAAAAAAGACGGCAATTGCCAATAGTCTATAGTCAAAATATTCTTAAATATCCGTAGGCAAATTATTCTTATACATATCCAAACAATTCGTATTATTACTTAATGTGTCCATTGTTCTTTTATTAGGCTTTGTATATATCGTTGGGTAATCCTTCTCATCATAGTAACTTCGTATCGGAAACGCCAATTGTTCATACTCTAATGAAAACTGCGCATTAACTCCTTCTTTATTACCTCTAGTGTCTAATCTAATCCATCTACCATAATCAGATAAATAGACCCCATTTAAGGCGTGAACGCAATATCCTGTCTCAGGTGTGTCACCCAATGTAATCTTTTGATAACAGAATCCCACTGGGATCTTTATTGCACGTAGTAACGCTGCAAAAAGATTAGATTTTGCATAACAAATACCTTCTTGAAAAATTAACACTTCTGATGCTCTTCTAGTAATTCATGTACTTTGGATATCCCAAGAATGAGAAATTTCATCTCGAACAAATTCATATGCTATATTAATCTTGGAAACCTCATTGGAATAATCTCGAAATAGTTCTTCAGTTTTTTCCCTAATTGACAGATGGCTTGCTAAATGAATTTACAATAGCTTTGTTTTACTTCGACTACAGGCGCGAACACTTATACTATACGGATTTATTTATTTTGCCATATGATTGATAAAATCAACTTCATACTGCCGATCACCGTATTTTCTTTCATTGTCAGTAATAGTACCCTCTGTAAGGGTGATACGAAGAACGATTGAGGTCGGATTGTTTTCGTCGCCAACTTCATCGAACCAATCGAAGAAGCTTTTGAATTTCGCTCTGATTTCCGTATTTTTCTCGTCTTTGACCCAACCGAGATTTTCGGCGGTGCCTTGGAACGCATACCAGCTTAACCCACCTACGGAAACCTCGGCGTTCTTCTCAATTTGCAGCATTTTATTTTTCTTTGCATCCGTAGAAACATAAAATACGCCGCCTTCATAATAGGCGCAGACCATACGAACAACGGGGCGTGGATTTCCGGCAGCGCTCGGAGATAGTGATATTGTCGCAAGGGCAATCACTTCTTCCTTGCCATTTCCGCACCGCTCCTCCATCAGTTTCATTGCGTTTTCGTACTTGCTCATTTTTAATTTTCTCCTTTTATGTTGTAATGATAATCGAACCATTTGAAAAGTGCCCCAAGATTTATAATTCCAAGCTCAACCACAGAGAGGGACGAACTCCGCCGCAGTTATCGCCTGTTGAAGGATGAATCGTGGTGCTGCTGTAGCGGAAGGTGCCGTTTCCCTGAATGCCAATATTGCCGTCACCGTGGATATATACGGCTCTTCTATTGTCACGCCCAGACGACCGAAGCCACCACCACCATACATATCCATCAAATGTCGATCTTCGCTTGTTGTTGTTTTTGTCTTTCCTTTGAAACCAGTATCGTTGTTTGGCGCTACGGTTTTGAAGATTTTTACTGCTGTCACCGAAATATTTGCACACCACTTCTTCAATGCTTAGAAGAAATATGTAATCCCGAGTATCTTCTCCGCCTCTTGAATCGTACCACTGATTGTCGTGGTTTTTGTTCATTACCGGAATGATTCTAGACTGTTCGGCTGCGGTGAATTTGTTATAAAACTCACCGTTAAGATATTTTCTTAGCGAACAATCAGCCCATGTCACATCACCAGCGCAATTATTATAGGGGTGTTGTTCAATCATGTATTCAGTTATAATCAAGGCCGCATTGCCTTGTATATCAAGAACGCGCCAATGGTAACCGCCAAATGGCACGATTGAGCCGATATTAAACTCCCTCATTCTCTTTCTCCTCGTATAATATACATTTTCTGTAGTTCTGTTTCCGCTGGCACCATCATACAACAAGTTATTACCAAAATTTATTAAAAAATACACCAGTAACCTACGACTTTGGGTATAAACATAATGGGAATCCGACTTGCCTTGTCTGACTTTGGTTATGCTCATAATATAAAAATTAGAAGTCATAGCTTATCTTTATACCACTAAAGGAATTTCACTGTATAATAGAATGACTGTGAATATAAAATTCTTCCTGACTTGGCTGGAATTTCTTCTCCATTTTTTCCAGACTCTCATCAAAGCGCTCGGCTTCTTGTTCGTCTATCTTCATCACAGGGCTATCATAATAAACCCATTTCCTCCCGCTCAAAGCTTCCGGTTTCAGTTCTTTTACCATCATTGCTGCTGGGAATGTTTCATTCTCAAGACAGATATTGTACTTTTTACAACTCTTAAAGCCAAAGCTTACATAATTGCTTGGATTTCCAAATATTACAATCACATCATAACCAAGTAAAACCGCCTGTTCAAAAGAATGATCTATAAGCATTTTCCCGTAACCCATTCTTTGGTATTCCGGAATAATACAAACCGGACCGAAGGTAAGGATTTCTTTTTCTTCTCCTGACTCATCAACCAGTTTTGCTTTTGTGTACATTACATTCCCGATGATCTGATTATCAACTTCAATCACCAGATCTAACTCCGGCACAAAGTCCTTGTGGGATCGCATAACATGAACTAAATAGTGTTCTATGCACCCTGGAATATATAAATTCCAAAAAGATTTCCTCGTTATTTCTTCTACTCTCTCATAATCTGTTTCTTTTTCATTCCTAATCTTAACTATTCTGTTCATTTAAAACCTCCTAAAAATCCCAATTCCATATGCCAATAAATCACTCCATAAAAATCCATTCTATGCATAATCTAACACAAATTAATTCAGATTCCTATCATAAGCCTTACATTCATGTTAACTATTCTCTGTATTTCCAAAACTTATACTTATAAATTAATATTTGATTTACTTATCTCTTAGTTACAGAGAATGGCGCTTAACGTTTCGTGTTTCTGATGTTTCTGAACTAAGCACACAGAGCCCTTCTTCGTAGCGGTGCTCGCACCTAGTGTCTTAAAAACTCCTCATGGTGCACCTCATATTCTTGAAGGAAATCTCGATATAAATAAATTAGATTATCCAAATTATCAGACTTACCCATCCCCATTCATCATATATATCAAGCTCACTAGATATCAACCTGCCTCCATCATCTAATAGTCTTTGTATGTTTTAACTTCATGCTTACTCCCCCATTTAGATTCTGTAATTTATAACTACAAGCCTAGTTGTCACTGTCGCCTAACGTTTTCGTGTTTCCGATGTTCATCCAGCTCTTTACCACTAATCTTCCCCCAGCGCTAAGCTGGTGAATGTCGGAAACATATTGTTATATGACGTTGCCTGCTGGTCGTATTAGAAATCCTATAGTTTACTATTCGATTACTAATATTTCGCCATCTCTTAATGTGATAAAAAACATCTTGTTCTCTATCAAATATTGTACAACCTCTTCGATTGCTTCTGACTCAAAGTGCTCAGATTTATAGTGTGGCACAATTACATAATCAAGTATGCCTAATCCATCCCAAATCACATCATGCTGCTCTCCATATGGCTTTTCATATGGATCATCAACTAGATGAATACCTTTTAATGTTGGACCCAACAC
>PGZO01000082.1 GCA_002841375.1 Firmicutes bacterium HGW-Firmicutes-7 | reverse complement strand
AATTTCATATAACTTTAAACAAAAATAGCTCTTGATACAATAGTAATGAACTAGAGGAAACTAAATCTAAAATTACTATTGATATCTAATAATAAATTAGGAGGGATGCCATTGGATATAGAATAATTTTTTGTTAAGTTTGCTAAAAACGTTTATAAATTTTAAAAAAAGTAGGAGGTAATTTTAAAATGAAAAAGGGTGTAGTAATTATTTTATTGAGTTTTATTATCATGTTAGTTATCACCCCTGCATCTTTTAGTGAGACATATGAAATTAAAGTTGCTGATGTTACAAATATTGGGAATCCGGCAGCAGAGTCAATTATATTTTTTGGGAAAAAAGTTGAACAATTAACAGGTGGTGATATTAAAGTTAAGGCATTAATAGGGGGAGTACTTGGTGGCGAAAAAGAAACTTTAGAAGAAGTAAAGATAGGGACCTTACAAATGACTCGAACTGCCTTAGCCCCCTTATCAACATTTAACCCCAATCTTAGTGTTTTTTATTTGCCTTTTCTTTTTGCTAATAGAGAGCAAGTAGTTTCTATAAGTGGGAGCGGTACTCCCTTAGAAAAGGCATTGAATGCCGAAATTGAAAAAGCTGGATTCAAACTAATCGCTTGGGTAGCGTTTGGCATGAGATCTATTTATTCTAATAAACCAATTAAAAATCCAGAAGATTTAAAAGGTGTTAAATATCGGGTAACGCAAGCTGACATATTAGTAGAAACCATCAATGCACTGGGAGGTATTCCTAGCCCAATAGCCTGGCCAGAGGTATATACTGCTTTACAAATGGGAGTTGTAAGCGCTGCTGATAATGATGTTGTTGGTTATTATACTGCAAAACATTTTGAAGTAGCAAAGTACTTTAACGAAACAAATCAGTATGCAAATCCATGTGTATTATTAATGGATTTAGATTATTTTAATTCGTTACCTTCCAATTTTCAAGAGGTAATAATGCTTGCTGGAAAACAAACAGAGGCATATTTTTCAGGTTTATTGCTTGCTAAAACAGAAGAATATAAAAAAAGAATTTTTGATGAATATGAATTAGGCAACATCTTTATTCCTAATGAAGAAATTGATATTTTAGCGTTTAGAAAACAAACTGAAAAAGTATATGAAAAATATAAATGTGATCTCTTAGATAAAATATTAGAATATGTAAAATAATTATTCAGTTCAACAAGATATAAGGAATAAAAAAGAAATACTTTGGTTCCTGAATGGATACAGAATAAGATAGTAAGCAATACTTAAAAACTTCTCTTCTTTCCTTTTATCCAAGGTGGGAAGTGGGGAAGAAGAGAAGTTTAAATTAGATT
>PGZO01000050.1 GCA_002841375.1 Firmicutes bacterium HGW-Firmicutes-7 | reverse complement strand
TCAGCTGATTAGTACTAATAGGTCGAGGGCTTGACCAAGATGATTTCATAACATTACTTATCATTCGAATAGGTAAGAGTTAAAATATATGAGTGTAAGGTTTGGTTTGTACATATAAGTACAATAGATAAATATTTAAACTTCAAGATTTAATTCTCATTCACAACAAGATACATTATGGTGAGTTTTTAGGGGTATAGTTCAGTTGGTAGAACGTCGGTCTCCAAAACCGGATGTCGTGGGTTCAAGTCCTACTGCCCCTGTTAGATTTACAGTTAGGCCCAGTGGTTCAGTTGGTTAGAACGCAAGCCTGTCACGCTTGAGGTCGAGGGTTCGAGTCCCTTCTGGGTCGTTAATGATAGTTGCTTTTTGACTATTACATAATTATAAAAACAATAAATAAGTGATAAACCACTCGTAAGAGGGCGCATAGCTCAGCTGGGAGAGCACCTGCCTTACAAGCAGGGGGTCACAGGTTCGAGCCCTGTTGCGCCCACTTTTATAGAGTATATGATACCATACATACAAGGAATCATACTCTACAAAAATTAATATGGCGGAATAGCTCAGTTGGCTAGAGCACACGGTTCATACCCGTGGTGTCGGGGGTTCAAATCCCTTTTCCGCTACTTGAAAAGACCTTAATTTAAAGGTCTTTTTTTGCGTGTAGCATAGGAAGCTTTTATTTATATTTTGCAAAACTAATAGGTTGTGATATAATGGTAAGAGTTCAAAAAAGGAAGGATCCAAGTAATGAGAGTTGGGATTGGTTATGATGTTCATAAGTTAGTTGATCGTAGAGAATTAATATTGGGTGGAGTAAATATTCCATTTGAAAAAGGTTTACTTGGGCATTCAGACGCTGATGTATTAATACACGCTATGATGGATGCTATTTTTGGTGCCATGGCACTTGGAGATATAGGTAAACATTTTCCAGATTCAGATGATAAATACAAAGACATTTCAAGCATGAAGTTACTAGAATGTGTTAATGAAATTATTGAAAAAGAAGGGTATCAAATAGGAAACATAGATGCAACTATCATAGCACAAAAACCAAAAATGGCACCTTATATTGTGGCAATGAAGGCTAATATTTGTCAGGTTCTAAATATTAATCAAAGTCAGTTAAACATTAAAGCTACAACTGAAGAAGGACTGGGCTTCACTGGGCAAGAATTGGGAATTAGTGCGCAAGCAATTTGTTTCTTGATAGAAAGGTAAAAAAAATGGCATTATTAGATTTTAGAGAGTTAACAATTGACGTAAAAAATCAATTAGAGCCTTATTTTAGGGCAAGAGAAATACTAAGTTGTGAGTACAATTTCAACGTTATGTTTTTATGGGCAAAGTATAATCAAACCCAATATGCACTTACAGACAATTATCTTATTTTAAGTGAAGTAATTGATGGAAAATTTATAGCACTGATGCCTCTTTGTAAGGAAGAATATTTCAAAGAAGCATTTGAGGCTGTCTTGTTATATTTTCAAGAGAAGGAAATAAAATTTCGCATGTATGTAACAGATAAACTTTTCAAGGATTTTATTAGAAAAGAATACGGTGAAAAGTTTGATATTTTAGCTAATCGGGATTATTTTGATTACCTATATGACGGAGAGAAGTTAAGAACATTAGTAGGAAAAAAATACAGTAAGAAAAGAAATCATTTAAATGCATTTTATGCGGAGTATGAAGGCAGATATGTTTATAGAAAATTATTAAAAGAAGATAAAGATGATGTTTGTAAGTATTTAAGAAAATGGAAAAAGCACAAAGATGAAGTTTCGGATTCATTAGATGAGGAGCTAAGTGCAATTTGTAAAATTATTAGCAATATAGAACAGCTAGATATTAAGGCGGCTGGTATTTTTGTTGACGGCATATTAGAAGCTATTAGTATAGGTAGTTTAACCAATAATGGAAAAGAAGCAGTTATACATGTAGAAAAGGCGAATGATGAGATAAGAGGTATGTACCCCTTAATAAATCAATTATTTCTTATTAATGAGTTTCCAAATGTAGAAATAGTAAATAGAGAAGAAGACTTAGGAATAGAAGGCCTACGAAAATCAAAACTTTCATATGAGCCAATTAAGATTCTTAAAAAGTATTCAATTGTTGAAAAAGAGGTAGGTCATTGCTATGGATATTCTAGTTGCAATTAAAGATGAAGATAAAGAAGCAATCCGTGACTTATATGTAAACTCTTTTTCAGATTCAGTTCAATTCGTGGATTATTACTTCAAGGAAAAATTTATTTCAAGTAGAGTGATGGCAATAAAAGAGGATACGCGAATTACTTCTATGCTTCATCTTAATCCCTTTGAAGTTCGTTTTAATGGCGAGAAATACCATGTTTCATATATTGTTGCAGTTGCAACAGCTATTGAATACAGAAAAAAGGGCTATATGGGTAGGTTAATGCAAGCAGCTCTTAATAGATTATTTGAAAGTGGGGAAGTTTTTAGCTTGTTAATGCCTATTGATTCAAGAATCTATGAAAGGTATGGGTATGGCTTCATAGAAGATCATCTTAGGTTTGAATGTGATAGTGCAACTTTTATGGTGAAACCAACTAAATATGATTATACAGTGGCAGACGATAAGGACATGTCAAAGCTTGCAGACATTTTTGAAGAATTTACAAAGCAGTTTAATTTATCGACAATTAGAAATAGTGCATCATTTGAGATGCTATATAAGGAACTTCTTACAGATAACGGGAAGATACTAATTTTTAAAGATGGATATGTGATGTCTTATTATGAGGATGAAATACTTCATATAAGAGAACTTGTATCAAATACTGATAACACCTTTAATGAGATAATTTCTTATATAAAAGAAGTAACCCATTTAGGTAAGGTTGTCATTATGGATCATAGTAGGTCACCAATCAAGTATATTACACCGAATATTTCTCAAAATATTATTAAGTTACAGCCATTTATGATGGCTAGAATCATTAATGTTGAGGCTTTTATGAAAGCCAATATAAAATTATTTGTTAATGATATTAAGATTAAGGTAACCGATGATTTTATAGTTGATAATAACCATATCTTCCATATTCATAACGATACAGTAAGCAAAAATGTTGATTTGGAATTTGACGTTGAAGTAGATATTAAATTATTGACACAGTTGGCCTTTGGATATATGAAGGCAACAGAAATACAAAGTTTAAAGAAAAAAGATTTTATGAATGACATATTAAACAATAATTTCTTTAACGAGTATGTATAAATAGAAAACGATTAATTGGAGTGAAGAAATCATGCATAATAAAAAAATAAGAACAAGATTTGCACCAAGTCCTACGGGTAGAATGCATGTAGGGAATTTAAGAACCGCTTTATATGCATATCTGATTGCAAAGCATGAAGGCGGAGATTTTCTGCTTCGCATCGAGGATACGGATCAAGAAAGATTTGTTGAAGGTGCATTAGAAATCATCTATAAAACTTTACAAAGTACTGGATTAATTCATGACGAAGGGCCAGATAAGGATGGCGGTGTAGGTCCTTATGTTCAAAGTGAAAGAAATGAACAAGAGATTTATTTAAAGTATGCACATTCGTTAATTGAAAATGGCGAAGCTTACTATTGTTTCTGTTCGAAGGAACGACTTGAAGGACTAAAAACGAATCTTGAAAATGAGAAAGAAGCGTTTAGGTATGATAAGCATTGCCTAAGCTTATCCAAAGAAGAAGTACAAACAAAACTATCTAATAATTTACCGTATGTTATTCGACAAAACAATCCAATTGAAGGAAAAACAAGTTTTAATGATGATATTTATGGAGAAATCACTGTAGATAATTCAGAATTAGATGATATGATTCTTATGAAATCAGATGGGTTTCCAACCTATAATTTTGCTAATGTAGTTGATGATCATTTAATGGGAATTACCCACGTAGTTAGAGGAAATGAATATTTGTCTTCTTCACCGAAGTATAATAGGTTATATGATGCCTTTGGATGGGAAGTGCCGGTTTATGTGCATTGCCCTTTAATAACGAATGAAGAGCATCAAAAGTTGAGTAAAAGAAGTGGACATTCCTCCTATGAAGATTTACTTGAGCAAGGCTTTCTAACGGAGGCGATTGTTAATTACGTCGCATTACTCGGTTGGAGCCCTGGAACAAATGAAGAAATGTTTACGCTTAAAGAACTCATTGAATTATTTGATTATAAAAATATTAACAAATCACCAGCAGTTTTTGATATGAAGAAGTTTCGATGGATGAATGGAGAGTATATTAAAAATATGTCTTTTGAGGATTTTTATAAGCTCGCATTACCGTTGGCCAAAACGGTTATTAAAAAGGATACGTTAAGTTTAGAAAAAATTATTAGACTCGTTCAATCAAGAGTAGAAGTATTAAATGATATTTCTGAGCAAATTGATTTTTTTGAAGAGATTCCAGAATATAGTGTTGATCTTTATAATCATAAAAAAATGAAAACCAATCCTGAAAATTCACTAGAGAGTTTAGAGAAAATTCTACCATTATTAGAAGCGCATCAAAATTGGAATATTGATTCTTTACATGAGTTGGTACTAGGTTATGTAAGTGAACAAGGGATGAAAAATGGTCTTATGCTATGGCCTCTTAGAACGGTTCTTTCAGGAAAAGCTTCAACGCCTGGTGGCGCATTTGACATAGCGGATATTATTGGAAAACAAGAATCAATTGCTAGAATAAAAGCTGGAATTGAACAGTTAAAAAATAGCTAACTGAATACTTTTAAGGATAGAAGTACCATGGAAATCTTATGTAGATTTATGGTATAATATGTTTACTTTATGAAAAAAACGGATAATTAAGGAGAAAATACTATGCTTAAAACACGTTATTTGAAAAATGTCGTAGCGTCAATTATAGCCATCTGTATTATTGCATTAAGTTTTTCCTCAATAAATGCAGTTATAGGAGGCAAATATATTAATAATGCAAATACCTTGCAAACATTAGGATTGTTTAAAGGAACACAAAATGGGTTTGAATTAACGAAAACCTCTACCCGTGCTGAAGCAGCAGTAATGCTTGTAAGGCTTCTAGGTAAGGAAACACAAGCAACGCAAGAGTATGTTGAGACTGTACATCCATTCACTGATGTCCCAACTTGGGCAAATCCATATATAAATTATTTGTATTCAACAGGTTTAACAAAGGGGATCAGTGAAGTAAGTTATGGATCAGGCAATCAAGTCACTGGTAATGAATATACAACAATGTTGCTGAGAGCACTTGGTTATAATGATCAAGAGGGCTTATACAAATGGGATGAATCATTGGAGTATTCAATCAGCGTTGGATTATTAAACCAACAAGAGCTTACAGCATTAAAGCCAACTGCGAACAAAGCACTGCTTAGAGACGAGATGGTGAAGCTTTCGTACAAGAGTCTTACTACTAGTGCAAAAGGTATGGATAAAATCCTTGTAGAAGACCTCCTTGCTCAACATGCAATTTCGGCAGATAATCTTAATAAAGCTACTAAAACAGACAAAGAACTTGCAAGGGCAGTAAATATAAACAACACTGAAAATGTAGAAATGAGAGCTGTATGGATTAGTTATTTAGAGTTGCAAAAAATATTTGCTGCAAATAAATCTGAGAAAGAATTTCAGCAAACGATTAAAAAGTATTATGATAATATAAATGGACTTGGACTAAATACTGTAATTGTTCAAGTGAGACCTTTTTCAGATGCAATATATCCATCAAAGTATTACCCATGGTCATACATAATTAATGGAAAAGAAGGCATAGCGCCTAGTTTTGATCCATTTAAAATAATGGTAGATGAAGCACATAAGCAAGGACTAAAAATAGAAGCATGGATTAATCCATTTCGTATACGAGCTGCAGGTTCTAAAGCTGAATTAAGTTCAGTAAATAAAGCAATATTATGGCAATCTGATGGAAGTAATCGTGTGATAAAAATTAATGAAGGTACTTTCTTTAATCCAGCAAATCAGGAAGTTAGAACGTTAATTACGCAAGGAGTAGTTGAATTAATTGATAATTATGATGTGGATGGAATTCATTTTGATGATTATTTTTATCCAAGCACTGACTTAAGCTATGACAAGTTAGATTACGATCAATATACAAGTAGTGGTGGAAAGTTATCACAACAAGATTGGAGACGTGAAAATGTTAATCTTCTTGTAAAGGGTGTTTATAGTCAAATAAAAGAACGTGATCCTTCAGTTCAATTTGGAATAAGTCCACAAGGTAGTTTTGAGGCTAACTATAATCAGCAATTTATAGATACAGAAAAGTGGTTGGCCAATGGGGGATATGTTGACTACATATGTCCACAAATCTATTTTGGGTATAATCATTCTAAGTATCCTTATAGTGCTCTTATTGAGAAATGGGATAAAGCGATTAAGAATGACAATGTTAAGCTTTATATAGGAATAGCTGCTTATAAGATCGGCAGAGAAGATAATTGGGCAGGAAATGGAAAAAGAGAATGGATAGAAGACAAGAGACTTCTTCAGACGATGACGTTAGACGCTAGACAGAAAAAAAATTACGGTGGATTCATTTTATATCGTTACGATTATTTGTTTAAGTCTGGCCCAGAATATGTTGAGCAAATGAATGATGAAATAGAAGGATTGAAAAGTATTTTGCAATAAGTTATTATGCAGAGCATAGTGTTAAATAACAATAAGTATTAAATTTATTCCAAAGAGTATAGCCGTTTAAGCGCAATCAGTGCTTAAGCGGCTCTTTTTGTCCAGTAGGAAACCTTTCATGAAATATATTCACCAACTAGAATGAAAATGAAACATGAAAGTTTCGACGTCACATATCAAGTTTATTTTCGTAGGA
>PGZO01000081.1 GCA_002841375.1 Firmicutes bacterium HGW-Firmicutes-7 | reverse complement strand
GTCTATCCTGTGACAAAAGCTGCGATTAATTCCTTAACGAGAACAATAGCTATAGATTTTGCTCCCCAAATCCGTTGCAATGCTATTTGTCCTGGATTTGTGAGAATAGCCAATTCAGAAGGCGATCGTACTCCAGATGAAGTTGAAAAATGGATTGCTAACATAGCCAAGACGTATCCCCTGAAAAGAATTTGTTCAGTAGAAGAAATTGCCAATGTTTCTTTATTTTTGGCTAGTGACGATTCATCGTATATCAATGGTGAGTGCATAATAGTTGATGGGGGAAGGTTTGTGTTTGATACTCACGAATTTTAACAATGCAAAGTTTTTGCTAACATCACATAACACAGCATATCTGGTTTCGCTCCCGATGGTCGCTTCACTCAAAGTGCATCCTTCGATCGCAACTTCAGATATGCTGGAAACGGTAAACGTAATTTACCACGGAGGTAAATAATATTAATGACTATAATACAAGAATACTACAATAATGGTGTTAATACTGAATGGACCAGAATGGACAGACATCCACTCGAATTTGAAATTACAAAAAGAAATTTGGATGAATCTATTCCACCGAAATCTAAAATTGCTGATATTGGTGGTGGCCCAGGAAAGTATTCTTTTTATCTTGCATCACAAGGACATAATGTCACACTTATAGATTTAGCTGGAAAAAATATTGAATTTGCAAAAGAAAAAGGTAAAGAAATTGGAATTAAATTAGAAAATTATATTCATGCAAATATATTAGAAATTGATTTTATTCCTGCAAATAGCTTTGATTCTGTATTATGCATGGGGCCTTTGTATCACCTAATAAACAAAGAAGATAGAATTAAAGCAATAGATCAATGTCTTCGCATCTTAAAACCTAATGGTATTTTAGTCATAACATTTGTTACAACTTTTGCTCAATTGATTTCTTTATTAAAGAGGTCGCCTGAGAAAATTAGTGAATGGATACCTATTCTTAATAAAACTATGTCTACTGGCATTAATGTAGATGATTTTGACACAGGATTTACCCAAGCATATTTTTTTCATCCTTTAGAAATTGAACCATTTATGCAACAATTTTCTTTGCAGATGCTAAAGATTTCAGGTGCGGAAGGTCTGGGCTGTCAAAGTGAGGAAATATTAAAATTATTACCAAAAGAAAAACTAAAAGAATGGATCGATTTCTTTTATTTACATGGATCCGATCCATCAATCTTAGGGGCTAACCAACATATTATATATATTGGAAAAAAAATCCGTAACAAACAGCGCCTAACGATTAAGATTGCTTCCGAAGTTGGAGCACAGATGAAGCTAAGGTTTTTGACTTTAATGTTACCTATGCTCAATTTCGGAAGCAATTCGGTT
>PGZO01000030.1 GCA_002841375.1 Firmicutes bacterium HGW-Firmicutes-7 | reverse complement strand
CGAAAATAAACTTGATATGTGACGTCGAAACTTTCATGTTTCATTTTCATTCTAGTTGGTGAATATATTTCATGAAAGGTTTCCTACTGGACAAGAAATAATGTACTGTGGATCAAGAAATTAAACAGCTTAACAAATTAGGAGGTTAATAATATGGCGAAAATTCTTATGGTAATTGATGATTTAGCGGAGGACTTAGAATTATACTATCCCTATTATCGTTTGATGGAAGATGGTCATGAGGTTATTATGGCTGCGAATAAAAAGGGGATGGATTTTAAAGGAAAGTATGGCGTGCCCTATTCTTCAACAATGAGCTACGACGAGGTGAATATTGATGAATTTTCCGGGTTATTAATACCAGGTGGATGGGCTCCAGATAAAATTAGAAGATATGAAGCGGTTTTAGATATTGTTAGAAAATTTGACGAACAGAAGAAACCGATTGGTCAAATATGTCATGCTGGTTGGGTAGCAATTTCGGCAGATATATTAAGAGGAAGAAATGTAACCTCTACACCTGGAATAAAAGACGATATGATTAATGCTGGGAGTAATTGGTCTAATATGCCTGTTATAGTGGATGAGAATCTAGTTTCAAGCAGATGGCCGAAAGATTTACCTGAATACATGAAAGTGTACATTGAAGTATTGAATAAATTTTTAGGTAAATAGGAGAATTACATTTCCTATGATCGGAGAAAACAATGAGCAGTCTAGAATATGATCGTTTTGGGCCATGGATTTATGAAGTGAAAACGTTAGATGACATGCCTAAGGTGTTTAAGCCCAATTATTTAAAAATTAAGGATGCACTATTGTGTATTAAAATACCTAGAGAGATAGAACGACGATTGGCAAATCCTGAAATGGATTTATACGATTATATTCTAGCTGTTTTTGAAGATTCTTTATACATCATTAAAAGAGTGGATCAAGGTGTTGAGGAATTTGTCATTAATTTACAATCAATCACGGCTATAAAAGATTATCAAAATTTACTTCATGGTCAACTCACCATATATACGTCAAATCAAGTTACTTCAATTAATTATAATACCGTTTCTTGTGAGTTTATTATTCAGCTACTTAACTTAATAAGAAGAAGATATTCAGAAAAATGCGTTTCTATTATGAGCATACAGGATCATTCTGAGGATATTAGCGAAGAAAGCAACTATTATTATCATTATCTTCTGAAGCGGCTAAAGAAGATTGAACAGCCCTTTAAAATGGTAGGATTGCTTTATTCTAATAAACACGAAGAATGGTTTACGAAGGTTTTTCATAAAATTATGTCGCCTTTTCATCTATTTAAATCAATATACCTTTTAGGAAACATGTATTTAGTGAATGAAAGAGAACTGCTAATCGCTACCCATGAAAAAGGGAAAAAAGCAAATTATAGTTGTTGCTTTACATATATACCAATAGGTTGTATAAATGATATTAGCAGCCAAGTCGAAAACAATCGTACAGTGATCTGTATCGATATACGAGGACAAGCTTTGAAATATCCTACTGAAGGCATTAGTAGTTCGGTGAAAGAATTAATTGAAACTATTCGTAATATATGTACGTGAAAAAGGCCTGTAAGTGTACTATAATAAAAAATAACAAGCACGGTTGACTACATAAAATATTAAGTTGTGCAAGATTGCAATGTAGCACTATTCAAATAAACATTTGTAATGGAGCGTTTTTGAGGTTCTAACGATAAAACTGCAAGTAAGGTTTGTTTCACCATTCAAATGATTTATCATGGTAAAGCATGTCATTGACAAATTGACACAATAACCTTATTATAAGTAATTAGAGAGAATGTCTTGAGTGTGTTATTTTCACCTGTGAAAAAGGCAACGAATAACAACATAGGCACATTTTTTTTATAGAGTTGGCTGGTTTGGTTAGCCTATACGGTATCAAGCTGTCCTAACTTTACAAGAAACACGGTCGAATAACACGAGTACATAGACACGCTTCTTGCAATTTGTAATGTAGTTTTTGCAATCTGGAGGGAAAGGATTACTACGACAAAACAAACTATTATTTAGGAGGAATGAAATGAAAAAAATTTTATCTTTATTAATGCTAGGCGTAATGGTAATAAGCGTTGGCTGTGCAGGTACGAAGCCAGAAGACAGTAACCCTATTGATGAGGGTGCTGATGCTGGAAAAGTAATTAAAATTGGTGTATTTGAACCAATGACTGGTGCAAACGCAGCAGGTGGAGAAATGGAAGTAGAAGGTATTAGATTAGCTAATGAACTTTATCCTGAAGTAAATGGTATGAAGGTTGAATTAGTTATAGCAGACAACAAATCGGATAAAGTTGAAGCTGCCAATGCGGCTACAATGCTTATTGAAAAAGAAAATGTTACGGCTATTATTGGTAGCTGGGGATCATCTTTATCAATAGCTGCTGGTCCAATTATTTTAGATGCTCAAATACCTACAGTAGGTGCTTCATGTACAAATCCTTTAGTAACAATTGGAAATGATTATTATCAACGTGTTTGTTTTATTGATTCATTCCAAGGAACTGTAATGGCGAAGTATGCTTTTGAAAGCTTAGATGCAAAAAAAGCAGCGATTATTCAAGAAATTTCTAGTGATTATTCTGTTGGTTTGGTAAAGTATTTCAATGATGCATTTATTGCGTTAACAAACGACGAAAATGCAATCGTAGGTACTGCTAACTATAGCACGGGTGATCAAGACTTCTCAGCACAATTAAGCAATATTAAGAAGTTAGATGCTGATGTTATTTTTGCACCAGGTAACTACACTGAATCTGCATTATTAATTAAACAAGCAAGAGAATTAGGTATAACTACACCAATTATTGGTGGGGACACATGGGAAGCGCCTGAGTTCTTAGAAATTGGTGGAGAAGCAGTTGAAGGTGCAGCATTTTCTACATTCTTCACAAGTGATGTTCCAATTACAAAAGAATCAGAAGTATTTTTAAATGCATATAGAGAAAAATATGATAAAGAACCAGCTTCTGTTACTGCTTTAGGATATGATGCGTATATAGTGATTCTAGATGCTATTAAGCGTTCAGGTTCTACAGATCCAGTTAAAATTCAAGAAGCACTTGCACAAACAGTAGATTTTGAAGGTGCTGCAGGTATGATTTCTTTAGATATTAATGGAGATGCAATTAAGAGCGCAGTTATTAAGAAAGTTGAAAATGGTGTATTTAAGTATATGGCAACCGTTGATCCAATAAAATAAATAGTTTTATCAATGCATGGGGTTAATCCTGTGCATTGATTTTTGTAGTATTTTGATTTGTAATCTTTTAAATTTAAAGTGGCTAAGCCACTTTTTAAAATTAATATTAATAAAGGGAGAAGCTTATGGATATAGAATTATTTTTTCAACAATTGGCTAATGCAATTTCCCTTGGTAGTTTATATGCGCTAATAGCAATTGGCTATACGATGGTATATGGAATTCTTAGACTGATTAATTTTGCTCATGGTGAAATTTTTATGTTTGGAACATATATTGCGTTTTATGCCATGACAAGCTTTCTATTACCTTGGGGTGGTGCTTTTTTAATTGCAATAGTCCTAACTGTAATATTTGGCCTATTAGTAGAAAGGGCAGCATATAAGCCACTTAGAAACTCACCACGTATGTCTGTTATGATTTCAGCGATTGGTACATCTTTTCTTATTCAAAATTTAGCAATCGTTATATTTGGAGGGAGACCAAAATCCTTTCCAGTTCCTGATTTATTTAATACGGTAATTCATTTAGGTAATATATCAATTGTAAGTATAACCTTTATTACGCCTATTATTACCGCAATTGTTTTAGTGTTTTTACTGTATATTGTTGATAAGACAAAAACTGGCATGGCAATGAGAGCTGTATCAAAAGACTATGAAGCGGCTAGACTCATGGGTATTGATGTCAATTGGGTTATAACAATTACCTTTGGAATTGGTTCTGGACTTGCTGCTATTGGTGGAATTATGTGGGGATTGAAATATCCTAGTTTACTTCCTATGATGGGGTTAATGCCAGGGTTGAAGTGCTTTATTGCCGCAGTTATCGGAGGCATAGGAAATATTAGAGGAGCAGTAGTTGGTGGATTTTTACTGGGCCTAATTGAAATTATGTTAATTGCAGCTCTGCCAGCACTTACAGGTTATAGAGATGCATTTGCATTTGTTCTTTTAATTGTAATTTTATTAATAAAACCAACCGGCATTATGGGCAAAAATATTGCGGAGAAGGTGTAGCTATGAGAGATAGAAAAAAAGTATTAACATTAATTTTTTTACTTGTTACAATTATTGCAGTTGCAGTACTGAATTTTACGTTAGATTCATATAAGTTGAAAATTATTACCTTGTGTGGGATATATATAATACTTGGTTTATCTATGAATTTAATTAATGGATTTACTGGCTTATTTTCATTAGGACATGCAGGGTTTATGGCGGTAGGTGCCTATGTATCAGCCTTGTTAACAATGAGTCCAGCATTAAAAGATACAGTGTTTTATGCGGCGCCGATTAATCCGTTCATTAAAATGATTCAAGCACCGTTTCCTGTTGCACTACTTATTGGTGGTATAATTACTGCAATAATTGCATTTCTGATAGGTGCACCAGTTTTGCGTCTAAACGACGATTATCTAGCTATTGCAACACTTGGATTTAGTGAAATTATTAGAGTAATTCTTACGAATACACAGACCTTAACAAATGGATCTCTTGGTCTTAAAGGTATTACTAGATATACAAATATGTGGTGGAGTTGGGGTATTGCAATTGTAACAATATTCTTTATGATATGGCTTGTTAAAGGTATGTATGGTAAAGCTTTTAAGGCAATTAGAGAGGATGAAATTGCCGCTGAAGCGATGGGTATTAATTTGTTTAAACATAAAATTATGTCCTTTGTCATCGGTGCATTTTTTGCAGGCATCGGAGGCGGATTATTAGGTCATCTTATCGGGACAATAGACCCAAATATGTTTAGATTTGTTTTAACGTTTAATATTTTATTAATTGTAGTACTTGGTGGTATAGGTAGTATTACTGGTACCGTTATTGCAGCGACTGCTGTGACAATTTTAATGGAAGTTTTAAGGTTCATTGAAAGTCCAATTTCACTTGGAGCGATACATATTCCAGGAATTCCAGGTATGAGAATGGTAATATTTTCATTGATGCTCATGGGTGTTATACTGTTTTATCCAAAAGGACTTATGGGAAGAAATGAATTTAATTGGGATTATTTTATAAACAAGAAATTTTTAAAAAGTAAAAAGAAATCAGTTTAAAGGATGTGAAGCATATGGCGTTACTTAAAACAGATAATATCACAATGCAATTTAGTGGATTAACTGCAGTATCAAATTTAAGCATCGAAATAGATAGTAAGGAAATAATTGGGTTAATAGGCCCCAATGGCGCTGGCAAAACAACAGCCTTTAATATGATTACTGGTGTTTACAAGCCGACAACAGGTGATGTTTATTATAATGATACAAATATCACTGGATTAAAAGCACATGAGATAACACATTATGGAATTGGTAGAACTTTTCAAAATATTAGATTATTCAAAGAATTAACGGTCCTTGATAATGTAATTATTGCAAACCATTTAAGGTTAAAATCTAATTTAATGGAGTCAGTTATAAGAACTTCTAGGTATAGAAAAGAAGAAAAACATATTTATGAGAAGTCTATGAGTTTACTTGTTGATCTTGGGCTTGAAGATTTAAAGGACGAAAAATCTTCAAACTTACCTTATGGAAAGCAAAGAAGACTGGAAATTGCTAGAGCGCTTGCTACGGATCCTAAATTATTACTATTAGATGAACCCGCAGCGGGTATGAACCCACAAGAATCCATAGAGTTAATGGGGCTTATTAGAGAGATTAGAGATAAATTTAATGTAGCCATATTAATGATTGAGCATCATATGCAGGTTGTTATGGGCGTATGTGAGAGAATATATGTACTTGATTATGGCGTTACTATTGCACAAGGTGTTCCTGATGAAATCAAAAATGATCCTAAAGTAATAGAAGCTTATTTGGGGGTGGATTAGTTGCTAAGAGTAGAAGATTTAAACGTACATTATGGTGGTATACATGCCTTAAGAGGAATATCATTAAATGTAGAAAAAGGAAAAATTATTAGTCTAATTGGAGCAAATGGTGCTGGTAAAAGCACAACCCTAAGAGCAATTATGGGTCTTGAGAAGCCTTCTAAGGGTAAGATTATTTATGAGGATAAAGATATAACGAATAAAGCGACAAAAGAAATCGTTAAGTCTAATTTGGTATTAGTACCTGAAGGTAGAAGGGTATTTACTAATTTGACGGTAAAGGAAAACTTGGTTTTAGGTGCGTACTTAAGAAAGAATCAAGAAAGCATAGATCAAGATATGCAGTGGGTATTTGATCTTTTCCCAATTCTTAAAGATAGACAACAGCAAAAAGCAGGAACCATGTCTGGTGGAGAACAACAGATGCTTGCAGTTGGACGTGCATTAATGACTAAACCAAAGCTATTAATGATGGATGAACCTTCGCTTGGATTAGCACCTTTAATTGTTAAAAATATTTTTGAAATAATCAAAAAAATAAATCAAGAAGGTGTTACGATACTACTCATAGAGCAAAATGCAAAGGCATCATTAGAGATTTCAGATTATGCCTATGTGCTTGAAACTGGACAGGTATTTATGAAGGGCAAAGGATTAGATTTATTAAACAATGAAGAAGTGAAAAATGCCTATTTAGGTACTTAAGAAACAGTTAAAAAAACCTCTTATTGCAGAAATAACCTGTGATAAGAGGTTTTTTGCATGAAAAGAGAAAATTACTTTAATGTCTAAAGTTAAAAAAGTCTTGTAAAAATATCCGTTTTTAGTTAAAATATAAAGAAAACAAGCTTGGATTTTAACCAATAGGAGGTTACTTCATATGATAAAAGAACTAGAGAACTTAATACTCCCCGATAACTATGTCACAAGCCTTGACATTAGAGAAACTGAAAATGCCATTAAGCTAATTAAAGATTTTTTTGAAAGAGATCTTGCAAAGCAGTTAAATTTATTTAGAGTATCAGCACCTCTTTTTGTTAGACCAGAAACCGGGATGAATGATAATTTAAATGGCGTTGAACGGCCAGTAGCTTTTGATGTAAAAACGATCGGTGGAGCTACGGTGGAGATCGTACATTCATTAGCTAAATGGAAGAGAATGGCGTTGAAAAGATATAAATTTACAGAGGGGGAAGGCTTGTATACGGACATGAATGCAATTCGTAGAGACGAGGACACGGATAACATTCACTCTATTTATGTTGATCAATGGGATTGGGAAAAAATAATCACGAAAGAGGCACGTACAATTGAGACATTGAAAACGGTTGTTGAGCGCCTCTATCGTGCATTTAAAAATACGGAAGAATATGTATGTAACAAATATCCTAGTATTGTAAAAGTGTTGCCAAGTCATATAACATTTATTACGACCCAGGAGTTAGAAGACAAGTATCCAGAGCATTCTCCGAAAGAACGAGAAGACTTGATTGCAAAAGACAAAGGTGCAGTTTTTATTATGCAAATTGGGGGTGCATTAAAATCTGGAAAGAAACATGATGGGCGAGCGCCCGACTATGACGATTGGTGTTTGAATGGGGATATTATTTTTTGGTTCCCTACATTAGATAGAGCAGTGGAGTTATCTTCCATGGGTATTCGTGTGGATGAGGCAACACTTATTGAACAGCTAAAAATCGCGAACTGTGAAGATAGAATACATTACCCTTTTCATAAGGAATTGCTTCAAGGCGAGCTTCCTTATACAATCGGAGGTGGAATAGGTCAATCTAGGTTGTGTATGTATTTTTTGCAAAAAGCACATATAGGTGAGGTTCAAGCATCTATTTGGCCAGACGAGATGATAGAAAAATGTAGTAAAAATAATATTCAGATTTTATAGGACTACGCGATATTTAAGCGTATTATATTCACAAAACTTTTTACAAGTGATTTACTTTCGTTGTATATTTATAACGATGGAGTTAATCTTAGCCACAAAAAAGGCACATCAATCTACTAGCTTATAAAAAAAATAAATTGGTTCATAATGCTTAAAACCCCATAGGTACAAAGGCCTATAGGGTTTTTTTAATTCTTATCTTTTCGGAAAAACACATAAAGTACACATAAAAAACATTTAAAGAACACTGAAAAAACAAAAATAAAACACGTATAAATAATATAAAAATCATTAATAAATCCAATAAAACATAAAAAAACAGTATTTGACACTAATCGACAAAAGGCGTTATAATCTAGGAAAAAGTAAGTAAATAGATACTTACAACAAGAGGTGATTAAATGCAATTAACCTTGCTTCATAGAAAAGAAAGTATCGTTTTTACAACCATAGATGTTATGAATGAATATGGAGTACAGGCCTTATCGACAAGAGAAGTGGCAAGAAGAGAGGGTATAACTGAAGGTGCAATATTTAAGCACTTTCCTAGGAAAAAGGACCTATTAATTGCGGTGCTTGATTATTTTACGAAATGTGATGAAGAGATTTTTAACGAAATCATTGAAAATAAACTTATGTCAAAGGACGCAATAATTTGTTTCGTGGATATCTATACAACGTATTATCAAAACTACCCTGCTATTACATCTATAGCACAGGCACTTGATGAAATGCGATGTAATCCAGAACTTGAAGATAAGGTAAAAAACATTTTAAATAATCGATTAGAATTCATGATCGTATTAATTGAACAAGGTCAAGTAAATGGTTATATTAGCAAGGATACAGATAAGGTTACTTTAGCAGACATAATCATAGGGACATTACAAGGTATTTGTTTAAGATGGCGCTTTGAGAATTATCAATTTTCACTAAAGGCAAATAGCTTACAAGCAACACAAATGATTATAGATGCTTTATATGATAAATCAAACCAAAGGAGTGGAGAAAAATGGTAACAGTATTAATAGTTGATGATGCTGCATTTATGCGTTTATCAATTAAAATGATGCTTGAAGCAAATGGTTTTGAAATTGTTGGTGAAGCAGCGAATGGCGTAGAGGCAATTAAGAAGTATAAGGAGTGTAAGCCAGATATTGTAACAATGGATATTACAATGCCTGAGATGACAGGGATTGAAGCGTTGAAAGCGATACGGCAACAAGATCCAAAGGCTAAGGTAGTTATGGTATCAGCAATGGGTCAAGAGAGTTTGGTAAAGGAATCGATAATTAGTGGTGCCAAAACATTTATTGTTAAGCCATTTAAGGAAGATCATGTTATTCAGACGATTACACAAATTGCGGCTATGTAGACGGAATTAGCACTTCAAAAGGGGGGGATGGAAGTTGCCGGGAAAGTATTCGAATGAACCAATGCTTGAGATGTATATTTTTGAGACATCTCAATTACTTGAGCAGCTGGAACATGCAATCATCATATGTGAAAAAGTTAATAATTATTCAATCGATGCAATTAATGAAATATTTAGATTTATGCATACAATAAAAGGTTCTTCGGCGATGATGCTATTTAATGAAATTGGTTCTCTTGCGCATGCAATAGAAGATTTATTTTATTATTTAAGAGAACAAAAGCCAGAGTCGGTAGATTGCTCCACATTATCTGATTTGGTTTTAGAAGGTGTAGATTTTATCAAAATTGAACTTGAAAAAATCAAAGCTGCAGATACCCCTGATGGAGATCCGCAAAAATTAAATGATAAAATAAAAGCGTTTTTATCGCTTTTGAAGTCAGGAAATCCTTCAGAGGTTGAATTAGTAAGGCCGGTATCTAATAAACAGCAGCAATACTATATATCACCTGACAAAAAAGCTGATGAAATACGACAAAATAGATTTAGAGCCACAATTAAATTTAATGATGGCTGCGAAATGGAAAATATTAGAGCCTATACGGTAATTCATAGCTTAATCGATACAGCCAATGAGGTTTTTTATATTCCAGAGGATATATCAGAAAATGAGGATAGTGTTCTGTGGATTAGAGAAAACGGGTTTGAGATATATTTTGCGACTGAAGAAAATTACGAAGAAATGAATCGGTTTTTTATGCAAACGGTTTTCTTAAAAAGCTTGGATCTCGTTCAATTAGAGAATGACGATGAATTTCAGCAGTTTAATAAGCCGAAAAAATCAGTAATAGAAAATAATAATGAGATTAAGATGCCACAAATAGAGAGAGCAATTAACAAGGAACAAACAATTAAAGAAATGGCGGGCGCTAGTAATCAAGTTATCATTAGTGTTAATGTGGATAAATTAGATAAACTAATGGATTTAGTAGGAGAAATGGTTATTGCAGAGGCCATGGTAACCCAGAATCCCGAGGTAAAGAATTTAGAACTTGAAAACTTTCATAAAGCAGCCAGGCAATTACACAAAATTACAGGTGAACTTCAAGATATGGTTATGTCAATTAGGATGGTACCTCTTTCGACAACGTTTCTTAAAATGCAACGCATTATGCGAGATATGTGCAAGAAGCTTAACAAAGAAGTAAGACTTGAAGTAGTTGGCGAAGAAACAGAAGTTGATAAGAATATCATTGAAAATATATCAGATCCATTAATGCACTTAATCAGAAATGCAATTGACCATGGGATAGAAGAGAACGATGAAAGAGTTAATAAAGGGAAAGAAAGAGTGGGTAAGGTAACACTGGAGGCAAAGAATTCGGGTAGTGACGTACTTGTAATAATAAAAGACGATGGCAAAGGATTAAAGAAAGAGCGAATACTAAATAAGGCAAGAGAAAATGGATTGTTAGAGAAAAATGAAAATGAGATGTCAGATCGGGAGATTTACAATCTGATATTACTGCCAGGATTTTCAACAAAAGAAAGCGTAACTGAGTTTTCTGGTAGAGGTGTTGGTATGGATGTTGTAACAAAAAACATTGAAGCCGTCGGTGGATCAGTAACAGTGGACAGTGTTGAAGAGGTGGGAACGACAATCACCCTCAAAATACCTCTTACGTTAGCAATTATTGATGGTATGAATATTAGGGTGGGTAATTCAAGGTATACCATTCCAATAATAACAATAAAAGAATCCTTCAGACCTAAAAAATCTGAGGTGATAACAGACCCGGATGAAAATGAAATGATTATGGTTAGAGGTCAATGTTATCCAATACTAAGGCTCCATAAGCATTATAAAGTGGCTACAAAAATCACGGAGCTAACGGATGGTATTTTAATAATGGTTGAGCAAGACGATAAAACCTGCTGCATATTTGCGGATGAGTTGATTGGACAGCAACAGGTTGTTGTCAAAGCATTACCCGCGTACATAAAAAAGACAAAGTCAATAGATGGATTAGGAGGATGTACACTTCTTGGCGATGGTAGCATTAGTTTGATCCTCGATATTGGAGGTTTAACAAACAGGCTAACTTAAAATATGTAATAAAGGAGATGGAAACATGAAGGAAAATGCAGTGCACGATTTGTTTGAAGAAGAGGAGGACACGCAAAAAGGTAAGTTTCTAACCTTCGCTTTAGGCAATGAATCTTATGGTATAGAAATCTTGTATGTCACTGAAATTGTTGGAATACAACCGATTACTGAAGTTCCTGAACTTCCTGAGTATATAAAAGGCATTATTAACTTACGTGGTAAGATCATCCCTGTTATGGACGTAAGGCTAAGATTTAAGAAATCCCCTTTTGATTACAATGATCGGACCTGTATCATCGTAGTTGATATACAAGAGATATCTATTGGTATGATTGTTGATACTGTTGCAGAAGTGCTTTCTATTCCAGAACAGGAGATTGTACCACCTCCTGATATTAATAAAAGTGGAAAGAAATACATAAAAGGCATCGGAAAAACAGGTAGTGATGTTACGTTGATATTGGATTGTGAAAAGCTCTTAGATGAGGAAGAAGTAGAAGCGTTAATAAAATTTGATAACTAATCATGAGGAGGTTCGATTATGAAATGGTTCTTAAATATGAAGATTGGTGTTAAGTTAATTATAGGGTTTATGACAGTAGCTTTTATCGCAGGAGGTATCGGGGTAATTGGTTATAGTGGGATTACTACTGTCAATCGGCATTTTAATGATGTGGCTGATGTAAGATTACCTAGTACCAATGCATTGTTAATTATAAAAGAAGCTCAAACCGCAGTAAGAGCAGGACTGAGAAATATAGGAAATATTGAAAAAACAGCAAATGAGAGAAAAGAAGAATATCAATATATTAGTGATGCTATACAAAGAAGTGAAGAGTATTGGGCGGTGTATGAAGCATTACCACATAGCAGTGAGGAAATTGCAGAATGGAATAAATTTATACCGTTATGGAATGAATGGTTGTTAACAGTAGATAATGTTTTGGGAATAGCTAAAAAGTATGATGAAGCTAGTTCAGTCAATAAAGAAGCACTCTTTCAGAATATTACAGCAGGAAATGGCGTATCGGCAGCAGCATTTTTACCCGCAGAAGCTTCTTTGCTAAGAATAAATGAGATCAATGGTGAGGTGGTGCGACAATCTAGTATTGAAGCAGATCAATCGATAAAAAGAGTAACAATGTTATTAATTGGTGTTTCTTTTGCAGGCGTTATTATTTCCATGATATTAGGGTTGTTTATAACGGGAATTATTAAAAAACCAATTAATAAAATGGTTAATGCAGCTAAAAGTATGGCGGAAGGTGACTTAGATATTCACTTAGATATTGATTCCAAAGATGAGATAGGTATTCTTGCCAGTGCATTTATAGTAATGACAGATAACATTAATGAAGTAATGGCAAATATAAATTCAGCGTCTGAGCAAGTGGCATCAGGATCAAGACAAGTGTCTGAGTCTAGCACATCTTTATCACAAGGCGCAACAGAACAAGCCAGTTCCATTGAAGAGTTAACGGCATCGATAGAAGAAATTGCTTCACAGACACGAGAAAATGCTGAAAATTCGAACATAGCAAATGAAATATCAGAGACTGCAAAAGCCAATGCTACGCAAGGAAGTCAACAAATGAATCAAATGCTTAAAGCGATGGATGAAATTAATGAGTCTTCCAGTAATATTTCTAAGATTATAAAGGTTATTGATGAAATTGCTTTTCAAACAAATATTCTTGCCCTTAATGCAGCGGTAGAAGCGGCAAGAGCAGGTCAACATGGCAAAGGATTTGCGGTGGTAGCAGAGGAAGTTAGAAATCTCGCGGCACGTTCTGCAAATGCAGCTAAAGAAACAACGACTATGATTGAAGGATCTATTAAGAAGGTTGAATATGGTACAAAAATTGCAAATCAAACATCAGACGCCCTTAACAATATCGTAGAAGGTATAGGTAAGGTTGCGACATTAGTAAATCAAATTGCTGGCGCTTCTAATGAACAAGCCCTTGGCGTTGATCAAGTCAATCAAGGACTAACTCAAATATCTGATGTAGTTCAAACCACTTCCGCAACATCTGAAGAAACTGCGGCAGCCAGTGAAGAACTTTCAGGGCAAGCGGAAATGCTTAGAGGTCAAGTTGGTAGATTTAAACTTAAGAAAAGTAATGGTGAAGGTTCATATAAAGGATTAGAATCTCTTAACCCAGAAGTATTGATGATGCTTGAAAATATGCATGGAAAGAATCACAATTATAGCAATGAGGGTAATGAAGCGGCAGCAACAAATACGAAAAAAATTGCATTAAGTGATAAAGAATTTGGTAAGTACTAAAGTTATTAGAATAGGAGGGCTTTGTTATTGCCCTCCTTTATATAAAGGAAGTTGATTTATGTGACAGATATAACACAAAAAGAATTTAAGTTATTAGCCGAATATATTGAAACTCATTTTGGCATACATTTGAAAAATGAGAAACAAGCCCTATTAGCAGGAAGATTACAAAATAGCCTTATACAAATGGGGTTTAATAATTTTATGGAATATTATAATTACTTAATTTCAGATAAAAGTGGTGGGGCAGGTATCGCTCTTGTGGATAAAATTACAACAAATCACACGTATTTTATGAGAGAAACAAATCATTTTTATTATTTTAGAGATCAGGTTCTGCCATTTTTATCACATACAGTAAAAGATAGGGATTTGCGTATATGGTGTGCAGCTAGTTCAACTGGAGAAGAGGCCTATACACTCGCTATGCTAGTAGATGAGTTTTTTGGAAAAAACAAAATGTGGTGGGATACAAAAATACTCGCAACAGATATATCAAGCATTGTTTTGGATAAAGCGAAGAAAGGAATCTATAGTAATGAACAGATAGCTCCGTTACCAGTTCAATGGAAGAATCAATATTTTAACAAGTACGATGATGAAATTAGCGTTATTACGGATGAAATTAAAAACGAGGTTTTATTTCGAAAATTTAATTTAATGGACAATGTTTTTCCTTTTAAAAAGAAATTCCATGCCATTTTTTGTAGAAATGTAATGATTTATTTTGACAACAAAACAAAAGAAGTGTTGATCAATAAGTTATATGATATGCTAAACTGCGGAGGTTATTTATTCATTGGGCATTCAGAGTCAATTAATCGAGAAACTTCAAAATTTAAATATATTTGCCCGGCAGTATATAGGAAAGAATAGACTGGAAGATATTGTAAGGAGATGGTGTGCATGAATAAGAAAATAAGGGTACTTGTCTTAGATGATAGCTTGGTATTTAGAGAATTGTTATCAAGAGGAATATCAACAGATATAAGTATTGAAGTAGTAGCTAAGGCAGTTGATCCTTTTGATGCAAGGGATAAGATATTAAAATATAATCCAGACGTTATGACTTGCGATGTTGAGATGCCGAAGATGAATGGCATTGATTTTATTCGACGTTTATTACCGCAGTATCCGCTTCCAGTTATAGTTGTTAGCGCTATAAGTGATTCAGTGTTTGATGCAATGAATGTTGGTGCAGTAGATTTTGTAACAAAGCCAAATGTTCAATCTGCCTCAAATGTAGAAGTCTTTATTCGTGAATTAATTGCTAAAATTAAAATTGCTGCAGAAGCAAAGATTATGAAACCAGAGGTATCCTATCAAGCAAGTTTTGAACGAAATACAAGTATGGACATGAATAAGGTTATTGCGATTGGTGCATCAACAGGAGGAACTGAAGCGATATTTAAAATATTAAAACAACTACCTTCGCAAATGCCTGGCATATTAATTGTTCAGCATATTCCACCGTTATTTTCTAGAATGTTTGCAGAAAGACTGAATAATCAAACATGTTTTTCGGTAAAAGAAGCAACACAAGGAGACTATTTAGAGCCGGGAAAAGTGCTTATTGCTCCAGGAGATCAACATATGACTATTAAGAAAATTGGTGACAGATATAGAGTGGAGGTTTTTAGCGGAGGAAAGGTGAATGGACATTGTCCTTCTGTTGATGTGCTATTTGAATCTATTGCGACAGAGTGCAAGGCGAATGCGGTAGGAATAATACTCACTGGGATGGGTTATGATGGTGCGAAAGGCCTGCTTGCTATGCGACGAAAAGGAGCGAGAACAATAGGACAAGATGAAGAATCTAGCGTGGTATATGGGATGCCAAAGGTTGCATTCGATGTAGGAGCAGTAGAAAAACAAATAGCACTAAATAAGGCATCAGAGACACTGTGTGCTATGCTGAGAGGATAATTGGAATATACTTAACTAGTTAAAATAGAGGGAGGTATAGATTATATGCCTGAATTTACTAATAAATTTGAAGAACATAATCAAGAACGACTTACGGCGACATTAGATTGCATTGGTGATGGGGTAATATCAACTGACAACAATGGAGATATAGATTTTATTAATAGTAAAGCGCAATGGTTAACTGGTTGGGAGGGTGACACTGCAATCGGTAGGCAATTTAATGAGGTTTTTTGTATTATAAGTAGCACTACGAGTGAAATAATTGAAACCAGACTATTTGATGTAATAAATACTCGTGAAGTGTTAGGATTAAATAAAGATTCAGAGCTTGTTTCGAAAAATGGGAACAGGTACGTATTATCTGCAAGCTTTTCAGCAATTAAAAATGAACATGCCGGAGTTATTGGTGCAGTAGTTGTATTTAGAGATATTACACGAATTAAAAACATGGAAAAAGATCGCCTGAGGGAAAAAAACAACTTACAGACAATGTTTGAACTTATGCCGTTAGGTATGCTTGTAGTGAATCAGCATAAAATTGTTCAAAGAGTAAATCAAACGTTGCTTGACATGTTTGATGTTGAAAAAGATCAAATTATTAATAGACCGATAGGAGACGGGATACAGTGCCCTAATAGCTTTCAAATGGGATGTGGACAAGGGCCTAAGTGCCAATATTGTGAACTAAGAAAAGAATTGAATAATGTTTTGATTACAGGTGAGTATACGAAGGATTTAATCGTTAAAATGAGTTATTCAATAAATGCAGAAACAGTGACCTCTTGGTGTAAGGTTAACTTTGCTCCGATTAAAGCGGAGAAGGAGAATAACTTCATTATTATAATTGAAGATATAACGAATAAGAAGAAGGCAGAACTCGAACTAAATAGTGCCATGGAACAAGCTGAGGCGGCAAACAAAGCCAAAAGCGAGTTCTTAGCCAATATGAGCCATGAAATTAGGACACCACTAAATGGTATTGTAGGAATGATTGATTTGACGTTACAGACAAGTTTGAACGAGGATCAGGAGGATAATTTACTTACAGCAAAAACATGCGTAGATACGCTTTTAAATATAATCAATGATATATTAGATTTTTCTAAGCTTGAGGCAGGAAAACTCACGATTAACCCCAAGGACTTTAATATTAACAATGTATTAGATGAAGTGCTTAAGGCGAATTACACCCATGCTCAGGAAAAAAATTTACGTATATATGCAGAGGTTGGTGGGGACATTCCCAATAATTTAATTGGGGATGCGAATAGAATTAAACAGGTCGTAAACAATCTTGTAAGCAATGGATTGAAATTTACTGAGTATGGTGAGATTTTTATTAAGGTACAAGAGCTTTCGAGAAAAGGTGATTGCATTGAATTGCTTTTTTCTGTTGCAGATACTGGCATCGGGATTTCATCCGAAGGAATGAACAAGTTATTTAAAAGCTTTAGTCAAGTGGACGGTTCTTTTACAAAGAAATATGGTGGAACGGGATTGGGACTAATTATAAGCAAACAATTAGTTGAAATTATGGGCGGTAAGATCTGGTTGAAAAGTCAAAAAGGTAAAGGAAGTACATTTTGTTTTTCTTTAAAATTTAACATTGGGAATCCTTTACAAGTTACGCCAAATGTTGAGATAGAGCAGATAAAAAATAAAAGAACAGGACATGTGTTATTGGTCGAAGATGATAAAATAAATCAAATGGTAATAATAAGAATTCTTCAGGAGCTTGGATATACGTTAGATGTTGCAAATACAGGAATTGAGGCACTTGCGTTACATAAGAATAATAACTATGATGCTATTTTAATGGATATTCAAATGCCAGAATTAGATGGAATTGAAGCTACAAAATGTATACGTAAAATTGAAGGAAAGACTAAACATACACCTATCATTGCATTAACTGCATTTGCATTAGTTGGAGATAGAGAGAGGTTTTTAAGTATTGGAATGGATGAATACATTTCTAAGCCAATAGATCTTGAAAAGCTTATTAAACTTTTAGATACATTTATTTTGAACAAAAAAAAGCAGGAATCGATTTTGGGTTTTGCGGGTCTTCCTAATAATGAAGGAAGGGTAGAGAACTTACCTAAGGTGGAAATGGTATTTGCAGAATTGAAAAAACTTAAAGGCGATAAGCAGCTAATTAATATTGAAGGAAAGGCACATTTGTTAAGAAGTGTATTTGAACAAATGGAAGACTATGATCTAAAAGCAATGGCCTTTAAAATAGAGCTTGCTGCAAGACGTGAAAATTATGAACAAGTAATTGAACATATTGACAAAATTGAAGAAGAATTATCAAGGAGGCAGTTATTATGAAAAAAATTTTAATAGCAGAGGATGACTTAGTAAGCAGAAAATTTTTGAATAAGGTGCTTTGTAAGTATGGGGAATGTGATCTTGTTGTTGATGGCTTAGAGGCTATTGATGCATATTTAATGTCAATTAGAGAGCGAGAGCCGTATGATTTGATCTGTCTTGACATAATGATGCCAAAGGTCGATGGCGTTAAGGTTTTAAAGGCTATTAGAGATTTAGAGATTCAAAATGACATAGCAGTTGAAAAAAGAGTGAAGATTATTATGACAACAGCACTCGGTGAAACAGAGGTTGTCCAGACGGCACTTGAGTATGGTTGTGATGCATATGCTTCAAAACCAATAGATATTGCTAAGTTGGTAGAGGTAATGGGCAAATTAGGGGTAGTTTGAGTAGGTCAGCGTTTGTACATAAATCATTGTAGAAGGATGTAAATAAACTACAGAAGTGCTAATAAAAAATGGATAACTCGATGAATCTTGACAATAATAAAGAAAGAAAAAACCTTTATTAGAGGTACAAGATGAATAAGCCTAAAAGCACGAAAAATACAAGAAAGTTAAAAGAAAAAAGAAAGTCGTTAGGTCTTTGCATTGATTGTAGTCGCCCCCATCAAACCGGGTTTTTAAGATGTCAAGATTGTCTGGAGATACAAGCGGAATATGCACGAAGGAAAAGAAAGGGAGAGCAACTGGAAAAATAATAAGCACATAGGGTGAAAACTTATTGAAATAGTATTGACAAAATCTATATTTATGGTATTATATAACTTGTCACTTTTGGAGGGGTTCCCGAGTGGCCAAAGGGGGCAGACTGTAAATCTGTTGGCACCGCCTTCGAAGGTTCGAATCCTTCTCCCTCCATCTATGCCCGAGTGGCGGAACTGGCAGACGCACAGGACTTAAAATCCTGCGATCGCGAGATCGTACCGGTTCGATTCCGGTCTCGGGCATTATGATATGAGAAGTAGAAAAAGCATATCATTTAACGAACAAAAGACTTGACTTAAATTAGATTTGTTGATATAATCATGAAGTTGCAAAAATGTTTGCCCAGATAGCTCAGTCGGTAGAGCAGAGGACTGAAAATCCTCGTGTCGCTGGTTCGATTCCGGCTCTGGGCACCACATGCGGGTGTGGTACAATGGTAGAACATCAGCCTTCCAAGCTGAATACGTGGGTTCGATTCCCATCACCCGCTTTTGCGCGCGAGTGGCTCAGTGGTAGAGCATCGCCTTGCCAAGGCGAGGGTCGCGGGTTCAAATCCCGTCTCGCGCTTAATTAATCAATATATAGGTAATACTTGGCTTACAACTAATTTAGCTTAATAGTAAATGATGGGTAGTCGCCAAGCGGTAAGGCACAGGACTTTGACTCCTGCATTCGAAGGTTCAAATCCTTCCTACCCAGTATACAAAAATATAGCATACAATAGTATGCTTTTTTTAACCTAATAAAGCAAGTTACTCCTCGCTTCTTTAAAAAAGCTATCTCATTCAAACAAACGAGACAGCTTTTTATTTATTTAAAATTTATCCTTTAGTTTTGCTATATCTAGCTCTGTCGCCTTCTCTTAACATCTTCTTTCTTAGTCTAACAGCGTCAGGTGTTACTTCAACTAATTCATCATCTGCAATAAACTCCAAGGCTTCCTCTAACGAAAATGTCCTTGGAGGAGCAAGTTTAACAGAATCATCATTACCTGAAGATCTGGTATTCGTCAATTTCTTCTCTTTACAAGGGTTTACAGTCATATCATCTTTTCTTGAGTTGATTCCAATTAACATTCCTTCATACACATCAGTGCCAGGTGGAATAATCATTGAAGCTCTATCAGATAGACTGTTAAGGGCATAAGGTGTTGCTGTACCTTGCTCACCAGATACAAGTACACCGTTATTTCTTTGGGGTATTTCACCTTTATAAGGTTCAAAGCCAATAAGGGTACGAAGTATTGTTGCCTCACCTCGAGAATCAGTAATCATTTCAGTTCTGAAACCTAGTAAGCCTCTAGTAGGAACAATATATTCCAACTTTGTAAAGCCTTTATCAGATTCCATATGTTCCATTTGACCTTTTCTTATGCTAAGGCTAGATATAGCAGCACCAACATATTCATCTGGCAAGGAAACAACGACTCTTTCAACGGGTTCTACCAAAGTATCGGATTCCCTATGCATAATTACCTCTGGTTTGGAGACGCTAATTTCATATCCTTCTCTTCTCATGTACTCAATCAAGATGGATAAATGAAGCTCGCCTCTACCAGACACTTTAAAGCCTTCAACACCACCAAGTTCTTCAATCTTTAGTCCTACATTAATTTCGAGCTCTTTATCTAAACGCTCCTTTAAATGCCTAGAAGTAACGAACTTTCCAGAGCGACCAGCAAAAGGAGAACTATTAACTAAAAAGTTCATAGATAATGTGGGTTCCTCAATTTGAATTAAAGGCATTGAAATAACATTATCCAGATTACAAATAGTCTCACCAATAGAAATATCAGGTATACCAGCAATTACAGCAATATCCCCACTGAAGATTTCTTTCTGTGGAACTTGTTTCAAGCCAGCATAGCTATATAATTTAGATACCTTTGCTGTTACAATTGAACCATCACGTTTAGAAATAGATACTTGTTGTCCTTCTTTAAGTGTCCCACTATAAACTCTACCAATACCTAATCTACCAATATAATCATCATAGCCTAAAGCCGAAACTTGAAATTGAAGCGGCTCATTATCTTTATCAGGATAAGGCATCACATGATTAATTATTGTATCGAATAAAGGTTCTAAGTTCTCATTTTCGTGTTCTAGTTCATGCAGAGCAATTCCATCTCTGCCAACGCCATAAAGAACAGGAAAATCCAGTTGCTCATCTGATGCATCTAAATCAACAAATAAATCAAAGGTCATATTTACAACTTCTGTTGCGCGTTGATCTTTTTTATCTATTTTATTTATAAATAATATTGGTCTTAAGTTATGTTCTAATGATTTTTGGAGAACAAATCTGGTTTGAGGCATTGGCCCTTCGCTAGAATCGACTAATAGAATAACTGTATCAACTGTTTTTATAATACGTTCGACCTCAGATGAGAAATCCGAGTGACCAGGAGTATCAACAATATTAATTTTATAATCACCATATTGAATAGAGCAATTTTTTGAATAAATCGTAATACCACGTTCTCGTTCTAGATCATTACTATCCATTACACAGTCGATAACTTCTTCGTTTTCTCTGAACACACCACTCTGACCTAAAAAAGCATCAACTAGGGTTGACTTTCCAGCATCTACGTGAGCGATGACTGCAATATTAATAATTTTCTTCTTAGCCATTTATAACCTCTACTTTCGTTGTTTGAAATAATATTTTACCCAAGCTTATAGTTTACTACGAAACAGAAAATAAAGCAATGGACAAGTGCTACAGATATAGATACCTTAATATTGTATTTATGTGAATAATTCATATATTTTATAATACACCCCCTATTGTTGATTGTTTTTAGGAGGTGTATTAGAGATGTTATTTGCTTATGAACATTTGTGTAAACATATTACCATAGTTTCCGCCTTCAACAATACCTATTCCAATGTGCGTATAATCTTGGCTTAATATATTCGCTCTATGACCAGGAGAATTCATTAGTGCATCATGGGCAGCTTGAACGGTTTGATTGCCCGCAATGTTTTCTCCTGCTTTTATATAACGAATTGAAAAACTTTTCATCATATCAAAAGGGCTACCATAAGTTGGAGAATTGTGACTAAAATAGTTATTATCAATCATATCCTTTGCCTTGGTTCTTGCAACATTAGCCAAAGCGGTGTCTACTTTCAATGCAGGAAGGTTGTTTTGTGATCTTGCCTGATTCACTAAAGTCACCATTTCTTGCTCAGCTGCACTTAATGAAGTAGCATTTGTAGTAGCATTATTATTTGCGTTATTGCTATCGGTACCGTTTGTGCCATTTGTACCGTTTGTGTCATTATTTTGTTTAGTACCTACGGTGGTAGGCTTCTTTGTAGTTGGGGCAGCAGGGGTTCTTTGTGCTACAGATGGCATATCAATTGGTGTTGTCTCATCTACAATTGGTTTAACTTGTTTTTCAGGAACAAAGCCAATGCTATTATCAGCTAGCTTAACGGCATACCAATCATCTACTTTGTTAACAACTTCGAATTTACTATTTGCATCAGCGCTTTCTAGAACCTCAGCAGTATTAGAACATCCTGAACGTATATCCGCAGTAGGAGAAGTAATCTGAATCTTTTTGATATTACCCGTTTCAGAAACTGAAGATTCCGTTCCATCTAGAACAGCTTCTTGACAGGAAGTTAAAACAAAAAGAAAAACAAAGAGTAGAACAATATTTTTAAATTTCATTTTCAAGACCTCCATAAAGATTTCATCATTGTGAATAAGTATAGAATTAGTATAAGTAGTTCGAAGATTTTTATAACAGTATTGGCGTGTAAGATAATGGTTTAAATAGAATAAATAACTTTAATTATTAATAAGAATATAATAAATGAAATACGTAGGTGAATATGAAAAAAAAACTTGGACTTTTATGGGCATCTTTTGTTTTTTTACTTATTATCATTAGCATGGCATCAATTAACAAAAATACCAATTTAAAAAAAGTAATTGATTATGCAGGAGTACAAATAGATAAAGATCAATTATGGGTGGAAGTTGCCTTAGAAAAGAAGAAGCATACTGTAATAGTAAGAAAAGGAGAGGAAATTGTTAAAGAAATGCCATGTTCAGGTGGCACAGAGCAAGAACCTACCATTCTGGGTGTATTTTATTTGGAAAATCGTGGTGAATGGTTTTACTCGGAACGGTATGATGAGGGGGCATTGTATTGGGTAAGGTTTTATGAACAATATTTATTTCATAGTGTTCCAATAGATAAGGAATTTAATGTGCTTGAAGAAGAAAAAAAGCTAATTGGAACAGCAGCAAGTCACGGATGTGTAAGATTACTAGAAGAAGATGCAAAATGGTTTTACTATAATGTACCAGATGATACGATGGTCGTTATTCATGATTAATTTTGCATTGCAGACTAAAATAATGTATAATTATAAGGATACACAAACGAAAAGTAGGTGGAAAAATGAAGGTTTTATTAGTCGGCATAAATGCAAAGTTTATACATTCAAACCTTGCAATTAGATACATGCAAAAGGTTGCAAATAGTAAAGAGGTTAATATAGATATCGTTGAATATACAATTAATCAGCGTGTTGATGAGATTTTATCAGACATATTTAAGCGCAAGCCAGATGTGCTTTGCTTTTCTTGCTATTTATGGAATATAGAAATAGTATTGAAAATAATGAATGCATATAAAAAAATCTCTAAAAATACGCCAATTGTTCTAGGCGGTCCAGAAGTATCCTACGAAGTAGATCAACTCATGGCACAAGAAGAGCAAATTGATTTTATAATATATGGCGAAGGGGAAGAAACCTTCAAAACCTTAGTAACAAATTTGACGATGGAAAACCCTTTATTTGATACGATTGAAGGATTGGTATATAGAAAAAATAATCTTATAATTAGTAACGCACCGCGAAAACCACTTTTAATGGATGATTTGCCTTTTGTATATGAAGAAGGTCTTGGTGAGCTTGAAAATAAGATTATTTATTATGAATCTATTAGAGGATGCCCTTTTAATTGTCAATATTGTTTATCTTCTATTGAAAAAGGTGTGCGATATAGAAGCTTTGAGAAGGTTAAAAACGAGCTTCAGTTTTTTTTGAATCATAAGGTTTTACAAGTTAAATTTGTAGACCGTACTTTTAATTGTAAAAAAGATCATGCAATGTCGATATGGTCCTTTTTACATTTACATGATAATGGGACAACCAATTTTCATTTTGAAATTTCAGCGGATTTATTAGACGCTGAAACGATTGCCTTTTTGAATACGGTGAGGCCAGGCTTGTTTCAATTCGAAATAGGCGTTCAATCTACACATGAGGCAACAATAGAAGCAATTAAAAGAAAGACTGATTTTGTACAAATTGTTGAAAATGTTAAACGTTTAAAAAGTAGTCGAAATATTCACTTACATTTAGACCTAATCGTTGGCTTGCCACATGAGAATTATTCGTCATTTGAGGAGTCTTTTAACAACGTCTATTGTCTTAAACCAGAACAACTTCAAATAGGATTTTTAAAGGTTTTGAAGGGATCTGGAATATACGAAAAGTGTGAGGAGTATGGTCTCAAATATAGAGATTATGCACCCTATGAAGTTCTATTAACAAAGGACATGAGTTACTTAGAGATTCAAAAATTAAAAATGATCGAGGAAATGGTTGAGGTGTACTATAATAGTGGGCATTACTATTATACTGTTTTATATTTAGAACAATTATTTAATACACCCTTCAAGTTGTTTGAAGCACTTGCAGAATACTGGGAAGCAAACCATTATCATCAAATAAGCCATTCAAAGATAAGTATCGCAACAATCATAAAAGATTTTGGCTGTATTGGCGTAGGTGTTGATACAACTTTTTTAGAGAATATCATCAAGTTAGATTGGTGTTTACATGAAAAGGTAAAGAAGTTTCCAGAATGGCTTAATCTTACGGATGCATATTCAAATGAAATAACAAGTTTCTATAGAAATGAAAGTACTATTTCCCAATACTTACCTCAACTTGAGGGGTATTCATCAAAGCAAATAAGTAGAATGGTGCATATAGAGGTTTTTGACTATGATATGATAAGATATCAAAAATCAGAAGGGAAAGAAATCGACAAAAGAAAGACCGCGCTCTTGTTTAATTATTATGAAAGAGATAAGATGCGACACAATCCACGGGTTTTTGAAGTCAATATATTTCCGCGGAAATAAAGATATTTCCATGGAAATAACATATGGAGGATATGATGTCTAATAGTGAGAGAATTTTGAAAATTATAGAATTACTTGACATGTACTATGTCGATAAAGCAAAGTGCTATTTAGATCATGAAACTCCTTGGCAATTATTGATTGCAACAATTTTAAGTGCACAATGTACTGATGATCGAGTAAACATTGTTACAAAGTCATTGTTTAAGAAATATACATCTATTGAGGCTTTTGCAAATGCGAATATAACAGAGTTAGAAGAAGATGTTAGGTCTACTGGTTTTTATAGAAACAAGGCGCACCATATTAAATTCTGTTGTATTAAACTTTTGGCAGATTTTGGTGGGGAAGTTCCAAGTGATATCGATTTGCTCACATCTTTGCCAGGTGTAGGTAGAAAAACTGCAAATGTGATAAGAGGGAATATTTACAAAATTGAGAGCATTGTAGTAGATACACATGTTAAACGATTATCTAAGAAACTGGGGCTGACCATGCACGAGGATCCAGTAAAAATTGAATTTGATTTAATGAAAGTGTTGCCAAAAGAAGTTTGGATAAGATACAATATTCAAATAATCGCCCATGGACGCGCTGTATGTACAGCAAGAAGTCCAAAATGTTCGCAGTGCTTTTTGTTAAGTTATTGTCCTTGGGGTCAAGAAAACGTAGTATACCAATCAACAAAGAAATAGTGGAGGAAATTATGATATTAGCAATCGCAACAGAGGGACAACAAGTATCTAAGCATTTTGGAAAATGCGAATTATTTACCCTGTGTGAAATAGTGAAAGGGCAAGTAATAAATAGAAGTTCGATTGATACTAGCAAGCATCTGCACGGAGATTTAGCACAATATTTAAAAGATCAAAGAGTAGACGTAGTTATCGCAGGAAGTATGGGAAGTGGCGCTTTTGAAAAAATCGAAGCTTTAAAGCTTTTGGTATATCCTGACGTTGAAGGTAATATTGATGAGGTAATTAATAATTATATAAGCGGTTCATTGACATCAGATGCACCGTCATGTGACAGTTGTCATTCGTGTAAATGTAACCATTAATTGAACAGGAAAAGAGCGTTAAAAAGGGTTGGTTTCCATTCAATCCGAATAAAAAGAATTAGACATAGAACAACAGCCATCTAACAAGATGGCTGTTGTTCTATGTGAGATATTATGTATTATAATGCGCGAACGCCTTCTTCGCCAGTTCGAATTTTAATAACGTTTTCAACAGGGTAAATAAAAATCTTTCCATCTCCAATTTCACCTGTTTTAAGTACCGCTGTCGCGGTATCAACTACTGTTTGAACTGGAACTTCGCATACGACCATTTCAACTTTTACCTTTGGCAATAAGTTAATCGCTACAGGAACGCCACGATACATTTCCGTCACACCTTTTTGCATACCACAACCAAGAACTTGAGTAACGGTCATGCCAGTAATTCCTATATCATTCAATGCTTCTTTTAGATCTTCAAACTTAGAAGGACGTGTAATGATATCAATTTTAGTCATTTTATCAGCCATGAAAAAACCCCCTTATTCTATATTGATTGTTTAATTTTACACCAATATATATGATAAATCAATTATAAATTAATGTATGCTGAAATGCCATGTTCCATAGCATCTAAACCGTGTAATTCTTCATGTTCTTCTACTCTTAAACCAATCGTTGATTTTAACACTTTGAAGGTGATAAAAGCTAATGTTGTTGCGGTAGCGCCTACAATAATAACGCCGATTGTTTGACTTCCTAGTAATGAGAAACCACCACCATAAAAAAGACCTAGCGCATTCTCAGTTGAGCCAAATAAACCAATAGCAATCGTTCCAAATACACCACAAACGCCATGTACTGAAATGGCACCAACAGGATCATCAATTTTAAGCTTTTGATCAATGAATTCTACAGCAAACATCATAATAACACCACTAATTGTGCCAACGATTAGCGCCCCAAAAAAGGTAATGACATTAGCACCAGCAGTAATGCCAACCAAGCCTGCAAGCGCACCGTTTAAAGTAAGAGCAGCATCAGGTTTTCCATATTTCATATTGCTTGCAATAAGTGTTGCAAAAGTTGCTGCCGCACCACTAAGAAGTGTTGTAATTGCAGCATGAGCTGTATCAGGAGAGGTAATGTCTAAAGTACTGCCTGGATTAAAGCCAAACCAACCAAACCATAAAATCAAAACACCTAAAGCACCTAATGGAATATTATGTCCGGGAATTGCTTGAGCAACACCTTTTTTATATTTTCCATTTCTAGGACCAACCATATATGCACCAATTAATGCACAAAATCCTCCAACTGCATGTACCGCTGTTCCACCAGCGAAATCCAAGAAACCAATTTTGGAAGCTAAAAATCCACCCCCCCATATCCAATGTCCAATTAATGGATAGATTACTATAGTCGCAATAAAACAAAAGATTATGTAAGCGCCAAATTTTGTTCTTTCAGCCACAGCGCCAGATACGATCGTTGCACAAGTAGCAGCAAAGATTGCCTGGAAAAAGAAAAAGATATCAAAAGAGATTCCAGCAATTTCATCAGGTTTATTAAAAAGCATAAAAGTATCTGTTCCGATTACACCGCCAAAATCTTTTCCATACATAAAAGCATATCCGATAAAAAAATAGCAAAGAACACCAACCGATACAGTAATAAAGTTTTTCATAATGATGTTAACAGCGTTTTTTGATTGAGTAAAACCAACCTCAACCATAGCAAAGCCTGCATGCATAAGAAACACAAGAATACTTGCTATTAGTACCCACATAGAATTAATTATAAATGTGTCCACAGTAATATTCCTCCTAATAATTTTGAACAAAATAAAAAAGACCGCACTTCACGCAGGGTGATGTACAGACCTCTTTGTCTTGTTTCGCTATTTAAGAATTCTTCATTGAATTCACAAGTTATTATAACTCGACAAATTGGGACTGTCAATAAAATTTTATGTATGCGGTTTTGATATTATAGTGCCCGCTAAGGATAAATGATTTGTAATGAATGAAAAATTTTGTTATAATTTGCGTATAAGTACGACATACATATAATACAGGAGACCTTTATGAAGGATGCTAGACTTAATGTAGAAATGGCACTAAAGAAGTTGGGTGGATCACATAAACTTTTTAAAGTACTACTAGTAGGATTTTCACTGAAATACGCAAAAGTAGATTTAGAAATTAGGGCACTTTCTAGTGCTGGATGTTTTGAAGAGGCGCAGAGATTAGCACATAGTTTGAAAGGCCTATCAGGCAATCTGGGTGCAGAAAAGTTAAGATTATGTGCACTTAAGCTAGAAGAAGTATTTAAACATGAGCAAAATGATTACGAAATACAACTGAATGATTTTAGTATAGAGTTGAATGCGGTTATCGGAGAAATTAAAAGCTTATTAGAAATATATAATCAAGGATATGATGAAGCAGCACCAACCCTAGCGTTGCTAGATGATACAGACTTAAGTATTATTCATCAACTAATTAACGCACTGGAAAGTTTTCAAGGTGAACGTATTAGCGAAGCACAAGTGGACTTTAAGAGATATATCTTTGCTGATGAAGAACAAGAAGTGGCTTGTGTTATCAATGAATTAATTGATGTTTATGAATATAATGAAGCAAGAAACCAGCTAGACATGCTATTAAAGATGATTAGCGGGGACAAGGATTATTAATCGGAGGCTTACTATGGATCAATTTATAGTGTTTGATATAGAAACTACAGGATTTCAACCTGAAACAAATAGAATTACGGAAATTGGTGCAATAAAAGTTATAGAAGGTAAAATAGTTGAAAAATTTAGTGAATTAATTAATCCAGAAGTTCAAATTCCCGAAGAGATTACAGCATTAACGGGAATATCGAATACGTTGGTAAAAGATAGGCCTACAATAAATGAAGTCCTTCCAAGGTTCATTGAGTTTTGTGATGGATATGATGTTATGGGGCACAACATTATATTTGACTTTTCTTTTATTAAGGCGAATGCCCTTAAACAAAAATTGAGATTTGACAAAGCGGGTATAGATACTTTGTTTATTGCAAGAACTTTTTTGAATCATTTGGAAAAGAGAAGTTTAGGTTTTCTTTGCAATCATTATCAAATAACGAGAATAAATGAACATCGAGCATATGATGATGCACTGGCAACTTATCAACTGTTTAAAATGCTGAAAAAGGATTTTTATTGCGAAGAAAAGAAAGATCTATTTGTGGCTAGACCGCTACACTTTAAGCCACAAAAAATTGAACCCATTACAGAGAAACAAGAAAGGTTTCTACAACACCTTGTTACAAAAAATAAGGTTAAATTAGTAAAACCAATAAAAGAATTTACGAAGAGTGAGGCAAGCAGGCAAATTGATTTAATCATTAACCAGCATGGAAATGAATCGGCAATTTAAGAAATTTACTAATGATTTTTCTCTTTTAATTTTTCTAAATTTTTTACAATTGTATTTTTTGTTAAAGTGTTTAAGCCCATTGTTTTTTCATAAAGGGCATCAAATTTAGCGAAATCATGCAATTCACTATATATTGAGGCAAGTAGAAGAATGTGGTCTCCAATCTCTGTCTGCACTTGGATGCCTTCTTCTAAAACTTTAACAGCTTCAGGATACATCTTTAATTCATAATATCCTTTAGCAAGTTGATAAAGACTTTTAATGTAATGGGTATAGTTGATTTCATATTCTTCAATCGTGTTTAAATTTGAAGTACCATATTTGTTTCTAACATCACTGTTTAACATATCAGATAGATTGACCATTGGTTTATTGGCTAAATCAAAGCAAGTTTCTTGTATTTTAAAAAGATCAATATTTCCAAAGGCTTGGAATTCTTCGATAGAAAATCTGGGAAGCGAATCAATGGCTGGGGATATATATAAGCTAGATTCTATAGGGCTTTTTCTTGCAAATAAAGAATTTTCTTCATGTTCCCAGAACTTTTTACGTGATTTGTTGGTCATTCGATCAGTCTTTCTAAGATTATGTTGAAAGATAATAATAAAAATTAAAAATAGGATAAATAGAGTTGGAATGTCCATGGGATCACCTCATTTACAAATATTAGATAATTATGGTAAGCAAACACTATATTGGTATTGAGAAGTACGAATAAATACTTTATAATAATATTATAATTGAGAATTTAATATAAAAGGTTGTGATGATAGTATGTTTAATAACAGAGCATTAATTAAAAAGATAGCTGTTTTCATTTCAGTTATAATGATTGCGGCATTACTTGCTTCAGCAGTATTACCTTATATAGGATAATACTAGTCTTTTATTTGTTTTTTATAGTTCCCTAATAGCTTAAAATGATGACAATCAATCTTCATTTGTTCTATTGTTTTTGCCACAAAAGGATCTTCGATATTTCCTTCAAAATCTATATAGAAATAATATTCCCAAGGGGTATGTTGAACTGGTCTGGATTCTATTTTCAAGAGGTTGATATCGTTCATTGCAAAATGCTTAAGTGTATTATACAGTGCACCAGCTTGATGTTTTGTTGATAACACTACACTTATTTTATCGCATACATTGTTAATTTTTAAGGATTTACCAATGATGACAAATCTTGTTGTGTTATGTTGATTACAATTGATGTTTTCTGCAAGAATATCAAGACCATATAATTCAGCGGCCTTCTTACTTGCAATAGCACCAATAGTAGGGTTATTTAGTTCCTTTATGTATTCAGCGCTGCGAGCGGTATTGTAGTAAGGGATAAGCTTACATTGAAAGTTAGAAAGAAACGTCTTGCTCTGTTCAAAGCCTTGAGGGTGAGAATAGATTTCCGTTAATTCATTAATATTAGCCCCTTTAATACCTAAAAGGTTTTGAATAGGCTTTACATAGGTTTCACCTACTATATAGCAGTCATATTGATTTAGTAAGTCATATACGGCAGAGATAGCACCAGTAGAAGAATTTTCGATTGGTAAGACACCGTAATGAATAACCTCTTTATCTAATCCAATAAAAACATCTTCAAACTGTTCGAAATTTTTAGTATCTATATCATTAGGGAAATAATTAAATAGTGCTTCTTCGCTAAAGGAACCAGCAACACCTTGATAGCCAACGGTTAAAGATAGCATAAATTTTCAACTCCAATACTAAGGTTTGATATTCTTATTGATAAATATACTGTATATAATCAATAGTGTCAACGATAAAGACTTTTATGAAGCACATAAACAGTGTGAAACGTAACATATATGTAATACCATTAAAGTGTTAATTGTGATATTATTAATAAAATCAAGTAAAGGTGGTAGTGAAATGAAAAGAAAGATTAAAGTATTACTTTTAACAACAATATTAGCAATTCAATTTTGTTCTGTAGGTCTGCAGGCTGCAACAGATGAAGAATTATATGCAGGAAATCAATTGAGCTTACTAGGAATCTTAAAAGGATATCCGGATGGTTCATTAAAATTAGATAATAATATTACCAGAGTCGAAGTGGCAACACTGACCATTAGAGCACTTGGTTATGAAAATACAGTTGTTGTTGGAGAAGAAAAGTCCTTTAGAGATGTTCCAGAGAGCTTTTGGGGCTTTAGTAACATTCAAAATGCGTACAAGCTTAAAATAATGCAAGGATATCCATCCGGGGAATTTAAGCATAATAACAACATTACATATGCAGAAGTGGTCACAATTATGGTGAATACTTTAGGAAAAGGTAAGGATCTACAAGGTGTTTGGCCAGATAATTATTTAAATAAAGGAAAAGAAATTGGCGTCATTCCAACGAATTCAAAAGTATCTCCGAATAAGATCGTATCACGTGGAGAAATGGCTGTAATTGTTTGGGACACGTTAATGGTAAAGAAATAATTAGATAAAATTAAAACCCTCCAAGTTCAGTTTAAGTTTAGCCAATTAGCAAGCTTGTAACTTTTGTCAATACTGAACTTAGAGAGCTGTGTTTGTACATTCCAGGTTATAATTACACTATCGAGACATTTAGAGAAGAACTTAATTATGTTTTTAGTTGGGAGGCTCAAATCATAATTTTATTTTTTAAATGTCTCTTTTTTATGCAAATAATATCATAACAAGGCAAGTACATGTTGCAATTGCAACTGCTGGAGGGTCGATATGAGAATCTGCATGACTATTCATCGATCTTCCTGCTAAGTCTAGAACAATAGCAGCTAGCACACCAAATAGTACGCCTAACCAAATGTTTCCAGTTACTAAAGTCGCGGTACCAGCAACAGCAGTAATATGGTGAGTAGTTGGGATTCCAAAGCCCATTTGAGCAAACATTAGAGAGGCAGCACTAATAGCAAAAACAATTCCTGATTGTGTGGCATCTGCAACATAAGAAGTCACAAGAGCCGTAGCAGCTGCGAACAAAATCATAAACATGAAAGAGTTTGCATCAGGAACAAAGCTTCTTTTGCTTTCAGTTTCACTTGGCGTAAATTTACCTAATAATCCGGTTGAGCCAAATACTAATCTGGCTATTATCCCAGAAGTTGCAACTGTGAGAGCGATTGTGTCAAAAGTCCAGCCTAAAACGCCAGAATATAAATAGTTGAGTGCAAATCCAAGGCCACCAAATATTCCACCAACAAGTAAGACTGGAACATTATTAAATTGGCCCAAAGGTTCGTTAATGATATTTCCTAAACTAAGTAATTTCTTTTTGTTCCCAGCGAATGCGGCAGCGGCTACACCACCTGCGAAAGCAATATGAGGACCAAAGAACGACCCGAAGGCGATTTCATTTAAAACTGTACTATCTCCTCCTGCTAAAACAATTCCCCAGCCAATTAGGCCTGTAACGCCAGTAAATATAAATGCTGGTAGTGCACCGATTGCTGCACCAAAAATCCCCCCTGCTACGGCAATTAAAATTGATAATATTTCCATTTTGTTATCCTCCTTTAAGATAATAGATCATAGTAGATGTTACCTCGTAAATATAAACTGATTCCCCCGAAATAAATAATGATGTCAAGTCATGATTATAAGCCTCCCTCTTATATTAACTTTGTTATCCAGTAGGAAAGTTCTACTTTCCTACGAAGCCATAAAAAGAGCGTTGAAAAATTAGAATATTTCATAACGCGCTGATTATTTGCTGGTAAGGTTATAATACTAGATAAGTAATCGTAAATATATATTTGAACGTATAAAAAAATGGGCAAGAACTGTGCCCATTGTACAATTCTTGCCTACACGTAATATTTCATATAGAAGTCTATCAATTTTAATAGCATTCGATCTTTATCTTGATGCAAAGGATCAATATCGAAAATCTCCTTTATTTTATTGATTCTAAATAGAACTGTATTACGATGAACATATAGTGCTTTTGATGCATCTGCAATATTCATGTTATTGTTAGTCAATGCATTAATCGTTTCTGAAATTTCTGGTTTATCCTTTAATTCTTCTCTAAAAATTTCTAAAAAGTGTTCATGGTATTTTTTAGGAATCTTACAAAAATAATATTCTAGTATGTAATCATAAATAAAATAGAAACCGTTGGAAAGGTTGGTCTTTTCAATACATTCAATCATTACCTGAGATTCTGAAAAGCTTTCATGAAGTTGTAAAAGTTCATTATGGTAACTTCCAATTCCAATTATAATGTTAATTGGATACTTGTTATTTATTTTTTCAAGTATCGGTGTGAGGTAGTCTGTAATTTGCTTTTTTATAGATTTTTGATCGGTACCGTGTATCGTTTTTAATACTAGAACTCTATTGACATCAATAGAGGAAGAGATGTCTTGCTTTGAATGAAATGGAGATGCTTTAATAATATCAAGAACATGCTTTTTAATAAGATCAAGATTGTGTGAACTTTTTATGCTTGAAGTTTCTGATGAGTACTTTATTGAAAATAAGCAAGCAATTCTCTTGAGATTTAGATCATAACCTAGCTTTGATGCCCATTGAGACAATTCTAATAAGTCATCAGAATCTGTTGATGTAAGAAGGCGATTGACAAAAAAAGTTTTATGACTTTGATGGGATTGTGTTCTTTCTTTTAAAAACTCTTGCTCCATCATGATCTCAGCTGTCATTTTTACGAGCATTGCAGTATTTTCTAATTCTTGAGGATTGCCAGTAATTCCAATAACACCTGCAATTTTATTATGAAAATAAAAGGGCATGTTAATCCCTTCTTTAACCCCAACAAATTCAGATGTGTTTCCTTCATATATAGTAATTCGTTGTTGTTTACTTATAACCTCCGCAGCAATTTGATGGTATGTGCCTAGTCTTTCGGCTGAGCCACTGGCAATAATAATGCCATCATCGTTCATAATATTGATGTTATACCCCAAGTTATCCATAATATTATTAACAAGTTTTTGTGCGATATCTTTATTTAACAGCATAATTGACCCCCCAATATGTGTTTTAAAAGTACCCGTATACACTATATTATACAACGAAATCTAAAAAAATGGTATATAAAAATTATTATTAATTATAATAATTATGAAAAGACGTTCTATTGTTAATCGCAAAGCACCAAGAGCTTAGCTTTATTGTTGAAATAATTGGCCTTTTAAATTATGGATAAACTGAGATTAATACATAAATTACTGAGGTTAATACATAAATCACTTGACAAAACGTAAGCAATAAATTATACTTACAAAAAATGAATAGTTAAATACTGTGAAGAGGAATAGTAAATATTTGGATAATTACAGAGAGTCGTTGGTTGGTGTGAAACGGCATTTGAAGAATCTTGAACTCGCCTTGGAGTAGCTCACTGAAAATATAAAGTAGGTAGAGCCGGAAGCCAACCGTTATGTGGGCAAGATATCGGTAGTATGACCTGTATCCTTACTCATCAAAGAGTGGTTCAAATAGTAATCCCTTTTCTCTTATGAGATTAGGGTTTTTATATGTCAAATTATCTGTATCCATGAAGTGCATTTCTAAAGAGCGAGTAATTAGCTTGAAGAAGTGAATAAGGGTGGTACCGCGAAAAGTCTTTCGTCTCTTAATTATAAGAGAAGTGGGCTTTATTTTTTTAGTGCTTTTATAAGTATAATATTTAGTCTAAAACCTAAAAACTAATAACAATATAAATGGAGGTAAAGCAATGAATACAAACTTTAAGAAATACAAAAAGTATCCCACAATGGATTTCTCAGAAAGGACATGGCCATCAAAGACGATTGAGAAGGCACCTATTTGGTGTAGCGTAGACCTGAGAGATGGAAATCAAGCGTTACCGATACCAATGAGTGTACAACAAAAAATTCAAATGTTTCAATTACTTCAAGATATGGGTTACAAAGAAATTGAGATTGGATTTCCTTCAGCTTCAGATACGGAATACAAGTTTTTAAGAACGCTAATTGAAGATAACTTAATACGAGAGGATGTAACAGTACAAGTTTTGACACAAGCAAGAAAACATCTTATAGAGAAGACCTTTGAGGCACTTAAAGGGGCAAAAAGAGCAATTGTACATGTATATAATTCAACTTCTGTTCAACAAAGAAAGGTTGTTTTTAATAAAGACAAGGAAGAAATTATTGCAATTGCTATTGAGGGTGCACAGCTTCTAAAAGAACTGGCACAACAATATTCAGGGACAGAATTTGTTTTTGAATATTCTCCTGAAAGCTTTACAGGGACTGAAATGGAATACGCACTTGAAATTTGTGAAGCAGTCATTGATGTGTGGCAACCTACACCAGAGAAAAAGGTGATCATAAACGTACCTGCGACAGTTGAGATGTCAACGCCTAATATTTATGCGGATCAAGTAGAATGGTTTATAAATAATTTGAAAAAAAGAGAATGTATACTATTAAGTGTTCATGCACATAACGATCGAGGTACTAGTGTAGCAGCTACTGAACTTGCTTTACTTGCAGGTGCAGATAGAGTGGAAGGGACGCTGTTTGGTAACGGAGAAAGGACAGGTAATGTTGACATTCTTACGCTTGCGATGAATCTTTTTTCACAAGGAATTGATCCAGGTGTAAATATTGAAGATATTGATCATATTGTAGAAACGTATAAAATATGTACAGGTATGGACGTACATGATCGTCATCCATATGCTGGAGATTTAGTTTTTACAGCGTTTTCTGGTTCTCATCAAGATGCCATCAAGAAGGGATTGAAAGTATATCAAGATGAGAAACCTCAGTACTGGGAGGTACCGTATTTGCCTATTGATCCGGCAGATATTGGAAGAAAATATGAAGCAATTATTCGAATTAACAGCCAATCAGGAAAAGGTGGAGTAGCCTTTGTTCTTGAGGAGGAATATGGATTTAAGTTACCAAAGGCAATGCACCCTGAAGTAAGTAAGCCTATTCAAGCATTATCTGATGAAACTGGTAAAGAACTATTACCTGAAAAAATATTTGAAATTTTCAAGAATGAATTCTTAAATATTAGTATACCTATGGAGCTTGTTCGCATTAATAGCTTTGTAGAAGAAGGGGATGAAAATGGCGTTACTTTATCCGTTGAAATACGCTACAATGGTGTAAGTAAGCAAATTAATGGTATTGGTAATGGACCTATTTCTGCCTTTTTCCATGGGCTTCAAAAAGAAGGATTTGTAGGATATAAATTAGTGTCATATGATGAGCATGCAATATCTGATGGTGAAAATGCAGAGGCAGCAGCCTATATTCAACTTGAGGATGAAATTACCCGAAAGCGTCATTTTGGTGCTGGTACAGATCGAAACACGACGAAGGCATCAATTAAAGCATTAATTAGCGCGATTAATAGGTTTTAGTATAAAATAATAGATTAAGGATTAGATCAACGCCGTTGATTGATCCTTAATTTATTTTATCTGAAATGACTTTGGTTACTTGCCATTATTCAATCTTTGAAATATAATAGATAATATACATAAATTTCAATTATAGAAAGGTGACAATAATGAAAAAGGTACATATGATGTTTGGTTGTTTTCTACTAACTTTCATTTTCATATTTGTTGGATGTAACAAGAACAATGAAAAGGAAATAATCAATATTGATTCAAATGAGAATGGGGAATTAACCGAAAATGATAATGAACAAGGAAAGAATGATGATAGTGAAAATGAGAAAGTAATTAATAAAGATTCAGTGAATACACAAAAATTTGCCATCATTGTTGACAATAGCCTAACGGGAATCGAATTAATTAAAGCAGCAAAAACAACGAATCCAGTTGGTGCAATAATATATGATATGAAAACCGTTATTTGGTCTAATGATACAAAATATGAAACGGTTGGTACAATGATTAAATCAGGAAAAAACTTTAAAACAAAGACAGAGTCTCAAGAAGAAGGTGCTGAAGTAACAATTTATAATGCTGATGAACAAATGACATACAAATATTTTGAAGCAAGAAAGCAGGGGTACAAGTATAAGGATGAATTGACTGGTTTAGATAGGCCCACGCTGGAAGGGGAATATGATTTAACGATGCTTTATGCAGAAGCGGCAAACTTAAGTAAAGCAGAAGTAATTGACTATGAAGGTGAACAGGTTATTTATTTTGAGATTTTTGAAGGAAATAATAAAATTGCGTCTTGGATTTCATTAAGATATGGAATAGCTATAAAGACTGAGATGTATGATGGAGAAACGTTAGTTACCCAAACAACAATCAACAACATCTCTTTACCAGCAAGTATTCTACCTTCTACTTTTTTACCACCTAGTGATATAATTCTTGAAGATTATTCAAGCAATAACGATGATGGATTTGAAGAACAATGGAATAATAATGTATTAATAGAAGATTCGAATGATATAATTCTGACGCAATAAACGTAAAACAACAGACAAAGAGGCTATACTATATATTTTGGGTACCGCAGCGGCGTCGTTATTTACGCAAGTTGCGAATAAAATATAGTATAGCCTTTTTGTCGACGTTTGGTTTCACATACATGAACCGTAATGGAGCATTAATTCGTTAAACTGTAAATGATGAGTAGGTGGTCTTAGCTTGTTGAATTTTTGCGCTTTCAGCTTGATCTAGAGAATACCAACCATTACTTGACATCGTTTTAAAAATTTGATTTTGTAAATCTAATTGACTTGATAGCATATTTTTAAAACCATTTCTAATGCTTTCTGTTGCTGCTTCTGTTGCAGCCAGTGAAATTGTAGCACATAATTGCTTTTCGGATAATAATAAATCATTTGCATAGTCTTGATCACTTCTAACGGGGTTCATAATTGCCTCCTAAATACATTAACTGTTAAGCTGTTGAACGAGTTGAGTGTAATGTTCTTGATGCTTTCTAATCATATCGTTACAAACGGTTTTTAACTGTTGATCTTGAACTACATTTCCATATTCTTGATATTTTTTAATTATTATTTGTTCGTTTTTTAACGTATCACTAAGATAACCTAATTCTCTAGTAGTCATTTATACCCTCCTTTTATTATACAACAACATAAATGAAAGCGGTAATCCACCTAGTCAAAAATAGTATCTACATTAGCTTCAATAATTATTCTCAAAAACATACAATATAATTTTATATGATAAGAAGTTTATAGCAGAAAGAGGTATTTTTTTCTTGCTTTTGAGTAAATATATAAGAAGGTACAAAGCTCATAAACTATTGATAAAAGGGGTGGTTAAATGAAAAAGAAGATAGGGATCACTATGATACTTCTAGTAATATGTGTTGTTGGTTTACTGGTCGGACTTAAAATTAGAAACAATCAAATAATAGCAGCTATCGAAAGAGATGTGATCTACGAAGGCATTTATATTGAAGATATACATATAGGTGGGTTGAGAAAAAATGAAGCGATTGATGTAGTTAAAAGTAATATTGAAAAGCAAAATGGTGAAAAGCAGATTAAGCTTCTAATAGAAGGAAAGACAGCATATTTGCTGCCATATAATTATTTTGAACATAACATAGACTATGCTTCATTAGTAGACAAGGCCTATGAAATTGGGAGAACAGGAACAAATAAGGATAGATATAAGCTAATAAAAGAGATCGAAAAAATGTCATACATTATTGAAGTAGAAGAAACATTTAGTGATGAAAAAATAAATGAAATATTAGAAACTGCAAAGAAAGAACATAACGTATTACCTCAAGATGCTGTTCTTTCAAGAATAAATAATGCTTTTGTAATTCAAGATGAAGTTATTGGTAAAAATTTACTAATTGATAAAAGCTTAAAAGCAATAAAAGAAGCATTGATAGCTGGTTTAGATGAAGTTAATCTACAACTAGAACAAACTAATCCTCATTTTACTAAAGCAATTTATGAAGATATTAAAGATATTCTAGGCAGTTATTATACAGAATTTTCAGCAACGCAAAAAGCTAGAAATGAAAATTTGAGAATAGCTAGTGAAAAGATTAATGGTAAAATATTAATGCCAGGAGATGTTTTTTCAACAAATGAAACAATTGGTCCTGTTAATTTAGCAAATGGTTATCAAGAAGCCCCAATAATACTAAATGGTAAAATCCAACCTGGCATTGGAGGCGGGGTATGTCAAATCGCAACAACACTTTATAACGCTGTGCTATTATCAGAGCTCGAGGTTGTTCAACGACAAAATCATTCCTTGCCAGTTGGTTATATCGAAAAGGCACGTGATGCAACCTTGGCAGGAGACTACATTGATTTTAAGTTTAAGAACAATACAAAGTATCCGGTATATATTGAGAGCTATATTAAAAATCAACAACTTTATATGAATATTTATGGTAAAGAAATGAGAGCTAGCAACCGAAGGATTGGTTTTGAATCAGTGATTATTAATACGATAATGCCTCCTCCACAAAAAACAACCCTTGATCCATCTTTAGAAGAAGGGCAAGAAGTTGTTGAAAAAAAATCTACAATAGGGTATACTGTAAAATTATACAAATTAATTTATATTGATGAGAAACTTAGCGATAAGATAACCGTTAATACAAGTAATTATCGTGCTACAGCGGCAGAGGTTCGAAGAGGTAGTGCACCGATAGCGGAAGAACAACCTATAACTGCGCCAGCTATACATGTTGAAGAAGATCCTATAATAGAAGATGAATCTGAACAAGATGCAGACCAAGAAGATCCAGATCAAGAAGAGGATATTAACCAAGATGGTTTTATTGGTAATGAGCTTGAGAATATAGAGGAACAACTAGAGTTAATACCTTAAATAATTAAAGAAAGACTACATTACATGAAACAGGCGTTTCATTTAAGGAGCTGAAAATATAGTGAAAACAGGAAAAGTACCAGAAACAATTCTCAAGAGAGCTGTTTTCAAGCAATTGAAAGTAAAAAGACAAGAGATCTTAATAGGTCCAAGTATTGGAGAAGACTGTTCTATTGGTCAATTTGGACCTGACGAACTATTTGCGCTTTCCTGTGATCCAATTACTGGTGCAGTAAAGGACATTGGTTCGTTAGCTGTACATATTACTGCCAATGATCTAGCAGCAGCTGGTGCGGAACCGGTAGGGCTTATGCTTACCATATTGCTTCCTGAGGATTTTTTTGAGAGCGATTTAAAAAGCATCATGAAAGATGTAAGTGCTACCTGTGAACAACTAAATCTACAAGTTATGGGAGGCCATACGGAAGTAACAGCGGCGGTTAATCAACCGATATTATCTGTCACAGGCATTGGAAAGCTAAAAAAAGATAAGCTTCTAACGCCTAAAAATGTTAAAGTAGGACAAGATGTCATCATGACAAAGTGGGCAGGAGTTGAGGGAACTGCAATTATTGCTACCCATAAGGAAGAAGAACTTAAACTACATTATAACAGTGATTTTATAGAAAAGGCAAAAGCCTTCAATCAATATATATCAGTAGTACCTGAAAGTAAAATTGCACTAGCGTATGGTGTTACAATAATGCATGATGCAACTGAAGGGGGTATATTTGGTGCGGTATGGGAACTGGCCGCCAGCGCCCATAAGGGCGTGGAAGTATTTCTAGATAAAATACCTATTAAACAAGAAACAGTTGAGATTTGTGAATACTTTGAGTTAAATCCTTATAAATTAATTTCTAGTGGAACAATGCTAATGGTTGCAGACAACGGACATATTCTTGCTGAAAGATTAATATCTTCCGGTATTCAAGCAACCGTCATCGGGAAAATTACAGGTGGAAATGATAGGATTGTTATTCAAGATGAAACGAGACGATCCTTAGAGCCTGCTAAGTCGGACGAGCTATATAAAGTCATTTAGTTCGTAAAAGGCCAGATTTCAAACAACTTATGGAGGTACGATTATGAGAGAAGAGTTATTAGAAATTATAGAAAAAAACAGCAAAATTACAGCAACTGATTTATCTATAATGCTTGGAAAAAATGAACAAGATATTATTAAAGAAGTAAGTAGTTTGGAAAATGAAAAAATCATCTGCGGATATAATACTTTAATCAATTGGGATAAGGTAGATGCAGATAAGGTTACAGCTTTGATTGAGGTTAGGGTAACACCTCAAAGAGGAGAAGGGTTTGATAAAATTGCAGAAAGAATTTATAGATTTAAAGAAGTAAAATCCGTATACCTTATGTCAGGTGGCTTTGATTTAACGGTTATTATAGAAGGAAAGACAATGAAGGAGGTTGCGCTGTTTGTTGGACAAAAGCTTGCCCCCCTTGAGGCAGTGCTTAGTACTGCAACGCATTTTGTTCTAAAAAAATATAAGGAACATGGTATTATTTTAGAAGATGAGAAAAAAGATGAAAGAATGGTGGTGACTCCATAATGAAATACAATTTATCGAGAATTGCAAATGAACTTCCTCCGTCAGGTATAAGAAAGTTTTTTGATATTGTAACAGAAATGGAGGATGCCATATCATTAGGAGTTGGAGAACCTGACTTTGATACTCCTTGGCACATTAGAGAAGAAGGAATTTATTCTTTAGAAAAAGGTCGAACCTTTTATACATCTAACTCAGGCATGCTAGATCTGAGAATTGAAATTAGCAATTACTTAAAAAGAAAATTCGAATTAGAATATGATCCTACTTTAGAGATGGTAGTAACTGTAGGCGGCAGTGAAGGTATTGATATTGCACTTAGAACGATACTTAATCCTCTAGATGAGGTACTGATACCTGAACCATGCTTTGTTTCCTATAAGCCATGTGTATCCTTAGCAGGAGGTACACCTATACCAATTGCACTTCAAGCAAAAAACCAGTTCAGGTTAATGCCAGAAGAAATTGAGGCGCATATTACAGACAAAACAAAAGCAATTTTAATGGCTTTCCCGAGCAATCCTACAGGAGCAATTATGGAAAAGCAGGACTTAGAAAAAATTGCAGAAGTAATAAAAAAGTATAATTTATTAGTTATTTCAGATGAAATATATGCGGAGCTATCCTATAAGGAAAAGCATATTTCAATAGCAACACTTCCCGGTATGAGGGAGAGAACCATTGTGATTAATGGATTCTCAAAAGCTTATGCAATGACAGGTTGGAGAATTGGTTATGCAGTTGGGCCAAAAGAAATTATAGCGCCAATGACAATTGTTCATCAATATGCTATTATGTGTACGCCTACGACCAGTCAATATGCGGCATTGGAAGCAGCAAAAAATGGTGATTCGGATATTGAAGAAATGAAGGGCGCATATAATCAAAGGCGAAGGCTTATGGTGGATGGCTTTAGAAAAATGGGACTAGATTGTTTTGAACCCTTTGGCGCTTTTTATGTTTTCCCATCTATACAAAAAACAGGGTTATCATCTGAAGAATTTGCAAAACAATTACTGTTTGACCAAAAGGTTGCAGTTGTACCTGGAACAGCATTTGGTGATTGTGGAGAAGGCTTTATTAGATGTTCTTATGCCTACTCCATTGATAATCTTAAAATTGCGCTAGAGCGAATTAGCGAGTTTGTAAAAAAAATAATGTAAATAATTATGAGAACCAATGGGAAGATGTTTCCCTTGGTTCTCATTTACATTGAGGACACTTTCCGTAAAAATATACTTTTTGATAATCTATACTATAATCAGTTTCTTTTTGTATGCGATCCAACAATCCATCTAACAAGCTTGCATCAAGATCTTGTATTTTACCACAGCCTGTGCATATTGTATGAGGATGCTCTTGCGTTAACGCATCATATCGGACACAATCGTCTCCAGTGTTTAATTCTTGGACTAAATTAGCTTTTTTAAAAGCATCTAATGTTTTATATACAGTTGCAAGGCTCATTGTTGGATGAGTATCTTGTAGGCAGCGATAAATTTTTTCTGCACTCGGATGCTCGGACGTTTTATGAAGAACATTATATATAGCTAAGCGTTGCGGCGTTACTTTAATGCCTAGATTTTTCAATAGGTCTGCAATTTGTTGCATTTTAATCATCCTCCATGAATAATGTTTATCTAATAGTAATTATTATGCTACAATGTTTGACGCCAATTGTCAAGCTAAATATAGATTATGTAAACAAGGGGGCTTCTATCGTAAGTATAAGAGCCATATCAATATTAACCCTATAGCCGCTATTTATATTGTGATTGCTTTTAGGGTATGATACAATGTGAGTAATTAAAAAAAGGAGGCATGTAAAATGGTCAATGTTGAATATATTAATCCTTTTATAGAAGCTGCTCAGACGGTTATTAGAGATTTCTGCCATATAGAAGCAAAGGTTGGAAAACCATTTTTAACACAAGCAACGTATGAAGGTAGTACATTAATGGTAATTGTAGGTATTACAGGTGACTTAAGAGGACAAGTTTTAATAAATATGTCATCAGAGGTAGCATGTTCTTTAGCTTCACATATGATGATGGGGATGCCAGTTAATGAACTTAATGATATGGCAAAGAGTGCAATTAGTGAATTAGCCAATATGATTCTTGGTAATGCTGCAACACTATTTTCTAAAAAAGCTATTAATTTAGATATTACACCTCCATCCGTGTGTGCAGGCATGAATTTATCAATTTCTGTAAGTGATTCAAAAACGATTTGTATTCCATTACTTTTTGATGACAATCAATCAATTGAAATCAATGTTGCTATAAAAGATAAGTAACGATGAATATATTATTACATGAACCTGAAATACCTCAAAACACTGGGAATATTGCAAGAACTTGCGTTGCTACAGGAACAGCACTTCATTTAATAGAACCACTAGGGTTTTTTATAGATGAGAAGTCTGTTAAAAGAGCTGGATTAGACTATTGGTCGTTGTTAGACTTACATGTATACGGAAGTTTTGAAGAATTTTGCATTAAAAACCCAGATGCTACAATTTTCATGGCAACTACTAAGGCGAGACAAACCTATGCACAAGTAACCTATCCTGAGAATAGTTTTATTATGTTTGGTAAGGAAAGTGCTGGGATACCTGAAGAAATATTGATTAATTATAAAGAGACTAGCATAAGGATTCCTATGCTAGATGCAATTCGCTCTTTGAATCTATCAAATTCTGTAGCCGTTATACTATATGAAGCATTAAGACAAAACAATTTTGATTCCTTAATGCTTGAGGGCCAATTAAGAAATTATTTATGGTAAAGCAAGAATAAAGGGATGGCTTTTAAATAGAATTTACTGCTAAATTCTATCTGAGAGACATCCCTTTCGTTACGCTATATTTGTCGTGTTTTTGAAGCAATAGGCAATGTAAATGCAAAGGTTGACCCTTTTCCAGGCTGACTATACACATCAATTCGCTCTTCATGAGCTTTAATGATTTCTTTTACGATAGATAATCCAATCCCAATGCCTTTCTTATCTTTTCCTCTTGAGCGATCAGCTTTATGGAAGCGATCCCATATGTACTTGATGCTTTCTTCGGGAATCCCTTGTCCAGAATCAGATATAGACACCTCTACCTTATCCTTAATTACAGTAGTTTCAATTATAAGTTCACCCTTTACATTGCTGAATTTTACTGCGTTATCAATAAGATTATAGAGTACGCGCTGAATTTGATTGGAATCTGCAAAAACAATCAAGTCTTTTTTGTAGAATAAAAATTTAACATCGATTTTTTTGTTAATAATATGTTGATCAAATTGTAGAAGCACTTTACGAATTATTTCATGTATTTCAAAAGGGGATTTTTCCATTAAAACCTGTTGGTTTTCCATTTTACTTAATAATAAGATGTTATTTGTTAGTGAGGATAATCTTTCTGTTTCGGCAAGTACAATATTTAAATACTTGTCTTGATTTTCGTAAGGTATTGTACCATCTAGAATTGCTTGAACAAAACCTTTTATTGATGTTAAGGGAGAACGTATATCATGGGAAATATTCGCAATAAAATCTTTCCGCATAGTTTCTAGCTTGCCAAGTTCCTCGGCCATTTCATTCATGTTTTTAGCAAGTTCCCCAAATTGACCAGCATAGGTAACATCTACACGGCTCTCAAAGTTACCATTTGACACTTCCTTAGAGGTTTTATTTAGCGCTTCAAGGGTTCTATTTGTTTGGTTAGAGAATACTAAAGTATATATAAAAGCTAAACAAACAGCAACCATTAAAGTTAAGAAAGTGATTTTATAAATGAAAAAAATTGTGCTATTCATCTTTGGTAAAGGCGCATGCATTAATACCACATATTGTATAAGCCCTTTTCTCATTATTGGAACGCCAATTGTAATAATTGGTGTACCAAGTTCATTGTAAATATTGCTTTCTTCCATAATAATGGATCCTGTTTTTGTGCGTTCTACAAAGGGGTTTATATTGTCAGAATTTAAACAGTGATCATGGCTCTTTAGTGAATCTAATAATATTTCTCCGTTAGGGCTTGCAATTAATGTATGGGTATCATAATGTTCACTTAAAAAGCGGAATTTATAATTAAAATATCCAAGGTCAAAGTCTTCTGTTTGGCAAGCATCAAAATAATCATTGCCAATTTGCGTTGCTTCATTAATAAGCTCCGTTTTTAGGCTCTTAGTAAAGTAATTGGAAATCACTTGAGTAAAGACGCCAAATACGATCATAAATAAAACAAAGGAAATTAATGCATATATAAGTAAGGGTTTATGTGTATGGAATTTCATCGTTTATTTCACCTCAAATTTATAGCCTATTCCCCAGACTGTTTTAATTGCCCAAAAATCATTCTCATTTATTTTTTCTCTGATTCTCTTAATATGAACGTCAACTGTTCTCGTATCTCCTAGATATTCATAACCCCAGATTCGATTAAGAAGCTGTTCTCTTGTAAATACTTGATTTGGGCTTGAAGCGAGAAAATATAATAATTCAAGTTCTTTAGGAGGCATTTCGATTTTGGTGTCTTTGAACATAACTGAGTAATTTGATAAGTTTATATTTAAGTTTTCCAATATTATTTGTTTTGATTTATCCTTTTGAGGGGTGAATCTTCTGAGCACTGCTTTTACTCTAGCGGTTAACTCCTTTGTATCAAAGGGCTTCACCATATAATCATCTGCACCAAGTTCAAGGCCTAATATTTTATCGAAGGTTTCCCCTTTGGCAGTTAACATAATAATTGGTATATTGCTAACTTGCCTGATTTCTTTGCATACATCATAACCATCCTTGCCAGGAAGCATAAGATCTAAAATAACTAGATTAGGATTATAGGATTGAAAGGCAGAAAGTGCCAAGCTTCCGCTATGAACAACGCGTGTGTCGTACCCTTCTTTTATTAAATACAAAGAGATCAATTCAGTTATATTTTCATCATCATCAACAATGAGTATTTTTGATTTTATATCCATAGAATTTTCACCTCGATTTTTTTATTTTAGTTCAACGATCGTTACACCATTTTCGCCTTCTCCATATACACCAAGGCGAAAGGTTTTTACATATTTAATCTTTTTTAATTGGGCATGGATTGCAATGCGCAATGCCCCTGTTCCTTTACCATGAATAATTGTAATTTGTTGTAAGTGTGATAAGTAGGCATCATCTAAATATTTCTCTACAAGTGACATTGCTTCATCACTTGTAGTTCCTCTAACATCAAGTTCAGTAGACATTGATAAGGATTTAGAAAGATCCATTTTCTTGCCAGAGGTTCTTGGAGAATGTTTCGAGGGCTTTTGTTTTAAGGACTCCTCTTGTTCAAGCGTAATATCAGAAATATTTACTTTTGTTTGCATAATACCGAGTTGTACTTGTAGTTCACCTTTACTATTTGGCGCCATAACAACTGTTCCTGACTGATCTAATGTGTGGACGTAAACTGTGTCTCCTTTTTTTATTGACTTAGGAGAAACAGGCTTGCGATTGTTAGAAGGTGTTACTATTTTACCTTCTAAATCGGTTAAGGCGCTTCTTAGCTGAGACCGATTTTTTTCTAAGTCACTTGAGGAAAGTGCTTTTGAGCTTTTAACCAATTGATTCATGTCCTTAATAATATTATCGGCATCTTGTTTGGCAGCATATAGAATTGCATACGCCTCTTCTTTTGCTTCCTTAAGAATTCGTTCTTTTTGACTGCTAACTTTATCTTTTTGTAATTGAACTTCATTTTGAAGTCTTTCGGCTTCAATTCTAAAACGTTCAGCTTTTTCTTTTTCATAAAGTGCATGCTTTTTATTCATTTCTAAATCAGTAATCAAATCTTCAAATCGTATTTCTTTGCCTTCTAGAAGATTTTTTGCCTCAGCAATTACTTCATCGGATAAACCAAGACGCTTAGAAATTGCAAAAGCATTACTTTTTCCAGGGACACCAATTAATAATTTATAGGTTGGTCTAAGGGTTTTAACATCAAATTCTTGGCTAGCATTTTCAACACCTTTCGTTGAAAGTGCATAAACTTTTAATTCGCTATAATGTGTGGTTGCAATGGTGAGTACTTGTCGGTTATAAAGGTTTTCTAAAATTGCCATTGCTAGTGCAGCACCTTCTGTTGGGTCCGTTCCAGCACCTAACTCGTCAAATAGAACGAGAGAGTTTTCATTTGCTGATGCAAGTATTTCAATGATATTTGTCATATGGGATGAAAATGTGCTTAAGCTTTGTTCTATACTTTGCTCATCCCCAATGTCTGCAAATATTTCATTAAAGACAGTTAAGGAAGAATTATCAAAAGCTGGGATATATAATCCGGCCTGTCCCATAAGAGATAGCAAACCAACAGTTTTTAAGGTTACAGTTTTTCCACCAGTATTTGGTCCAGTAATAACGAGGGTATTAAAGTTGTCACCAATATATAAATCTGTTGGAACAACGGTCTTAGGATCTAATAAAGGATGGCATGCTTTCTTTAAATTTATTTTCTTTTCTGTATTAAATACGGGTTTAGAACACCTCATATTTAAAGCCAATTCACCTTTTGCAAATATAAAATCTAACTGGCTCAGTATTGTTTGATTAGATGCTAATACAAGAATATATTCAGCTGCTATTCCACTTAATTCTGCTAAGATACGCTCGATTTCTTTAGCTTCTTCGTCTATCAATGTTTTTAAAGTGTTATTCAATTCTACAACAGAGAGTGGCTCTATAAATAAAGTGGATCCCGTGGAAGATTGTTCGTGAATCATTCCAGGGAAAGAGCTTCTATATTCTGATTTAATAGGTACGCAAAATCGATCATTTTTAACTGTAATTAAAGCATCCTGTAGCATTAACTTATAATTTGAGGAGGTTAGAATTTTGTTTAAATGTTGTCTGATTTTAGTATGTGTACTTTGGATCTCTCTTCTAAGGGTTTGTAATTTCTGACTTGCATCATCAGCAATTTCTTCTTCAGATAAAATACAACGCGTTATTTCAGTGTACAGAACATGAACAGAGTCTAATGCTTGAAACAAATGCTTAATGGAAGTTGTTTCTAAAAAATCACCGCATTGGTTCGCAAAGGAAATCACTTTTTTAGTTACACGAAGGAGCTCGCTAATCTCAAGAAGTTCAACGATCGAAAGATTCCCACCGATTTCTAATCGTTTGAGACTTTTTTGAATATTTTTAATGCCGCCTAGTGGGAGGGAGCCTTGTCTAGTGATCAGGTTGGTTGCGTCAGCTGTTTCTTCAAGTTTTTCATTAATGATATCTATATCAGTATAAGGTGTTAATTGTAATGCCGTTTCCTTACCAACAGCGGAAATTGCATAAGTCGTTAACAGCTGTATGATTTTGTCGAATTCTAATGTCTTTAAAATCTTTTTGTTCATTTAAGGACTCCTTTTTTCTATATAAAAGCATATTTATATTTTACATCATATGGAAGTAATATGGAAGTTGGAGTTTTTATTTTTTGATATAAAGGAAAGAAATAATCCTGGGCCTAAAGACCTATATTTTCATCGGGAACTAGTTGTTACAAAGTTGTTACAGATGTGTTATAATATAAAAACACTTCAGCTGGAGCTATAAAAATAGTATATATAAAAATGTTCTATGCTTGATATACAGATGATATATAATGAACGAATCAATTCCATTATCTTTAAACAACGAGCAGACAAAAAACACACATCTAGCAGACGAAAAAGACTGTCCAACATACAAACACCCGAAGTAAAAAATAATCAATATTGATCCATGGGGATACATAGAAACTGAAAAAACTAGATATATAATAAAAGGCGGCATGGTTATGGGATTGTTATTAGATGAAAGAAGAAAGAGCAAGAAGATTCATGAAATTAAAGCTAGGAAACACATAACCTTAATGCTGATTCCAGATCCAACAAAGAGTGCAAAGGTAATTAAGATACCTAAGCTTCCAATATTAATTTGTTGTATTGTTATAACCGCTCTAGTAATTAGTGGAGCAGGCTATGTAATAGATTTAAGACAGCAGGTTATAGCAAGCAGATTAAATGTCATATCCAATACGGCTTCAATAAATGTTAAGGAGTCTTTAATTGTAGAGCTTGAGCGTAAGAACAAAGATCATTATGCAAAACTACAGCAACTAGAAACTTTGGCCTTAGACTTAGATGGAAAGGTTAAAGAACTAGAAACCTATAAACAAGAAATGAATTCGAAACTTAGTTCTACAGATTCAGCTCCAAGGCCTCAACAAAGTGAGGAAGCAGTAGTAAAAGAAGCTACGACAATGGAGACGTTTACGCCAGGTATGAACCCTGAGGTAAAGAAAGTAAGTAATCAACCTACCAAAACCTTTGATACGGAGTTGAATAAGATTTCAACGAGTTTAGAGGCTACATTAAATACTGCAAATGATAGTATTGAGGATTATCAATTATTAAATAAGAAGGTGGATATACTTATACCAGCTTGGGAAGCGCGTCCAACTGGATCACCACTAAAGAGTACGGTGGTAAACGATAGCTATGGGTGGAGAAGCGATCCGATCAATGGAAAAACAGAGTTTCATTCGGGAATAGATTTAAAAGCAAAAAATGAATCCGTATATTCAACAGGCAAAGGAAAGGTAATAACTGCAGAATATGAGTCAGGGTATGGTTATACAATAGTTATTGACCATGGATATGGATATAAAACACTTTATGCACATAACGCTCAACTATTAGTTGAAGTTGGAGATACGGTTTCAAAAGGTGAGAAAATAGCAATCTCTGGCGCGTCAGGACGGGTAACAGGTGCACATCTGCATTATGAAGTAATCCTTAATGGTGAAACAAAGGACCCAATCAATTATATTTATTAAGAGGGATGGATATGAGAAAACTAGGTAGTGATAAATCGACTGCAGATATTTCTACAACAGTAATTTGCAAGGATACACAAATTGAGGCATCGAAACTAGTGTCTAAGGCATCCGTACTTATATCTGGAGAATTTATTGGTGATGTTGAAGTTAGCGCTAGCGTAACAGTTGGCGATACAGGCAAAGTTATGGGAATTATTCAAGCAGATAATGTACTAGTCTCTGGAGAAGTGATTGGCAATATACATGCCATACAACAGCTTCAAATTACGCATACCGGAAGTGTTATTGGAGATGTGGTTGTTGGCACAATCGTAATGGATGAAGGTGCGCAGCTTGAAGGTACATGTAAGATGAGGAAGAAATCAAGCCAAGAGGAATATTAATATGGAGTTAAAAAATATTATACATAGAGGCTAGCAGTAGTCTCTTTTTTATCCAGTAGGAAACCTTTCATGAAATATATTCACCAACTAGGATGAAATAAAACATGAAAGTTTCGACGTCACATATCAAGTTTAATTTCGTAGGAAAGTTCAACTTTCCTACGAAGCCATAAAAAGAGTGTTGAAAAATTATAATCTTTCATAACGCGCTGACAAGCGCTCTTTTTATTTAATAAGAAATTGCGTCATTTT
>PGZO01000004.1 GCA_002841375.1 Firmicutes bacterium HGW-Firmicutes-7 | reverse complement strand
TTCACTCACAATTGCCTCATGGGTATTAGGAACAACTATCCACTTCTCCCTTGGCACTGCCACTGTTTGCTTACTATTTACATCAAGCTTTTCCCGCTTGTGATTTAAAGTGCTCCCAGTATACGTTTCATCCTTAAGAATCTTTAGGATCGCCATTGTCTGCCAAACCAAGGTACTCTTTATTTTAGACCACTTTTTATTCTTATTCTTTTCTTTAAAGTAAGCTCCAGGAGAAGGTATCCCCTCTGTATTGAGTTTTTTAGCTATGGTACTTGTATTGTTTCCTTCGGCTGCAAGCTTAAATATCCGTTTAACAATCAAAGCAGCCTCATCATCTACAACAATGGCATTCTTTTTTTCTTTTGACTTTAAATAGCCATACGGAGCAAATGAACCTATATACTCGCCCTTTTTCATCTTTACGGTTTTGGCTGTTTTCACCTTTTGTGAAAGGTCTTTGCTATACATGTCATATATTAGATTCCTAAATCCAACATCAATTCCTGCTGTTATTCCATGATTCTTCGCACTGTCATAGCCGTCATTGATAGATATAAACCGCACCCCTAGAAAAGGGAATACCTGCTCCAAATAATCACCAAGCTCTAAATAATTTCTTCCAAACCTAGAAAAGTCTTTAACGACAATACAATCGATTTCTCTTCTTTTTACTTGCGCTAACAGTTTCTGAACCGATGGCCTCTCAAAATTGGTTCCACTATAACCATCATCACAGAATTCTAATGTTTTACCATCAGCAAGCTCTGAATTATTACTGATGAAGGATGTAATCAGGTTTCTTTGATTACCTATACTGTCACTCTCAGTTTTTATCGTACTTTTTGCCAAGTCTTTGTCTTCATCTGAAAGTCTGATATACATTGCAACAACCAACTTATTCATAAGGCTTCACCTCAATTCCTTGAGCTCTAAAATGAACTCTTAGTTCTTCAAAGGCATCTTTGAATTTGAAGTTGATATGAATATTCTTGTCTGACTTGAGCTCAATGGAATGTACCAAAGCTGTCAACATTTCTCTACTTAATTCTTGAGCATCCATAAACCTTCTGAATGCACTTAAATACTTGTTTTCATGTGTATAGACCTCAGCAAACCTGCTTTGCTCTAAGAACAGTTCATCGAGTCGGTTTTTAAACTTTTCCTCTTTCTTGTCATAGTCGTTCTTAGCATAAAGATATTCTTGTTCCGTCAGCAATTGTTCCAAATAATCGTCAAATAGCGTAGTTCTGATTGATTGCAACTTTTCTATCTCTGTCTTCGTTTTTTTGATTTCTAGCACTATTTTATTGCTTTCATTACTGCGCTTGTTTTCTGCCATTACGTTATCTATGATCTTATCAATATCATTCACTAGCTCTATTTCGTTCTTAATGGTTTCATAGACAGCAGCCTTCAACTAAGTCTTTCAAGTGCACGCGTCTCAGGTATCAGAGACATTAGTGGCGCCGACAGCGTAACCTCGTGTCAGGTACATTTAGCTAGGTTGAGCGAGCGCGAAATCCAGCTTTGCTAGAATGTCATATAGAATTCCCCATATGACAGAATAAATGAAATATCCATTGTTTCAATTCACAATTTTTGTGCAATTGTCTGCCATACATCAGCCAGTGCATATTTACACATCCGATCTGATATACATATTTTATTATAGGAGTCAATTAGCTTTAGACTACACATTGATGGATATGCTAATATCTCAACATCACCACTTCTTGATTTCAAATAATATTTCGAACCTCTTTTGTAAATGATCTTATCATATCCTTGTAACCTAGCAATATGATTAACCTGTTCAAAGTATTTCTCCTGTTCTTTAGTTTCAGTTTTTATTTTCAATCTTCCTGTTTTAAGAAATTCCAGAAAATCACTACCTAATAATCTATCTAAATTACCACGTTCCCTCTGATTCCAAAAATGTTGCAGGCAATTTGGACAAGAAGTAGAACAATTACAACTCGTAAAAATATCCTCCATTTTCTTAAATACAGAATTGATTAGTTTAGAAACTCTAACGGAATATCCAGCACCAGAACTTAAGCTATCATATAAGTAAATATCTGCATACAGATTGTTACCAACGGTTCTAATCCGAAATCCACTTTTCATATCACCGAATTCTACGTCCAGTTCTCTACTAGCTGCTAAAGCAAGTGTTTCAGCAAAACTTGTAAGAGCAGGTATAAGCCAAACTGTATAGGGTGCCTCTAGATCCAGCTTTTCATTATCAAGTTTCAATTCTAATACCATCATATCTGTATTAAACTCATACCCTAAAAAAGCATTTGAGTACTCATGTCGACACTTCATTGTGTCATCTTTCATGTATGGAATTCTATATGGCCGTCTTCTGGCATTCCTATCTCTTTCCAATACAATAGATGGTTCAATTGCTCCGCAAATTTTACAAAGTTCAAATCCTTTTTCTTCTGGCCCTTTATTTACCATTACCATTTTCTGGTTTTCTCTATTTTCCATACGGATATAACCAGCCACACCTACATCAATCATTTCACCACCCGATGGCATAGATGAATATGATGGCTGACTCGCATAGAACATTTCTTGATTTTCATGGGTTTCAGGAATATTTCTACCTTCTCTTGCTGCAAACCCCCATGGTTTTACAGTATCTTTTTCATTTAATTTTTCTTTGCAAAGTGGACATTCTTCATAGTTTTCATTAACACCAAACCAACCACATGCCTTGTTAGTACAACAATAAACCGTTTTCTTATATTCATCTAATTCTAGCCAGGCTTCTGCTGCTTTAAATCTTTTATCCTTTTGAAATTTTGTATAGTAATCAAACAGCCCACCCGATATATATGTCTGCTTATTAACTACTAAGGAACGTCCAGGGGCATATTCACTCAACGCAATATCTATGCTTCGTTCTGGGCTTTCCTGTACTATCCCATTCAAATCTTCTATCCAAAAATGAACGATATTTCTTGGAAAACTATAATTTGGTAATAAACCCTCTGTAAATAGCACATCCATTAATCGATATGAATTTGATCTTGAATCATCCGAATCAATTGTTGGCGTATAAATAAAAGGGGCGTCCTCTACCTTTTTTGTTATCCTATAAATGCTTTTTTCTAATTCTTCCTTGTAGACATTCCATTCAAATCCCTTAATTGGTACCAGTATTTTAGTTCTCATGGGTTCTAATGGTATATTGTCATTCACCCACTCTAAAAAATTATAATAGTTGATTTGTTTCTCTTTATCAAAAAAGTTTATAGTCTTTACAGAATCTAATCCTGTTTTAAAAATGCGAAAATACTCTTGCAATAGCACTAAATTAATATGCCTTTTAATCAGCTTTATATTAGAGGCATCAATCCATGGTGTTCTGGGAACACCTGAAATTATTTCGCTCGGATGTTTAAAATACCATGCATCATGAGGGCCATTTTCAGTATATGTTACAATCGAAGAAACGGCTGCTCCAGCTCTGCCTGCGCGACCAGCTCTCTGTTGATAATTTTCTCTCATAGGTGGAACATTTCTCAATCCTACGCTTGTAAGCGAACCAATATCAATACCAACTTCCATTGTTGTTGTACAACTCAATACGTCAATAGGTTCATCATCTTCATCAAGGGTAATATTTCTAAATGCCAATTCGTGTTTTTCAGTAGTTACCCAGACATCTTTCTTTATATCTTTATATGACAACTGCGCTGTATGCTCTTCTGTTGATATATTCCTAATTTTCGAACCCAAGACTGCATTCAATACTGGAGTTCTCCATAACGAATAACGCTTTAAATGTTCTTCATCAATTTTATGAATATGTTGATCACTTCCACAATAAATACAATGTCCCCATAAAGAATACGTTGATACCCCAGCACATCTGTGACACTTGTACCATTCCGAATTTTCTTCTGTCTTTAATACCAATCTTGCGGCAAAAACATATCTTCTATTATGATTTCTACCTGGCGATTGAAGTATCTGCGTTAATCCATCAATTTTTTCCAACAATATTTGCATCTGTTCTTCTGACAGACGTTTTTCTAGAATTTCTCTTATATATGTAGGAAATTTAGCTATTTCATCAATTCCAAACCCACCTCGTTCATATGCTAAGATACCATCTCTGACCTCATCACCAATTTCTGGGAATATAGCAATTTTACTCACCAAAAGGTACTGTAACCACGTATTATATATTGATCGGATATCCTCAATACATAGTCCAGTTTTTAATTCAATTTTTTCTAGTATTTCATATTCTAAATCTTCACCGGCTTCTCCATTATCCACCAAAACAACTTGTCCTAATCCTAAGTTATTGAATGATCTATAATTATCACTAATATTTTTCAGTAATAACTGGTAGAACATAATCGGTGGATTTCCAATTTTATCCCGCATTCGACTGTATTTAACTTTTGGTCTATCAGAATAAAACTCCTCATATTTTTTTAACTGACTTTTAAACATCTCTTTTTCTTCACCATAAAAAAACGTCAGTTTATTGTCATGCACTATTTTCAAAAACGCGTAGTATAATAAATCTAATGTTGAATCTCCATCAAAACTATTTTCTAGTAATTTTTGTGCCATAAAAATAGCCTGTCTTCCTGCATCTCCATCAGAAGATATTGTCATATCTCTTGCAAGTGTTGCAGCTCTTTGACGACTATCCGAAAACAGCAATACTTTTTTCCCCTCATTTGTTAGGCCTAAGTCTTTTGCAATTTGAGCATCAAATTGTTCTTTGACAATGTTAGCGAAAGGCTCATTTCCTCGAGTAATAAAGGATGTATTTCTATTATAATCTTTCCCACAATTAGGACAAGTAGAAAAAGAATAGGCTTCATTATCTTCACTATAATAATTCGATATCAACACCTTTATATAACCTGCTTCACCTTCATGTGATTCTTCTCTAAATAGTAAACCCGTCTTAGAATCCATATAGCCTATACTAGAGTGTTCTTTAGCCTTGCCCTTTTTTTTGTTTAACTTAAAGAAATCATCTCTATTTTCTGGCATCAACCATAAATGTATTTCCTTAGGTTTTCTCATTATCTGATTTTTCTTTGTCCATAAAAAATCAAATGGTGTTAAGTTGTTGATCTCATCATCAATAAATGCACGCAAAGACAAAGTTCCACATCTTCTATCCATAATAAGTTCAAACATTCTACTCTTACAGTAGGGACATTCATCTATATCCAAATTAGTGATATGTCCAAGTTTGATTCCCATCCCGCTATGTCCCATATGGCAATCTGGATTCGTACAAGCATAAATACCCTGCAACCCCTTAAACATCATATGAACTTTAGACCCCAGAAGAACTTTTCCATTTTTTGATTTAGACATAATTCCCAGTTGTAGTAATATTTCAAGTGCTGCCTCCGCTAACTCCGTTGAAACTTCTGGTTCAAATACTAATTTAGCGATCTCAGAAAAAGCCAGTCCTTTAATACTACAAGTATAAATAACTTGCAGCATTAGTGAATTACCTTCCATACGTTCATACAGCCAACTGCATATATCAATGTCATCATTGGGTACACCCCCCCAATTAAAATGCTTTGATATCTTTGTCAGTGCATTAGTTCGATCGTGTAAATCTCCTTGCAAATCAACTAAATCGATTGAGCTAAAAAATTCAGCTAGCTTATGATCACCCTTAACATTGCCAATAACTTTTTCTATCTCTTCTCGCACAATAGAAAATTTGGTATCATCCACATTTTTCCCAGTAAGATTACATGCAAACTTTTGTAATTCCAAATCTTTATCTGTAGGCATACTTGCACTTGTAAGTATGCATTTCACTTTTGACGGTTCTATGCATAATTTATCCATCAACCGTCTTATTAAAAGCGAAACCTCTCCTCCTGATGCGCCTCTATACATATGTGCTTCATCAATAACCAATAGAAGCTTATTTTCTTCATTTTCATTTAACCAACCAATTGTCTTTAACCAGAAAGAGTCTTCAATTGGACGCATAAGCATGTATTCCAACATGCTATAGTTTGTAATTAATATGTCTGGGCAAATATGATGCATTTCCCCCCTCGTATATACCTCAGAATCTTGTGGTGAAGTATTTTGAGTTCCCTTTTCTAGGCAAGCTACGAACGCCTCTAGATTTTTTGATGGAATCCTCCCAATTTTTTTCAATTGGTCATATGCACTTGCATTAATATAATTTTTCTTTATGAGTTTCCCTAGATTCTTGTTCTTTGCTTCATCATCTTCACCTGCATAAGGGGTTCTACCTGTATACATTCCAAATCTTGCACGTCGAACATTATCTCTACCATTACAAAGCATCGTATTATATGCATCATCTTCTCTTCCTATAATGCTTCTCATTCTCCCAAGTTGGTCTGAAACCAATGCATTCATTGGGTATAATACGAGTGCGCGAATACCTTCATGATTCCAAGACTCTAAATTGCTTTGAGACTCAATTATTAGATCCATTAAAATCGGCCATAAGAAACATTCTGTCTTACCAGAACCAGTTCCAGTTGTTACCATTATATTTTTTCCATGATAATAGTCTTCAACAGCATGAATTTGATGTAAAAACGGTGTGGCAAACACGCCCAATTTTTTATTAATCAATTCTTGTAGAATTTTTTCTTTTTCTTTCCCTATATCTGCTGATTTAAATCCATCTTTCGCTTGTTTAAAGTTTTTTGTTACTTCAATGTAGGGTTCTTGATAAATTACCTCTTTTTTTGCTAGTAGCTCATCTCCTGCATCCATCAGCAAGTCATTTTCTGCAAAATATTGAGCCTTAATATAATCCCCCAGTTTTCTTCTCAGTCTATCATGGGTCTTTCTAATTCCAATTTCACTCATGTCACTTCCTCCTTGGTCTACTATGTATATATTATATCAACCCCAAGATTACTTATTTTTTCTAAAACTATAGACCACAGCGATTGAGGTACTATCCTTAAATGATTATTATTGTACATTGCATACGGCCACGAACATGCCATTAATATCCTCGACTCATATTCTGGCAATGCACTGCTACATCTAATTATATAATACTCTTGCATATCCTTTACTTTATATTCAGCTTTGGTATCATTGAAATAATTGAGTGCATACATAATTCGATATACTTCTTTTTTCTCAACATACCAAGGATCTAAATCAGCAATTTTGTACTCATTTTTTTTCTTATCGACTAGAAAAAAACCTCCATTATATTCGTCTTCTAGTTTCAACAAGCTAATGCCCTGGGGTATGTCCTTAATTTCAATATGTTTCCAACATTTTGAATATTGACCTTTTGACCCAATCATAAATATCTGGTAATGGCTTTGCAATTCATTACCTTTCCATTCGAACTCTCTAATCATAACATCATAATAGTCTTTACCTAGCACACGAATAGAAGCGAAATCTTCAATAATTGGTGCTACGTATTCTCCAGCTATCCATTGACTAGCGCCAACAGTAAATACATTCCTGTTAAAATCTACTGATCCCCTAATCAAATACTTATCTCCAAAATCAACATATCGAACTGGAACTTTAGTTATGCGTCTGCTATTTATTTTGGCTAAGCAGTAAGAATAAAGAACCTGTGCGATTAAGTGACCTGCTAAATTTCGTGCAAATTGTTCTGGATTATCAGAATCCATCCAATCCAAGTTTATTTCAAAACATTTCAGATACATTTCCAAAACTTTTGCCAAATGACTCTCAATGTACATAATATCTGCATTTGGATAACCCTTTTCTTCTTGAATTTCTACATACGAGTGTCCATAAACCAAAGTTTTTGCCCATGCAGCACCAGCAGAATAGATTAATCTCTGGTTGAACTCGCATTCTGTCTCATTTAAAAAACGAACTATATTTAGATCTTTAGACATACTTTTTATCAATTTGTCTTTCATACTATCACCTTATAAGTTTAAGCAATTCGGAAGAAAAGAGGTCTGTATTAGAGCTTAATAAATCTTCAAATGCTTGTTTTTGTTCATTGTTCATAATCCATTTCAATTCAGTAATTATGTAAATCATCAAAACATGGTTTTGTTCGGGTTGGAATTTAAACAACTCACACAACAAATTCCCTCTGGTAGATACATACCCATCCCCCATACCAATTGATTCCAAAAGTTGCCGAGATAATTTATGTCCAATTTCTTTTCCAGTGTAGTCAGCTGATAAAAACAGATTATCAGCATCTGCATACCGCAGTGTCTTCACACTCTTATTTATCATTTTTGTGGATACTATTAACTTTATGTAATTAAAAAAATGCATAGGTAAATATTTTAATTCTGTTGCTCCTTCTGTTGTAAAAACCACTTTTTTCTCATAGATCAGAACATTTCTAAGATAAGGCAGCAATACATTTTCATTCATTGTCCCAAATGCATCCTCCACAATGATTGTCTTTGTTTCTGCTCTTTTAATCATATCTATTAATTCTATCGAATTACTAAATCCTATTGGCAGACTGATTATTTCAGGTATTTCTCCATATCTAGCAGCGATTAATGCCAGTGCAATCTTGCGTGCATTATACCCACATATCAAAGGAACTAAATTTACATTGATTGCGGCATTAAAGCAATGGCTAATTGTTCTTTCGGGCATTTTAACTCCAATATTAGTCAAATTATTCTCCACAATTTCAAAATACTCATCCACGTCTTTACAACTTTCATTATCTAGACCTGTTTGACCTTTTAAAACAAAGGCGCTACCACCTTGGCTTAGAATTTTTTGAGCACTGTTTGTTTCATTAGTAGCAAGTGCATAATCAGAAAATAACTTTGATTCAATCCTATGTTCAATGATTTTTTTATCAATCTCACCGTAAAAGTTTTCAATTGAATAATTCCATTTTTCAAGTAAGCTTTCTTTATTAGATATTATTTCTTCCAATTCTTTTATTTGTACTTCAAACTCAGATATATGCTCCTCTAACACTAATCTATCATACATTTTATCTTGATTTTCAGACTCCCATCTCATAGATAATTCATCAAAATATTTTTCACTTTTATCGTTAAGCATTATTTTTAATTCTTCAATGTCTTTTACTAATTCTTCAATGTATATTTTAGATTTTTGAATCTCTGTTTTCTTCTCATTCAGCTGATTATCCGTTGACTTTAGTGCTGTTGATGCTTCCGAATTCAATCGATCCATTTCTTCGGATAACTTTTCAATTGAATCTTTTTGAATTTCAGATTTCTTTTTTAATTCAACATTTTCTAATTTCAATTGTTTTATCGTCTTATTTTTATCATTAATCTGCTCATGAAATTGATTTTCTAAGTCGGATTTCATTATTTGTATCTCTTGTTTTTGATTTCGTAATATGTCTGTTCGAATCTTTTCAACTTCTGAGACGTATGTAAATTCTTTATTGATTTCCAATTTTATTGCTTCATCAATATCATATCCAAACATCTTCATTTGAACAAAAAATAATTCTAAATCCAAATGACAGTCAGTTCCCCTTAGTATGGTTTCAAATAATGAGTGATATTCTATAATCGTATATTTAGCCAGATCTTTTGGTGAAAATTCATCTCCAAAAGCATCATTTAGTATTTGTTCGAAATTATTTTTTATTTGGTTTCCATATTGTGAGAGTAGCTTTATATAATTAGAGTCAGATTTTCGAAATAGTTCATATGCAAATTTAGGCATATTCATCTGTACCAATTGTGATTTTTTATCCATATTACCTAGAAATTTTACATATTTAGCATATTTTTTTGAATTATGTTTAATAGGTGATATTAGCATGTTCAAATCACAATTTTCGCATAATATGTTAATATCATTGTCATTCAATAATTCTAAAATATCATTATCTTTTTTTTGCATTTGTTATTATCCCCTCAACATTTTTTAAATATTTAGTTGCCGAACATGGTATTTCATTATTCTTATGCCATTTTTTCATAAGCTTAAATATACTGCTTGAATGACTCTCAATTTTACTCATTAAATCAAAATACATATAATCAACCCGTTTATATGGCCCAGTACATTTCATAAGGATTTGGTAATGTTCTTCAAAATCAATTTCACCCTCTTTTTGCATTAGGTTTTCAACCTCTCCATAGAGAAAGTAATGACCAAACGGCTCTATATCAATTAACAGTACATCTTTTCTATTCACTTTTTCAATAAGTCTTTTAGATGAAATTCTAACATATCGTTTGTTTAATATACATGAAGTAACATTTACATTTGATTCTAAATACATTTTTTTGTCTGCTAGAATTAGAATATCTTTTAATTCTTTGTTCACTTCTATCCTTGCAGAATTTTCATCCCGAAGAAATAAGTCCGGAACAAATTCGTCTGCTTTATAATTATCTTTATTTTTAGTTAATACAAATCGTATTTCCTTTGAATAATCGTTAAAATAATCTGTCAATATTAGAGTTTTATTATTTGTATCTATAGTGAACACGTCATTACTTTCATCTACTTGAATTAATCCATAATCGCTGACAGTAAAAACTACCTGCTCTGAATTGTTTTTATGATAGAAAAATGCACTATTATCAGTTCTTTTATAAACCAATTCTTTTCCCTCTATAGCCGCCGGTGGCCATAAAGGAACTATCTCATCAGATTTTTCAAGTAATTGATACCCAAGTTTCTCAATATAAGCTTTTGCCTCCTTTGTTACCTCTGATATAACCATTGAAAAAACAGAATATTGATAACCAAATGGGTCTCCAGAAAATATAATACTTCCTAATCGACTAAAATTGATACCTAAAATCTTCTCTTTGCTACTACTTGGTACAATAATTCGATATTCTTGTCTAGCCAATATATTTGAATTCCGGGCTACTCTATAACCACCTGTATAGTGTGAATGAAAAATATCAAATTTACTATCTAACCCTCTAATACCCCATTCCCATTTTTTAATTACTTCCAATGGGATACGCATATCCCCCATCCTTTCACATCTTACGTCAATCCAAGGTATTGTTGAACGAATTGTGTAACTGCGCAAATTGTTTGCTGAATATTCAGATCTTATTTTTTTGCTCTCGCTTACTATAATTTTCACATTATGTCTTTTCAATAATTCTTCGTTTGCTACACTTATTGGCGGAAAATATGCTCTAAGTTCATATTTCCCTTCTGCATACGCGCACAAATACAAAGGAAGGCCCCCATTATTAATGTATATTATGTCAATTTTGTCTTCAATCCTTTTGTACGCGCCTTTACCTGTATACCCTTTACAAATCATTTGCTGCGGAGTTCTATTTAAAATTGGATTGTGCGAAAAATAATCATCACAATTATGACATCTTCTTATATGTATACCTTCATTACAATAAGGGCACGTATAAGTCCGTCCACTAAGAGCATTATTGGGATATGTTTTTTTACCGTAACCGTCTAAACCATATTCAATAGATGGCATACTATACCTTCCTCACAGATTACAATAATCTTTTTTTACAACATCAACCTCGAATCTTTTGTCAAATATTAACAATATCTTCTGACACTAGAGGATATATGTCTTTTAAATAATCAATAGATCACGACATTTTGCGAACACCTTGAAACATCCGCTTTTGAAGTAAGTTTTCGCAATACACTATTGTCATGCCAAAATTTTTTTTGCATCTCTTCTTATGCTTTGGTCAGAGTAAGTTCCAGTCGCTTTGCTTCCTCCACTATGATACCTGACACGACACAGTTCCCACACAATTCTCAAATAATCAAAACTCAATTTTCTCCCGGATGCACTATCCAACTTAATTAGCATTAAAGTGCCAAGAAAATATTCACAATCTGATCCCCATATTTTTCTGTTTTTACAGGACCAAATCCACTGCATTTACTGAGCTCTTCTTTGCTCTTTGGCACTTTTTCTATAACATCTTCTATCTGAAATACTGATAGGCTTCCTCACCATAAGCTTCTGCAAATCGTTCCTCAAATAAGCATTCCATCGGTGATGGATCTATTACAGAGGCTTCTCTGTTGAAAGTACGCATGTCGTTATAATCGACATCGCTATCTGTATATTCCAGGAAGAGTTTTGCAGTTTCCAAGTCATTCTCTACAAATCGATATACAAAATCATATTGCTTCATCCATTCATTTTGCTTTTGGCAATATCGCTTATAATCAAATTGTATTTCAAAGATACTCAAATGATCGATAATCACAAATATCTGATTTTTCACAAAACCAGTAGATAGGACGATCTCACCTTGGTTGTCAAAAGACATAACGTCATTAATTATAAAACCTTGTTCCATAAGATATTGCTGTAGATTCATTGATACTTCCCCCACAACTAAACTATCAAATCAACTTATTTTAACTATTGGTTAACACTCAAACGCTTAAAACTACCGGTTGCCTAATTTCTTTGTAAAACAAAAAAACCTACGCCGCTTCTATGGTAGTCTCTGTACGTTGGAATTCACAGTCATAATTTCCAGAACGCAAAAAGCAGCCATTATGTGAGTAGGTTTTTAAATATTTTTTATACTTATATTGGATATTTTGAATTTGTTGGAAGAAGGAAGTTTCATGATTGGGGGTGGTGTGCTTCGATCGGTTATTTGTAGGTACTTTAAAAGACCCACCTAGATTAGCTGCGTATTCAAGTTCATTTTCACTCAACTTAACGCCTGATTCTCGAACATAAGATACGCAAAAGCGAACCTCCAATAGCCCCTCGCTACCTGATGTTAGTGCACTTCCCATTTTTTTCATCTTCTCTCATCATTTTACATTTATTTCTATTTAATCTTATATTATCATAGGTTTAGACAGATGGGAAGAAGATTAATTGTAAATTTATGTAGCACTGGTATAAAATTGGCTATTGAAATAAGATTATAGTCATGCTTTTAAATTAATGCTGATTGCCAACTTTTTAGTGAAAAACATCTGTCAAACCTTGTATTTGCTAAAAACATCCAGTAACTGTAGGCTTTCTGTGGCTCATGTTACCTATGGTAAGCAGTATTGATGATATCCGCTGTGCAAAGGATATCCAAAATTCCCCTTAAATATACACTTACATAAAAAGCACAATAACCCAAATTCTGTCCCCTAAAGGCAGTATTGGCGTTACTGTGCTTTTCAAATAACATCTTTTAATTGCAGAACTCTCCTTCGCTACTTTTTAACAAAATCAATAATGGTTTTTATGGTACTCACCTCCAAAAAGTCTAATGCATTTGGATGGAAAGACAATAACTAAAGCTTAAACGTATTGATCATCATCTTTAACCGCTTTGACAGATCTGAGAGCATTGTAGCGAGTGCAAAGACTTCCTCTTGGCTTGCATTTTGCTCTTCAACAGCAGCTGCTACCTCCTCTGTTAAGCCTAATAAGTTTTTTGATATATGTGATGTATTCTTACTTAGTTCATCTATGTCGTTAATTTCCGTTACCATATTTTCAATGTCATCAGTCATTATCTTAATCTCTCTATCTACATTATCAGTAGTATCCAATATTCTTTTAAATGAAGTACTGGCTTCTTTTGCCATTTCGGTGCCTTCCTTCACATCTATTACTCCTGCAAGCATACTATCAGCTACATTTTCTGATTGATCTTGAATATCTTGTAATATTATCGTAACCTCTCTTGCTGCATCAGCAGAACCTATTGCGAGTTTTCGAATTTCATCTGCAACTACTGCAAATCCTTTTCCATGCTCTCCAGCCCTAGCTGCTTCAATCGCTGCATTCAGTGAGAGAAGATTAGTTTGTGATGCAATATTAGAAATCGATACAAGTATATTTCTTATATCACCCGATTTATCTTTCAATGTTTCGGTAGCTTCTTGGGTTGATATTATTTTAGATTCTATTACACTAATTTGATTAATGAGCATCTTTATCTTTTCATTTCCTAATTTTGCAGCATCACCCGCTTCAATTGATGTACTCAAGACTCTACCTGAGATATCACGCATTCTTTTATTTCGTTCTGCAAGCAAGTTTACAACTTCAACAGTTTTTTCAGAATTGCTATATTGTTCTGCCGATCCTTCAAATACCTGTTGAGACGATAAAGCAATTTGCTCTATTGCTCTAGTATTCTGCTTAGCTCCCTCTTTCAAAGTATCTGCAGAATGAGCAACGCTATTGCCTGTATCTAGAATATTACCAATTAATTCACGTAAGTTCTCAATCATTTTGTTAAATGAGCGCGCCATAAGTGACATATCATCATTTGACTGTATTGGAATCTTTTGTATTGAAAGGTCTCCACTGGAAATGCTCATGGATGCTTGTACCAACTTAGTGATTATTTTTCCTACTTTGCTTGAAAACAAGTAGGCTGATAGTGTACTGATTATGACAGCAGAAACAATTACGATTATGATTACAATTCCTGTCAAATCTGTTTTCTTGTTTAATTTCTCTTTTTCAATTTGCTGAAAGTTGAGTTCACTTTTAATAACTTCATTTATATTATTTGAAATAAATCCTTGAATTTTTTTAGCTTCATCTATTTTTTCTATTGCGGGTCCACCTTTGCTCTCATTCTTTACTAAAAGTAACACATCACTTACATTTTTTTGGAATGTGACAAAGATTCTTTCAACACCTTCTAAACTTTTCAAAACATTTTGGTCCACAATCAAGTTATTTAATGCTTCTATATCATTACTGACTTTTTCCATTGTTTCTAATATTATAACTTCATCTTCTTCTTTTCGTTGCATCGCATACACAGATAAATAATCTATAACATTTTGTGACTCGTTAACAATATCATTTGAGATGACGGTTGTTTCTACCATAAGCTCTAATTTTGTAATTGTTGATTTTAATGTTGTATATGTAGTCATACTAACCAATGACATAAAGACTGCAATCAGTACGAATCCAATAATTAGTTTTGACTTCAACGTCCATTTAATCCTTTTTTCCATTTTTTGATTTTTAAGCTTACTCATCAAAATACCTCCAATCTAATTAAGAGTTTTCTTGAAATCTCATAAACGCTGATTTCAATTTGACTTACTTATATTGTATTTTAGCAAAAAAAACGTAAAAATATAAACCACCCGAAAGCTGGTCGAGTGGTTTTATTGTACCGACTTATTTGTTAAGCTAGAATAATATACTAGCTTTCTAAATCTGCAATTACTACCTTTATATTATTACTTTCTAACTTCTTTATGAACTCTGGATCCGCTTGGGAATCCGTTATAAGTGTCGTCATTGCTTTAATAGAACAAACAGGTACTAAAGAGATCTTATTAAGCTTTGTATGGTCTGCTATAACAATCAATTCTCTGCAATTTTGAATCATTATTTTCTTCAATTCTGCCTTTGCATCATTTGGTGCTGTAATACCATTGATCATACATATGCCACTCGCACCTAATATTGCTTTATCAGCATTATATCTCGATGTAACATCCTCAGCTACTTTACCATGATAAGATAAATCATTTTTCCTAAGTGTGCCTCCTGTAGCTATTACATTGGCATTCGGGTGTTCCGCTAATTCAATACAAATATTAAGACCATTTGTAATGATTGTTACCTGTTTATCGTGTGCCAAATATTTTGCAACTTGTAAAGTTGTAGAGCCATCATCTAGCATAATACTATCACCATCATTTATCATGCTACCTGCAACTTTTCCTATAAGTTCCTTCACATCCATATTTTCAAGTACACGCTTTTTGTATTCCGGCTCTACCTCGTTATGTACCTTTTCATTTAGAAAATCCTTTAATATTGCACCACCATAAGTTCTTTTTATCAAATTTCTTTTTTCTAATGCCTTCAAATCAGCACGAATTGTTGCCCCAGTTACGCCAAAAATCTGTGCTAACTTTATAACTTCAGCGCTATTTTGCTTTTTAAGTATTTGCATTATCTTTTCTAATCTTTCATCTGGGTACATTTTATTTTTATCCAAAATAGCCACCTCTTTTAACTGTTTTATTAAAATTATCACAACCACTTGCTATTGTCAACATTAGAAAATAAGATGCCACTTCTTGCTACTATATGTAAAGCTCTTTATTTAAAGTTTAAAGCTTCAAATTCTTTGATTTTTTCAATTTTTGCTGTCGAACTACTTGGTTTAAATTCAAGATTTAGCCATTCTTTTACTATCTTCTTCGCTAATTCAGGACCAATAACTCTTGCTCCCATAGTCAGTACATTCACATCATTACTCAACCTTGCTCTTTCTGCTGAAAAAATATCATGACATACTGCAGCATAAATACCATGGAATTTATTTGCAACAATTGCCATTCCTATTCCAGTTCCACATAACAAAATGCCCTCTTTCTCATAGCCGCTCTCCATGATTTTTCGTGTGACACGTTCAGCTACATTAGGATACATTTCTTCATCTTGAATACTATTTACTCCAACATCTTCGTACTTTATATTAAGTGCTTCTAGCACTTCAATGATATGCTTTTTAAGTTCAATTGCCGCAACATCGCAACCAATCACAATTTCTTTCATAATATTCCTCCGTTTTCATGTAGTATAAAATTTTATAGTCTTGAGCAATATTTTCGTTCTAATTCTTCTATAAGATTTACTCTGTTTACGTGTCTACCCTTAGTAAATTCTGCTTCAAGATAGGCATCCACTATATTAAATGATAATTTGCTCCCAGTAATCCAAGCACCTAAACACAATATATTTGTATTGTTGTGCTCACTAGTCAACTTTGCCATAAAAGCATTGGTACAAAGTCCAGCCCTTGCGCCAGGCACCTTTCCAGCAGCTATTGACATTCCAATTCCAGTTCCGCAAATCAAAATACCTCTGTTGTATTCGTCAGTAACAACTTTTTCAGCAAGATTTGCAGCTATATTAGGATAATCTATGGGTTCATCAGATTTAGCACCTAAATCATCAATTTCATAACCCTTTTCCCTTAGATATGAAATAATCTGCTCTTTTAGTTCAAATCCTGCATGTTCACTTGCAATTGCCAATTTCATATTTTTCACTTTAATATGCACTCCATTCTATTATAAGATTATTTTCAGTTATTTACAATTGTCTTGATTTTTTATTTATCCTGCTGTTTATTTAAATGGAACCTTCAATGTATGTGCATTGCTTTTTAAGAAACAATAATTTTATAATTACCTGACTTTTAATATTTCTTAAAAGCCAGGTAATCGTAGATAATAAGTATTCTTATTCTGCTGTTACCTATTTAAGTTGATTAGCCCAATGATCTTTACTGTCAACATTCTCAAAAAATGTCAAATCTGGTAATAGTCTTACAACAGACTCTGCTACCGGTTTGCCTTCAGCAGCATCTATTGCTATTTCTGCAGATTTTTTACCCATCATAATAAGTTGTTGTGTTGCAATACCATCAATGTATTTATTTCTGATAGCCTCCATACCTTTAGGTCCACCGTCAACAGCCGTTATAATAATATGGCCATCTTCTCCTGCTGGTAATAATTTATTTATTTGAGTTAATGCTGCTTCAACACCTGAATGCATCGCTATATCACTTGCTTCGAAAATAGCATTTATACCATCATTTGCTTGAAAAGCATCCAAAGTTGCAGCATATGCTTTGTCATTTTGCCACATTGTTGGTAAAGACACCACAATCTCGATACCTAATTCTTTCGCTCTTGCTTCAAACCCTTCATGTCTCTCTAATCCAGAAGTTGTTGCTTGATCTCCTAATAATTCAAGAACTTTTAACTGATCTAGTGGTATACCAGCTTTCTTTGCAGCTTCTGCCATTAGATCTGCTGCAGCCATACCATGTGCTACATTATCAGATTCAACTAAACAAGCTATTTTTCCACCACTAATGTTTCCATCCATTGCAACTATTGGAATATTCGCAGCATTTGCCTTTTCTATTGCAACACCAAGAGCATTCGCATCCGTTGGATTAATAATAATAGCGCTTACACCTTGAGCGATCATGTCTTCGATTTGAGACACTTGCTTCTCAACTGAGTTTTGAGCTGAAAAACTTATAAATTCAACGTTTCTTTCTTTTGCTACAATAGCTGCTGATTCAACATTTACTTTAAAACCGTCAGCATCGATTGCCGGAACAGTAATACCCAAAATCATTTTTTTTGTTTCACTTCCTGGAGTTTCAGTATTAGTAGTATCAGAATTACCATCTTTCACAGTCTCACTACCACAACCTGTTAGTAATGCAAAAATCATAAGCATTGCCAAAAATAAACTTATCCTCTTTGAAAAATTTGTCTTCATACCAACTTCCTCCTTATAATACTGTTTTTTGCAACAAGATCTTAATATTGGACTTATTTGCCCCGTGAATTTATTATACATTGCTTTTCATTTATTTTCAACTACTTTTTTTTATTTTTATATATTTCTATATTTTTTCATCTATAACTTGATTCCCATTAAGTTATATAGTATTTGTTCAATCTCTACTTTAGCTCCAATATAAAACCATGATTGCATTTGATCAATACTTGATATTTTTCCAGTACCTTTACCAATCGTCTGTGCATTACATTCCAGTTCTCCAAATCCCCCAGAATTACCTCCATCATTATATACATGAACAGAATAACCATTATCGTCCAACTTTTCAGGTGGCTCTTCTGAATAAAAAGAAGATGGGTTATTGAAGAAGTTACGAATCATTAGACATACATTGCCATTTTCCATTTCATTATAATAAGCAAGTCGTCCAAAAACATGAGCAGACTTATAACCCACCTTATATTGACGATCACCAGTAATTTTTAGTCGAACATGATTGTCACTAATTAACTGATAGTTGCTATCTATAGGTTGATAATAATCAACATATTGTACGCAAGGTAAGGTTGATACATATAAAAATCCACCTGGGTTTAATTGAGTAAGATTCCATGCTTCCGCTAAGATGTCGTTCTTATCCGTATCCTTCAATTCAACCTCTTGTTCATAACCAGCAAAGACCACTTTTTCCATGAATTGATCATAGCCTTTTAGACTTCTAAGTGGATTTTCACACTGGCTTATCGATCTTTTAAGACATAAGGATTTTGTACCCGTAGAAAGATTATAAGCATCTAAACTCATTTCCTGTTCTAAAACACACTTGTTTTCATTTGATCTAATAAGTGTATAGTTTCCAGGATCAATTTGTTCAGGGGTCTTAAGTGAATCCCAAAAGTGTTTTCTATCCTTAACACTAAATTGTATTTCAGGGGCTATCCACATACGATCCCCTCCAAGATTCCAGTTTCCCGAACTTAGATAATTCTTAAAATCATCCGCCTTCAAAAAAGCTTTATTCATCCATAGAATACTATCACTTTCCTCTGTTTGAAAAGGGCCAAATATGCGTCCACCACGCTTTGTTATAACTATTTTCAGATTATTTTGCAATGTCATTAATTCGTACTCAAGATTGTTTTCTTCTAGCCTCGAAATAACAGTCTTTAGATTCATCTTATCATACATAGCATTCTCCTTTTAAATCTTAATATATCTTTCTATTTCATCAATAGTTGGCATAGATACTTGTGTCGATCCATGCTTTTCAACACATAACGAGGCAACCAAATTAGCAATAGAAATCGCTTCTTGATAAGTCTTATTTTTTGCAAGTTGTGCTAATAGCGTACCTAAAAATGCATCACCAGCGCCTTGTGTATCCACTACATTTACACTGCGCCCCGTAATATGTAGTGAATCATCTTGATTTACAAGAACAACGCCTTGAGCACCAAGGGTAATCACAACAGTAGATGGACCCATTTGTAATATTTTTTTACCAGCTGTAATAGCAGTTTCAACATCTCTTATTTTTAAGCCACTCATTTGACTGCTTTCCGATTCATTAGCAACAATCATATCTGTCAAATCTAATATCTCTTCAGATAGTGACACATAAGGAGATGGATTTATTACTGTATATACCCCGCAACTTTTAGCTAATTTAAAATAGTGGCTAATTGCATCAATATTTATTTCAAATTGAGTTACTAAAATATCTCCTTTTGTAAAATCTGGTTTCATACCTGTTGGTATGCATTTATTAGCACCTGAATGAACTGCAATACAATTGTCACCTTGATCATCCACAAATATTATCGCAGAACCAGATGATTCTTTTTCAATGCATAACACATGACTTCTATCTATTTCAGCATTATCAAAAACTTCAAGCAGCATCTTACTACTTATATCATCACCTACCGCACCAATAAAACCAACTTGAGTTCCAAAGTGTGCTGCTGCCACTGCTTGGTTGGCACCTTTTCCACCTGTTGCAGTCATACAAGAAGTTGCCTCAACTGTATAACCTTTTAAAGGGATATCCTTTACTCTATAAGTCATATCTAGATTGGAACTGCCTAACACCCAAACTTTCTTATCCAAAACACAACCTCCTTAGAACCTAATTTTCATCAATCTTTTGCAACATATTTTGTTCTAAATGCATCTAACATAACTGCAATAAAAATAATTGCACCTCTAGCAACCTCTTGCCAGTTTGCAGATACACCCCAAAGGTTGAGTGCATTATTAATGACACCCATAATGAGTACACCAACAAAAGTACCACCAAGCGTACCCACTCCCCCTGAAAGACTCGTTCCACCAATAACTACAGCAGCGATTGCAGAGAATTCGAACCCAGTCCCCATAGACGCCCAAAAACTGTTCATACGGGCAGTCTGCAGTATACCAGCAAAACTCGAAATAAGTCCACTTACAACAAATGTACTCATAATTATTAATTTCACATTGATTCCAGAAACTCTTGCCGCTTCTGGATTACCACCAACAGCATAGATCTTTCTACCATAAACCGTATATTTCAATACATAATGACCAATTATATACAATATTATTACAAGGATGATGAGTACGGGTATACCCCCAACATTGCTTGCACTTAATTGTTTGAACTGTACCGGTAAATCAAACCATGATTTTCCACCGGATAATACAAGGGTAAGCCCTCGGCCAATACTCATAGTAGCTAGGGTAACAAGAAATGCCGGCATTTTCAAGTAAGCTGTTGCATAACCATTAAGAAGACCAAAAATCAAACCTATTAAAATCATTACCAATATACCTAACCACCAGGGTGCTCCCAGTAACTTAATTGCACCTACACCAGCTCCACTGGATATAGCTAAAATTGCGCCCACGGAAACGTCTATACCCTGAGCTATAATGACAAAAGTCATACCTATAGCTATAACGCCAATGATAGATGTCTGCAATAATATATTAATGATGTTCGTCTCCGTCAAAAATTTCGGAGAAACAAAAGATAAAATGATACACAAAACCACAAACATCACATATATACCATACTTTAACAAAATTTGACTTACTTTACGAAATGTAAAATTATCCATTATTTTTTTCATTAATTTACCCCCATTGCAGCATATAGAATTTTTTCATTGGTTATCTCGTCGGACCCAAACTCAGCCACCTCTCTACCATTTTTAATGACGATAATGCGATCACACATACCCAGAAGTTCGGGTAATTCTGATGATATGAGGAAAACGCCAACCCCTTCTTTTAATAATTCGTCTGTAATTTTATAAATTTCTTTTTTTGCACCTACATCAATACCTCTTGTAGGCTCATCTAATATTAGTATACTAGGCTTCGTATTAATCCATTTCGCAATAACGACTTTCTGTTGATTTCCACCGCTCAAAAAACCCACTGTTTTCTTTAGGTTAGATGTAGCAATTTTAAATCGATTTATATTTTCTTTCCCAATCAATTGTTCTTTCTTTGCATCCATGATTATGCCTTTTTTACTAAAACGACTTAAATTAGCCAAAACAAGATTCGACTGCACGGACTGATCTATTACCAGCCCTTCACCACGCCTATCTTCCGTAATAAGGGCAATTCCATTTTTAATTGCATCCCCTGGTTTATGTATTTGGACCTTCTTTCCTTCCACATAAACTTCTCCGTTATCAAAAGGATCTAGTCCAAAAATGGATCGCACCAACTCTGTTCGTCCTGACCCAAGTAAGCCATATAGTCCAATCACCTCACCAGCTCTCAGTTTAAATGAAATATTAGAAAATGCATTTTTTCGTGTAAGATTTTTAACTTCTAAAAGATCTTTACCTGGTTCAACTCTTTCATGATCATACATTTCTGATAATTCACGACCGATCATCAGCCGAACAACCTCCATCTTCTCTATATCAGCAATTGGTTTTGTGGCAATATTCGTCCCATCCCGCATTATCGTAATGTTATCACAAATTTCATAGACCTCATCAAATCGATGAGATATAAATACGATAGATACATCTTGTTCTTTCAAATCTCTCATTAATTTAAATAAAATTTGAATTTCAGGACTTGTCAATGAAGATGTAGGCTCATCTAACACCAATATTTTTGTTTTTTGAGAAAGGCACCTTGCAATTTCAACCAGCTGCCTTTCCCCCATACTTAAAGAACTTACTGCTTGTGATGGTTTACGATGAGATAAACCTACTATATCAAGTATTTTTTTCGATTCTTCATATAATTTTTTATAATTTATAACACCTTTATGTTGTGGTAAATGCTGAATAAAAATATTGGTTGCTATATCCATGTTTTCAAACAAAGATAATTCTTGATGGATAAATGATACACCTAATTGTTCAGCAACAGCAGGATTGTCAATCGTGACAGTTTGTCCATTAATGATTATTTTACCTACATCTGGATTTATGACGCCACCCAAAACATTCATCAATGTTGATTTTCCTGCACCATTCCCTCCAACTAAACCACGAACCTCGCCAGCCCACAAGCTAAAGTCAACACCTTTTAATGCTTGTACACCTGGGAAACTTTTACAAATGCCTTCAAGTTGAAGTATTGGCTCCTTTTTATTATGAGTGTTCATTCTAATCACCTCCATTTTTAATGCTTCCAACTTTTAATAACTGTCCATAAGTATGCCCTAAATGATACATTTAGAAACCTAGCTCTTTCAATGTGAGTTCCATCTGTTCTTTTGTAGGTGGTGTGTAATGAAGACCAGGCTGATCAAGCATATAGGAAGTACCCTTTCCTTTAACCGTGTTAGCAATGATCATTGTAGGTTTATTTTTCGTTTCTCTTGCCATGCAAAATGCACTGTCAATTTGATTTAGATTGTGACCGTCTATATCAATAACGTTCCACCCAAAGCTTTCCCACTTATCATGTAATGGTTCCAATTTTAGCGAAGTCTCAGTGGGCCCATCGTTTTGATACCAATTTCTATCAAGGATAGCCGTTAGGTTATCAAGTTTGAAGTGTGCCGCCGCCATTGCCGCTTCCCATATCTGACCTTCACCCTGTTCTCCATCACCAATAATGGCATATACTCTTACATTGTCTCTTCCTGTCATTTTTGCGCCAATAGCTATACCGCAAGATGCGGACAACCCAAGACCCAGAGATCCTGTTGTAATATCTACACCCGGAATATTTATACATGGATGCCCTTGCAAAAGACTGTTGATTTGTCTTAAATGCGACAATTCCTCCTTAGGAAAAAACCCAGCTTCTGCAAGCGTTGCATACCATACTGGAGCTGCATGCCCTTTGGATAATACAACTCTATCTCTATTCAGACCTTTAGGATTCTTTGGATCAACATTTAAGTCATGAAAATAAAGTACTGCCATAACATCTGCCAGCGAATAAGATCCACCAGGATGTCCACTTTGGGCGTTATAAATCATCTCTATGATATCTTTTCTAATAACTCTTGCTTTTTTTTCTAAGTACTCTTTTCTTTCAATGGATAGCATATTATTCACCTCTACTTATTTTTTTCTTTGAATTGCTAATAATGCTCTTTCAACGATCTTTTTATCGGTAAGGCCATACTTTTCTAAGAGTAAATCGCATTCCCCTGATTCAGCAAAAGTATCCATAAGTGCTACTTGCTCCATAGGAACGGGGGCATGCTTTGCCAATACTTCTGCTACCGCACTACCTAAACCACCATAGCAATTATGATCTTCAGCAGTAACAATACAACCTGTTTCATTCGCTGCTTTTACGATTTCTTCAACATCAATAGGTTTAACCGTTCTAATATTGATAACACGAGCACTAATACCTTCTTTCTCTAATAATTTAGCTGCTTTTATAGATTCCCAAACCATCATACCCATACCAATGAGTGTCACATCCGTTCCTTCTCGCATGACTTCTGCTTTACCAATTTCAAAGTTAACGAGATTTGCGTCTTCATGCAAAACTTCTGTTTCTGCTCGTGCCAATCTCAGAAAAACAGGTCCGGGCATTTTCACTACTGCTCTAAGTGCCGCCAACACTTCTCCTGGATCTGCAACGACAACAACTTTCATATTGGGTATTGCTCTCATAATCGCTACATCTTCAATCGCCTGATGGGTAACACCATCTTCTCCAACATTAATGCCCCCATGGGTTGCAACAATTTTAACATTGAGCTTTGGATAACATAGCATATTACGAATTTGTTCAAACGGCTTTTCAGTTGCAAAAACCGAGTATGCTGTAAATATTACCGGTCCACCAAACGTAGATATACCAGCAGATATACCAACTGCATTTGCTTCTGCAATCCCAACCGAAAAAAATCTTTCGGGATATCTTTCTTTAAATTTTATTGACCTTGTTGATTTTGACACATCGGCTGTTACTACAGCCAAATCTTTAAACTCCTCACCAATTACCGCAAATGCCTCACCAAGCGCATCTCTATAGTTCCATCTCATATGTTAAACCTCCTATTTTTTTGGGGATAAATACATTATACATTAGCTTTCATTTATTTTCAACTACTTTTTTCTATTTTCATTTATTTTCTAGTTTCATCTTTATCTTTTTCATAGTCAATCTCCAGCAATAAAATAAAGGGGGTAATCTTCCCCCTTTATTCGCTGATTCATTTTCAATTTAAATATAGTCTATAAAAATAGACTACTCATGTGAAGCCTCATTGCCAATATTTTTATTGTTTATTAGTCAACAAAGATTGCATCTATTTTATTTTACTAGTACAGTTCACACTCAAAATCAAACTCAACCAGTTCTCATTTTCTCTGCCTCCCCTAACATCTATGGTATGAATTATTTCTAAAAGCTCTTTGGTCTGTCCAATTCATCACACTTCAATACTTTCTTTAATAAATTGTTCTCTAAGCAGGTTAGTAGCATAAGCTTTTTAGAACCGTATTTTGCAAACTCAACATCAATTATACCATCGCAAACACTTTTAACAATGCCCACTCCAAATACTTTATGTGTAATATGAGTGCCAATATCATAACTTCTTAATTCATCTTCAGACACTTTTTTAAGTTTCTTAGATTTTCCAATTTGATTTCTTTTGACCTGTTCCTTTGGGTTAAACATGAGATGTCTCACAAATCGAGAGGTTCTTATACGGTCCTTATTTAATAAGCTTGATGTGATTATTCCAAGTTCACTTTTCGCTCTTGTTATTCCCACATAAAAAAGTCTTACCTCTTCCTCAAAAAGTGATGGGTTATTCCGATCTTCCATTTGCTTGATGCTTTCTAGTGATGGAAACTGCCCATCAATCACATCCACCATAATAACCTTATCAAATTCAAGCCCCTTGCTTGAATGAACGGTTGTAAGTGTTAAAGTACTTGCTTTACTACTTGAATTTTGCATGATATTTTCCAGCTGTGTAAGTCGCTCTATAAAATCATCTAAACTTCTTCTACTAGAAGCAATGCTTTTTAAGGTGTTCAATTTTTGCACCAAAGGCTCTTTTGCATATCCTTTTTTTGATAGGCTATTTAAATTCGACGTATATCCCATTTTCAATTCAATATATTCAAGAGCTTTTAAGGGACTTAAATCTTTCAATCGAAGGAAATCCATTTTAATCTCTTGTATTTTATTACTCACTCTATCCTTCAACTCTGCCATAGTAAGGAGCGTATCAAATACATTTTCACCTGAATTTACCTTTACATATTCATACATCTGCTTATTGATGCTGCAATTCATTTTATAATATATCTTTTCAAATGCTTCAACATCACTGCCATCTTGAGCCAAACGTATAAAACAAAGGATATCATTGACTACAAAATGACTAAAAAATGTGGGTTTGCTTTCTCTTATAAAAAAAGGAATATGTTCCTGCTCCAAAGCATCAACAATTGGAACAACAGAATCATTATTGCGATATAAAATGGCTATGCTTTTACTTGGATCCTCATTTTTAATTACCTTTGTTATGAATTTATATTGATCGTTAAGGTTACCCAGTTGGATTTCATCAATTTCCAATCCCTCTGCATTTTCACAAAACATACTCTTTTGGTAGCGATCTTTATTTTGCTGTATAAAGCGACTTGAAGCTTCAACAATCCTCCTAGTTGATCTATAATTTTGCTCCATCAACAGTATCTTTGCGTTTTTGTATGATTCTTTGAAATCAAGTAGTGCCTTTGGATAGGCCGCTCTAAAACCATATATGCTTTGGTCTTCATCACCAACCATGAAAATATTACCGCTCTTTTTTGCTAAAAGTGCAATAATCTGATGCTGAATAAAGGAGGTATCCTGTGCCTCATCAACATTAAAATATTGGAATTGATTTTGATATTTGCCTAAAATCTCTGGGTATTTATTTAAAATTACAAAGGTATAACCTAGCATATCATCAAAGTCCATTAACTGATTTTGCTTCTTATATGCTTCGTATTCCTTGTATATTTCGTAAAAATCGCAATCTGGTAGAATTATGTTTTCAATGTCCTCTTTATCCAACATCATATTTTTGCAATATCCGATTTTTTGTGAAATTTCTTTTATAATATCTTCGCCAATATATTGTTTGTTTAACTCCAAATAAATCTGCTTAATTATTTGGTTATTGTTTTCAAGCACTTCAAATGCTTTTGTATTCATCCGTCGTTCATATTGCTTAATCACCATAAAACAAAAGCTGTGTATCGTTTTAAACTGTAAACGATTTTCAAATTCCCTCCCAAAAATACAGACAAATCTTTTTTGCATGTCACGAGCTGCTGCTACACTGAAGGTTAAAGTTAAAATTTGCTCCGGTAAAATGGCGTGATGATTGATCATATTTCCAATTCTCGCTATTATAACAGTGGTTTTACCGCTTCCGGGTACAGCAAGAAGGAGCGTTGCCCCGTATACTGTTAATACGGCTTGCTCTTGTTGCGAGTTTAATATTATGTTGTGATTGATTTTTAAGTGGTTTATGACGTTCATTTTTGTTATCCTTGTTTTCCCCTCTATTTCAATTGATATTTCTTCATCATATTAAACCTACACATATAATGCAAGACTTCTATGATTAATTGATCAGCCTTTATCCATCCAGATCAAACCACTAAATCAACCATACAGGCACACAGTAATTATTTTGGTCAATAGGTATCAAATCACTAGAAAGACAAATCACATTGCCCGGTCCAATCTGTTTACCTGTTTTTTCAAGCAACTTAAAATGTTTAATGGCATCCTTTTTTGGATGACTGCTTTTCTTAATTTCAATGGGATAGAGTATATTATTTTGTTCTATAATTAAATCAATTTCTTTATTGTCAGTATCTCTATAATAAAAAATTGGTGGTCTCTTGCCTGCATGATAATAACTTTTTACGATTTCACCAACAACATAAGTTTCAAAGAAAGCACCCGACATAGCCCCAACCTCCAAGCTCTGTGCACTTGTCCATCTCGTGAGATATGCACAAAGCCCAGTATCTAGGAAATACATATTAGGTGATTTAATGATACGCTTTAAAGCATTATTAAAGTATGGCTCAACCAAAGTTATAATACCAGAAGAAACCAAAATAGATAGCCATTGCTTAGCAGTTGGAGGACTAATTCCAACATCCTTTGCCATATCTGCATAGTTTACCATTTGACTCGTTCGTGCAGCACAAGTCGATAGAAATCGTAAGAAGGCCATTTCATCTCCAACTTGAGTTAGATTCTTTACATCACGTTGTAAATAAGTATTCACATAAGATGAATAGTATTGTTCAATGTTCTGCTCAGCATCATATAACGCAGGCATAGACCCCTTATAAATTCGTTCATAAACTTCTTTTAGATTTTGGGGTTTAGCAGTGTTTAATCTTTTAAATAAAGCGGTTTTATCCGTTGTAAAGGAGGTTTTTGTACCCCCCATCAGTTCCGAGTTAGATAAACCAAGCATATTTATGATTCCAACACGTCCCGCCAGACTTTCACTTACGTTCTTCATCGGGTGAAACATCTGAGAACCTATTAACCAAAAATCTCCTTTCGTTTTATGTTGATCAACATATATTTTTATATATGGTAATAGTTCAGGCGCATATTGAATTTCGTCAATGATTACAGGTGGTTGATATCTTTGTAGGAATAATTCTGGATCATTGATAGCAAGTTCTCTTACCATTGGTTGATCTAAGGTTACATAATTTCTACCATCCTCAGCAATTCTTTCTAACATCGTGGTTTTCCCCACTTGTCTAGGTCCTGTGATGAGAATGACGGGGAAATTATTGCTTGCTTTTAGAACAACACTTTCCAAGTTTCTTTCAATATACATACCAGCACCTCCGGTTAATATAAACTACAATTTTATTATAACCGAGTTTCGTTAGGATATCCACCAAATTTACCAATTATTTAGTAAACTTCCTTGTTTCACTATACTTTAGTACACGTATTTCCTCAACACTTATAATATTCCGGTCCATTCTATGGGGCGTTTTTGTAATACCCAGGAAAGTCAAAGGGGACAGGTGTTATTGACTTTCTCAACTCACTGGTTTCCCAAGTTAAGACAATAACACCTGTCCCCTTTAACTTCTTCATAGGTCTAATGGTATTAATCTCTCATTGTATTTTATATTTCTAATAATAAGTCCATTGCTCTTTTTTCCTTTTTGGACAAATCAACCAAAATTGCAGATGCTTGATTTATATAATCGATGCTTTTCGTTTCTGCAGTCTTTTCAAATAAATCAGAAACCTGTGTCCACAAAATGGCTATTTCAACAAACATTTCATACGCATCATTTAGCTTTTCTATTTTTAGTAAATCATAACTTTCTTTTAAAAAGTCTCGATATAAATTTCTAAATAGAGCGCCACCAGTTCCGCCCTTTTCCATCAACATTGCGGTTGTTTTAAAATCACTTTCAATGTTCTTGCTATTTCTAAACCAATGTTTTATTTCTTCACTTGATTTCAATACTCCTTTATATCCGATATTTTTTATTGGAGGGTTTAGATAGTCTTTAGCGTTATTCTTTATAGCAACCACAATTGATTTTTTTAGGTCATAATTTTTATTCATACTTTGTATTGTATAACTTAAATTTTTCGATGACATCGGACCTTTTTCTTTTCTTGCCAGTTCAAGGTTTTTAAGCGAAGTTTTCACTTCACTACCTTGTTGTTTCGTATCTACCAAATAAGCAGAATTTTCATCATATCCATACATGGCTACATAATGCCCTGCAAAATGGTTCTTATCTGTAAAATAATCCAAATGATAGCAATCAAGTTTGAGCCCAACGGGAATATCTTTTACAATTTTATTATCAACATTTTCCCAAGCCTTTTTTGATGATGTCGTTTCCTCAACTTCTAATTTTAAGTTTAAATTTCTTGCAATATTTTGAGTTAAAGCATCTGGCTTAATTCTTCCACCAAAGAAAGGAAAATCCATTGTCTTCATATTCCAAAAGATAAAACCCAGTCCCTCTCCTAGTCCGAAAAGCATGGGTTCAGAGAGCTGAATACCAATTTGGTTTAGCAATGTTCCTGTTGCAGTTGTTTCACAATGCTGTCCGATAAATGGTTTAATATTCTTGATTAAATATGTCATATATCTCCTTTCTTTCTCAAAAAGGTAACCTAAAAATTTTAAATATTCCCCTGAAACACCGTATTTGTATCTCGGCATAAGTATTGAACTGCCTTTCGTCCAGTCTCTGCAGCTACGGGCAGACCTCCGGGAATCATTATGCGTTGACCTGCAAAATAAACATTTTTTATGCTTTCGGGTTTAGAAGGATAGCTTTCCATTTTGCTTCCTTTGCCCATTATTGACATCCACGAACCTTTATATGAATGTAAATACCGTTCATAAGTCAGTGGCGTTGCTACATCCCAAACGTTTATCTTTCCAGCAGTTTGAGGATATTTTTTTCCCAATATGTTAATAAATGCCTCAGCCAGCTTTTGTTTTTCGGCTTCATAAGTGCCATTTTCCTTACAGGCTTTCCAGAAATCATAGCTGTCTCCCATGATTATAGAGGTCATAGCGGTGCATCCTTGTGGTGCATATCCTTTATAACCTGCATAATTATTAATACCAATAGTGTATTCCGGCAAACCACCGCACAGAAGAGGCTCATCAGTATTGAATGTTAAACTTTCTGGCACATCAGATAAGTCTGCCTCCACGCCCACACTAATAAAGGTATTAAGTACAGGCTTTATGCTATTACGCATCTTTTGTGCCCACGGTTCCTGAATGGGAGCATCAAACAGGGTATCGATGGCAACGCGTGTATCTTGAGTCACGATCACCGCATCAGCATTTATCTGTTCACCGTTTATGATTACTCCGCAAGCTACTCCACTGTGAACTGATACTTTACTTACTTCTTTGCCGTATTGTACCGTGCCTCCTAGCGCTTCAAAACGCTTTGCCATTCGACCAGCCATGGCAAGTGAGCCGCCCTCGGGATAACCTCCGTCTCCGGAAGTGAGCGTTGCGATAGTAAACGCCATTGCAGTGGCACTGAAATCGGGGCCAGCTATATTTTCAAACAGACTCTGTAAAAGCGGGCTTTTAAACCTTCCTGCAAATTCCTTTGTTGATTGATTTGAATAAAAGGATATTCGAAGAAGCGCGGGCAACATACCCAAAAGTGCCCCTAGGCCAAAAGAAGTTTTTTTCTTAACTTTTACGTTCTTGATATCCATAATAGGCATAGCTATCTTTGTGAATTTTTTTATGTCGCTGCATAATTTTAGAATTTCCTTTTCATCCTCCGGCGAAATCTCTAAAAAGTTCTGACGCATCTTATCTATATCTCGATAGAGATATGCCGTCTGTCCGTCATATTCAAAGGCAAAAAAAGGATCGCGGTTATAAATATTAACAGAATCATCCAAAGCACCCACTTCACGCCAGAGCTTATTAAATGGGGTTTTGGGAGACGAACCTGTTAACCAGTGCATTCCGCCCTCGAATAAATACCCCTTTCTTCTCCAGCTTGTGGAGGCACCTCCCGGTATGGTATGACTTTCGTAAATTGTAACATCAAATCCGCTTTGGAGTGCATAAACACCTGCTGTAAGCCCGGCAATTCCTGCACCGACAATAATTACTTTCTTCATCATCATTTCCTCCTTATAATATCTATAATCCATTCACTTTCAGGACAGGGAGTATCGGGATTCACGGCGATTTGTTCTGCAATGCCTTGAATGGCACACCAATAAGCGATTGCCAGTGCATAAGGATCACCCTCCCGAATTGTGCCATTTACCTGACCTTTTTGAATTAACAGAGTTGTGGGTGTATAAATATCAAAATTACTTAACTTGTCTTTAATACTTTGAGGTGCTGCTTCGTTATAAAACGCCTGACTCATCAGTACAAACATCTTAGCGGTAAACGAGTCCGATTGGAGATAGTGAAAAATCTGTTTCGCGGTACTCTCAAAAAACTTGATTGGTTCCATATCTGTGGGAGCCATGACGCTCATTGGTCCTGAAATACCGATTGTTATCAGTTCTTCATACAACTTTTCCTTTGATTTGAAATAATGAAACAAAAGCCCTACACTCATACCGACCTGCTCTGTAATGTCACTGATTTTTGTTGAGGCATATCCCTTTCGGATAAACATATCAAGCCCTGCCACAAGAATTTCTTTACGTCGTTTTTCTTTTTGTTCTTCACGAACTCCCATAATATTGAATCTCCATTCATTGAATATATATTCAATATTATACGGAAGTATTCCATTTGTCAAGAAACTTTATGTACCTTTGGATTAGAGAAGGCTTCTACATCAGTAGAAGCAAAAGAGACTGTCGATTTTTTCGACAGTCTGAGGTAACTACTTATAGTTACTTTTTATTACTTTTAAATGATTCTGTAATACTACCTAATCGCCTAATCTTTGTAATTACGTTTATATCGACCTCCATAGATGCAAATACTTCATCCCAATTCTCTTTTAAATCTTTCCATACTTTAGGATCTTGACGGTGTATTACTACCTTGTTGTTTCGTATCTACTAAATAAGCAAAACTTTCATCATATCCATACATGGCTACATAATGGCCTGCAAAATGAATTTTATTTGTAAAATAATCCAAGTGGTAGTTTATATATTAACTTTCCATTTTCCATTTCTATTAGAACCAACCCTCTCAACTATTCCTATCTCTTTAAGATTTTTAAATATCCTCTCAACATGTCTTGAACTCAGTTCCATTTCTTGTGCAATGTTCTTTATTGAAGTAGTTGGATTGGAACTAAGTAGTTCTAATACTTTCTTTTCAGTAGAATTTATACCGACATAATTACCGACATTTATACCGACATAATTACCGACATTATCTTGCAATAGGTCATCTTTGTGAATAATCGGAAATACAACCCTAATATAATTATTAGATATCTGATATATAGATTTATCATATTTTCTCAAAATTCTTGCAATACCTGATCCCAAGTGTTCAACAAGTTCGAGGTCTTTAAACACGCGCATAAGCTCCTTATTTCTTGGAACGGATATACCGCTGAAAAATTCGCTTTCTTCCATACCTTGTATAAGGCCACCTGAAGATGTAATTTCAATTCTGTCAGAAAAAAGTTCGAATTTTGGCGGGATTTCATTCGAATAGTCATTGTGAATAATTGCATTAATTACTGCTTCTCTAAGCGCCACTTCATCAACAAGCTTTTTTTCAATTCTTTGAGCATCTCCAGTAATTTTCGTGAGCGTAGTATTCTCAATTTTCAATTTATCCAAAACTCGATTTGTAGCTTTAATCAACGAACAATATCCGTATTCATTATTCTCAACCAATTCACAACGATCTATTCCATCATATTTCCCCACTTTAATTGAAACACCATTGTCATCTGATAAAAGATAAGCTGCATAATTGTAATCCTCATCAATCATTAACTCTAAACTTTCTATAAATCGCTCATTTAGTTCGTATCCTTGTTCTTGATAATAGATTTTCAGTTGATTGAATGTCAATCTTTTCTTGGGAGATTTTATCTTCCCAATCGAATTTCTTGTCCTTCTGGCAAATAAATCTTCAATCATATTATTAGTCATAGGTTCAGTAGCACTTCCTATTCTTAAAAAGCAGCCTTTTGGCGACATACCAAAGCTTTTTATATAATAAGGCTTTTCCGAGCCACTTGCTACTGTCACTTTGATATATGCTTCATCCTCCAAACTTTCAAGGCTTACATCAAACAATCCCATAGTTGATGGATAAATATTATGTTTTATCCTATCTTTAATTTTCAATTGCAATGCATCAATATTATCAATGGGATGAAGGTAGCCATCATCATCTATTCCAATATAGATATGCCCGCCTTCGTTATTGTTCAGAAACCCAATAACTTCTTTTTCCAATTTATCATTAAGCTCTCTTTTAAACTCAATCCTATTTGTTTCTTTCAAATCAATTCTTGCAATTTTATCAGTCATCATTCCTTCTCCCCTCAATTAGAAATATAACATTTATTGTATATGAAACCGAACCTTTTATCTTACAATCCAAATATATCCAATACATCCTTGGCAGCAGTCTCTCGTTTGCTTTTCTTTCCAGCATTCTTTAGCATATTTTCCAGTTTTCTTTCCATTGATTTTTTCACAAGCTCCTGACTATTTATATCACGAAGCTCAAAAAAGAGCATTGGATTTGCATCTAATCTAGTCCCAATCCCATATAATACTGCCGCTACATGCTTACACATGATTGCGTAGTCTGGACAATTACAGGAGGAATGTATTACTTTAGGGGCTGGGAATAATCCATATTTTTTCTCCGTAAATAAAACTTCTAATTCCTTGGGAAATTTTCCCTCAATCAACTGTTCTAGGGAATCAATCCTATGATTGCATAACTCAGTCACCTGATCCCATTTCTTACTGCTTAGGGTATCTATCTGAATCTTAACAACGTAGGGTTTCGCCCCACTTCCCAGCACCACCGCCATAACAATACCCTTTGATATCTTTAAATCCAAGACTGCGTTGTTACGAACATAGCTTCTTCCTCTTTCTATTAACAATCATTTATCATTAATACTTCCGTTGATGTAGGAATCCCATTGAACTAAAATTTACTTCATGATTACCATCTACAGTTAGTTGCTTATATTATACCTATAAATTAAATTTCTAACAACTTAAAAACTCAATATATTAACTAGTAAATAATATTTATATGATAGAGAATTATCTATTATACGGCATCATGGATATTCGAGAAAGAGAAACTGTGAGAATAGTCTTCATACAAGGTGTTGAAGATATTGAGAATAAGGATGGTGTAACAGTAACTAAGCGGCAGCTCATATGGTTAAGAATGAAATAATAATTCACAAATAAAAATCTACCCCAGCTACATCGCCAGGATAGAATCTAATAGTCCTTTTTCTATGATCTATAAAAGCCCATGTATTTCAAATGCCTTATAGATTCCATCATTTTGAAGTGTGTCCGTAACGTGATCGGCGATCTCTTTCAGCGCATTGATCCCATTACCCATACAAATGCCCAGGTTCGCGTGTTCAACCATTTCCATATCGTTACGACTGTCGCCAAAGCTGATGGTTTGTTCTAATCTGGCAGCAAGGCAGTCAAGAACAATATCCATACCCGATGCCTTCGAAATGCCTGGCAGGGTGAGCTCAGCAGGAATCATTTCAGACGGTTTACTTTCGTGGATCATAAAGTCAAATTTTGCGCCATAGAGATCTTTTATTTTTAATATTTCATCTTGATGATGTGCGAAAAATGAGAGCTTATTTATGATGTCCCTTGGTTCGTACTCCTGAATTGTTTTTATTTTTCTTTCATTTATATAGGAGACGGTTTCATCGGTGACTGCATCTTTATGTATACCGGAAAAATAATCAGCTGCGATCTGATTGACATAGCAATAATCATATCCCTCTAATATATATCCAATGCCCATATGCTCCAAATCTTTAACAATAGAAGCCACCATTTGAGCATCAAGCTTATCCATATAGACCCTTTGCTCCCCTACTTCTACAACTGTTCCTGCTGAATAAACACATCCGTCAAATCCAATATTTAAAATGGAAGGCCCAACTTGTGATCTTGCTCTTCCCGTACAAACAAAGATCTTATGACCCTTTTTTCTGGCTTTTCGAATAGCTTGAACTGAAGAATGCGGTATACCCGTTTTAATGTCCAATAAAGTACCATCTATATCGATAAAAATAATTTTTTTCATTTTTTGTTGCTCCTTATTTATTTAATGATTTAATAAATCTATCATGCTGAATGTGCTCCTGCAGTATAAGAAATAGATATTTTTACGCTATAACAACATTTTATCACATTTTTTACATGTTAACTAGGTCGATCAAAAAAAGTATTGACATATTGCTATTCCTTCTGTATTATTGTATTAAGCACTTAATACAATAATACAGAAGGAGTGATATCATGTCGTGGGATTTAAAATCAGACCGGCCGATCTATGCTCAGTTAATAGAACAACTTGAGTTAAAAATATGTTCAGGCGTCTATGCTCTTGGTTCAAAACTCCCCTCAGTTCGGGACTTAGCTGAGGAAGCTGCAGTGAACCCCAACACTATGCAAAGAGCCCTGGTTAGGCTTGAAGAAGATGGACTTCTGTATACCCAACGTACAAGCGGTCGATTCATTACAGAGGATGCGAACATGGTTATACAAATTAAAGACAAAATAGCTCGAGAACAAATCCGCGAATTCCTTGAAAAAATGATCAACTTAGGGTTTTCGCGGAAGGATATTCTATCCAATATAACAAAGATATTAGAGGAGATGAGAGAAAATGAATATGATTCTAGAGTGTAAAAACCTCACAAAAAGCTATGGCAAAAAGAAAGCCCTTGATAATGTAAGCCTTAATATAGCCCCTGGGAAAATTGTAGGACTCTTAGGCCCTAACGGAAGTGGCAAAAGTACTTTAATTAAGCTTTGTAATGAACTCCTTACCCCTACAAGCGGCGAAATTCTTATAGGCGGGAAAAATCCAGGCATTGAAACCAAAAAGATCGTTTCCTACCTCCCTGAAAGGACTTATTTGAACGACTGGATGAAGGTATCCGAAATCATTTACCTTTTCAAGGATTTTTATGCTGATTTTGATCTCGAAAAGGCTTATGACATGCTCAAAAGGCTCAATATCAATCCAACCGACAAGCTGAAGACCTTATCAAAGGGTACGAAGGAAAAAGTTCAGCTAATCCTAGTGATGAGCCGCAAGGCTCAGCTTTATTTACTAGATGAGCCGATCGGAGGCGTAGACCCCGCAGCCAGAGATTATATCTTAAACACAATTATTGGTAACTATAGTGAAAATTCGACTGTGATCATATCTACTCACCTGATCTCAGATATTGAGAAAGTACTTGATGATATTATTTTCCTTAAGGAGGGTCAAGTGGTTTATACGAAAACAGTGGATGAAATTCGAGATGAGACAGGTAAATCTGTTGATGCTTTGTTTAGGGAGGTATTCAAATGTTAATTAAACTATTGAAATATGAAATACGGGCAACTTCCCGTTTGCTTTTGCCCTTATACGTTGCATTACTAATTTTTGCTGGTATCAATAGCCTCTTATTTTCTATACCTAGTGAGGCACTTAACACTAGTTTCCTCTATTCTGTTACATCTATTATTAGCATGGTCATATACATTACAATCATGGTAGGTATACTAGTTATGACACTGGTTGTCATGATACAACGGTTTTATAAAAACCTTCTAGGTGATGAGGGGTATCTAATGTTTACGCTGCCTGTTCAGACATGGAAGCATATTTTAAGCAAATTATTGATTGCTATGCTTTGGATCATTTCCAGTGGAATCATCGCAGCTACTTCCATCTTCATCATTGCACATAAAAGTCTTCCTCTGGGAGAAATACCCATAATTTTTGAAACACTAGAACGTGAATTTGGTATGAATGGTTATTTATTTAGTTTTGAACTCACTATTTTGGCAGTACTTGGTCTTGCGGCCAACATCGTGTTGATTTATAGTGCTATTGCACTTGGTCACCTTTTCAATAAACATCAACTTCTGGCTTCCTTTGGTATGTATGTTGCGCTTACCATAGTATGTCAAATTGTAATAGCACTCTTAGGATATGGGCTAGGTAATTTTATTGAATTTTCAGATTCAAGCATGACTATCAATTATCAAATACAGGTACTATTCCTATTCAGCTTCATTAATGTAGCAATCTTGGGCATCGGCAGTTTTATACTGACTCAATTACTTTTAAAGAAAAAATTAAACCTAGAATAGGTCGCACAATTTACATGTATCATCATCTTTGGTGTTACAATTCATAATTAATTAGCCACCCCCTAGATAAGGAGGTGGCTAATTTAAAAATATACTCTTTATAATGAAGATAGAAAAGCATCTTCTTTATAGTGGGGTGCTTGCTACGTTAGTTAAAAATTCATTTCCTTTTCCCAATCAAAGTCGCCCGATTTTTCAAGACTTTTAGGCCAATGGCTACACCATTTTGGAACCTCTGGCATTTCCACTCTATCGAGACTTGGCGTATAAGGTTTTAAATCAATGACTGGCGTGCCATCATTAGCGTCAATAAAGGCTATTTGGATGATACCTTTTTCAAGGTCGATATTTATAATCTGAGCTGCCGTCAAGGCTATTGGATTTGGTCTTACGGGTGACCTTGTAGAAAATATGCCCATAATTTCGGGTGAGTTTTTATATGGAGCTGAAACCTCTAGAACGCTTCTCGCTTCTTCATGATCAAAGTCATCAAACCACCATATGACATTTACATGGCTGAATCCCTTCAGCTCCTTTAAGGCAGGAATATACTTTTCATCCAGTTCTACAAACATTGCATCCTCACAAATTCTAATTTTCCCAATCGGGTTTACTACAAATTTTTTCATGATAAAACCTCCTATTTTTTTTATTTATCTTCCATTTCATACTAAACCCTACCACCATGTGAGAGTCAATAAAAAAATAGTCAATTTTTTCAGTCATTTTATCTCAACTGGAATCTGAAGTTCCGTAAGATATTTCTCAGAATCTTTCTCATTCCACGGTCCTCTATGGCAAATCTGCCTGCTTTGTCCCGTCATTTTATACTTACTCTGCTGTATCAACCAATGTGCAAAAGACTCATATGCAACAGCGATATTTTCAAATGGCCCATATACCATTGTACACGCCATTGTGTCTATTTTTTCTGTTTCCCTAAAAGTAACGCCATTCCTGTCTTTCCCGTTTTGATTTACAACAATACATACTTCTACATCAACATTGTCTTCCTTGTATTCCACATCATGATAAATTGCAAAGTCAAAACTATTTTGAAGTATATGAATATTTTCCTTTTCAACAAAGTCCGACAACTCCTTCCATAGCATCCCTTCACAAAAATAATTAGGAATTATTTTGCGAAGCGACATCACCTGATAACAAGGTATGCTTTTTAGAGAAACATTGTAATGAATTGCAATTTTCTCTTCCTGAAGATCATTTAAGGCAATATCAATTTTATCAAGTCTTTCCTGCTCATGCTTAATTGCTGATATGATTTCCTGTTTCTTATTTTGGAGCTGATTTGTTATAAATTCGTTGTCCCATTTTCTAACGGCTGCTGTAATTTCAGCAACAGTAAAACCAGTATCCCTTAGAAAGATAATCTTATGCAAAAGCGGAATTTGTTCTACAGAAAACAGTCGATACCCCGTGAATTCATCAATTTTTGCAGGCTTCAAAAGATCCATTTCATCGTAATAACGTAACATTCGAATCGAAACCTGTGTTAACTTTGAGAACTCTCCAATTCTAAACATTTGTTTCCTCCCCTCCCAGGTTTTTCCTTCTAATCCTTCTTTTACTACTATCTATTGATTTCTAAATTTATTTATTTCTATATGCTTTATAGTTTGCTGTAAATCCATTCAGGCAAGATTTTCATTAGACGCATGATGATCGCCCACCTCTTTGTGACAATGACTTTTTCTCTTCCCTTTTCAATGGCCACTAGTATTTGCTTAGCAGCTTTTTCAACGGGTGCCATCCAAAATACTTTATCTCCCCTTGCCATAGCTGTATCGACGAATCCAGGTTTTACATCAATGATTTTAATATGTGATTTTTCCTTTTTTGATAAACATCTGACACCCTCCAAATAATTAGAGATAAACGCTTTAGACGCACTATAAGCCGGCGCATAGGAACTGCCTCTGATACCTGCAATAGATGAGATACCTACAATACACCCCTTTTTTTCTTCACGAAAATATCTATAAGCCACATTGACCATCGCTGTGAATCCAAGTGCATTAACCTCGATTGTATGTTTCTCCGGCTCCCAATTCAGTTCTTTATTTATATGACCAAATCCTGCGTTAATAATGATTAAATCCAGTCCTCCTAAATCACCAATAAGATCCTCAAAATTTTTCATTGCTTCCTCTGTATTTGTAACATCCATTTTTTTAACGAGGATTTGTTGTGGAAACATTTCTTTAATTTCTTCCAATAATTCTACCCGTCGTCCTGTTACACCAACAAGATAGCCCCCTTTACTGAGTCTTATAGCTAGCTCTCTTCCTATACCGCTACTTGCTCCGATTACGATCGCTTTTTTCATAACTTCACCACCTACTTATTTAATACTATTGCTGAATGACCTTGTACTCAAACCTTCCCGCATTCTTTTCCTCATAAACCTTAATCCCGTGGTAGAACATTCTATTCATAGGTGTTTCAATACCCAGTTCTTTACCCAGCTTTACCACTTTACCCGCAAACATATCAATCTCCGTTATGCGACCGTTTTCCAAATCCTGCAGTGTGGAAGGTTTGTTAGGAAAAGGTATGGACTTAACCGTATTCTCCTGTCGTTCTATATCTGCCTGTCCTAAATCTATCCCAATACGTTGTGCAATTTCAACTACTTCCAACATGGCATTACGACGAATCTCATTGGCATGTTCGCTTACATGAAATGCACCAAAGGGCACACCTAAAAGTGCACAGGTTAGATTCTCTCCGATATTGCACATGAATTTAAACCACATACCTTTGATCATATTTGGATCAATGTTGTATTTTATATTACAGGTGTCAAACAACTCCTTGATAGACCTAACTCTTTCGGATAAATCTTCATTCTTTACCTCTCCAAAGTGTACTTTCCCCCACTCAGGATCAAAGTTTGCCACCCCGTCATTCATGGCAATAGAAACTCTCATATAGGAATACAGGACGTGTTCCCAACCATAGACCGCTGCTATGCGTTCCTCACTGTCAATTCCATTCATGACGCAAATGATCTGGGTATCCTGTCCAATCTGATTTCGGATATCGTGGATAGCTTGTGTAAGCCCCGTATCTTTAACCGCCATGATGATCAGGTCGGCCGGATCACCTTCGGCTTCTGGCGTGATGACAGCAAATTGATATTTAACGTTATTAATAGTAACGCCTTTCGACTGCAATCTTTCCTTGCGTTCACCTTCGGCAAGCACTCTGAAATTTCCTTTCCCTAGATATGCTTCGAGCTTTGGTGCGAAAAATACACCCATTGCTCCTAATCCGATTAAAGTTACCTTTTTAATTCCCATCGTTTTCTCCTTTATTTACACCTATTTCTTTATCTTAAACTCCAAAAATTAACATGACCTGTACTTCTTCTCTATTCTTGAATAATCTGATCAATGATACCCTCAAGCAAAATACCTATAACAATAGTTCCTTCTTCATCCATAACAAACCTAGAAGCACTTACGAAGAGAACCTGTACCACCTTGACAGCAACAGAAACAGGACATTTTAGTTGAACACCATACGCTATCAGCTTTTCAAGTGCAATCCTGTCATACATATTATTTTTCTCAACAATGCTTTGAGGTAGCTTTCGTTCCATGCTTTCCCAAGTTTCTGCGTTAATCAATGATATAATCGGATTTTCTAGAAAAGCATCTAATAGATGTTTGATTACCAATCTTGTAAGTGCTCGTGGAGGCAATGGCTTATTTTCTAGTAATATATTTTCTATTTGATCGAAAATCTTAATTTGATGATCCACATTAATCTCCATGAAAAGATGTTCCTTATTTTCATAAAAAGCATAAAATGCACCGTGAGAAATTCCCACCGCTTGAACAAGATCATTTACGGTTACTTTCTTTAATCCATATGCCATAAAAAGTCTTTCACCTTCCATACGGAGCTTGTGGTGAATTATTTCTTTTTCTTTATCATTGAATTTCGGCATGTTCGACCTCTCTTCTTATCGTTTATGCGTGTGCGATAAACCATTTTGCAACCTCTTTACAAATTTCATCTGAATGAAAATAATAACTATTATGTATATCATTAATTGAATAAAGCTTCTTTTCACAAGTAAGTATGTCATAATATTTCCTGAAATATTCTTTTGAAAAATATCTGTCATGCAAAGTCTCAAAAACTAAAGTGGGACATTGAGGCAACAATTTTAAAGCACTTTCTTTGTCTAAAAACATACCCAACAAAGCAATCATTAAATGAATATCTTGTTTAAAGAGATCTGGATATTCTTGTAATGCCATTTCATAAAAAGTATTATCTAACTCTGCATGATAACCGCTATACTTTGGAAGCGGAAAAAATATTCTCAATCTAGGCATGACCTTCGCTATACCTTTTAGTAAAATATAGAACATTTTTGTAATCCACTTAGGGTACCTTATTATTGATACGTCTCCATAAATACCAACACCATATTGAGCAAAGCTTCTGATTTTATCTGTAGTACTTGCATAATATTCTCCGAAAATACCACCAGTACCAGTACCTGCATATAAATGAATATCTCCTGTAAACCTTTCGCAAATATACTCTACGCAACAATCCAAATCATCAACAGTACCTTGGCGTGAAAAGTCTGTAATATTACCCATGCTCTTACCAATTCCAGAAAAATCCACTGCAAATATGTTAAACCCATATTGAGCAAGTGGCTCATACGCTTTCTTCAAAAATGACTTCACAGATCCAATAGGTGTCTGAATATATATAATATTAGGCGCGTCTTTGTCATTATAATAATGATTACAAAATAGATTAGTACCTTTCTTATTAGGTATATAAATTTCTTTCCACGTATTTTCTATTGCCATAAACTTCACCTCTCCAATTTATATGACGTTTTTCATTTTATAGTCATATAATATCGCAAAGGTTATACTTTGTCAAGATTATAACCATGTCACCAAAAATAAAACTTATTAATATCTGTCTACGCTTTCCTTCTAAAATGGGCTAAATCCCTGTTTTAACCACCAATCAGTTTTATAGATCTGATATTGCTGAGAAAATTGCTCTAAGTGTAACTTCTCCCAACCAATGAGGAGGTTGTATAACCTTTGTGCTTCTTCTAACGTGGAATTGTCTCTTGCATTTTCATAAAACGCAATAGCATCTCTTTCCATTTGCATGCCAACACCGAAGACTGACATAGCTAGACCAAGGAAGTCTTTATCAACTTTGTTCCAATTGTATATATTAGGTGAAGGTGGATCTGATAAAAATGCAAGTTTAATATCATCTGATATTCCATCCTTTACTTTTTCAAATAAGAGCTTTAAATATTCAGCATGTTTTAATTCTTCTTCAGCAAGCATCAAAAATGCTTCTTTACTGCCACTGCTCTTCGCTTGATCAGCAGCCATACGGTAAAATTCATAACCTTCCACTTCATTTACAATAGCCTGTTTAATAGTAGCGAGCTCCTCATTTAACATGTTAACACCATCCTTCATTAGATTCATTTTTTCTATATTCTATCATATTTATTATTCCCTTGTACAATAACACTACAAAAAAATGTGTTAAGCTATTAAAAAAATCCTTTAGTGTTGATCCTAGCAAATCACCAGCCCTTGCTATGCTCAATACTTAATTCAATCAAAGCAGTTAAAGCAGGATTTAGCCACTTATTTTTATGGTAAGCTATTTGTGAATAAAGTTGAATACCTGAATCATACTGTTTGATGCGCATTCTCTCGTTCGCAAGTTCCTCCTCAACAGCATACAGTGGTAAATAAGAAATGCCAAGACCGTTGATTACATACTTTTTTATAGCTTCGACACTTTCTGTTTCGAGAATATTCGTTGGAAAAAAATTAAGGCTCCGCATATAGTCACTGAATACCTCACGATAGGTACATTCCTTTTCAGTAAAGAGTACCATCTGAGAAGCGTCTGGCAGGAAATCCTCTCCTACTAAATCAGATGGCCCCACTAAACACATAGTTTCTTTTTTGAGTAAAATAGTCTTAATATTTCCATAGCTATATTCTGGTTGTAAGAGAAAGGTTATATCAAAATCACCTGAATTTAATCGTTGTCTTAGAAATTTACATTGTCCATCCATAAAAATGATTTCAACCTTAGGATATAATTGTTTGTACTGTTTGATAATCGGATAAAGTCTATAGATCATAAGGGATTCTGGCGCTCCTATTCGTAGCACACCTTCAGGATTAGTTTCCTGCAACCCAAGTTGTTCAAGTTTTTGATAATTACTTAATAGTAAGTCAACCTGCTCCAATAATTGCTGTCCAAATTGGGTTAGCTCCATCCTCTTACCTACTCGCTCAAATAGTGGCTTCTGATAATAGCTTTCAATGGCTTGAATCTGAAAAGTTAAGGTTGACTGAGCATAACCAAGATCTTGCGCTGCTTTGGTGAAGTTACCGAGTTCGGCTATTTTTTTAAAGGTTCTAAAGTTTTTAATTTCCATCGTCATTATCCTCCCAATTATGTGATAACTTCATTATACTCTGTTATCGAAATAATTGAAATACCCAATTCATTATTTCAATTTTACAAATAGATTGTAGCGTCGTATAATAAATAATCATTGAGGAGGTAAATCTTATGAAAAAACAATTAAACACCTGGACCTTAAGCGGTCTTATGATCGGGCCAATTCTAGGTTCTGGAATTATTTTTCTCCCGCCCCTTGCCTTTAACGCCTTAGGGCACTATGCAATATGGGCTTGGGTTATTATCATGATAATTGGTAGTATCTTTGCTTATATATTTGTTAAAATGACCTTACTAACCACCAGTAACGAGGGCATGAGTCTTGTTATTGGTCAAGTTTTAGGAGATCGTTTTCGTGAATTAGCTTCCAATTATTTGACAGCAGCCGTATGCTTTGGACCCATTGCAGTTATTCTTACAGCTGCAAGCTTTCTAAAAGGCTTCTTGGCACCTTGGATTGCAAATGAGCTTATAATTGCTTTTGTACTGCTCCTTCTCTGTGCACTTATTATTGCTATGGGTATTTCATCAGTAGGACGTCTCGTCTTAATCCTTTCCACTGTAACCGCGCTACTTCTCGTCAGTGGGGGGATAGGTATTCTTACAAGTGTGGATCATATTCAACTGCCTGTTGGTCGGCCACCCCTTCGGGAGCTTGGCTATACACTTTTACTTGTTTTCTGGTCGATCATAGGTTGGGAAATTATTGGTAATTACATAGAGGACGTTAAAAATCCCACTAAAACAATCCTGCGTGCCATGAAGGTAAGTCTCGTGGCAATCATATTGGTTTATTTGGTTACAACCTTTGCTTTACAAAACTATTATTTAGATGCTTCGGCGGATATTCAACTTCAGGTTTTACTTGTACCCTTTTTCGGTTCTTGGTCTAACATTATTTTCTCAGTACTTGCTGCCTGCTTATGTGTGTGCACAATCCTCATGTTTGTAGGCGCTGTAGAAAGACAAATGACTTCACGTGCGAAAATCGGTCAGTTACCTCAATTCTTCACAAAACCTCATGCTTCTTTAGTTACATTGACTTTGGTGCATATACTTATTTTAGGTTGTGTGGCAATGAGTTGGATTAACCTTGAATGGATCGTTGGGATTGCAAATATGTTTTTTATCAGCAATGCACTTCTTGGCCTTTTCGCTAGCTTTCGTTATATGAAAAGCATTTTGATGAAAGGTGTAATTGTTTTATTAATGCTGATGTTGGGCTCACTACTCTTCTTTTCTTCTGTCATTTCATGGATATTCTTGGTGATTGTAACTGGATTGAGTTCAATAGGCTATCAATATAGCAAAGTTCCTGTCTTTGAAGCAAAGTAGTTTGAAAAATCATCTCCTTATTGGGTACTTAATCACAATATAGCGATAAGCTCACCTAATCTTAGGCGAGCTTATCATTTTCATTGGTTAATAGAGACATCTTAACCTGTTTAATTAATTTAGCATCCATTGTATACACTTCAAACTTGTTATTTCCAAGAACAACCTTTAGTCCGGGTTGAATACACTGATTATTTAAATTAGCCATATTTGAAATAATACCTGCTATAGTATTGCCATATTTGACATCTATTTCTGTACCGTAGGCTGTATTCAGTTCTTCGGTACTTAGTGCACCATTAACAATAATTGCATCTGAGGTGGATACGCTAATAGGTTGAATCAAATATTTTTTTATGGCAAAAAGTAAAAGTATTGCAATAACCCCTATTAAAGATTCAAGCATGGTACCATGATGTGTAATAAGTTTCCGAGCTATAGCAAAGAGTAATACTTCTATAACACTTGAAGGCGTGTGCTTTGCTAGCATCTTAACGAACTCTATTCCGATAATCAATTCTAATGCAGTAGATAAAAAATATTCTATAGATATACTGAAAGTACCCTGTGATATGGTTATAACCATTTCATACAGATCATGAAATACTTTTACTGAGAGAATAATAATGCCAATTAGAATTAATATTGAAATATAAATCTCAGTGTAGCTTGCTCCTGTACTTAATTTAGAACGAAGATATTGTTTGTTAAACCGTTTGAACTGCTTCATCATAGCCACTTTTTGATCGCTTAGAGGCTTTGAACAAGAAGAAGATTAAAGCCACTACTGCAGTTAGTATTCCCACAGGATAGCCAATACTTGGTGATAATTTCAAGCCCTCTGGCGCAATAAGGATATAAGTAACCGTAACCGCAGTCATAAAAGCTGCAGGAATGGAACATATGTAATGAAATTTCTTATTTTGTACCAAATAACTTCCAGCAGCCCATAACATAACCATGGCTAAAGTTTGGTTCGCCCAAGCAAAATAGCGCCAAATGATTGCAAAATCAATAAAGCATAGCTCAACACCTATTGCAAAGAGGGGAACCGCAATGATAAAACGATTGCGTAATTTTATTTGTTTGAATTTGATTGCATCTGCAATTGCTAAACGTGCACTTCTAAACGCTGTATCCCCAGAGGTGATTGGACATGCTACAACACCAATAATTGCTAAAGCACCACCAAAGGTACCCAATAAGGAAACTGAAATGGTATTAACAACAACTGCTGCAGCACCAGCCTCAGCTAGCGTCGCCGTGCTACCAAAGAAAGTCATAGCAGCTGCTGCCCAAATTAATGCAATGATCCCTTCTGTAATCATCGCGCCATAAAAGATTTTACGCCCCTGGTCTTCATTCGAAATACAACGTGCCATAATCGGTGATTGCGTTGCATGGAAACCACTAATTGCACCACATGCAATCGTTATAAATAGATATGGAAATATTGCTTTTCCAGTAGGATGTAAGTTATTAAATTGTATTTCAGGAATGGTATACCCTTTAAGAAAAATACCTAAGATAATGCCAATACCCATAATTAGTAGCGTAGCACCAAATATTGGATAAATTCTACCGATAATTTTGTCAATAGGTAAAACTGTAGCTAATAAGTAATACACGATAATAAATCCTACCCATGCTAATCTAGGGATCCCCGTTAGATTTTCAAGTAACCCAGCTGGTCCATTAACGAAAACAACCCCAACTAAGATGAGTAGTACAACAGAAAATATACGCATAGCATTTTTAGCTGAGGTGCCTAAATAATGTCCTACGATTTCAGCGAAAGTCTCTCCATTGTGTCGCACTGAAAGCATACCAGCGAAATAGTCATGTGTTGCACCTGCAAAAATTGAGCCAAGAACGATCCATAAAAATGCAGAAGGTCCCCAATACGCACCAGCAACGGCACCAAAAATTGGGCCAAGGCCTGCAATGTTAAGAAATTGAATCAAAAATGCCTTCTTCGTATCAATTGGAACGTAATCCACTCCGTCAGCCATTGAAACAGCTGGCGTAGGCTTATTCGCATCTGCTCCAAATATTTTTTCAACAAACTTACCATAAAAAACATACCCTAATATTAAAGCTATTACGGATAGCAAAAAAGAAATCATAGTAATCCTCCTTAGAATTGGTTTGTAGAATGATTATATTATAAAGTAGTTATATTTAGAGATATTTACGCCCAAAGTCAAAAATCACAACCTAAGTGGTTGTGATTAGTTGCTAAACGGTATTGATATAATTAGATTTAATTGTTAATAATGTACAGGTACTTCACTTCATATTAATTAAGGCTTTAAAAGTCTTCGTATTTCGCCGACTAATTGGCACATTCTCCTCACACTGTAAAAATCTGACTTCAAAGGTGTTGTTAAACCAAGGAATGACTTCTTCAATGGCATCTAATCTTATAATATAGCTTCTATGACATCGAAAGAATGCCTGATCATCTAACTGTGCTTCCAGTGCACTCAAAGTATCTAATACAATATAACGTTCTTTTTTTGTAACAATAATAGTTTCACTGCCATTCGTTGTACAATAGAGAATATCTGCCTTATTAATCAAATAAATACGGTCATTTTTCCAAACAGGTAATTTCTCATATTTTTCGGGATTTTGATTAGTAGATATTAATTCCTTAATTGGCGCTAAATGATTGCCTTTATGTTTCAGTTGTTCTTCAATATGTTGGATTGTACGATCTAAACGCTCTTCACTTAACGGTTTTAATATATAATCTACTGCGTGAATCTCAAAGGCTTGTATTGCAAAATCGTCAAACGCAGTTGCAAATACAATAAGTGGTGGAGATGGAAATTTCATTAAGGCTCCTGCCAACATAAAGCCATCCATTTCAGGCATAGATATATCAATAAAGGCTGCATCTACCTTCGTATTATGAAGTACTTCTAGTGCAACCTTTGGATCTGTATAGGCACCAACAATATGAATAAAATCATACTCATTAAGCAAATAAGTTAATTCCTCTAACGCAGGTCTTTCATCATCTACTAATACGATCTTAATCATTAATCTTCGCCTCCTTGAGAAAAAATTAATTGAATTGAAGTGCCTTGATTTACCAGACTTTCAATTTGCAGAGTAGTCCCATAAATACTCTTAAGCCGGTTATTAACATTTTGAATACCGATACCCGCCGTTAAGTCAGTACCTTCTAAGATTGCTTTTATTTTTTGCGGGGTCATTCCGATTCCATTATCCTTAATTTGTACGTATACACCAACCTCGTTTTTATAAGCATTAATTTCTAGTTTTCCGCCCTGCTTGGTTGACATTAAACCGTGCTTGAGCGCATTTTCAACAATTGGCTGTAAAATTAATGGTGGAATAAGGCAATCTATACTAGGATCTACATTATATTTTACCTCAAGCCTTTCAGAAAACCGAGCTTGTTCTATACTTAAGTAGCTTTCAATATGCTTTAATTCTTGGGCTAACGGAATTAAATCTCCTGTTGTTTTAAAACTGTTTCTTAAATAAAAACTGAGTTGCATGAGTAAATCCCTTGCTTTAAGCGCATCTGTTCTGCAAAAAGATACAATCGTGTTTAACGCGTTGAAGAGAAAGTGTGGTTGAATTTGTGCCTGCAAAGCTTTAATCTCAGCTTTGTTTAATAGTTCTTTTTGATAGTAGATTTCACTCAACTCAAGTTGGGTAGAAAAAAGATGTGCTAATCCCTTGGCTAACTCAATATCTAAGGATGTAATACTGTTTTCGATCGTCTTATAGAGTTTTAAAGTACCTATGATCGTATCTTTTATATATAAAGGAACAACGATACAGGCTTTTAATTTGCAGGAAGTCTTGTGGCATTCAATGTCCGTTTTGTCCTGTCCAATCATACACTGCTTTAAAAGTATGGCCTTCTTAGTAATATTTGTATGAATCAAATCACCTACTTTATGGTGATCAGTACCGACACCTATATGTGCTAAAATAGACTGGGTATTGGTGAAAGAAACTGCATCTACACCAGTAGCTTCATAGATTATTTTAGCAGCAGCTTGACTCGATTTTTGACTTAGACCATTTCTTAAAATAGGTAATGTTTGCGTAGCTATACTAAGTGCTAGCTGGGCTTTCACAGCACCTGCACGCTCATTTTCTTCGTGTATTTGCTGTATTAAAAGTATAAAGGCGGCTGTACCAGCAGCGTTGATAAAAGTCATGGGTAAAAATATGAGTTGAACCAAGCTAAGCGCCTGGTCAAAAGGTCTAGCGATAATTAATATAATGATCATTTGTACCGACTCAATGACTGCAGCTATTAAGAAACCCCACATCCACTTTTTGGGTTTAGTATCCACATACTTTTTGAGATATCCTGCGATCACACCACCTAAAATGGTCGAAATACCACAGGCGATTGCAGTAAATCTTCCTAACGGTATTACCATTCGGTGTATGCCTGCAATTAAACCTGCTCCAATTCCAACTGCTGGTCCGCCAAAAAGTCCTGCAACAATAACGCCAATAGAACGAGAATTTGCAATGGCATCATCAATGGGAATTCCAGAATATGTGCCTATTATTCCTACCATACCAAATAAAAGGGAGAAAATGATTTTGTCCCTTAGGGTTAGTTTCTCTTTTAATATATAACGTTTAAATAACTTTGATTTTGATAACATAAAAGCAGATAAGACGATAATACCTAGCTTGTTTATTAGACTATGTGTTAACTCGATAAGCATAATATCTTTCACATCCTATTCAGTGATTATTCTTTCTTTAGTAACTTTTTAAGCTTTCAATTTTATAGCCATAACCCCAAACTGTCAAAATCTCCATCTCACTTCCTGAATCATTCAGTTTCTTTCTAATCCTCTTTATCACATCATCAACAACTCGACCTTCTCCAGCAAAATCGTAACCCCAAACTTTTTCAAGGAGCTGATCTCGATTGAAAGCATTGTTTTGATTCTCCATCATAAGCTTTAATATATCAAATTCTTTTACCGTAAGGCTAATTTCCGAACCATTGATCTCTACAAGTCTTGTAGAGAAAGAAAGCGTTGTATTGCTGATCTTAACGGATTTTTCTAATTCCCCACGATTATCACTCGCCTTATCCAATCTTCGGAAAATGTTTTTTATTCTTGCCAGTAACTCTCTGGGACTAAAAGGTTTTGCAAGATAATCATCCCCTCCCACTTCTAGACCAATAATGCGGTCTACTTCTTCTCCTCTAGCAGAAACAAAAATAATAGGCAAGTCATAATCCTTCCTTATCTTTTTGCAGAGTTCAATGCCATCAATACTTGGCATCATAATATCTAATATGATCAGATCAGGTAACAGTCTTTTTATCTCGGAATAAACCAACGTAGCGTCAGAAAAATCTGTGACCTTAAAGTTCTCTTTTTCAAGGTACTTCTTTATGAGAAATCGAATTTCTTTATCGTCATCAACAACAAAAATATGTTTCACTTTTATTAGCCTCCTTATTTCTTAGGATTGCTTTGTCTTTTCATTATATATACTTTTATTGAAATTCACAAGGTCTAAGGATTACGTATGATCATTTCATACACTTTTCATACATGTATACCCATTTTTTCCTTAATTCGGAGATTATAATAAGCTTATCAAATAAAACAGAGGAGTGATTTAAATGAAAAAATTATTAATAGTTTTAGCAATGGTTTTAATGTTTTCTTCTACAATGGTGATTAATGCAGCCGAAAGGACAACACCTAACCCAACACCAGAGGATAGGTCAAACGGCTTTCTATCGGAATTAGAAGAAAAACAAGATGCACGTTTTGATGAAGCTCAAACAAAATGGACTAGACGTCAAACTGAAAGACAAACAAGAAATGATAAGTACTTAGAAATTGTTGCACAATTTTCGCCTGATTTATTAAGCTCTTATGAAGCAGCCTTTGATACTCACGATGCACTTCATGCAGAATTATTCACCACAAGAACTAGAATAAGAACAACTTATAGTGACGAAACAAAGGCTGCACTTGAAGTGTTAAAATCAGATCTTTTTGCCCAAGCTACAGCAGGTGAAATTACATGGAAAGAAGCTCGAGAAAGCTTGAAAACTTTCCTAAAAGATAGCAAAACTGCCTTTACTACCCTTACAGATGCTTATAAAGCTGCTATCTTAGATGAAAACTCCGAGTGGGAAGCTAAAGTTGTTGAAATCAAAGCTCTTCACCAAGAGCTAAGGGCAGCTATTGAAGCTGAAGACACTGACTCAGCATCTGCTATCATTGATGAGCTATATGATTACTTATTACAACATATTGAATTTGATCAATTTAAGTTAGATACCATGAACGCCATTTTCTAGCACCATTAGTTTATTTTAGCTAAAAGACTTCTTTTATATGGTTAAATTTTCCAACAAGCTCAGGCTCATTATGACATCACTGATTGAACGTATACAATCAGATAGAGATTCTTTCTTCGATGTCATTTTGAAGCCCTTGAGCTAATTTTTTTCACTAGCCCAATTCTTGGACGTTCTTCATCAAAGTGCTTGTCGGTAAAAATATTGAATTTCACATACTTTTCTTACATTTATTTGGTATAATGAAAGCATGAAATTCAGACCTTATGCATAAGGGGGCGTGCAATTGAATAAAAGCATTTTTTCCAGATTACTCATAACCAATTCATCCATCTTGTTAGGTTTAATTGTAGTGCTATCCCTTGCTCTTTCATTCTTTTATTCCAACCGCATGTACCAGTTAGAAAGAGAACGCTTAGCAGGCATTGCTGTGAAAACTGAAAGCCTTTATTCTAACAGACAAAAAGGGCTGATTGAAAAAGCTACGCTACAAGATTATATGAATGCTATGGCTTATGTATCTAAGTCGAAGCTATACATATTGAATATCAACGACAACAATATAAAAAACTTAAAGGATCTTGACCTAGCAAATGAAGATCTTGATAATTATTTGTATCAGGACTTGAAGGATATTTTAAATGGAAACGAAGTATTTAGAAATAGCCAATACACTGAGACCTTTGATACGAGGATGATTTTTTATGGTAGGCCTATTATAGAAGACGACCAAATAAAAGGGGCAATTATTATCTTTTCACCCATTAGTTCTGTTACCCAAAACATACGCGTTATGGTGACCATTATATTAAGCATTTCCCTATTTTCTATAATCATCGTTGGAATCATACTTTTTGTCAGTGCTAAAAAAATCACGAAACCGATTAAATTAGTTAGGGATTCTGCCCTAAAAATAGCTAATGGTGATACAATTGAAGATATTAATAAGTTCAGTTACTCTGAACTTAACGAGCTCATCGATGCCTTTAACTATATGAAATCTGAGCTTATCCGTATTGAGGATGAAAAAAAAGCCTTCATAAGTATGATCTCTCATGAGGTAAAAACACCTCTGACAGTTATATCTGGCTATTTAGAAGCCATTCATGATGGTGTCTTAGACGGTAATGAGGTCAAAGAGTCCCTTGATATTATTTATAAAGAAACAAATCGACTTACTAAGCTCACAAAGGAAATCGTGACGAAGACTAGTAATCAAGATTTAGAGTTCTACCTTGAGCCCACAATTTTCAAGATCAAACCTTTACTTGAAGACACTATAAAGCTATCAAAGGTCAATAACAAAAAAAACATTCAATTTACACTTAGTTGTGGAGAAAACATAACCATTTATGCTGATGAAAACAAAATTAGACAAGTGCTTTCTAACTTGATCAGTAACTCCATTAAGTATTCTAATCACACTGTAAACATTGCTATTTCTTGTTTTGTAAAAAATGACTATCTCTGTTTGCAAGTTGAAGATAATGGATTTGGGATTAGGAAAGGTGATCTTGAAAAAGTTTTTAAAAAGTATTACAGAGTCAAAAATATCTCTGATACGTGTGAAGGTAGTGGGCTCGGTTTAAGTATAGTGAAGAAGCTAATCGAGCTACATAAAGGAACAATTCAAATCTCAAGTGAGTTTAAAAAAGGAACGATAGTAACGATGTGGTTCCCCTTATAAAGGAGGCAAAATATGCAAAAACGGCTTATCATTTGCGCACTTTTTATATTACTTCTTGCCGGATGCCAGGACAGAAAGGTCACAAAATTAGTAGAGGTTGATCAAAATTCAATTGATTATAAAAGTCAAGAAAGCGATGTCAGTGAATCAATATTAGAAAACACGACTCAAAATATAAATGAGTCAAGCCGCGATGTTGATGGAACAACTTCTAGTGAAAATGCTAAAGCTTCATCAGAAGTTACTAATGGCACTCCTAATACCTCATTTGATGATGTAAAACCGCAACCTGATGAAGAAGAATACAGCAATAGTTCAAACTTGCAAAAACCTATTATCATAGCAAAATCAGAAGATTTAGAGGATATAAATGAAAGAACTTTAATTCTTAATGAAATAGATGATCTATTAGATACCACCTTAAGTAGTCTTGAAAAATTAGAAGAAGATACATTATCCGACGACAACATCGTCGAAGAAGGAGGCATAGAATGATGAAAAAGTTAATCCTATTTTTATTACTGTTTATTATGATCATCTCTTCTACCTCCTATGCACAAGAAAGAGCAGATAGAGAAGGAAGACAAAAAAGAACAGCTGCATTTTCAACAGCAACTATAGTTACAGAGAATAGAACTACTATTAAAACGTTAGCAGATGAAGTTCGAGTTAAGACCAACCTATCCAAGCAAAGAATTAAAGTTCTACTAGAACGTAAAGACGAACTATCTACAGAACAGTTAAAGATTCTAAAGAACTCTATAGTTCTAATAAAAGAAACTCAAGAAGCTATGAAAACTACCATGGGGCAAATAAACGCCTATAATAATGATATATTGGCAGCTAGACAAGCGAAAGATTTTGATACTTTATTAATACTTTACAGGCAAATCATCAAGATCCAGAACATCCGTATTAATCAACTCACCCGATATAATCAGATCCTTGATACCTTATTAAATACTTTATAAAAACCAATGTTGATATATATGTACCCTTTGGATGGCATGGAAAATAATGTCAACTCTATAGGGTACATTTAAATTTAAAGTAATAATAGAAATTACACTTTCTTAATTGTTACATCCTTACCTTTCACTTTCACCTTACCCAATCCATTTAATACCATTGGTCCCTTTTTATTAAAGATTTCTACATAGGTGCAAGTATTTTGAATGTCAATTATTCCGATATCTTCTGATCCAATGCCTTGAAGATTACTGATAGCACCTAGTACATCCCCTGCACGCATCTTTTTATTTTTCCCTGCATTAATACGTAGCCTTGTAATATCTTTATGAAGCTTCTCTTGCTTTTCTCGAACTGGTTTTGGCTTGCTCTTCGTTCTAGTTTGCGTAGAAGCTTCTCGCTTACTTAATGTCGCTGAATCGCCCATTGGAACTTGGTAGCCAATGAATTCTTGCACTTCGAGCCATTTATTTTGATCATGAACAGAAACAAAGGAAATTGCTCGTCCCTCTTCACCAACTCGTCCAGTTCGACCAATTCTATGAACATAATTCTCATTATCGTTAGGGATATTGTAATTTACCACGAGGTCAAGACTATCCACATGGATGCCCCTCGCTGCCAAATCCGTTGCAACCAAATAGGTTACTTCACCATTTTTAAAAGCTGAAATAGCTCTTAGCCGATCTTTTTGTGCCATTCCGCCATGAAGCGCCATACAATCATATTTTCCAATAATAAGTTTTTGAACCACTTGGTCAGCCTTATTTCGTGTATTGCAAAAAATCATACAACTTCTAGGTTTCAATTCATCCATTAATTTCGTTAAAAGCATGAACTTCCAGTCATCTGCAACTTCATACCAGATTTGTTTGATTTGATCTATCGGTGCTTGTGTCGACTCCACCTCTACCCGTAGAGGATTGATCATATAGGCTGAACAAATTGCTTCAATTTGAGGTGGCATTGTAGCAGAAAAAAGAAGAGTCGTTCGCTCTTTTGGCAGTCGCTGAATAATCCCTACAACTTCCTCTAAAAACCCTCTTTTTAACAGTTCATCTGCCTCATCTATAACCAAGTACTTAATTTGTTCTAATAAAAGATTTTTTCTTTTTATTAAATCACCAACACGTCCTGGCGTACCCACTGCCACATGAATCCTCTGCTTGAGTTGCCTCAGTTGAATATGAATGGGTTGTTTCCCATAAATGGGCAGACAACGTATTTTCTTATACTTTCCAATGCTAGCAATTTCTTCACATACCTGAACAGCTAGTTCCCTCGTTGGTGTTAAAACAAGTACCTGAGGTAGATTTTCGTCGATCTCTAGCTTTTCTGCAATTGGAATCCCAAAGGCTGCTGTTTTTCCGCTTCCTGTCTGGGATTGTACAATCAAATCCCTCCCTTCTAATACGTGTCGAATAACTCTATCTTGAACGGGCATAGGGTTGTTATAGCCCAAGGCTACTAGCGCCTTGCCAATATCTTCTCCTATACCGTAGGCTTTACTAAATTCATTGTCAATCTTGTCTGTCATGTTATCCTTTACCTTCCTGGCTGTTGATTGCTAAATTCCGTTTATGAGTTCATTTATTTCATTATGAATCGTTGTAGTTTTTGTCTCCACCAATCTAGCTTCATTTTTAATGCTTCCGATGATGTTTTCAACTTTATTTGCTAAACTCATTATTTGTTCTCTCGCTTGATTAATCTTAGATTGTACAGCTAAATCAACAAAGAATCCATCAAAGAACCAATCTGCAAATCCTAGAAAATCATTGATACCCAAATTAATATCAATAGATGCTCCAACATCTTTAAGTTCTTGGTTAAATGTTGTAAGTTTAAATTTAAGTTCATGAATTTCATTTTGAGCTTGATTCATATGGTCTCTTTTAATCATTGTGGCGATCATGCCGCCTCCTATTATATCATAAGTTCCCCAACCAGCTGCAGAATCTAAAGATTTTTGAATACCATGAATACAATGTATGACTTTATCTCCAGCAGTTAACGCCTCCTTAATTTCCTTCTGGCTAAGCATCAGGTCCTGTGTCTGCTGGGTAAGGCCTTCAATTTGATTCCATTTATCCGGCAATTCAGCTTCAATATAGGCTTTCTTTTGTTGAAACAATTCTTCATACCTTTTCTTTGCATCTGTTACGATTGCAACTTTTTGTTGAAGCGATTGAATACGATCTTGCGTAGCAGTAATCTCATATTGTAGGCTATCAATTTCTGCTTTTACAGCGAGGACCTCTTCTTCTTCCTTCGTTAGCTTCTCTGATTTGTTATTCATTAAACTATGAAAAAGATTTTCAAAGGAGATGGATTGAAGCTTTTCAACATCCTTTTCTTCCTTTTTTAGTTGCTCTTTCAGATTCTTAAGTTTTGCACGAAGTGAAGACAAGGAAAATTCTGAACTTTTAATTTGACTGTTATAAATCTGACCCTCTTGTATATTGTTAATGGTTTCTTGAATCGCTTCATTTAATTCACTTAGTTTATCTTGGTTAAACATGTTTTATCCTCCCTATTAATCGATTTATTCTCTATCTATACATAGAACCTATGCTTTTTTACATATATTCTGCTCTATACAACGATTATTTCCCTTGGCCCACCAGTCAAACAAATAGCACCCTCAGCTTTAACGACATAGGTTTCCTCAACACCAACCGTTCCAACACCTTTCATACCACACTTTGGCTCTAATGCAATGACCATATTCTCTTCAAGTGGTAATTTAAAGCCATTTGCAATAACTGGCATCTCATCAATATGAAGACCTACGCCATGCCCCAAAAACTTAACACTCTCTCTATATCCCATAAAGTTTTGTGATAAGCGATCTGGAAGATCGCGCATAATTTTATTGTAAATATCAGATGGTATCTTATTAATCTTAATTAAACTTGTAATCTCTGTTAACACATCTATGCAAGCTTTATGAACTTTTACGACTTCTTCATCTGGATTTGTTCCATAAGAATAAACTTGCGTTTTATCACTATGGTATCCTCTAATACCATATCCAACATCAACAAAAACAAGATCACCCTTTTTTAAATACCGCTTTCGATTGCCAATAATCGGTACAGCAGGGCTCATTCCTTGCATGCCTCCAGGGCCATCAAAATTTGTAGGATAAATTGAGCTTTCACCGAATCCTACTTGTCCGACAATTAATTCAATTTGGAACATCGAAAACCTTGAAACACCATGATGCCCTAGTTTGACCATCCTACTATATAGTTCAGTAAGAAAATCTGGCTCACTCATCCCTTCTTTTAATATACCTGGCACAATATTTTCTAGTAAATACTGATGTTGCTTTCCAGATTCAGTTAAAATACCCAATTCATATTCACTTTTTATAGCCCTAAGACTTAATATGATTCTATCAATTGAGTTTATTTTCTCCATGCTAAAATATTTTTTTATTCTTTCTAGCATTGAAATTGGTACGATTTCCGTTTCGATAAAGGTATTGCCTAAATATGTGGGAATGACCTCTAACATATCTTTATATGTAGACATTTTATAGATAATATCAAGTGGACATTCTAGTTTTGCTCTCTCATAACTTTTTCTTGCAAAATAGGTAACTTTTCCATCTCTTCTAATAATAAGAATGCCATCTTGCATCGTGCCAGTAAAGTAATATTGGTTTACCTTACTTACAATGATTGCTGTATCAAAATTATATTCTGATTTACTTAGCGTATTGAAAAGCTTCGAAATTCTATTTTCTAATTCTTGTTTTGTTGGATTTAAGTTCATTGTTCTTTCTCCTTACTTACTAAATATTTAATAATATAATCCTACCATATATTATAGTATTGTGGTAGAGGAATGTCTTAGATTTTTACAAATAAAACTCCCTCAAAAAAACCAAGAATTTCACTTGTATAATCACCCTTAGATAAGTATACTTAATTTAGATTAATATTAAGGAGAATACTACTTATGCTAGATTTAAGAAGTGATACGGTAACAAAGCCTACCTGGGAAATGCGTGTTAGCATGTATGAAGCAGAAGTAGGCGATGATATTTACGAAGACGATCCTACCGTTAAGGAACTTGAAAGGAAAGCAGCTGAGCTCGTTGGCAAAGAAGCCGCTCTCTTTGTCCCTAGTGGTACCTTTGGCAACCAACTTGCGCTCCTCACCCATTGTAATAGAGGTGATGAGGTGATTGTCGGAGACGATTCCCATATCGTATGCCATGAAACTGGCGCAGCAGCAATTATTGCTGGCGTTCAATTAAGAACCCTCAACACAATAAAAGGCTATATGGTTTTAAATGAAATAGATGCTAAAATTCGAAAGGAAGAAAATATTCACTTTCCTAAAACAGCTTTAATATGCTTAGAGAATGCTTACTCCAGTGGAAGAGTCCTCCCCCTTTCCTATATGAAAGATATCTATGAAATGGCAGAAAAACATCTTGTACATGTACATTTAGATGGCGCTCGAGTATTCAATGCCGCTACTTTTCTTGATGTTGAACCAAAAGAAATCACCCAGTTCTGTGATTCTATTATGTTTTGTCTTTCAAAAGGTCTATGTGCGCCTGTCGGTTCAATTTTGGCTGGAACGAAGACTTTCATAGAAAGAGCAAGAAAAAACAGAAAAATCATGGGTGGTGGTTTAAGACAAGTAGGCGTACTGGCTGCACCAGGTATTGTAGCTTTAGACAGAATGATCCCTAGGCTATACGAAGATCATGCTTTAGCCTTAAAGCTTGGCGAAGCATTGGATAAAATAAAAGGCATTGAAGTATTTCTTGAAGATATACATATCAACATGGTCTTTTTCAAGCTTCCAACAAATATCAACCCTGATGAGTTGGTCGCACTATTTCTTGAAAATCATATAAAAATCAATGGTCCTGAAAATGGAATATGGCGCTTCGTCACCCATAATGATGTCAACGAAGAGGATATTTTACGTGTCATTGATATACTAACAAACGCTATTCTATAGAAATCAAATAGCTTCTCTAATGCACAGAATAAAAGTCTATGCATGATCTAAAAAAGATCGACCTGTAATACATAACTATACAATTATAAAAGTGGCTTCAGCATTTTAAAATATGAAGCCACTTTTTTGACTATCGTCATTGATTGATCATTCTGACAATATCCGAGTTATCAATAGTTATTCTTTCTTACACCTTAATCATTACTCTTTTCAGTTTCAACTTCTGTGTCAGTTTCATCACCTTCATCTACAACTTGTTTTTTCAAATGTACGATGGCGCCATAGATTTCATCCTCTTTTTCAACACTTAAGTGCTCGTCTAAATGAAACATTTCAAAAGTAATGGTATCACCTAACGCCATTTCTGATACATCTACCGTTACTATATCAGGCATAATCGCCATCTTACCAATTACAGTAATATCTGACCGATAAGCATGTAGGTGAAGTTCTTTATGTCTTAATTCGTCCTCTCCATTAAAAACAATAGGAATCTGTAGTTTTATCTCATGATCCTTTGAGACGATCTGCACATCTATATGTGTAAGAGTTTTTGATAGCGGATTGAGTTGTACTTCTTTAATAAATCCATACTTTTTGCTATCCTTGTACTTAATCCATACTTTTGCATTAGAACCATGGTGGGTAATGACTTTTCTAATAGCTGAAGCGTCAAATTTTACAGAGGTTGCATTGGCAATATCTCCATATAATACACCAGGTACAAAACCTACTTCTCTGAACTTTCCAGTTTGTTTAACTCTATCTATTGCTTCTAAAACAACCTCTTCCATAATAATTCTCCTTTTTAAACCAATCTAATCCTTAGTATTTTTATTCTTGGTTTATTTATCAAGTATTATACAAGTGGCCAGGAATTTTTTCTCAAAAAGTCCTTAACTACAAAAGGCTAACCACATTTTCATGTAATTAGCCTTTTGGGAGGGGGGATATTATTTATTTTTCAAATGTAAGAAAAATTCATAAGCTTCTTTATCCGTTGCATTTTTATGGACAATCATATTAACTGCTTGCACCATAGCAACAGGATCAAGACTTTGGAAAATATTGCGGCCCATATCAACACCGGCTGCACCTTCCGCCATTGCACGATAACACATGGTTAAAGCTTCATCTTCTGGCAATTTCTTGCCTCCTGCAACAACGATAGGCACTGGACACGCAGCAGTAATTTCTTCAAATTTATCACAATAATAGGTCTTAACAATATGTGCACCTAATTCTGGCAAAATACGTGTTGCTAACTTAAAGAAATGACTTGTCCGTTCCATTTGTTTTCCTACTGCAACAACACCCATCGTTGGAATACCATATTTCAAACCAGCGTCTACTGTTTTACATAAATTATCTAAACTATCTTTCTCACCATCCGCACCTATAAAGGTTTGAACAGCCATACAGCTAGCATTCATTCTCACTGCATCTTCTATACTCACGCCAATAACTTCATGACTTAAGTCTTCATCTAACATAGATGATCCACAACTGACTCGTAACGCAACTGCTTTACCCGAACTAGGCGATATACAGGTGCGAAGTCCGCCACGTGTAGCCATTAATACATCAATATAGTCTATTACTGGCGGTATAACTACATCCAATCTTTCTAACCCGGAAGTTGATCCCATAAAATAACCATGGTCAAATGCCAACATAACCGTATGTCCGCTACCTGGTTGGAAAATGCTAGATAACCGCGTTTTCATACCCCAGTCAACGTCTTGCATTCCTTTTACATAAAAACCACCTTGTTTTGCAAAAGGTTTATCAATATGATAATTCTTTGCAACTTTAAAACCATCCTTATCTGCCATTTTATTATCCTCCTTTTAAACTCGGTAGAACGAAAAATTCCACCTCTGACTTGATTTATAAAAACTAAACATCCTTATTGGCTAGTCTGTTTAGAGATTGTGCAATTTTAATGTATCATCGTCCTTCACTTAATTGCTTCCCCACCACAAGCTGCAGTGGGGGAGCAATTTACTACTGTCGGCTGAAACAGCCTCCTTAATTTTGTTTAGAAATCAAAGTTATCCATATTGTTAATGTCGAATACTGTTCTTTCAGGAAGTAATACAACACCTGAATCATCTGCTGTATACGCATTTGGATCTAAAATTGTATTTGGCATAACTTCTACCGTACCAATATCTGGAATTTCAATCATATCTCCAACTTTAAAAGTATTACCTGCAGCCAACCAATAAGCTAAATAAGTTCCCATTGCACCTTGAACTTTACAATCCCATAAGCCCCATCTTTCAAGAATTCCTGCACGACAATAATCTTTCATGGAGTTAGGTGCAGCAAATCCCGTAATAACAACATCTTTAGATGTTAAACCAAGATTTTGAGCAGCTTGTGCTTGACCTGGTAAAGCAGTAGAGTCATTACATATAATTGCTGTAATATCTGGATGAGCTGTTAAAATAGATTCTCCAACTGAAATTGCTTTCTCCGCATCTTGCTCACTATAGTAATTTTTAGGTGCAACATTCGTCCAGTTTGGATATTTTTCTTTAATATAAGCTTCGCCAGCAACTTGCCATGAATTTTGATCAGCAACTGTTGCTTGTGAATAATGCCAAGCATATGTAACATCGCTAGCACTTGGATCTTCCATTCCCTCTGCAGCCATATCAACTAACATTTCACCAAGTTGTTTTGGTGTTCCTTGAGATACCATAAGTGATCTAGCATCATTTCCTACATCAGAATCCCAAGTAGTTACAGCAAGTCCAGCCGCTAAAGCTTTCTTCATAGCTTCATCTAATCCTGCAGCATCTACTGAAGATACACTGATTGCGTTAGCACCTTGAGAAATAGCGTTATTAATAATTGCTACTTGATTTGCCACGGATGCTTCTGGGTTACCATCATAGTTAACTACATATCCCCCTACTTTTGCTGCATATTCTTGTGCACCAACATTTGCTGATTCAAAGAATGCATTGCCTGATAATTTTGGAACAAAAGTAACCGTAATGTCCTTGTCTTCAACATCCTTTACATCAGTTCCTTCATTTTCAGTAGTGTCTGGTTCTGTTGTTGCTGGTGTAGTTTGTGTTCCACACCCTGTTGCCATAATCATCGCCATGGCTAAGCATAATACTATGCCTAAAAGTTTCATCTTCATACCATTTCCTCCTTTAACCATTTGAGATATTGCAAATTTTATTATTATAAATAAAATTATAATAATCCATTACACTTCCTGTACTAAGCATTTTTAAACTTAAATCTTTTACTTATTGCTTTCATTAATTTGGTATTGCTTCCTACAGTTCTCGTAGCAACTGCAACGACTAGCAATACACCAATTGGAATATCTAAGTATTGGGTTGATAGCCCGGCCATAACTAATCCGAATCGCATAATGCCAATTACAATTGCTGCTAATGCAGTTCCAATAACGCCACCTTTTCCACCTAAGTTAGAAGTACCACCGAGTACAACGGCTGTTATAATTGGCAAAGTAAGTTCTTTTCCAAGGTCAGCTCTCGCAGAACCTAAATAACTTGTCAAGATAATCCCTGCTACGGATGCACTCATACCTGAAAGCATATAAGTACTCATAATAATCCACTTTGTTCTAATACCAGAATACTCTGCTGCCTTTTTATTTATCCCACAGAGAAAGACATATCTTCCATAATTGGTCTTATGTAGCAAGACATAGCCAAGTATAATGAGCACTCCAAAAATGACCACTTGGTTCGGTATGCCAAGAAATGTTCCTGATCCAATCATGATAAATGATTTAGGATATCCGCTTATGCCTTCAAACGCTGTAGATGAAGATAGATTAACGACTGCCAAGGCCAACCCGGAATAGAGGAACTGCCCACCTAGTGTGACAACCATGGCCTGCACACCAGTAAATGCAACGAAGAATCCACTAATTGCACCACATAATGCACCAATCAAAATTGCTACAACTACAGCTGTCCAAATATTCAAGCCTGCATCTTGCCATAATACACCAAGAGAAATCGATGTCAATCCTACAATAGAACCTGCTTGAATATCCATCCCACCTGTGATCAATACGAAAGTTACAAATAAGGATATAATACAAATTGAGATAAAATCATTAATACTACCCATTAATACCCTTGTTTGCAAAAATTTTGGGTTCAAAATCCCAAATATAACAATCTCGGAAAGCAAAATTGCAATCAAACCACTTTCCCAGCGTAATAACTTATGTTTCAATAACAGCTTATGCATTGTTATACCCTCCTTTATCAGATAACGTTCTCGCTGATAATCTCTCTCTTCGAGCATTTTCAGTTACACGTCTTTGAATTAAGGCGTCTGCAACAACAATGATGATAAGCAAGATACCTGTTATGGTATTATCATAATCTGATGAAAATTGTAAGAATACTAATACTCTACTAATAGATGACATTATTACAGCACCAATAGCTGCTCCAACAACAGTACCAAGACCACCCGTTAAGCTAATTCCGCCTAAAACGCAAGCTGCAATGGCTTTCATTTCATACCCATTACCTGCCATAGGTGTAACAAATCCAACACGACTTACATAAATTACGCCTGCTATTGCTGCAAAAATTCCACATATAATAAATGCTTTAATTTTTGTACTATCTACTGGGATTCCTATTAATTGTGCACCACATTGATTGTCTCCAACTGCTGCAAAATATCGTCCCCGACCTGTTTTATTTAATAGCATATGTACAATAAACACCACAACTAGTGCACCAGAAAAGAAATAAGTTAAACTATTTAACATGGTAGCCTGGGAAATTGATTTAAAAGCATATGGTACATTTTCAACCCACTTGCCATTGGTATATACATACGACAATCCTCTAACTACACCATTAATACCTAACGTCATAATAATGGAGGGCACCTTCAATATGGTAACACCAATACCATTAATAAGTCCTACAGTGGCACCAACAATCAATGCTGCAATAACCGCCACAATCCATGAATTTCCATCCCTCAGCAATGTGGCTGATACCGCTGCCGATAGCCCAAGGGTTGCCCCTATAGAAACATCAATCTCTCCACTTATAATAACAAAAGCAATACCAACAGCTAATAATACATACACTATGCTTCCGTTAAAAATAAGAAATAAATTTTTGATTTGTAAAAAATTTGGATTAATTGCTCCTACCAGTAGGAAAATCGTTATTAAAAAGATTAAAGAGGATATTTCCCTTGCCTTTAATGCATTTTTTAAAGTTTTCATTGGACATTTTCCTCCTCATATACACCAAATGAAGCTGCCGTTAAATTGTCTAAGTCAATTTGATTTTTAGAAAATCTATGGTTAATTCTTCCTTGATACATGGTAACAACTCGATCACTTAATTCTACTATTTCCTCAAAATCAGATGAAATAAGCAAGACAGCAACACCTTGTTTCTTTAGTTGGCTAATAATGGCATATACATCACCTCTAGCTCCTGCATCAACGCCTCGTGTTGGTTCATCAAGTATGACCACTTTCGGAGACGTAGATAATACTCTAGCAATGGCAATTTTCTGTTGGTTGCCTCCCGAAAGAGAGCCCATGATCTGATTTTGCCCTGTTACCTTAATTCTAAAATCTTTTATGTATTTTTCACCTAATGCAACCTCGGCCTTCTTATTTAAGAAGAACTTACTTAAATTTCTTAAGTGTGCAGATGAAATGTTTGAAGCTGCATCACCAATTTTAAAAATACCATTTAAGTGTCGATCTTCAGGCAAGTAATTCAATCCTTTGTCTAAAACAGTTCGTGTTGATAAGCCTGTGATCTCTTCTCCATCTAAAATCACTTGACCTGATATAAACTCGTCCATGCCAAAAATGGTCGTTGCAAATTCTGTACGTCCGGCACCAACAACACCAGCTACTCCTAAAACTTCCCCTGAACAAACCTCTAAGTTAATATCTTTAAAACCATATCCAGTAAAATTCTTGAGTTCCAATATTGGTTTTAGCTTCGTATAATCAAGCACCTCTGATTTTTGAGTCGTTTTAAGATTTGTATTAGGAGGCAACAAGCCTTTAATAAGATCGTCTTTTGTAAACTCACCAACTGGACCTTTAAGCGTAATTACACCATCTCTCATAATTGCAACATGGGTAGCAATTTCAAAAACTTCTGTTAAACGGTGTGTAATATAGAAAATACTAATTCCTTTATTCTTTAAATCTTCTATAAGTGTAAATAAAGATTCAACTTCATTAAAGGTTAGTGATGAAGTAGGTTCATCTAAAATTAGAATCTTTGCATTTCTTAATAGCCCTCTTAAAATTTCTACAAGCTGTTGTTCCGCAATTGAAAGTGTATCTGCTTTTCGGTCTAGCTTGAGCTTCCATCCCAACTGTTCCATAATAGATAATATTTTTGTATGTAATTCGTTTTTTTTATCTTTAAATCCAAGTGTAATATTTTCTTCAACAGACATATTCGGAAATAACATAGGCTCTTGAGGAACTAAATATATGCCGTGAGCAAGTGCTAATGCAGGTTTTGTCAAATTAACCTTTTCCCCACTTAGAAAAATATCTCCTTTATCTTGTTGATAAATTCCCATAATAATCTTCATCAAGGTACTCTTCCCCGCACCATTTCCACCAATCAATGCCACTACCTCTCCTGACCTGACATCAAGATCAATTCCCTTCAAAACTAAGTTGGATGCAAAGCATTTACAAATGCCTCGGACGGATATCATTGTATCCATAATAGGTGGCGCTTCAACTACTTGCATTTTTCTTCCTCCTATACTATTTGCTTGCACATATGTTTCAGTGTCAAATATTTGTTATGCTTTTCTGACTAAATGATAGTTTATTTTTCGGCTTTTGTCAACAGGTAAAATGATATTTTAGTAAAGATATTGTTTGTGTAGCGTTTTTTTATAGTTAAACCTTACAATTTACTGCAAAGCTTATGCAATTTTTAAGTAAATCCTGTGGTTAAATTTGCTCATTCTGTGCTTTTTATTGGCACATTTTTTGCTTCTTTCTTATTATTGACATCTCTAAAAATAACTGATATACTATTCAAGAAGAAAATCATATGTTTTGACACGTTACATTTGTTACTAGAGTGTACGGTTTAGGATAATACAATATTTCAAATGACTATTATGCACAAAGGAGTGACTACAAAATTATGCAAAAACCCGAAAAAGAATTCGAAGAAAGCTTAATGGTTAAAGCCGCATGGTATTACTATCTAGAAAATATGACGCAGCAAGAGATATCAGAACATTTAGGCCTTTCCAGAATGAGAGTTATTAAATTGTTAGAAAAGGCAAGACAAACAGGTATTGTACAATTTCAGATTCGCTCTATCCTTAACAAGAGAATGGAATTAGAACAAGCCTTAATCCAAAAGTACAATTTAAAGGATGCATATATTGTCCCTACCAATCCAAACAGTGAAGATGTTAACGAGACGATCGCAAAGGCTGCTTCTATGTATATAGGAAATCGTATTACAGGCGATTGTTTCATTAATTTTGGCTACGGAGATACACCCTCACGTACATTGAATCATCTTGCTAATAATGTTGATTCTACAATTTCTTATGTTTCATTAACAGGAGGCGTTAGTTACTATTTACCAAACACACAATCAAATATCTTTAATACAAAATTATATTTAATGCCAGCTCCACTAATCGCTTCTTCACAAGAGATGGCAACCGCAATGAAAAACGAAAGTTCAATTCAAGAAATTGAAAACATGACCAAACTAGCAAGCATGACAATCATAGGAATAGGTGCGATGAATAATGATGCAACGATCATCAAATCATCCATTCTAAATCATAATGACTTTTTACTATTGAGTATGCAAGGGGCAGTCGGGGATATCTTATGTCATTTTATTGATAAGAACGGTACGCTTATTGATAGCGAAATTGACGCTCGTCTTATTAGTACGCCTCTTTCCGCGATCAAAGCGTTAGATAATGTCATTGGTATAGCCGCTGGAAACAGTAAAGTCTCTGCTATAAGAGCTGCTTTAATGGGATCTTATCTTGATGTTCTAATTACAGATGAAAATACTGCTCAGCAACTGATTGAGTTTGAATAGTATTCCACAAAGTTGATGTGATTGGAGGTAATTGTAATGAAAAAGAAAAAATACTTAATGGCTTTAGATGCAGGAACTGGTAGTGTAAGAGCTGTACTATTTGACACCGATGGCAATCAGATCTCTGTTTCTCAACAAGAATGGACGCACAAAGAAGACCCTCGTTTTCCTGGTTCTATGGATTTTGATTGGGTGTATAATTGGTCCCTTGCTGCAAACTGTGTTAATCAGGTATTAAACGATGCCTGTATAGATCCAAGAGACATCGTAGGTATTTCAACCACCTGCATGAGAGAAGGAATTGTTTTATACGATGATAATGGCGATGAAATATGGGCTTGTGCCAATGTTGATGCAAGAGCTAACGACGAAGTGTCAGAATTAATCAGTCGTTCTTCAAATCTTGAAAAAGAGATTTACGACATCTCGGGGCAGACATATGCCCTCGGGGCACTCCCTCGGTTACTATGGGTAAAAAATAAAATGCCTGAAATTTATGAAAATACAGCAACCATTAGCATGTTTAATGATTGGTTAATTTATAAGTTAACAGGGGTTATGTCAACTGAGCCAAGCAATGGATGTACAACAGGTATTTTTAATTTAGAAAAAAGAAATTGGGATCCCACCATAACAGAAAAGTGTGAAATTAAGTCAGATATTTTTCCGCCAGTTTTTGAAAGCGGCACTGTGGTAGCCCCTGTAAGCCAAAAAGGGGCAAACGCTACTGGTTTATCAGAAGGAACGCCCGTCGTTGCTGGTGGTGGAGACGCACAACTTGGTAGTATCGGAGTTGGTATCGTCTCACCTTCCCAAGCGGCAGTATTTGGTGGAAGCTTTTGGCAATATGAATTTAATACTGGAGAAGTAAAAACGGATGCAGCATGTCGCGTCCGTATAAATTGCCATGCACTACCAGACATATGGCAATACGAAGCAATCGCTTTTTTCCCAGGTCTAGTTATGCGTTGGTATAGAGATGCCTTTTGTCAACTCGAAAAACAAAAAGCAGAAGAAAGCGGAAAAGACCCTTACTACTACATGAATATAGAAGCCGAGAAGATTCCAGCAGGCAGCTATGGAATGATGTGTACTTTCTCAGATGTTATGAATTATATTAGTTGGAAACATGCAGCCCCAACCTTTACAAATTTCTCATTAGATCCAAATAAGTATAACCGCTTTACATTCTATAGAGCCATTATGGAAAACGCTGCATTGGTTACAAAAGGAAATATGGAGCTCATTACTTCAGTTACTAATAGCAAACCCACTGAGGTCGTTTTTGCATCAGGCGCTTCTAAGAGCCCTCTCTGGTGTCAAATATTGGCAGATGTTTTAGGATTGCCTGTACATGTTCCAAAAGTAAAAGAAGCTACAGCGCTAGGTGCTGCCATTCTTGCAGGAATTGGGGTAGGCATATTTGATAACATAGATAATGCTGTGAAAAGAATTGTGCAATGGGAAGAAACCTATTACCCTAATAGCGAAAATCACGCTTTATATAATGAAATGTATCAACCTTGGAGAGAAGTTTACGCTGCACAACTTAAACTTAGTGACAAGAAATTAACCAAAAATATGTGGATTGCTCCGGGAATCTAATACATAATTAAAAAAGGAGGCGAATTTATGTTTATTGTTGATGAAAAAGATAAGGAATTTCGTTTTGGTGATAGTGGCCCAAAATATTTGATGAAAGGTCCTCGTACGAATTTCGCAATTGTTCAGTTTCAAGCAGGTCAAGATTTTCAAGGTCATTATCATGAAATTATGGAAGAAAACTTTTATATTATCGAAGGTGAAGTAGATATCTATGTTGACGGTGTCAAACATACTTTAAAAGAAGGTCAGCTCATCCATATCGAACCAAAAGAAACACATTATGTAATCAATAACTCAAACGCGGTTGTAAAGATGATCTCTACACTAGGTCCCTATGTAGAAGTTGACAAAATCGATGTTCATGAATAATATTCTAAAGCCAAAGCATCTAATCAAACGATTAGGTGCTTTTATTTAACCTTGCCGAAACAGATGTTAGACTATATAATAGTATTAAACAATTCCTTACAAAAACACCTTGAAACAAAAAAGGAGCTTACAGTGAAACAATTTATTTTGGCACTCACATTTTTGACAAGGCTCTACATACCCAATCGCTATAAAGTGGATGAAAATGACTTTGCTGGTAGCATTTGGTTTTACCCGATTATTGGGTTGATCATAGGTGGTATTTTATCCGCAGTTCATTGGGGCTTTTTATCCTTGACAAAAGAGACTGATGTTTTAGCTTTAGTCTTGGTAATAAGCTATATATTCTTAAGCGGTGGTCTCCATCTGGACGGTTTAGCTGATTCTTTTGATGGACTATTTAGTGGTAGAGATAAAGTCAGGATTTTTGAAATTATGCAAGACAGCCGAATCGGTTCTTTTGGCGTTATTGGACTTATTCTATATTTCATTACCCTTATTATTTTATTCCAACATGTGAATTGGATCTATATTCTACTATTTCCTTTAGTAGGTAGATGCTCCATTTTGCTCGCTGCAGGCGTTTCATCCTACGCCAAAGAAAAAGGAATGGGAAAAATCATTGTGGACGCCGCAGGTGTCAAGCATGTAATCTATTCCATTGTTCTATCTTTCGCAATTGGCGCTGCACTGGATATTAAAAGTTTAATTCCTATTAGTATTACTTATGCATTGGTTTTTCTTATGACCAAAGTTATTAGCAAAAAACTATCCGGCATCACTGGCGATATTATGGGGATGACTGTTGAGGTTTCTCAATGTCTCTTTTTACTCGTCACATTTTTAATATAATAAAGAAAGGCCTAAAAAGGTGAATTATGAAGCTTATTTTAATTAGACACGGAGAAAGCGAAGGCAACCGTAATCAAGAAATATATGGTTGGACCGACCACCCCCTTACAGATAAAGGTTTACAGCAGATCGATAAAATTATAGCCCATTTGCAAGATGAGTTTGTACACAGAATCTATACTAGCCCTCTATCAAGAGCCAAATATATCGCCGAACAAATCAAAAAAAACAAGAACGAAATATCTGATCAAAATTACATAGAAGAACACAGGATAAAAGAAATGAATTATGGCATTTTCGAAGGCCAAACAAAAGAGGTGGTATTACTCAAATACAATCAAGAGTACAATCTCTTTATGTCCCAATATGAAACCTATCGTATACCTAATGGCGAATGCTACGCTGAGTTTCAAAGCAGAGTTCTTTCCTTTCTACAAAAAGCATTGCCAAAAAAAGATGAAACCTTTGTCTATGTCACGCATGGTGGTGTCATCAGAGAAATAATCACCCATTTACTTAACCTTATTCCAGGTGAAGTATGGAATTATCCTATCCATCCAGGCTGTATCGTGGAAATGAATCTGCAGGAGGGTCAGTGGAAAATATCGCATATCCTGCAAACATGATTATTGATTTTTATTTTAGCATTCACTTCACTTAATTTAACCTAATGGAAGAAGTCCCCCGCGTCGATAAGCGGGGGTACTAACTCCAACATCAGTGGGGGTTCAAGCCTCCATTGATGTGCAAGCCTGGGTCAGCAGTCACCCATCCCTATCGGCTAATGCTAAGCTATAGTTTGAATTTTTGAATTTGTGCACTTAGGGCTTGGGCCAGTTCCGCCTGAAATTGTGCCGTTTTTGCTACTTGTTCCATTGCCTGAGTGGATTCATCAACGCTCACTTGGATTTCATTCGTACGCTCTGATGAATTCTGTGACATATTCGCCATACTTTGAGCTGAATTACTAACTTCATTGATTGTTTTAGTGATTTCATTCGCCATCCTAGCTAGTTCTTCAGACATGGTATTAACAAATTCTGCATCTATTTGATATTGTTGTCCCACTTCACTAAATGCTTCAAATTGCAACGTAACGTTTTCATTCATAAACTTCAATAACTCATTACTATTATCTGACAAACTCTTAAATACATCTTGTACTTTTACTATTGTATACTTAACCTTATCCACCGCTTGTGAGGCTTGTTCCGCAAGTGTTTTTACTTCATCAGCTACAACAGCAAAACCCTTTCCTTGTTCTCCTGCCCTTGCCGCCTCAATTGCAGCATTAAGAGCTAATAGATTTGTTTGGGCTGCAATGCTTGCAATTGTATCTGCCATAACCTTAATTTCGTTAACAACTTTCCCTGCTTCTATTGATTTAATAATTTTATTTTCTCGATCTAAGTACACCTTTTTAGTTTCTTCTAACGCTGCCTTACTTTTCCTTTGGATATCTAAAGCTCTATCTTGAATCTTTACCGATTCAGATGTACCATCAATTGCTTTTTCTGAAAGGACATTACAACTTAGATTCACTTTTTGAGCAGAATTTGAAATATCCTTTGCCATTTCACTTGTTTGTGTAACGCCAGAACTTATTTCTTTTGTTGATGAATTGATGGTCTCAAATTGTGAGGTTACCTCTTCAGTAGAAGCAGCTAGCTCTTGACTTGAAGCACTTATTTCAGATGAATCACTTATGATTGAAGTTATTAATTGTCTCACATTATTCTGGGCTATGTTTAAGGCATCACCTGTTTGCCCAAATTCATCTTTTCTAGAGATTGATATAGGATTACTAAAATCATAGTTTTCCAATCTCTGAGCAAATTGTTTTATTTTTAATAATGGTGTTGTGATCACCTTTGTTACAAACCAAACGATTACTAAAGCTAAAATCAGAATAGCTATAGTAATCAATATAATCACCAATCCTACTTGATTAGATTTTTCTAATAATTCATTTTTGGTTACAATTGAAGCCATCTTCCATCCAGTTGAGGGGGAAGTGATTACGGATACTAAACAGGGAACGCCATCCACGATTGTTTCAAAAGATGCGTTTTCATCACTAAGGAGTTTCGCATAATCCTTTATAACATATTGAATTAATTGATTGTTTTCTTCATCGTTTACACCATTATTTGATAGATCGTTGATATTCTTAAATACAACATCTGGATTATGATGTGCTATAATCGTTCCATCTTTTGTATATAAGAATACATATCCGGTATTACCAATTTTAATTTCTTTAATTATCTGTGATAGTGTCGTTAAGCTAACATCAAGCCCTAATACGCCCACAACTTCTCCTTTTGCGTTTTTAATGCTACTTGTAGTGCTTACGATAATAGACTGGGAAGCATCACTTGCCATATATGGATCAGAAATTATCACTTCATCTGAATGATTCGCAGCTTGCTCGTACCACTGTCTTGTTCTTGGGTCATAATCGTTGACCTCTAGTCCATCTGGCCACTGAATATAGCCACCCCATTTTGTGCCTAAATAAACATAAGCCGAATCAGGGTGTGAATCAGCATATCTCTCCAATTCATCATAAATCTTCCCGTGCAATCCAGGTAATTCTTTTGAAAACAATTTTGGTATCTTTATATGATCAAGGTTAAAAAGTGCTACGATGCTTTCATCAATTTCTTTAATTTGGCTATTTGATGCAAGATATTTATTGTTTTCAGTAATATTCTTAAATATGTAAGAAATTCCATTGTCAACCTGAATCATTTCTTTATTTGCAGAGTCATACATACTTGTTTTAATAGAGTTATAGGTGCTCGTATACGCAATAACACCTATAGGTATTGATGTCATTAATATAACCAAGATAAAATAACTGATTAATCTAAATCGAATAGATGTTTTCATTTTAATCCTCCCCAATTCGTGCAAATTGAATAAAGAAGTTGCAGAATTCTTTATTTTTAATTAACCGAAAATTGGATATGACTTTTTTAAGACTTCATCTGTATAGACAGTAATATCTTTAAAAACTTCATTATTCATTCTTTTATATAAGTCTGTGTTCTCTTTGATTGGGCTGAAGGTGTCTCTAATTCGTACCATTTTTTCTATAGCAATTTCATAATTATCGTACGCTCCTACTGCAACTGCGGCACAGATTGCTGAACCTAAACTCGCAGAACCATTGACCTCATTTCTTGAAGCTGAAACGCCAAACACATCAGCGAATATTTGCATAAACAATGCACTATTAGAGCCTCCTCCTGAAATAATAATATTTTCTAGCTCTATATCTAATTCAGCGCACATTGCATCTGCATGATTTTTCATCGTTAAAGCAATTGCCTCTAATATAGACCTATATATATGCGCTCCAGTATGACGGCCATCAAAGCCAATCATTAAGCCTTTTTTAAAGGGTAAATGTGCTGGAGCAAGCCAATCTAAAACAGTCATTAACCCATTACTACCTGCTGGAACCTTTTCTGCCTCTCTGTTCAAATATTCCTCAGCTGGAATACCTAAAGCTTCAGCTTTTAGAGCAATCTCATCTCCCAAAAGATTTTTAATCCAGCTAACTGTCCACATACCTCTTCGAATTCCATAGCTCTCATACAAATAATTATCAGGAATAGAAGCAAAGTTTGTCCAAAAATTTGTTGTATTTTTTGGATTTTCATGTCCGTGTACCATCGCTGCAATATAAGTTCCTAAAGAAACAAGCGCAGTGTTTTGAGATAATGATCCAGCACCTAAAGCTTCAACTGCCTTATCATTCGCTGTTGCAACTACAGGAATACCCATAGGTATACCGGTTGCTTTACATGCTGCTTCTGTAACCTCACCTAAAACCGTTCCTGGCATTTGCAAGTTAAATAACATCTCTAGAGGAATATTAAAATCCTTTTGTACTGCTGGATCTTCACTCCATTGCCATGAATCGGTATCTATAGGCCATTGACCTTGATAATTTGCTGCAGTATCGTTAAAATTACCTGTAAATCTATGGGCAATATAACCCGAAGTAGTCGTAACATACTTTACCGAAGGATTCAAGTGCTCATAAGGTTTAGATACTCTTGTATCCATCCAGCTCATAACAGGTGATGCTAAAGTACCATCTTCCTTTAATAAGGCTCTACAAAAACGTATGGTACATAAGCCTAATCCAATAATATCTTCCACATTTCCTGAAAAGCGTTCCATGGCTTTTTTACTGGCTATTACGATAGAATCCCAAAGATCATCATTAGGATGTTCTACAATTCCTGGCTCAGGTAAGCTCATAGGTTGCAAATCTTCCTTACCTTCACAAACAATATTCCCTTCAAGATCAAATATTACAACCTTTGAACTCTGAGACCCACCATCAACACCTATAATATATTTTTTACTCATTACAACCACCAATACCTTTCTTTTATAGTTATGCCTTTCAGCGTAAATTTTAAGTGATGACTCTATTTATCAGTAAGTTAATCTATATGCATTTATTCCATTGAATAAACGCATATAGAAAGTAAAACGTAAATTACCTTACTAAATAGCCGCCATCTACAGCTAATATATGACCATTTACATAATCAGAAGCTCTACTTGCTAAGAAAACGGTTGTACCCATTAAATCTTGCGTTTCTCCCCAGCGGTTTGCAGGAATATGGTCAAGTACCTTTTTATTTGTTTCAGGATTACTTCTTGTTTTTGTTGTAATTTCAGTTGCATAATACCCTGGTGCAATACCATTTACTTGGATATTATATTGAGCCAGCTCATCACAATATGCTTTTGTAAACCCTGCTAAACCATGCTTGGTTGCAGCATAGGCTGGTGACCATTGACCTCCTAAAAATGAAAACATAGAACATATGTTAATTATTTTTCCACTTCTTTGTGGAATCATTTTTTGTGCTGCCTGGTAGCTTAATTCAAAGGCTGCAGTAAGATTGATGCTGATCATTGGATCCCATTCTGCTCTTCCAAATTCTTGCACCGATGCAATCTTACAAATACCTGCACTATTTACTAAAATATCAACAGAACCAAAAGCATCAACGCAACCATCAATAACCTTTTTTGCTGCACCTTCTTCAGTTATATCAATTTTCATAAACGCCATTTTAACGCCTTCATTTTCTATTAGTGTTTTTGTTGTGCCATCATCTTCCATAATACTTGGAATAAACAGATTTGCACCTCCTTTTGCTAAAGCTAATGCAAATGCTTGTCCTAATCCGGTATTACCTCCAGTTACAATAGCATTTAACCCTTTTAAAGAAAAGAAATCCATTGAAAAATCTACTATATTCATTGTTAATATCTCCTTTTATTTTTATATTTTTTATATTTTTAAAGAACAGTACTTTCACTTTCCTCTTGGGAAACAATCTCCCCATTGTCAACAATATCATATTTCTTTGGCTTATTCATAATGAATACTAGTGAAATCAGACTTAAAACACCTAAAATAAGTGCAGGGAAGCCGCCGAGGTAGGACAACATCTTGATCCCATCTACTCCAAAGGTTGCTAAGAATACAACAGCGATTAAGCCAATAATAGCTCCCCATAAAACCTTGAGATATAAAGGTGCTTCTTGATCTGCTTCTGTAATTCCAGTTGTACAAATACTTGCCATCGCATTGGTTGTTGAATCTGTCGCAGTCGCAAACGATACAATTACTGCAATAAGATAAATCACCATTAATACCCCAGCTAGTGGCAACTCATTAAGGATAGCATATCCCGCTGCTCCAGAGCCTTGTTCATTCATTATTGCTATCAGGTCAACTCTTCCAGTCATTTGGAAATTAATTGCAGTTCCACCTACAATTGTCATCCAAACAGCACCAAAAGCTGATGGAATTAAAAAGTTCATCGTAATAATTTCTTTAATTTTATATCCATATGAAATTCTCGCTAAAAATACTGCCGTAACTGGTGCCCATGCCATCCAGTTTGTCCAATAAAAGGTTGTCCAACCAGACGCCCATGAATCTGACGCAGCCGCACCCGTAAACAAGGCCTTACTAAATATACCTGATAAGAAACCACCAAAGGATTCTGTACCCAAGCTAAACATATAGACTGTAGGGCCTAAAATTACTAACGCTGCTATAATGATATAATATAAATATACATTAAACTTCGCTAGGAATTTGATTCCTTTAAATAAACCAGAGCCGGAAGCAAAGGTAAACAATGCTGTTGCCGCAATTGTAATAATAATATATAAAGTCTTATCGCTATTGATGCCTGTTAATGCATTGATCCCACCACCCATATTCATCACTGCAGTTGCAAAGGATGATGCTATTCCAGTACCTATAGCAAATAGGATAATTGCATCTACCCAAATATCAATTTTCTTTTGATTACGATTTCCAAGAACAGGAGAAATCTGTGAACCTACACTGAAAGGCTTTTTCATATTATAGTATGCAAAAGCAAATACAATTGTCGGAACCGTATAGAATGCATAAGGAACAAATGTCCAGTGAAGGAATAAGGTTTCCATCGCGAACTTAGCTGCTGCTGGAGACATTGGTTCAATACCTATCGGGGGATAAGCAAGATGCCAAAGTGGTTCAGCCGTTCCCCAAAACATAATTCCAGCTGCAATAGTTGTCGTTAAGGTAATTGCAAACCATGATCCTTTTTTTAGTAATGGTTTTGCATTAGCGCCACCTACCCTTATCTCACCTAATGGAGAAAAATAAGCTAAGATGACTACAATTAAGCATGCAACCCCCGCTAAACTAAACATCCATCCACATTGAACTGTCATAAAGTCTTTTGCAGCTGTAGTAACTGTCAAAAAGGCCTCAGGATTTACAAAGTTCAAAATGATTGTTACGAGCAATAAAATAAATGCAGGAAAAAATACAAATGGCCTAATATTGCTTTTTGTTTTTGTACTCATTTTATAACCTCCCAAATATAGTTAGTTAGTAGCCAATATAGTCTTATTTTGTAAGAAGACTATATGTTAATTTATTTAAAAGCCCACTACATACATCCTTACAATTTTTACAATCTTTAAGATGCTTTCTATAATCTTTGTATAAAACATAACGAGAGGCAAAATCATTTTGTTTTAACGCTAAACTATTTGTACGTGAATGGGCTTAAAAAACTAATTCTTGTTATTAGCAAGCTTATCTATTTCTTTTAATTGATGAATTAACTTTGGAAGAATTTCATAAATATCTCCCGCAATCGATTGGTGGGCAATAGAGAAAATCGGAGAATCACTATCAATATTTATTGCAATAATCGTCTTACTCGTTTTCATTCCCGTCATAAATTGTACTGATCCTGACACACCACAAGTTATTATGGCTTCAGGCTTTACAGTTTTTCCTGATAGCCCAATCTGTCTCTCATAAGGCATCCACCCTTTCTCAACTAAGGCTCTTGACGAAGCTACTTGACCATTAAGAAGCATTGCAAGCTCCTCGACCATCCACAAATCTTCTTTACGCTTGAATCCTTGTCCTGCAACAATCAAAATCTTTGCGTCTTGAATACCTTCTTTCGTTTCCATCTGCTTTTCTTTAAGTACCTCTATTTGTGAAACCAGCTTTTTTTCATCTAACTTGCAATTCACAATATTATTTCTTGGTGATTTAATTCTATTAGCTTCTTCCATAATACTGGGTCTTACTGTTGCAAATTGAGGCCTATGATTTGGCGTTACAATTTGAGCCATTACATTTCCCCCAAAAGCAGGTCTTATTTGTACGAGCTCTAATTTTTCATTTAAGATTAGTTCTGTACAATCTGCAGTGAGCCCCGAGTGAAAACTTGTTGCAACAGCAGGTGCGATTGATTTACCAACATCTGTCCCACCTATTAAAACAATAGCAGGCATTAATACATTTATGCAGTCTTGAAAAACGTTACAAAATATATCCTCTCTATAATTCTTAAATGCTTTATGGTCATAAATAAAATTTTTCTCAACATTATAATAGGATAATTCTTTCGCAAGTTCTGTTATTTTATATCCCACAATCAAGCAGTAAACCTTATATGAAGTTCCTTCTATTAACTTAAGCGCTTTTCCTATTAATTCATATGTAACGGGCTGAATTTTACCTTCATTGTGTTCAACAAATACTAAAATATCTGACCATTTATTTTTATCTAGTAACCCATTCTCTTGCTTTTCAATACAAAGTGCATTAAACTGGCAAGTGTTTAGACATACGCCACATAAGCTACAGTTATCCTCCACAACTAACTTTTTATCAACTACTTCAAGTGCACCAAATGGACAAGCGCTAATGCACGCCCTACATAAAACACATTTTTCATCGTTAATCTGAAGTTCTGACAAGTAATCACCTCGTTTATTTATAATTCGCACAACTCTATATAAGTTTCTCACCTTTTAATCGTTCTATGATTGCATCTACAATAACATTAGCGTTTCCAGATAGTAGTGTTTCTTTTTTAGATTTATTAGGAAAGTATATTTTTTCCACTTGGGTTGGCGAACCTTCTAGCCCAAATTTTCTTATATCCGAGTCATTTAAATCTTCAAAGGACATGATTTTTATTTTCTTCTTTTTCGCCTCAAGTTTCAATTTCAAAGATGGAAGCCGTGGAATATATGCTTCTTTCGAAATTACAAGTACACAAGGCATCTTTACTCTAAGTGATATTTTTTTATTTTCTATTTGCTGTGACAGAAAAATATGTTTTTCTTCTATTTTATCAATCGCTATTACGCCATAAATATGAGGAATTCCCAAATGTTCTGCTATTGCAGGTCCAACTTGACCTGTATCACCGTCAGTTGTCTGCCTTCCGCAAATAACGATATCAAATTCCTCATTTAATGAGATTCCTTTTGATAAGGTCAATGCGGTTGCATATACATCTGATCCTATAAATTTCGGATCTGTAATCAGTACACCTTGATCTACGCCCATGGCATAACTTGATAATATAACCTCCCTAGCACGCTTAGGTCCCATTGAGAACGAAGTAATAACAACCTCTTTATATTTTTCTTTTATTTGCAAAGCGGTTTCAATCGCAACAAGATCATATGGGTTCATCTTTACACGCCCATCTTCTCTTTGCAAAATGCCTTTCTCCTGATCCATTGTTAATTCATTACTTCCTGGAACTTGTTTGATACATATTGCAATCTTCAATGTAGCACCTCTTTTATCCTTATTAATCCAACATATTTCCAGGATTCAAAATACCATTCGTATCAAAGACTTTTTTGATATGACGCATATTTCCTAGTTCTTCCTCACTTAATGATAACTGATATAACGCTTTTTTAATTTTTCCAACACCATACTCGCTAAAAGCCTGTCCGCCTCTTTTAACAGCACAAATCACCCAATCTTTAACAAGCTTTTTTCCCGTTATATATTCTTCATAATTTTCAGGCAGTAAATCAACGTGCAACTGATTCCCTGCTACGTGACCATGAATAGCAATATTTATACCTTTTTCCAACGCCGTCTGTTGATACTTCGTAACCAGTTCTTTAAACGTCATATTTTCCATCGCAATATCTGTTGCAAGCTTTATGATACGAGAATCAAGTAATTTAACTTGATCAAGGGCCCTATTCATAGATTCAGGTGCTGCATGTCTAAAAGCTCTAAGTTTTTCTATTTCTTCAAACCCTGATAAGGCCCAGGTTGAAGTATCATCCTCTTGAAAATGGCTCGCTAATTCCATAATCTTTTCTGCTATTATTTCAATATGTTCTTCCTGGTTGCCATGTAATTCTATATATACCATACCAACAAATTTCTCATCTACATCCGGAAGTTCTCTTAATTTGGTAACATCTTTCTTTAATACATGAATGTGTTTTAGCGTGCTTTTATCAAGATATTCCACTGCAGCCACTACTGCTTCATCTTCATTATAGGAAGTATGCATGAATGCCTCTACAAAACCAAAAATATTTTCTTGCTCTTCAAAGAAAAAGCTTATACCCCAAACTTCTTTAGGCCTTGCAATCAATTTAAGCGTAGCCTCAACAATAATGCCATACATCCCTTCACTTCCTAAATAAATATCAATCAAATCAATATCTTGAGGCAGTTTCAAAAGCGCTGTATCCACGACAAGTGTTCCTCCACTTTCTAATAAACATTTATGCTCATTTACTATACGTTCACCTCTACGTATAATTCTTTCTTTTCCATAACCGTCAATTAATTTTATTTCCTCAACATATTGTTTTGTATCTCCATAAAAATATCTGCATATGCCTTGTGCGTTTGTAGCTAAAATACCACCAATTGTAGCTGAATCCTCCGTTGGGTCTGGAGGCCAAAAATATGTTTTATCCACTTTATTAAGATATTTATGTAATTCTGATAACATCAATCCAGCTTCCACTTTAACGAAACGTCCATTTTCTGTTTCAAATGAGTCGATCACTTTATTTAGATACGATAAATTCAAAATATGTCCTTCTGACGGTACTGCACCACCACAAATACCAGTTTTACCCCCTTGGACGGTGATTGAAGTTGAAGTGTTAATCATCTGGTTGACAATTGTTACAACCTCCTCTTTTGTCCGAGGAAATGAAATCCCACTAGCCTTTCCATCCATTTTGGATTCATCTCTTAAATATTCCTCATATCTTGTATCAAATGGTTTGATTAGTTCTGATACCATTGTTTCACCTCTAAATTCTTCCATTTAATTTATTAATAAGCGCCTGTGCAACCTCTTCACAATCAGCGCAAATTGCTACATTTGCTATTTTAAAAATAGGTGCTTCTTGATCCTTGTTAATTGCAATGATAAATTTACTCTTTTCTATACCAACTGTAAATGCAGCAGCTCCTGACACACCTATGGCAACACATAGTTCTGGTGCAATAATTAAACCCGATGCACCAATTAAGCGTTCCATAGGCATCCACGCATTCATCACTACTGGACGACTAGCCCCTAGTTTACCTTCCATAAGGGCCGCCAACTTTTCGTACAAAACTACTTTTTCTTTACTACCAATACCTTTTCCTATTGCAACAACTACCTTGGAAGTATTTAGTCCCTCCTCAGTATTTATTAATTCAAATGTAAATGATCGAATCCATTCAGTGTCTACCTCAGTCTTAAAGGTTACTGTTTCAACATTAGGTAGTTTCTGATACGCTTCACTATCATCCGTTATAGAAGACTGCTCAGTCATATGGTTAAATCCTTTTGCAATAGAAATACAATATGGCATATTTTTCATTATGAATTTAGCAGTTAGATTATTTGAATAAACCATCTTTTCAACAATAAAATGTTTTTCTAAATACTGGTTCCTTTTTACACCTACACAAGAACTCCCCTTTAAACGGCAAGCTACTCTAACAGCCAAACCCGAAACAAACGCTTCACTACCAAATATCATGATTTCGGGCTTGCATTTTTCATATAACATGATAATCGCCTTAATATATTCCTCAGCAACATGTTTTGTCCTAACTTTTACTAATTTAATGCAATTAATATGAGGAGAAAATGAAATCGTATTGAAATTAACATCCTGGTCAGTTAAAATCCATGCTTCAATTAAAGAATTTTTCGAAAAATTTTTAATAGAATAATTATTTAATTCTTCTGCTTGTTTTAATATGGCATTTACCGACCCATTAAGTATCATTACAGTTTTCATTATTTTATCCTCTCCATTAAGTATTCTTTGTATAACACATTTGCTTTTTCCGAAGAATGATGTCCTTGAATAAATACACAATTTCTCCCATTCTTTTCATAAGATAATTCAATTAGCTGCGTATCGTTTTCTTCTTCAACATCATTTTCTTTTATTTCTAAATCCTCAAGGGTAAAAACCTTAATCTCTTTTTCCTTGTATTGAATTCTATCCTTAAGCGTTGGCACTCTAATGTACGAAGTTGGGACATCTCCCACCGCTAAAACAAACGGTGCTTTAACGATTTGTTCAATGATCAAATCATCGATTTTAGACGTAATACTTAGACAATCTTTTTGTTCTGCTAACTTGATTCCAATAACTGAAGTAATGCAAGGAATTCCTAGCCCTTCGGCTACTAATAATGGTGTTTTTGCATTGTCACCTACGTTACTTTGACTTCCTAAAATAATGACCTGATGATTTTTTATATTCTTAACATAATTGCAAATCATTCGTGAAACAAAACAAGGGTTAAATCTAATATCCGATTTACAATCTAGTCTTACGCCTAAGTCATATTTCAATGCATATAAGGTTTTTAATACTTTATCTAAATGACTTGTTCCAACTGTTAAAGCTGTTAATTTAAAATCATCATTCTTTTCAGCGTCCCCCAATTTTAGTGTTAGTTCAAGCGCGCTTTCATCATAGGGATTTAACATTGTTCTGACATAACTTGTATCTACCTGGAAATGATCTTCGATCAACCAATCATTTACTGATAATGCATCTAAATCAGGAACATTTTTAAAACATACGAGTATATTCATATTATTTGTTTAATGGAATGATGGTTCCAGCATTCATAATTCCATTCGGGTCAAAGGATTTTTTTAAAGTTTCAAGGATATAATACGATGATTGATACTCCTCTTGTATAAAATGCGTTCTATGTTTCCCTACACCATGATGATGGCACATAGAGCCACCAGCCCTAATCGTTTCCTCAACAATAATATCTTGAATTGGATTATGATATTTATCAATCTCTTCTTCTGGCTTAATATTTACTAAATTATAATAATAGACAAAGTACATATTTGTTCCATTCAAATAGCTATGAGATGAATGTCCCCCAATTAATGTTATGTCAGGTATTTCATTCCGTATTCGTTCGATACACACTTCGTAGATTTCGTTAATAATATCCCAATTACCTGATACTTCTGTTGTAAAACCAAGATTATGTGTCTCCACAATTTCAACCCGCTCTTCAGCAACCTTAGCTGGATCCCAATTCAAGTTATCAAACCATACTTGAATAAACTTTTCATCTACTTTCTTACACTCTTTATACTTTGCTACTATTTCTTCAATGGCTTTTCCAGTTGCATCAGCAATGGCTTTTGGTCCCTCAGCCATAAATATAAGTACACATTTACCTTCTGCAAAATGAGAAAAATGATAATCTCCATCTTCTGGATCATATAACCGTGCAACTGATGGTTTATAGCCATTAATCATAACTTCACGAAGAATTTCAAAACCTGTCTTCATATTATCTAGTGTATATCCATATAGTAAATTGTTTTCTGGCATATATTTAAAAATTTTGACTGTTACTTCTGTTATAAAACATAGGGCACCTTCACTTCCTATGATGACATGTCTAATATCTGGCCCCGCCGCACGTCTTGGAACATTCTTAATTCTAGTTATATTCCCATTTGGAAAAACAGCTTCAACCCCAACAAGCATGTCTTCAATTCCTCCATATAGCGTTGAAAACTGACCGATACTTCTTGTAGCTACCAAGCCACCCATTTGAGCAAGCGGTTTTGATTGTGGCGAATGACCTGTTGTATATCCTTGCTCACGCAATTTATCTTCAAGTACCTCTAAAGAAACACCACATTGAGCTGTGACTAACATGTTATATACATCAATTTTGATGATTTTATTCATATCAGATCCATCAACTACAACTGAATTTTCTAATGCTGTTTCTAGACCACCTTCCGTAGCAGAAGCGCCAGTTCTTGGAACTACATTTAGTTGGTTTTCGTTCATAAATTTTAATACTTGCGCCACCTCGTCTGTGCTTTTGACCTTAACTACCGCAGCTGGAATAGGTTGAGTATATACGCCATTAATATCCTCATATTTTCTAAAACGATCATGACTGCTTGTTTTTAAAACTTGTTCATCTGTAATAACACTATCTTCTCCAACAATATTCATTAGGTTTTCTACGATTTGTTCTCTTGTAATTTTCATAATTAATGATACTCCTTAATTTAATACGATATTGATTGAACCCATTACTAGGTTCTAGGTTATGTACCCATTTAATAAATGAGCATATAAAAAAATTACCTGCACAAAAAAAGAGAGAAAAGTAAATTTCTACAGGAAATCCCCGTAGGAAATTACTTTTCTCTCTGCACTAGTAATTACGTACATTATATAAAGAGTTTTACTAAATGTCAATAGTTTTTTTTCGATGCTGCAATTTTATATATGTTTCAGATAATATATGAGATGATTATATGTATTTTCTATATAACCTTCCTCTTACTAACACTGTATTTTTTCACACTCTTAGTAGATTTTACTAGTTCTTGTTTTATTATTTATGGTTATTGCCCATTGACTTTATCCCTTTTGTACACTAAACTTAGTCTAGTTGCTAACAGAGCAGAAGAGAAAAGCGACTCCACGAGTGGAGTCTGCTTTTTTCTTCTTTTTTGTTTACTAGGAAAGTTCTGCATAAGTAATTAGAAAAGCGGCAGATGTGTAACGAGGATTTTAACTCGGCGCAGCCGATTTTCTTGTTATTGTTATTTAAATTACATACTTGGGAGGAAATTATGAAATCAAAATCTGGAGTGAATCGAATTAAACCCATTGTCTTTTTTCCGGCATTTATATTGCTGATCATCGCAATTATTCTAAACTTTATTAACTATGAATCTTTTCTTAAAATCACAACTTTAGCTAAGGATTTTATGACTTTACAATGTGGTTGGATGTTTAGTTTGGCAGGGGTCGCTTGCTTACTAGTCATTACAGCAACATATTTTTCACCACTGGGTAACGTAAGAATAGGTGGTCCAAATGCTAAACCATTGTTAAAAAAATCATCATGGTTTGCAGTAACACTCTGTACAACCATTGCTGCAGGAATTTTATTCTGGGGAACGGCTGAGCCAATCTGGCATCTTGCGTATCCCCCAACGTCTTTAGGAATTGAACCCATGTCTCCCGCTGCAGCCAAGTTTGCTATGGAAACCTTATTCCTCCACTGGACATTTATACCCTATGCATTTTACGCAGTGCCCACAATTGTTTTTGCATTTGCTTATTATAATATGAAAAGGCCCTTTAGTGTTGGTTCTCAGATATCACCTATTATCGGTAACCGCAATCAACATAAGTTTGATGTTATCGTAGATGCAATAATTTTATTCGCAGTAGCCGCAGCTATTTCAGCATCCTTTGGTACTGCTGTTATGAATATGGGCGGTGGAATTAATGCCTTATTTGGCATTGATAACAATAAAAGCTTATGGATTATCATCACCATATGTGGAACCATTGCTTTTATTATCTCTTCTGGTACAGGATTATTCAAAGGAATCAGAATATTATCAGATTTAAATGTATATCTGTACTATATTATTATTGCAGCGCTTATTCTTCTTGGACCTACCGTATACATGTTTAGCTTAGGTACTGAATCCTTTGGAGGATTTTTATCAGGGATTTTTAACAAAGCCTTATTTACAGGTGCCGCATCAAATGATGGCTGGGCATCAGGTTGGACGACTTTCTATTGGTCTAATTGGATGGCTTGGGCACCTGTATCCGCGGTGTTTCTGGCTAGAATCGCGTATGGCTACACAGTAAAAGAAATCATTACAATGAACTTTCTAGTTCCTAGTGCTTTTAGTGCCGTATGGATGGCAGTTCTTGGTGGCACAGCAATTCATTTACAGATGACTGGAAAAGTAGATATCCTTACAATTATGAATGAACAAGGCTCTGCTGCTGCTGGATATGCCGTTCTAGGTAGCCTTCCATTTTCGGGAATATTAATTGGAATTTATTTACTTGCTGTGCTTATTTCATTTATTACTGCAACAGATTCAACTACAAATGCGATGGCGAGTATTTGTACAACTGGTATTACTGACGGTGGGCAAGAAGCACCGCTATATATCAAAGTTACTTGGGGCATTATTGTTGGTGCTGTTGCATTAATTTTCATCTCTACCCTTGGAATAGATGGAATTAGAATGCTTTCCTATTTAGGAGGATTTCCCGCTCTGTTCCTAGGCATTTTGAGCCTTATATCTTTGATCTATATTATGGGTAAACCTAAAAAGTTTGATGCATATTCACAGTCTGACAGAAAGGCATAAACTTTTTCTAATAACAATCGGGGCTGCCTCATAGAATGAACTTCTATTTGAAGCAGCCCCGGTCATATCATAAACCTGACAATATTTATCAAAATCATTTACAAAGACCATACCTCAATATTTGTTGAAGAAATAGCCGTAGCTCCTGCTTTCAGTGCTGCAACAACATCGTCTTTCTCACAAACTAATCCTCCAGCAATAACTGGCAATTTAACTTTCTCGATAACCCATGAAATTACCTTTGGCATAGCGCCTGGTAGTATTTCTATACAATCTGGTTGTGAAATTTGTATTTGCTTATCAAGATTATGAAATGAAAATGAGTCTATCAAGAAGAATCTATGCACAGTTAAAAATCCATGTACTTTTGCCGCCTTAATCATAGATGCTTTTGCACTTAAAATCCCATCCGCTTGAGTTCGTTCTTTTAAGTATTGAATAACGATTTCTTTATTTGAAAAGCCGTCAATAAGATCAACATCAATAAATGTTATTTTCCCATGATCTTTTAGTTTTTGCACAATGTCACTGATATTTAATACGTTGCCATATAGGATAAAAACGATTTCACAATCAGATGTTAATACTGTATTTAAACCTTTATCATCTTTTATTCCAGCTATAATTGGACTATTTTCTAATATTTCATATAAATCATTACTCATATAAGCCTCCAGAAATTAATTAAGATTAATGCCACATTTATTATTATACGTTAAATTGCAACAATATAAAAGAAAAGATTTATGATGGCTTACTTAATCTTCATCGATTGCCCACATACAACAAAATATACCTCATCGCTTGCGTTGCCTAATAACTGATTAATCCTACCTTGAATGTCTCGGAAGATTCTACCCAGCTTGTTTTCTGGCACAAGCGAAGAGCCAACTTCATTCGTCACCAAAACGACGTGTAGGTTACTCCTCCTGAGCTGTTCAATCATTCTCTCTACTTCATAAATAATTTTTTTCTCTACCCCACCAATCTCCGCTTGCGTGAGTGTATCATAATCATTTGTTTCCAAATATTCAAACATGAGATTGGTCACCCAGAGCGTAACACAATCTAATAAAAGACATGCATATTGCGCTCCATCGTCTGCAATCACTTGATCTAACTGCTTATACCCTTCATAGGTATCCCAAGTTTCCGGTCGCATACTTTGATGCTTAAGAACTCTATCTTTCATTTCTTCATCAAAAGCAATTGCTGTAGCTATATAAAGTGTTTTTCCGTCTATCTCTTTCAAGTATTTTTCTGCAAAACTACTTTTTCCACTTCTTGATCCACCCGTCACTAAAATAATATGCGCCATGTTGCCTCCTTTTATCGAATATCTACTAAGTAATCATTTATAATTGTTGCTTCTTCAAAGGTTGCCATGTTATTCATAACGGATAGCGCTGTTTCAATTACCGTAAACGCTATAGGGCAACCTGTACCTTCTCCAAGTCGCATTTCTAAGTATAGCATAGGGGATAGACCCATTTCTTCCATAATACATACATAACCTGGTTCTTTGGAACAATGAGATGGAATCATAAAGTCTTTCGCTAAAGGATTAATCCTATATGCAGCTAAAGCCGCCGCAGCGGATATAAACCCGTCTATTACAATTGGTATTCGATAATAGGCTGCACCTAAAAAGCATCCCACCATCCCATTAAGATCTAAACCACCCACCTTCGTTAATACATCAATAGGATCGTTAGCATTTGGCTTGTTGAACTGAATAGCTTCTTCAATGACACGTTTTTTATTCTCAAACGCTTCCTCTGTGATGCCACCACCTTTTCCTACTGACAGCTCAGCACTGCAACCTGTAAAAGCCATAAATACCGCACTGCTACAGCTGGTATTGCCAATACCCATTTCCCCAGTTCCGATCAAATTATGTCCTTGATCTACTAGGTCCTTCACCATTTCAATGCCAATTTCAATAGCTTTAATGGCCTCTTCACGTTCCATTGCAGGTCCCTTCAGAAAATTGTCAGTGCCATAACGAATTTTCCGATGAATAAGATTAGGATAGTCAATATCTCTCATAATCCCAATATCCACTACGCGTATTTCTGCATTATTCGCTTTACTAATTGCACAGATCCCCGTTAACCCTTTTAACATATTTAATGTTTGAATGGCTGTAACTTCTTGTGGTGCACAGCTGACACCTTCTTCACAAATACCATGATCTGCGGCCATAACAATCGTACACTTTTTATGAATTTGATTATGTAGCTGCCCTGTTATACCTGAAATTTGAATTGCTATTTGTTCTAATCTACCTAAGCTCCCTAACGGTTTAGCAAGTGCATCCATTCTAGCTTGTCCTTGGTTTATCATGTCCTGATTTAACCCCATAATGCCATTTGAAGTTCTTTTTAACAAATCCATAATAGAATCTCCTTTAAGTTTTTTAATGTTATTGAACCTTTTCTATTTCACCTATCTCATCAGCAATATCAAATAACATCTGAAATAGTTGCTTATTTTCCACTCTTTGTCTAATTGCTAAACGGATATATTTTTCCTCTAAGTTAACAAAATCATTACAGGTTCTAATATATATCCCCTTTTCTAACAATCTATTTTTAAGTTCTGAACTGTCCAGCGCACAACGACACAAGAAGAAATTTGCTTTGCTCTCGAAAGCATGTAAGAAAGGTACTTTTTTAAGGTTTTCTAAGAAGTATGCTTTTTCTTCTTTATACCATTCTTTCGTTTTGAATTGATACTCTTTATCCTTTAATAATACGTCCACAATGTTACAAGCGATCGCATTCAAGGTCCAAGGCTCCTTATGCAATTTCATTTTCTCAATAATCGTTTCTGCCCCCATACCATAACCTAATCGTATCCCTGCAATTGCATAATACTTTGTCATGGATCTTAATAGAAATACATTGCCATGATGCAATAAAGAGACCGCTGTTGGCAAATTCTCGAAAGCTGAAAAGGATTCATCAACCATTAAAATACCACCATGCAATTTTAGCGTTTTTATAATTTTCTCCAATATATTGTTTCCAATATACGTTCCAGTTGGGTTATTAGGATTACAGACAATCATTACTTCAGGCTTGTTGGTAACAATCATATCCAATATTCCTTCTAGCTCTAATGCGAACGCTTTTTCACTATTTAAAGAATAATTAATACATTCTGAATCGCTTTGAACAAAGGCTCTTTCATATTCATTAAAGGTAGGCTGTAGCAGCAACACCTTCTTTGGTTTTATCGTTCTTGCTAATAAATAGATTAGCTCTACAGCACCATTTCCCATTATGATATTACTGGCTTCAAGGTCATATTCAACAGCAAGCTGTTCCCTCGCAGTTTTTGCTTCTATTTCTGGGTAGGTATCTAGTGCATCTAAATGATTGACAATATAATCTTTTACCGATTCTGGAACACCTAAGGGATTTAAATTGACGCTAAAATCCAATATTTTTTTCCTGTTCTTCCCAAAATAACCGCCATGAATATTCATGTTTATCCCCCTTTAATCGAGTAAATACGCCATCATTAAAATACTTGTACAGATCAGAATAATTTCAGCTGCATACATAATTTTAACGGTATCTAAAATATGCTTATAAACTAATATCTGCGTCCCATCTCCTATTGTTGGCTTCACAACAGTTTCATTAAAATACTGATTCGTACCCCCAATTTGCACCTCTAGCAGACCAGCCACTACTGCCTCTGGATAAGCACAATTAGGGCTCTTATGATTTCTTCTATCTCTCATCAAAACCTTTACACCATTCTTTAGGTTATAACCTAATAAAGTCCCGCCAAGAAGCATGAAGATGCTCCCAATCCTTGCAGGAACGTAGTTCAGCAAATCATCTGTTTTTGCAGAAAAAAATCCAATTTCCTTATAAGGCTCCTGCATATAACCCACCATAGAATCCAAGGTATTCACAGTTTTATAAGCAAATACGAATTGCACAGGTAACTGGAAAACCATTCCCAAAATAATGTAAAGCAAAGGAGCTAAAACGCCATCTACCGTATTTTCAGCTGCTGTCTCTACCGCCGCTCTTGTTACCTCATCCCCGTCTAATCTACTTGTATCTCTGCCTACTAAATAGGAAATATATTTCCTAGCCTCTAGTAATTGATTGTTTTTAAGCGCTTCGTACACCTTAACAACTTCATTTTTCAAGCATTTTGCAGCTAGAGAAGTATAGAGCAAATATATTACTATGAGATCTTTTGCGATTGGATGTATTTGGTTTGCCAAGTATAATAATCCAGTGATCGCAAGCCATACCGTACCTATGGATAATAGGAGCAAGAAAAATCCGCCCAACCTTAGTGGTAGCTTGCTCTTTCTTATGCCCTTCTCTAGTAAACGTATTAGCTTACCTATGTAAGTTATCGGATGGGGGATACAATATGGATCACCGAATATAAAATCTAATAAAACAGCAAGGATTAAAATAATGATGCTTTTCATTCTTACACCCCTATGATTTTCTTGATCTCATCTAAATTTACATGATTTCTTACAATATCTGCTAGCTTATTGTATTCCGCTTCCTTTAAGCTTTTGTAATCAATTTCTTTCGTCGCTTCTATGCCTTTTATCGTTCTAATGTTATTCAACAACGTATTTCTAAAATTATCATTGTCAAAAATACCATGAAGGTACGTCCCAAAAACATTTCCTTCGGGATTAACTGCCCCATCTTCCCTACCATCTTCAAGACGTATTGCTGCCCTTGTATCCTCAAATAAATCGGTGATACCCATATGGATTTCATAACCTTCAATTGTCATGTCTTTTGTAGCTTCTGCAAAGGTTAGATCTGTTTCAAATGCGCCTTTGATTCGAACAGTTTTTTTATCTTGGGACATAGAGGTCCGAGCAGCGAGCAGACCAAGTCCGTTTACTGTAAGCTGGGTCGTTTCTACGTTAAAAGGATCTGAGATGGTTCTTCCTAACATCTGATAGCCTCCACAAACCCCAATAATTGGTATACCACCTCTATGTGCTCTGTAAATATACGCTGCAAGACCAGATTCATGTAAAAATTCCATATCCTTTAACGTGTTTTTACTACCTGGTATAACAATCAAATCAACTTCCTCTGAAGAATCATCATGAATATATCTAACCGATACATCTGTTTCTAAATCAAAAACCGTAAAATCAGTAAAATTAGACATATAAGGCAATCGTATAATACCAATGATGATCGCCCCTTCTTGCTTCCTATCAAAACGAGTCGTTACGCTGTCTTCATCATCAATATTCATTTTCATATACGGTATTACACCTAAACAAGGTAGTGGAAGCTTTTCATAGAACAAGTCAATTCCTGGTTGTAGAATGGTTTCATCTCCTCGAAATTTATTAATAATATATCCTTTTATTCGTGCTCTTTCTTCTGGCTCTAAGAGCATAATGGTCCCATAAAGCGAGGCAAAAACCCCTCCTTTATCAATGTCTCCTACAAGAATTACTGGCGCATCTACCATTTCTGCCATTCCCATGTTCACGATATCGTCTTCTTTTAAGTTAATTTCGGCAGGACTTCCAGCTCCTTCTAATATAATCATGTCAAACTGTTCTTCCAAGGTCTTATAGGCTTTTAAAATTTCTGGTTTCAAACTATTCTTCATCGCAAAGTACTCTGTTGCGGTCATATTCTTAAACACTTTTCCATTCAATATTACTTGACTACCTACATCACTGGTTGGTTTTAAAAGGATTGGGTTCATTTCAACCATCGGCTCTAACCCCGAAGCTTCTGCTTGAACAACTTGAGCTCGCCCCATTTCTTTACCATCTTTTGTTACATAAGAATTCAGCGCCATATTTTGCGATTTAAAAGGTGCTGTTTGATAACCCTCTTGTTTAAAGATGCGACAAAACGCTGCTGTTAGAATACTTTTACCAACTGTAGAGGCTGTTCCTAAGATCATTAAATTTTTCGCCATTTTATCACCTTTATCGAAGCGCTAAACCTCGATTCCTTTATTTACTATACTCAACAATTATTTGTTATTTGCATACGTTTGGGCTGCTTGAAGAAGGTTAATAGCCATTGAGGGATTGCCATGAAAGTGAAAGTGTGGATATCCTGCAACCCCCTTCCCTTTCAAATAACCACATTCATAAGCTGCGATCACTTTATCCTCCTTCATTTTCTTCAAACCGAAAACGGTATTCGTCTCTAAGACCTCTGTCTTGGAATGATGAAACTCATGAATAGGAATAACCTCATCTTTTTCTCCCAAAATACAGTTTTCTTTTAAGGTTAAGGTTTTATAACCAAATCTTTGCAAGCGCTTTGTCATGCTACACGTACCGTCTAGCCAACCGACCATACGATATATTTTTTCATCAAAATCGATTAACTGCTTGGTTAAATACATGAGTCCACCACACTCTGCTAAATAAGGCATGCCCATTTCCAATTTTTCTTTAATATCCTTCTTCATCAAATGATTATCTGACAGTTCCTGGGCAAACATTTCCGGAAATCCTCCACCAAAGTAAAGAAAATGTATATTTTCTGGAAGTCTTGAATCTCGTATAGGGCTAAAAAATTGAATCGTAGCACCTAATTCCTTGAACAAATCCAGGTTGTCTTCATAATAAAAATTAAAGGCTTCATCATAGGCTACACCAATATGTAAATCTTTAAATAGCGTTTGATAAATAGGTATCTCTATTGTCACTTCCTCTGCCTCTCGATAGGCTAATTGAAGGAGACCTTCCAAATCAACCGTTTCCTCTACTGCCTTACTGACACATTCAAGCTTTAATTTCAGATCTTCTATTTCACAGCTTGGTATCAAACCAAGATGTCTCGATTTCAACGTGCCTATTTCATTTTTAGGAAGATAGCCATAACATTTTGCGGTTGTGAATTGCTCTATTGCTTCCTTTAACAAACAATAATGCTTTATAGAATTGACTTTATTCAGTATGACACCAGACAGCTTCACCGCTGGATCAAATTCTATAAAGCCTTTAACAATGGCTGCAACACTTTTTGCAATACCACTGCCATCAACAACTAAGACAACTGGGCATTTCAACACCTTTGCAATACTCGCTGAACTTCCTATATCACTATTTACCTGTGCGCCATCATATAAACCCATCACACCTTCTATTATTCCAATTTGAGCATCTTTACTATTTTTATAAAATAGCTGCTCAACCGTTTCATTAGATAACAAATAATTATCTAAGTTCCTGCACTTTCTACCTGTTATCAACGTATGATACGCAGGATCAATATAATCTGGACCAACCTTATAAGACTGAACAACCATTTTTTCTGATAGTGCAGATAAAATGCCCATCGTAAGCGTTGTCTTTCCAACGCCACTACTCATGCCAGCAATCATTAACTTTGGAAATTTCATGTTATATTTCCTCCTGTTGAACGCACTTTTCCCAAATAGAAATGGTGATGCCAGCCAACTTTTGTTTAGGCAACAAGCACTTTCCTTGTCCTGAACCAATATAACCACAAGGTTCACTGACTGATTTAATTCCTAGTGTCTTTTCCACAAATTCCGAACCTTCAAATTGCTCCTCAATAGCTCTAATTGCTTGCCTTGGCACACACTCTAAAGGGACTTTTAATTCTTTCACTAATTCAAGTAATCCGATTTCATCTTTTTTAATATCTACCGTAACCAACTTATTTAATCGCTTCATCGAAACGCCACAGGTTTTAAATGCACCATATAAAGCTTCCATCAATTCTTCTTTTGTTTTACCTCTTTTACATCCTATTCCGACAACGAGGTCCTTTGGCGTTAACCATACTTGTGGTATGTTGAATGTCTTTGGGTTTTCCTTTGATATAATAATAAGGCCTTTTATTTCTTCACCATCTAATCTTTCCTGATTTACATCACCTTCTAGCATTGTAAATTGCGTATATAAACTGGTAACTAGCGGTAGATCTGAAAGCACGCCGATTTTTTCATTCTCAATAATGCGAGCAGTTATTCGCTTTGCTTGCTCCATATTTTGGATAGAGCAACCAAGAAGCTCTGCCAAAGTATCAACTGCCATTTTTCCATTGACATCTGATGCCGTTGTAATAACGGGCATTGCTCTCAATTGGCTGGCGATTTCAATTGTCCACTCATTTGCTCTTCCAATATGCCCTGATAACAAGCTAATAACAAACGCACCTTTTTCATCCATTACCATAATGGCTGGATCAACGGTTTTATGTTGAATAAACGGGGCTATGGTTCTGACTACAATTCCTGTAGCCATAATAAAAACGATGCCTTCATAGGTTTTAAACAACTTCCCTACCAATTCATGTAACGAAGGTTGTATTTCTAAAAAACCGTCTTCTACATGTTTGTTAAGGGTATACAATGTGGCATCTGGCATGATTCTTTTCAATCTTTTTGCGGTAAATACGCCACCCGAAGTAAGTGTTATTATAGCTAATCTCATAGGGTTCCCCTTTAGTTACACATTTGTTCGAAGACTTCTAGTTGCATTTTAATAGTATGTTCAAGATCTTCATACGTATGGGCGTCAGATAAAAACAAACACTCAAATTGTGCAGGGGGTAATAATATGCCTCGGTCTAACATCCCCTTGAAGTAGGTTGCATATTGGTCAGTATCCGAACACATTACTGTCTCGTAGCAGTCAACTTTTCTCTCTGTAAAAAACAAGCATATCATGCCTTTTACACGATTGACACTTGCACAAATACCCATTTTTTTAATATTCTTATTGAAGCCTTCCTCTAGAAATTTTCCTTTTTCATCTAATTCTTCATAGATTTGCGGGTTCTTTTTCAGATGGGTAATAAGATTCAACCCCATTTTCATCGCCAAGGGATTTCCTGATAAGGTTCCCGCTTGATATACAGGTCCAAGTGGTGCAATACATTCCATAATGGCTTTTGATCCACCATATGCACCGACTGGTAAACCGCCACCAATAATCTTTCCAAGGCAAGTCATATCAGGTTCAATGCCATATAGCGCTTGCGCACCCGAATAACCTACTCTAAATCCAGTAATCACTTCATCAAAAATCAATACAATTCCTTGCTCTTTTGTTAATCTTCTCAATAATTTAAGAAACGTGGCATTAGGTGGTACAAGTCCCATATTGCCAGGAATTGGTTCTACAATAACTGCTGCGATGGTCCCCTTATTGGCATCTAATATTTGTTTTAGCATATGTGAATCATTAAAGCTCCCTACAAGTGTATCTTGTGCCGTTCCTTTGGTAACACCTGCACTGGTTGGCACACCATAAGTAAGTGTACCTGAACCCGACTTCACTAGCAGACTATCGCTATGTCCATGATAGCAACCTTCAAACTTTAGGATTTTATCTCGGCCTGTATAACCTCTTGCTGCTCTAATTGCACTCATGGTCGCTTCTGTTCCTGAACTTACAAGGCGTAACATTTCCATTGATGGATAGGCTTCATGAATTAAGTGTGCCATCTCAACTTCAATCGTGGTTGGCACGCCATAAGTCGTCCCCTTTAACAAGTACTCATTTACCCCTTCATACACCACCTCGGAAGCATGGCCTAGTAGTAGTGGTCCCCAAGAGCAAATATAGTCAATATACACATTCCCATCTATATCAACAAGCTTAGATCCCTTCCCACTTTCAATAAAAAGTGGTGTAGCATTGACAGATTGAAAGGCTCTAACTGGACTATTTACGCCTCCTGGTAGCAAACGCTTAGCTTTTTCAAAATATGCTTCTGATTGTATATGTCTCATAATTTAACCTCATTTATTAATCGTTTTAATTCTTTTGCAAAATAGGTAATAATCATGTCCGCTCCAGCTCTTCTAATACTTAACAAGCTTTCATAAATTGCTTTTTCATCAATAAGACCTGCATCAATTGTCGTCCTTAGCATGGCATATTCCCCGCTGACTTGATAAGCCGCTATTGGTACTAAAAAAGTATCTTTTGCTGCTTTTATAACATCTAAGTACGGCATAGCTGGCTTTACCATGAGAACATCTGCCCCTTCTTCAAAATCTAAGGTCATTTCCTTTATGGCTTCTTTTCCATTCGATGGATCCATTTGATACATTTTACGATCTCCAAAAGTTGGTGCGGAGTGTAGTGCTTCTCTAAAGGGTCCGTAAAAAGATGATGCAAATTTTGCACTATACGCCATGATTGGTATATGTTCACTTCCATTACGATCTAATAGTTGTCGTATATAACCAATTCTACCGTCCATCATATCTGAAGGAGCGATCATATCCGCACCTGCCCACACGTGACTTAAAGCAATTTTACCTAAGAGCTCAAGAGACTTTTCTCTATCAATTTTCCCAGCAGCATCATATACACAACAATGACCATCATCTTTAAAAGGACATAAGCAAATATCTGTAATAATATATAATTCTGGATAATGCGCCTTTAATGCCTTTACTGCTCTTTGAATAACGCCATCCTTATCGTAACCTGAAGATGCTTGACTATCTTTAATATCTGGTGTTCCAAAAATCAATAAATTTTGTATGCCTAAAGCTTGTAACTGTTTCACCTCTTCTACTAGGGCATCTACAGATAGATGGTATTGATCCTTCATAGAAGAAATCTCTTCCCGAATGCCTTCACCTTCTACAACAAAAACTGGATAAATAATTTGATCCAGTGAAACACTATTTTCTCTAACGAGTCTTCTAACCATTGCGTTGCCTCTTAATCTTGTTGGCTTTTGATTGTTCATATTACACTCCTTACTCCTATTAATAGGATTTTATTTATTGTTTTTGGTCCTCAAGTAATGCCTCAATAATACCATCTATTGTATGTTCTTTCGCTTCATAATCTGCCTCTAGACCATATGAAGCTAATTGACTTGTAGTGATTGGTCCTATTGAAATCAATTTTACTCCTTTTAATACTGCATGGTAATCTGTCCCAATTAAGTCAATAAAATAATCAACCGTTGATGAACTAGCAAATGTAACATAATCCATTTCTCCAGCCTTCACAAGGTTATCTAAATTGTTTAACCGTTCTGTTTCAGCTATTGTCCTGTACGTTATAAATTCATCAACTCGACATATTTTAGACAACTCCGTGACCAAGAAATCTCTTGAGTTTTCTGATCTTGGCAATAAAATATGATCGTTAGCTGTGAGTTTATCTTTAAGAAGTTCCATAATTGCTTCTCCGACAAATTTTTCTGGTACATAATCAGGGATAATCCCGTAATTCAAAAGAGAAGCTGCCGTAGCATTTCCAATAGCCGTTATTTTAATTTTCCCAAGGGTTCTTGTGTCTTTTTTACCATAAAATAATGCTTTAAAAAACAGTTCCACGCCATTCACACTCGTAAACATGATATGTGTATAAACAGGCAGTCTATTGATCATTATTGATAAACGTTCTGTTTCAACAGGCTCATTTTTTAATATTGGACAGGTGATTGCAAGTCCACCTAAGTCTTCAATTTTAGTCGCTAAGGTGGAAGCTTGGACTCTTGACCTTGTCACTACGATTTTTTTTCCAAACAAAGGTTGTTCCTCAAAAAAAGAAAGCTGGCTTCTAAAATTTACAACCTCGCCTATGACAATCAAGCTAGGTGGTTGTATCTTTTCTTCTTTTGCGGTTGCCACTAATAGATCTAGTCTAGCTTCAACAACCTTTTGGTACGGTGTCGTTGCTCTATAAATAATGGCAGCTGGCGTGTCTGGCGCTTTACCATAATGCATCAATTTTGTGCAAATGTTTTCTAAGTTTTCTACTCCCATCAAAAAAACCAGTGTGCCTTTTATTTTAGTAAGGGATTCAAAGTCTAATTCTAAATCAGTTGATTGTAAATGACCTGTTATCACATGAAAAGATGACGCACATCCTCTATGGGTAATTGGAATGCCCGCATAAGCTAAGCCTCCGATGGCAGAAGTGACGCCCGGAATGACTTCAAATGAAATGCCCGCTGCTTTAAGAACTTGACATTCTTCACCGCCTCTCCCAAATACATAGGGATCTCCACCCTTTAATCTGACAACATTTTTTCCTTGTTTTGCAAGCTCAACCAACAATTCATTAATTTTTTCTTGTGGGAGTGCATGGTTACCTGCCTTTTTTCCTACATAGATCTCTTCACAAGCTTCTTTAGAATAACTTAAAAGTCGATCATTTGCCAATTCATCATACACTATTACATCTGCTTGTTTTATTTTTTCCATGCCCTTTACTGTTATTAGCTTTTCGTCTCCTGGTCCTGCACCCACCAAAAAAACTTTACCTACCATATGCCTCCACCTCCGCTTTTATTTTATTTGCCAATTCATTGCCAATACTTTGAGCATCTTCATGCTTACCTGTCATTGTATGACTCAACATAAATGCACCATCTTCTGTGCCATATAAACCGATTAACTCCAATTGTTCAGCTTCAACTTTGCAATATGCACCGATCGGAAGATGACAGTTGCCTCCAAGCGTTTTCAAAAAGCTTCTTTCTGCTTTTAATTGTAGGTTCGTAACTGGCTCTTTAATTTTATTAATAATTTCAAGCAAATCAGGTCGACCTTCTTTAATTTGAATTCCTAAAATACCTTGAGCCGGTGCAGGAACCATGCTTTCCATAGGAATTCTCATACAATTATAGTCTTTAGCTTCTTGAAGCTTTAATCTATTCAAGCCTGCTGTGGCAAGAATAACACCATCTAATTGTTGTTGGAGCATTTTATTAATTCTTGTATCTATGTTACCTCTAATTCCAATCACTTTAATGTCAGGCCTCATTTTTAACAACTGATAAGAACGTCTTTTACTTCCAGTAGCTACAACTGCATTCAGCGGAAGTTCCATGATGCTACAAATATTGTGTGATGTTACAAGCGTGTCAGTTGCATCTTCTCTAGCTGGACTCTCTGTAAAAACAAGCCCTTGTGTCACTTCTGCTGGCATATCTTTCATACTATGAATTGCCATATCTATCGTTCCGAGCAGCAAGGCGTCTTCGATTTCTTTAATGAAAACTCCCTTATCACCAATTTTTTCTATACTAACATCTTGAATGCGATCTCCCTTTGTAACGATCGTTTGAATCTCAAATTGGATATCAGGAAAATATCGCATTAACTCATCGACTACCATCCGGGTTTGTGTTAATGCCAATTTACTGCCTCTAGTCCCAACTTTAATTTTCATTTTTTTCGACTTCCTTCCGTAAATAAATGCTTAATGATTTTACCGTATTCTTCAATTTTATTTGGTTCATTAAGGTTCTTCAGCTGCTTAATTGGATTTCTCATAACTCTTCTAATGGACGTTCCCATAAGCTGTTCTAAATATTCCTTCTCAGATATTTCAAAAGAACTATTTTTAGATAATTGATCCAAAGTTTCTTTAATAATTTGCTTTTGCCAGGTATTTATACATTCGATAATTGGATCTACTTGACTTTGTAGCATCCATATAGACATTTTTTCTACTTCATCATAAATCAATTCTCTTATCTTTTCAGCAATACAGTACCTATATTGCAAATGACCATCTACAATAGTTTGCAGATCATCTACTGTAAATAGTTGTATCAGCGGTGATTTTTCAACATTAGGATCAACGTCTCTTGGTACGGCCAAATCTAATATTGCAAGAGGCTTGTTCAATTTATGCATATATTCTTCTTTAATGACGATATGAGGTGACGAAGTTCCAGTGATCAGTATATCCATATCTGTCAATGCCTCATACCTATCTTCGTATTTTACTCCTCTAATGCTTTCATGATCTTCTAATATCCGATTTATTTTTGAATGTGTCCTATTTGCAATATAAATTTCTTCTACCTCTTCCTCTAACAAATACTTTAATACCAAACATCCAATTTTACCAGTACCGATAATTAAAACTTTTTTTGTTTTTAAACTACCTATTCTTTCTTTAATAAATTTCACACCAATAGAGCCAATGGATAATGGATTTTCGGAAAAAGCATACGTGGTTCGCATCAACTTTGAGAAGGTTATGGCTTCTCTTATTAATTTCGATAAAAATTTCTTCCCACTACCGACTTCTTGGGCTATTTCAAGTGCTTCCTTAACTTGCCCTAGAATTTGATCTTCACCGATTACGATAGAATCTAACCCACAAGCCACTTCAAAAATATGCAACATAGCCTTTTCGCCCTCTTTAATTATGAAATAGGGCGAAAGATCCTCTCCTGCATAATCATTTAAATAATTCAGTATAATCTGTATGCATTTTTCAGGTTGACTTGTTGCAGCAATAATTTCACTTCTATTACATGTAGAAAGAATGACAGCCTCTTCAATTCCTTCACTTATTAGCTGTTGCATTGCATTTCTTCTCTTAGAAAGTGTAAATGCAATTCTTTCTCTTATTTCAATAGGCGCTTGCTTATGGCTAATACCAACTAAAACAATTTGCATGTTCTCACCTCTTTATTCTTTAAGCTGTAATCTGTTTTCAATTAAATCTACCATTTCATCAATGGAAGTACACACTGTTGGGTAACTGATTTCAGGTCGTTTTATAAGGATAACTTGGATGTCCATTTCCCTTGCAGCTTGGAGCTTCTCATCTGTTTTACCTTGAACCCCACTTTCTTTTGTAACGATATATTTTGCCTTGACTTGAGCCAACATCAGTTTGTTCATTTCTATACTGAAAGGACCTTTCATCGCAATTATTTGGTCCGGCATAAGTTGTAATGCTTCCAACTTTATAAGATGTTCAGATTTCGGCAACACCCTTACATAAATGCGCTTAATATCCTTAATTTCCTTAACCATCTTTTCTACTTGTCTACTACCTGTTGTCATTAAGACATTTCCTTCACCCGCATCTATAATTTTACCTGCTGTTTCATAATCCTTACAATAAATCACCTTAGCTGATTCTATACGATCCTGATGGACTTCACTCCTTGGTCTTTCATAACGATAGTATAATAGCCCCAAGGCTTCACTGACCATAATGGCATTTTCTGATATGACTTGAGCATAAGGATGGGTTGCGTCCACAATATAGGTTACTAGATGATTTTCACAAAATGTTTTCAGCGCTTCGTAATCCATTTGACCGCTTATGACCAAACCTTTAAAAGCTTGCTTTGCAACATGTTCTCCATAGTCGGTAGCCGTACTTAAAATCAGTTTATCCGTAAGCGCATACAATTTCTCCGCCAACACTACACTGTCTCCTGTGCCACCTAAAATTAGAATCATAGGTCATAACCCCTTGAAGTAACCATATAGTCACCAATCCATCTCGTTTTAGTATTGCCAATTAGGATTGTACAAAACATATCCACCTGCTCCGTAGGTACTTGGTCCAAAGTTGTTCTAATAATCTCCTGCCCTTCCCTACCAGCATTTCTCACGATCCCAACAGGTGTTTTGCCATCTCGTTCCTGTATTACTTTATCTAAGGCTTCTTTTAGATACTCAGGGCGTTGTAGACTTCTTGGATTATACAGAACAATGGTGAAATCTCCTTTGGTTGCATAAGTAATTCTTTTAAGGATGGTACTATAAGGCGTCATGTAGTCACTTAAACTAATCGTGCAGAAATCTTCGACAATAGGTGCACCCAACAACGCAGAGCAAGAAAGGGCAGAAGTCACACCAGGTATTACTTCCATTTCTACTTGTTCTAACAGGCCTTTTTTTTCTAGAAGTTCATATAATAAGCCCGCCATTCCGTATAACCCTGCGTCACCACTACAAACCATACAGACGCTTTTTCCTTCTAAAGCAAGGTCTATTGCCTTTTGGCACCTTTCCTTTTCCTTGCCCATTCCATTTTCAAATACATGTTTATTCACAAGCAGTTCTCTTATTTGCTGGATATATGCACTATAACCAATGACCGCTTCACATAGCTTAATCGTTTCAAATGCCCTTAAGGTCATACCACTAATTTCGCCAGGGCCTATACCAATTGCAAAAATTTTAGGTTTACATATCACGCTTTATTCCCTCCTTCTCGGTACATATGAGAAAAGTTAGCATCATACAGCTTGGAAAGCTCATATTTGTCTGCCATGAAATTACCTATTAAAATTTGTGCGAATCTTGTTATTCCGGCATCTTTTACCTTTTTGGCAATATCCTTTAAGGTTCCTTGCACTATTTTTTCATCTTCCCAAGTAGCTTTATAAATCACAGCAATGGGTGTATCTTCTGAATAACTTTTGCCAAGCGTAGCAACCACGTCTTCTATTGCTTGAACAGATAAGAATATTGCCATTGAAGCTTGATGCTTTGCCAGCTCCTCCAAGCTACCCCCTTCGCTTTTTCCAGTTCTACCAGGAAGCCTCGTGATAATGATCGTCTGTGATACGCCAGGTAAGGTAAATTCTTGTTTTATGCTTGCAGCAGCACCTAAAAAGGAGCTCACACCAGGTATGACATCATATGAAATATTTTGAACCTTTAATCGATCCATTTGTTCTCTTATTGCACCATAGATTGATGGATCTCCTGTATGTAATCGAATGGTTGTTTTACCTTGAGCTTCCATCTCCACCATCACTTCTATTACTTGATCTAAGTTCATTTCTGCGCTATTATGAATGAAAACCTCTTTCTTACAATACTGTAGAAGCTTTTCATTTACTAAGGAACCGGCATAAATAACACAATCAGCCTCTTGTAACGCCTTCATACCTTTAACCGTTATTAACTCTGGATCACCAGGACCTGCACCAACAAATTTTATCATGCCATTTCCTCCTTTCTGCTTAAAACGAGTGTCAAATAATCTTTATTTTCATGTAAACTTTCAATCACATCTGAATGCACCATCGCTTCTTTAAAGCCGCACCTTTGAACCAATATGCCATCCTCTTCCATATCATACTTCGTAAGATGATTGGCAACTCTTTCCTCTCTTTTATAGATCTTCATAAAAGCAAACGCGTCTCCTACTTTGAGTGCTGCATCAATTCTTTCATCAGACGCATTCATTGGCACGATGGTTAATATTTCATCCTTTTCTACTAAAGGTCGATTGGCTAATGCTGCTGCTGCACAAAAGGAGGTAATTCCTGGGATTGTCTCTATTTCCACTTGTCCTTCTAAGGCTTTTACAATATAGCCATAGGTGCTGTAAACCGACGGATCTCCTAACGTTACAAATGCACTACTTTTTCCCTGTTTTGTCTGAGCAGTTATAATATGGGCTGCTTGTTTACCTGCTTGAATAAATGCATCCTCATCGGCCACCATAGGAAAGTCAATATACACCAACTCTATACCTTCCTTTAAGAAGGGTTCCATAATCGTATACGCAATACCTTTTTTATCTTTTTGTGTTTGTGGAATTAGAAGTACATCAATGATGCTTAAAATTCGAGTTGCCTTTAGCGTTAATAATTCTGGATCTCCAGGTCCTACGCCAATACCATAAAATTTAGCCATTTGATTTTTCCTCCCTAATTGGATTGATTGCTGAGATAATATAAACTGGATTAAGTGCTTTCATCATCCATCCAGGGTTCTTAAGGCCTCTAGATATTTGAGCTTGGGTACAGCTTATTTCTATAAATCCTTCATTTTCTAATGCTTGTAATATTTTATAGGTGCTTTCAAGTAAAATTGTATTTGCTACAAATATACCACTTGGTGTTAGATGTTCTTTAACAAAAGCGATAATGGGTTCAATCGCTTTACTTCCCCCACCTAAAAAAATTCGATCATAAGTTTGCTCTGGTAAACGCTCGGGTGCTTTACCACGAATAATGGAAATGTTTTTTACGTTGAACTTGCGCGCATTTTGTAGCGTTAATTCAACGGCCTCATCATTTTGATCTATTGCTGTTACGAAGCCGTCAGCGCTTAAAATGCCACATTCAATACTCATGCTTCCTGTTCCACAACCAATGTCCAACACCTTCGAAGTTTTCTTTAACTGAAGCTTAGATAAACTGATGGTTCTAATCTCACATTTCGTCATTGGTATTGAACCTCTAACAAATTCTTCATCTGGTATACCCTGTGTTTCTCTATTCCAACTCATTATCAATCACCACCACACATAAATTTGAAAAAACCGCATCAACAAAAGTTTGAACACGACCTACTTCTATTCGTTGATTATTGTAGGAAAGATTTTCCCCAACAACCATTCTATAATCCTCAAATCCTAACGTCATCAGTTCTTTTGCAATCTGAGATGGTGAATGCTTACGGTCTGTTAGTAAAAATAGTCCTTTACTACCTCGTAAATGTTTACCAATATCTAGATTTCGACCATGAAGGCTAAGCAAAAGATACGCTTTATAGCTTTGTTTCAACTGACTAAATAAATATTGAAAAGAACTAATGCCAGGTACTACTTCTATTGCATCTTTTCCCATTCTATCTTTTATAAAATCTATCAAACTATAAAAACCTGGGTCCCCTGATACGAGTACCACAATTTTTTTGGTTGCCATAGAAGTTTCAAGCGTATGAACTAAGTCTTCTAAATGATTGCTATAGCAGTAAGTTTCTTTTCGATAATCAGTAAAAATCTCCAGATGTCTCTGTGCACCGATCAGTAAGTCAGCTTGTTCAACCGCCTTATAAGCGATAGGCAAAATATAATCCTTATGCCCTGGACCAATTCCAACAATTTTAACGGTATTCATCTCGCATGCCCTCCATTATATTTATAAAACCCGATCCTATATGCTAAACATGTCACCATTCACTTGGAATTACCATTTATGCTAAACATGTCACCATTAACTTTGAAAAACCATCACTTGCTGTTAAGTATTCCTTCATACTAAATAATACAACACCAACTTCAAATTGGTCGAAGCAATAGGCTTTACAATTATCAGCAGCCTTATTAGCTAGAACCTTATAAACCTCTTCAAAACCTGCTCTTGTTACAATTTGTATAGCTTCATCTGTTGTTCGACAGTTCATAACAGCAATTAAGTCTTCAGTTTTCATACCAAGCAGTGCTAAGTTCGCTGTCAATATTTCCATTCGAGTTGAGCTAATTCGATTATGGGTATAATAAATGCCACCCGCCGGCTTAATGAGTTTTCCTAAGTGGCCCCCAATAATCACTTGCTTAAATGCTAAATTGGCACATTGTTCAAGGGCGTGGCCCAAATAGTTACTCATTTTCACCATATTTTCACTTCTCAAACCAAAGGTATTCATTAAGAACTTTTCGCCAATATTTCCAGGTACTAAAATTGCAGTTGAAAACCCTTTTTCCTTAAGCATCTTTAGTTCTAACGTAATTGTATCCTTTAGTGCATCCTCTGACATTGGTTCAACGATTCCAGTGGTCCCAAGAATGGATAACCCACCAAGTATACCTAGCTTAGGATTAAAGGTTTTCTTAGCCAGGGTTTCACCTTCTGGAAGATGAATTACAATCGAAACACCTTGTGGTTCTTCGTAGATGCTTCTTACTTCTTTCTTAATCATTTTAAGTGGTACCGGATTAATTGCAGCTTTGCCAACAGGGATTTGCATACCCTTTTGCGAAACAACACCAACACCTTTTCCACCAGAAATTGTCATTTCATAATGATCTTCTTTTCTAACTGTAGCCCAAACCTCAATGCCATTTGTTATATCAGGGTCATCTCCTGAATCTTTGATAATGCAGCAAGCTGCTTCACTTTTATCAAAGCTTGGTTGATGTACATCTAGCGTTAAGGTCCACCCTTTCGGTGTATCAATCGTCACTTGTTTAAGTACTTTTTGGTTTTTAATCATCCATGCAGCAGCTTTAGCTGCAGCTGCTGCACAAGAGCCTGTTGTATAACCCGTTCTTAGCCTTCTACCTGCTTTTATAATGTATCTTTCATCATCCACGATTTTTCACCGCTTCTCTCATTACTGCATTAATGATGGCAACTGCTATCGTACTTCCCCCTTTTCGTCCTTTTGAGACAATAGATGGGATAGATTGTTCCCAAAGAGCTTCTTTGGATTCAGCCGCACCTACAAAACCAACTGGCACACCTATAACGGCCTCAACTTCTTGATCTCCTTTAGAACACCATTCCATAATTCTATATAGGGCTGTCGGTGCATTTCCAACTACAAACACCTTTTTCCCTGGAGCTTGAATAGCGATGTCTACTGCTGCCATGGATCTAGTAACCCCCCCACTTTTTGCTTGTTCCATCGCTTCTTGACTTCCTACAAAACACACTATTTGTATCCCCAACTGATTTGCTAATTTTTTACTAATGCCTGCTTTTATCATTTCTGTATCCGTAACAATTGTACACCCCTCTATAAAAGCATTTAGTAGTAGGTTTTCTACATCTTCCTTAAAAAGCAAAATATCTTCATAGATAAAATCTGTAGAGGTGTGAATCACCCTTTTCATAATGCTGAGTTTCAAAGGGGGAAGCTGGGTGTTCCGCATTTCTTCATGGATAATTTCAAAACTTCTTCTTTCAATTTCCATGGGATCTTCAATATATTGGTAATTCATTTTTTTGTCCTCCTATAGAATTTTTCTTCAACGTACGATTAATTCTTGTACCCGTTGAAGGTATAAAGCTTGAAAAGCTGGATTTTCTCCCAAGCCCTTAGGATAAGCTTTAACAAGATATCCACTACTTGTGAGTCTACTCTTCCACGAATATTCATCCTCTCCTAACAAATCATTTTGAACATGGTCTCCAGCAACCAATAAGAAGGGCATAAGAACTACTTCTGTATATCCACCCTCTTTTAATTGCATCATAACTTGATCCATGTCAGCTTCCAAGGTACTAACAATAATAGGGTGTCCTTGTTCCTTTAAAAATGTTTGTAACGCATAGTAATGTTCGTTCGCTTGATGATTTGTTCCATGTCCTATAAATAAGACAACCTGCTTTCCTTTTATTGTAGGTAATTGAGTTTGTAGCGCTTCCATCACTTTCAAATAATCAATCTTATCATAAAGCAATGGTTTTCCCAGCCTTATTTCAACACTTGGACTCCTATTGTCCATAATGGTTTTTTTTATCTTATCGAATTCAAATCCTGGTATAATATGCAACGGTTGTAGAATAATTTCCTGAAATCCTTTTTTAATTAATTTTTGTAGTCCTTCCTCAGGTGTATCAAAAAATAGTCCCTTCGTCTCTTTAAGCTTTTTAATAATTTTATTAGAAGTGAAGGCTCTCTCAACCTGGTAATTTGGAAAGCTTTCTTTAATCAATTCCTCAATTGGCTGTATTGCTTTTAATCTAGCTTCTTCAATACTGCTTCCAAAGCTTATTACTAGTATCGCCCTTTTACTTTCCATCAGCTTGTTCTCCCTTCAATATTTTAACTAGTTCATCAATTGTTCTAGGCAAAGGCTGCTGTAAAGCCGATTTATTCTGTCCAATTTTTTTTATTATTTCTAGTATATACGGCATTTCCATATCCGCAACTTCCAAAATCTCTTTGTCTAGAAATACGTCCTGTGGTGACCCTGATCGAATAACCTTGCCCTTTTGTAGTACATGAATGCAATCAGCCCATGTATACGCAAAGTTTACATCATGAGTTGCTACGATTAGTGTCGTGCCCTTTTTACTTAAAGCTTCTAACAGCAACATCAGTTTTTTTATATGCATTGGATCTAATCCAGCAGTTGGCTCATCTAAAATAATAACTTCTGGCTCTAATACTAAAATAGATGCAATGGCCACTTGCTTTTTTTGCCCATAGCTTAAATAATGAGTAGGCTTCTCTCTTAAATGGGTAATTTTCATTTCATCCATCACTTTTTCTACTCGAAAATTCGCTTCTTCTTTAGATAATCCAAAATTTAAAGGACCAAAAGCAATTTCTTGATAAATACTTGAAGAAAAAATTTGATTGTCAGGCTCTTGAAAAACAAGTCCAACCTTTTTCCTTAATTCATAGATGCTTTTTTTATCATACTTAACCTTTTCTTCATTAAAGAAAATTTGTCCACTTCTTGGTCGTAAAACACCATTAATATTCAAAAATAATGTAGACTTTCCTGCGCCATTACCTCCAATGATAGCTGTTTTCTTACCTTTTTGAATATCGATATTCAAATCATCTAGGGCACTGGTGCCATCTTCATAATCATATCTTAAATCACGGGCCTGTAATATTATGTCATTCATTTGAACATCCTCCAATTATTATCCTCTGGACTCATGGACTTAATCCTCCTAGTATAAGGAGTCCAATTTCTAATATAATAATCCCAATTAGTCTATTAACATTTAATAACTTGTTATTTACAAGTCCATAAAATTTCCCCTGGTAACCTCTTGAGAGAGACGCTTGGTACAATGCCTTCGCCTGCAAATAAGCTTTAATAAATAATACTGAGCTTAAGGTGCTAAGGGATTTTAAACTTCTGTAAAAACCTTTATAGCCTAACCTTGTACTTTGAGCATAATATATTGTTCTTGCAGTGTTCAGAAAAACAAAAACAAATCGATATATTAACACCATAAGTTCTGTAAAAATTGAAGGACAATGGATTTTTTCTAATAAATAAATGATATCCTGCATCGGTGTTGTCATTGCTAAAAAGTATAAACATGTTAGGGTTGCTATACTTCTAAATAGAAGCCCCACAGCAACACCTATGCTTTCGTGGGTTATTCCAACAAACACATGTAAAATCTCAATAGCATAGATGTAACCCCTGTTATCTGAATGGATTTCTAAAATAATAGACAATAACGTCATTAAAATAAATACAAAAGGTATGCTTATATACTTCAGATAAATCTTAAAGGGTATGCCCGCACCTATTACTGTTGCAGCGCCCATTCCTAGAAGAATGATTCCATGGAAAATAGGTTTATCCCACAACAGAACTAAAAACATCGTTACAACTGCTACGATACACTTTTCTAAGGGATGATTTTTCGCGAATCGATTCACATGCGCCCATTGGTCCATTCAACTCACCCTTCTAATTTTTTAATTTTATTCGCTGCTCTTTTAGTTCCAATAAAATAACCAATAAAACTTGCCCCAATAACACCTTGTAATGTAAATAACATAGATTCTATTTCCCCACTTGCTGGTTCAAAAAAATGTTCTGCTATCGGTTGGTAGTTGGGATCAATCTCCATTACTATATCTAGTGCCATTCCATCTGCCCCACCAAACTCGCCCTGACTAGCAACAACAAAGGGAATGATTAATAGTACCAAAATCAATAACATAAATATAATATTCTTTTTGTTTTTCATAATCACTACTCCTTTATGACAATTAGCATTTTTTCAACTTCAGTACTTTCATGCTTTTCTAAAAAGTTAAAGATCATAACAGTTAATAATCCTTCAATAATCGCTAGTGGTATTTGCGTCACTGCAAATACAGTTAAAAACTTAAGACTAGAAGCAACAAAGCTTTGACCCGGGAAGGCAAGGGCTAACTGCAACGATGTTGTAGCATAAATCAAAATATTACATACAAAGGTTGCAAAAAATACAGCTATAGTGCGACTTAAACCAATTTTAACACACCCTTTAAATAACCAGTAGGCGGATACTGGACCTACAATTGCCATTGCAAATACATTAGCCCCTAAAGTTGTAAGTCCTCCATGCGCCAAAAGAAGTGCTTGGAAAAGCAATACAATCGTTCCTAATACACTCATTGTTGTAGGTCCAAACAAAATAGCACCTAGCGCAACGCCTGTCGGATGAGAGCTGCTTCCTGTAACAGATGGCATTTTAAGGGCGGATAGCACAAACGTAAATGCGCCACTCACACCTACTAACATTTTTTGTTCAGGATTTTTTCGAATCCTTTTGGTCAGCTTATAAATGCCTACCATTACAATTGGTGTTGAACAAGCAAACCAGAACAGGCACCACGCCAAAGGTAAAAATCCCTCTGCAATATGCATAGCATATATAGGTTTTGCTTGAAGAAACACAGTTAAAAATAGTAGACTAAGTACAAATTTCTTGATTCTCATAACATATCCTCCTTTTCAAAAAAACAAAAATGGAATCTTCTCTTGAAGATTCCATACTATATAGTATTATCCATAATTTCATGTTCTTATGGCATAATCAATAGTCTCTCCCTCCGAAAGCTTGAAAAAGTAATCTATAGGCAGGTTTCCTGACTTGTGGATTATCATAGCTTTTTACCTTCTCAAGTACTTATACAATACTCAATGGTATATTCCAAAAGCTTCTTTACCACATACAGTAGCGGGGGCTGTAACGGTTTTTCACCGTTTTCCCTTTTAACCTTCATAAAACAAAGGCACCTATATTTTATTATACATTAAATTGTTATTATATATTATTTTACTATTATTATCTTTATGTTATTTTATGAATATTCTCTTTTGTATTATATCACATTTTGACCAATAATCAATCGTTAAATATGTAATATCGTTATCGCCAATTAAAAATTATTTACAAGCTATACTCCTTATTATATATATTAAAGGTTTTTTAGCAATACCCATAATACAATTTTGCATTAAATCAAGCAATCTTTTTCAATATAGAAAATTTTTCAAAATGCATTATACAATTTTGTCATAATAGCAATTGCAATTGCACTTGCACTTACACACCTTCTTCAAGTGATCCTTGAATATCAATATTTAATATTTCTTGAGAGTCAAATATTTTGACCATATTTAATCCAACTACTAAAGCTTCCTCTAATTTCACAATAAAAGCAATGTATTCATTATCTTTATTCAAATAACTAGCACTTATAATATCTTTATCATCTAATTTAAGAATATCTGTTACTTCATCAACAATTATTGCAAGCTCTTTATCCGCAACTTTTATTAGTACAAACTTGGTATCTGAATTTATCGGAATCTCTTCAAACCCAAATTTCTTTCGCATACTAATAACCGGGTATACTTTTCCTCTTACATTTGTTATCCCTTTAATAAACTCCGAATAATTTGGCAATGGTATAATTTTATAATTTTTCGCTTTCACAATACCATTAATGTTCTTGATATCTACACCATAACTGTTATCATCAATTTCAAAGACCATTATTTGAAATTTTGCCATATTCATCACCCACTATTTTATTATTTAGATACACTTAATTATCAGAAGCTAGTGAATTCAATAATTTTGTCATGGTAGCAACATCTTCTATTGCACCTACAATACTTCCAATCGCTTCCTCTTGTTCTCGTGTTGTCAAAAGGGTTGAATTTCCCATTTCCGACGTTTTATTAACCGAATCATTAATTTGCGAAGTAAACTTTTTAATTTTATTAACCGTGTTTTTTGACTCACTAGATAATTTGCGTATTTCTTCTGCCACAACACTAAACCCTAGTCCAGATTCACCTGCTCTTGCTGCTTCAATTGCTGCGTTTAACCCCAATAAGCGCGTTTCATCAGCAATATCCTTAATTGATTCAGTCACATCATTAATTTCTTCTGAAATAGTACTAACATTTCGTATCTCTTTATTTAATGCATTTTGATTAAACGTAACTTCAGATGCAGAAGCTGTTAATTCTTCAATTGTAGCCATCATTTGCAAAACATTTTCATGCAATTTTGCTGACATTCTCATTAATTCAAGTCTTTGATATCCCGTTTTAGATATTTCATTTGCAACGATAAAAAGCAGTTCTGCTGCTGCTCTTAGCTGCTCTTCTGGTACGATTTTAACTTTATTAAGTGCTGTTAAATATTCATCTGGATCTACGCCAATCTCTTGAGCAATTTTAATAAATTTCTCTTTTTCTGGAGGTGCTGGAAGGGTTTGACCTCCTAGAATTGCTCCTATTTGCTTACCATGTAGCATAATAGGTGCACCGAAATCCATTAATCCACTTCCACAAAAATATACAGCTGGTTTTCCAGTCTTTGCACTTTCAGAACCTCCAAAAGCATCACTTTCCATACATCTTCTAAGTCCTTCTTTCGACCCTCTTGACAAATTCATACAAAAATCTGTGAAGTTTGACCCTTCTGTAATCGGTATACCCTCTTTATTCGTCGTTAAACTAGCCACCCCTAATGCATTTGAAAACGCATCTTGAAATTTTTGCAAAAACTCAACACTAATGATATCTGTAATATCTACGTTTTCATCACGCTCACCATTGCCTAAAAGTTCTTTGTTTAATCGTCCATTATCCATATTTTCATCCTCCGTCATTTTAACCTTTTTTATTTTCTAAATCTAAAATGTCACTAGAATAAAACGCTTACTATTTGGTCATTTAATATACGATTACTTTTATGGAACTTTCCTTAATTCAAGAAAACACGTCTGTGAGAAAGCTAATATTTTATTTAAATATTAAAAAAATTGGAGTCAGGTTTATTAATTGTATTTGAAGCAACGATGTTCTCAGCATATTTTGACCCGATCGCACAGTTATGAGCACTATCCACCTGAGAAGTTGATCCACTATAAATGATAATACCCTTTCCCACAATGCCTAATCTATCTAAAATTTTGAGAATCGTGATACGAGCGCTTTTCACCATTAAATCAGCTAAAACAAGAGAAATTACGTAATTTTTAGTTTCTAAGACTCCTACTGCATCAGCATTTAATTCATCGATGTTTTTATTTAAGCCTTCAAATACTTTGTCTGAGATATCTGGAATCAGCTCTGCTTTAATCATTGACGTCATCTTCTCAGACTTTGCTCGACTTACTGCATTACTAACCGCCTTCAGATCTCCTTTGATCAGTAGCGCATATTTACCCGGACAAATTATTTCATTCTTATGAATATGAACATTTGAACTTTTTAATAGAATATCAGTCATTTTCAAACCATCAGAAATTGAATAAAATTCAAACAAACCTATGCTACTTTCCATGTCCACTCCCCCTTCTCCTCCAAAATCATTGTTGGTAGGATATAGATTTTTCTTGGCCACGAAGAACTCTAAGTCCACCTTCTGCCAATGCAGCCATTTCATCTTCTCCTGGATAGACTATAACCGGTGCTATAAATCCAATCCTCTCTACTAACCATTTCTTAATATTTCTATCATAAAGCAATCCGCCAGTTAAAATAATTGCATCCACTTGTCCTTTTAATACAGTGGCATAAGCACCTATCTCTTTTGCGGTTTGATAAGCCATTGCTTCATAAATAAGCGTTGCTTTTTCGTCACCATTGTCAATTCGGCTTTCAACTTCTCTACCATCCGATGTTCCTAAATAAGCAATTAGTCCACCTTTACCAGTAATTTTCTTTTTAATTTCATGATAGGTATATTTTCCTGAGTAGCAAAGTTTAGCAAGATCACCTACCGGTACTGAACCACTACGTTCAGGTGAAAAAGAGCCTTCTGCATCCACAGCATTATTAACATCTATAACGCGTCCTTTCTTATGGGCACCAACAGATATACCGCCACCAAGGTGGGCTACAACAAAATTAAGTTGATCATAGGTTGATCCCAGCTCTTTTGCTGCTTTTCTAGCAACTGCTTTTTGATTCAATGCGTGAAAAATACTTTTCCTTTTTATTTCTGGTATCCCAGATACTCGAGCAATTTCCTCGAGCTCATCTACAACAACTGGATCAACAATATAGGAAGGAATATGAAGGGGACTTCCAATTTCTAAGGCTAATTTAGCCCCAAGGCTAGAAGCATGTTCTCCATATTCACCTGATTCCAAATCCTTTAACATATTCTTATTTACTTCGTAAACACCACCTTTCAGTGGCCTAAGCATGCCGCCTCTTCCAATAATCGCATCTAATGTAGTTAAATCAAATTTTTCTTCATGAAGCGCGTCTAAAATAGTTGCTTTTCGAAATGGGTATTGTGAAAATATGCTGGTATATGCCAACAATTCCTCAGCATCATGACGAATTGTCTTACTATATATTTCACTTTCATTTTCAAATATGGCTACTTTAGTTGATGTTGACCCTGGATTAATAATTAGTAACTTAAAAATATTCATGATTTTCTCCTTTACTATATACCGCTGAGCTAGGGGAAAGCTATATCACCGAGGTGACGATATAGCTTTAGCTCATATATAAGCAGTTAATACTTATATCTTTCACTTTATCAAAAATTATATGGGGGTATAAATAATAAAATGACTTAACCAAAAATCCTTTTAATAAGTTCTTTTTCTGGATTTGCTATCGTTGAAGCACATAATATTTCCCCAGTGGAAATATACTTTTCTTCAACTGCCTGGATAGCTTTTTTCACAGATGATACTTCACCAGATATGATGGTAAATCCTTTTCCACCTAAGCCTCTTGCAATTCTGATTTCAATAATTCTTATATTAGAAGCCTTAATGGCTGTATCTGCTACCATTATTGAACTAAGACAAGACATGGTTTCAATAATTCCAAGACAATTAATTGAATTCACTTCGGAGGTTCCTGTTAAGGCAGGAAAAATATCAGGATGAATATTAGATATCACCAGTGCTTCTATTTGAAATACGCCACCTAGTTTCTTTCCTATCTCTACAGCATTGTTTATCGCCCCTACATCTCCTGAAAGAATACTAATATATTTACCAGGACAGATTGGGTTTGCAGCTATGAGTTCTACATTAGAGGATTTTAACACCTCATCGGTTACCTCTATCCCTTTTGCAATACTTTTAAACTCTAATAAACCAATAGAATTTTTCATATTTCCTCCTTTAAGTCATGGCCTCTCTATGTACATTTAATGATGACTTTACCATCACAAGCTTTAAGGACTATACCAGATATACTCGAATGAATATTTGCACCTAAGGCATGATCTTTCGCTCTAAATATAAGTTGACCTTTTGTGACCATTTCTCCTTCTTTTACCCAAAGTACGGAGGGGGCACCTATATGTTGCTTGTTCACAATCGTGACTTCTTTGAAAATTACATCTGTTTCAGTTAATGGTGCTTGGACGTCATATTGATCTAATTCAATTCTGTAGATGAGTTTTTTTACCGGAAAACCTCTATACTTAAAAAATGGATTGACTTCTGTTGGCTTTCTATTATTTTGATTTTTTATTCCCATCTCTGTAAGTTGCTTTTTAATATTAATATTGACCTTCCAAGGTTGAAGATTCATGATACATGCTTGTTCACAGAGTCCACATTCACAGCACAAAAAGGCCTCATCTAAAGTTGCATTCCCATCTCCTAAAGATCCATAGCTTGAAATTCTCATAAGCTTGGAGGGATGCAGCTTGTGTCCCAGAAGATACCTAGGGCACACATCTGTACAAAGATCGCAATGACAACAAGCTGTTTGTGCTTCCTTAAGAACCCTAGAAACCTTTTTTTCTTTGTTCTTTATTAACGGATGTGTTTCTGGCAATACAATATATCCTTTAGAAGTTTTTTTAACGGGATCATCAATAGATTCAAGTATTTTCCCCATCATAGGCCCGCCATCAATGACTTTGTATTTTTCGTAAACGGGCCCTCCTGCTAGATGAATAACCTCTCGCACCGATATTCCTAATGGAACTTTTATTGTAATCGGATTTTTAACCGCACCCGCAATTGTTAAATACTTTTCAGTGACTGGTATATTGTGGATTCCATTATAAATATTCAGCAAGGTTTCTACATTCGTGACTATGGTTCCCACCATTATAGGAATTCCACCCTCTGGTACAATTCTTCCTGTTACTACATAAACCAAATACTGTTCATCTCCTGCAGGATAGACATTATCTAATAAATGAATACGAAGGTTAGGATATTTCTCTAAAGCCTTTGTAAGCGAAGAGATTGCTTTCGCATACTTATTTTTCAGCCCAATAATACCCTCTTTCGCACCAACATGCTTAACGCATTGATCAAGTGCAAAGAGAATTTTATCAGCTTCAATATCCATTAAAATTTGATCAACCCTAAGTAAAGGCTCACACTCTGCGCCATTTACAATGACAAAATCTGCTTTCGTATCAAATTTAACATGTGTAGGAAAACCTGCACCACCTGCACCAACAACACCTGAATCCTTAATCATATTAATAAAATTATCCACTTTTCTCACCTCGGGTTTGTTTAATGTTGATCCCATTTACTAAAATACCTATGGCGTTTATTTAATGTTAAAGCCATTAACTAAAACACACCTACGTTTTCTTGTAAAGGTGCTCGCTGACGTTAAGCCTTCTCCTGTTGGTCCCGCTATCGTAAAAGTTGTAAAGCCTTCTCCTCCAACGCCTATCCCTGCGTAAGATGGCCCATTTTTAACAAATATTGTTGTTTGAATTCTTCTTCCCATCTCTGAAAGCACCTCAATATCTCTAGAATGGCAAATTGCAGTATGTCTAAATCCATGTTCTACTTGACATGCCAGTTCAATGCCTTCTTTTGCATCTTTTACTCTTACAATTGGAAGGATTGGCATCATAAGCTCTTCTTGTACAAATGGATGGTCTTTAGATACTTCCATAATAATCAACACGATAGATGGGTCAACGTCAATACCTATTTTTGATAGGATATAATCTGCATTTTTCCCTATAAATTCTTTTTTGGGATAGCCTTTATCACAGAGAACTAATTTTTCTAATAAGCAGAGTTCCTTATCTTTAACTTCATAAGCGCCATTATTCTTCATATTGAAAATAAGATAATCACATACCTCGTCCATTACAATTGCTTCTTTTTCTGCAATACATGGAAGGTTGTTATCAAAGCTACTACCTAAAACAATATCTCTTGCTGCGTTTTCAATATTAGCTGTTTTATCTACAAATACAGGTGGATTACCAGCCCCTGCACCAATTGCTTTCTTTCCTGTAGATAGAACCGCTTTAACCACTGCAGGACCACCCGTAGCACAAATCAAATTGATTTTCGGATGGTGCATCATAATATTGGCTTTATCAAGACTTGGATGATCTACCGTACAAACTAGGTTAATGGGTCCATTTACGAATTGAATGGCTTCATTAATAAGTTCAACTGCTCTATTAGATGTCTTGTAAGCACCTGGATGAGGTGAAAATACGACTGAGTTTCCTGCTGCTATCATTCCAATGGCATTACAGATTACTGTTTCTGATGGATTTGTAGATGGAGATATGGCACCAATTACACCAAAAGGAGACATTTCTAGCAATGTAAGACCATCATCTCCTGTGAATACGCCGGCTTTTAAATCCTCTACAGATGGTGTTTTATCAATTACTAAAGTATTTTTAATGACTTTATGTTCATATCTTCCCATTCCAGTCTCTTCAAAAGCAAGCATTGATATTTCTTCAATGTAAGACCTAAGATGTGCTTTTATCGCGTCAATAATTTTTTTCCTGTCGGAAAGTGTTAATTCAAAAAGCGCTTTTTGAGCCACATAAGCAGCTTCCACAGCATCATTCATATCTTCAAAAATACCTAATCTACTAGAACCTGCTATAGGTTTAGTTTCTAAATCTTCGATTTTATTTGCTACTAATTTCACGATTTTTTCTAGTTGTTTTGAATCAATATTCATAGTTTTTCACCTCTTCAAATTATAAGTTTTTCAAAGCTTCCTCAGCGATCAAAATGTCTTGTTCAACACTACCACCACTTACACCAATTGCACCGATTAGTTTTCCATTCAACCATATGGGAAGACCTCCTCCAAAAACGACGATCTTACCATTATTCGTATTTTGAATACCGTAAAGTGCTTCACCTGGCAAGGAAAGCTTTCCGAGCATTTCAGTCGTGAGCTTAAAAGCCATGGAGGTATACGCTTTATTTATGGAAATATCTATACTTCCTATATGTGCATTTTGCATTCTATTTAGAAGTATAAGATTTCCCCCATCATCTACAATCGATATTACGACAGGGACTTTCAATTCCTCCGCTTTCTTCAATGATGAAAGCACGATCATATTCGCTAAGTCTAAGGTCATGAGGTCTTTGCCCTCTTCATGCTTCACAATATTACCTTCCGGCGGTGTCACCTCAACAACATACCTGCTCATAATAAATAATAAATCAGATAATCTATTGATAAACGCCAATAGGTAAGCTCTTATATCCTGTTCATCACATAGATGAACAATTTCTCGTTCTGCCTGCCTGACTGCAGTCCTTGCCACGTGAAGATAGGCCGCCTCCTCTGAGGCATCAGGAATGATGAAACTGGTTAAACTAGGCAGTTTACTGGATAATTCATCAATTACTCTTTCCAGAAAAACGACATCTTCTTCTAAAATTTGCTGTTTAAGCTTTTCCATCCCCTTATCATCAGAGGCCAATTCTCCACCAACAACAAATAGTTTGTTTTGAATAATTTTTAATAGATCTCTTAGTAAATGATCTTTAATTTTCACACTTGCTACGCCTATCGCTGCATTTGCTTGGTCCACACTTCCATAAGCTGTTACTCTTTTCGAAGACTTAAGTATTCTTGTTCCACCATAAAGGCCGGTTTCTCCTTTGTCTCCACCTTTCGTATATATCTTACTCATAGCATCACCTAATGCCTTTCAAGGGTATCAATGATAGCAACAATAGCAGCGTCAATAGGACTATTCTCATTAAAAATAATTCTTGCCGAACTCCCTGTAGCAATCAAAACTCTATCTGAAAAGCCTGCCCCGACTGTATCAATAGCTACTATAGCCTCACCATATGGTTCTAAGTTCGTGCTTAATGGTTGCACGATTAAGAGCTTTTTCCCTACTAACTGTTCATTTTTAGTTGTTGCAACAACGTGACCTCTGACTTCTGCTAAATACATATCTTTTCACCCTACCTTCTTAATATTTCAATTTTATTTTGAGACAAATAATCTTTCGCTGTACTTGTTAATATTGAGGTTTTATTAATAATAACACTTGCGCCGTTTATGCCCTTAACCTGCTCTAAGGTGATAATATTACTATCAAGCCTTATTAATGCATCTTTCCTCGTTATGAGCTTAAGTCCAATTTCTTCAAGTGTAGCGCTCAACTTTAACGTTAAGTTTCTAAGATTAATATTGTTCTTAATGTCCAAGTCTTTAGAGAAACCAATTACAGTTTTTCCTTCTTTTAACGCTTCATATAATAAATACAAAAAATCATCTTCAATTTTTAGATTACTTATTTTCCCAATTTCCATTATATTTAAATTACTTACAATAACCACTTCATATTTATGGATCCCTTCAACATGGTTCTGTAGCTCTGGCGCTTTTATAAAGGTTAGCGCTTCAAGGGCGTCGTCTAATTCTATTAATTCTTTTGAGTCCGTTAACACCAACACATCAAAAATATATCCATTATTCTTCATTGACATCAATAAGATGTTAAGCAATATGTAGTCTGTATTTTTTCTTATTATGAGTAGCCCGCTGTGGGTATTGAGAAGAAGCTTTACCCTTCTGACTACTTCATTAACAATATAAGTAAGTGTTTCTTCCTTCAATACTATTTCACCTCACTTAAACAACTTAATGCTATTCCTAGTGGTGTTACTAACATTGGATTGTAAGGCTTAATAACCATTAATCCAGTTTTTTGCGTGAATACTTTTTCAAATTCCACAAAGGTTGCTGCACCACCTACAATATAGATGGTAGATACTTCCTTTCCATATATAAATCGATTGACTATTGAAGCCATTTTCTCAACAACAGGCGCTATAACTGGAAACACATCCCATTCTCTATCTTTCGTATGCTTCAATATTTCAGCTTCTTCATAATTCAAGTTGTATCTACCAGCTAATACAAGGTTCATATGGTGTCCACCTGTAGCTTCATCTGCTGTAAAAGTAACATTTCCACTTTCAATTACTGAAATACCGGTAGTTCCACCACCAACATCAACGACTGCTCCATCTTTAACACATAATACTTTTGCTGCTGCAGTCGGTTCATCTACGACATTTACAACTTCAAATTCACAAGCTTCAACCACGTTTACGATTGCTTTTACAGATCCTTCTGAGACACCTGGCGGGATCGCTGTAGCAGCCTTTAATAATTTTATTCCGATAATTTCTTCAAGTTCTCTTTTTAATTCTCTAACTATTTTAATTGCACCAATGTAATCAACTACGACTCCATCCTTTACAACGGATGCTCTTTTTTTAGCGCCTGCAATGGCTTTTCCATTTTTATCAACTACACTTAAAACAATATATGCTGTACCAAGGTCAACTCCAGTAAATAGCTCTCCTGTAAATTCTCCACATATTTTATCCTCAATTAAAATTTCAAAGGCCTTTATGTCTTGATTTACTCTATCAATATCCATATGCTCCACCTTCATGTCTTACAATTTTTAATAGATCTCCATTTTTAACCCTCGCTGCATTTGCCTCATCTAAATCAAGGTGTATTTCTAATGCATATTTTTCTGAGACCCTTAACATAACATTATTAAAAGTAACAGATCTTATGCCTTCTGTAGTGACTGACACAATTTCCTTATCTTTAAAACCGTATAAGTCAGCAAAATCTTTTGGCATATGTATATGTCTATGGGCAGCAATTGCACCTTGTTCAATTTCTATTTCTCCTGCAGGTCCTCTAACAATAATGCCTTCTGAATCTTTAATATTTCCTGACTCTCTAATAGGAATATTATTTACTCCTAGCAGAAAACCATCTGATAAAGAAAGTTCAACTTGTGTGTCTTTTCTTATTGGCCCCAATATTCTTACCTTTGGGATTGTTGCCTTTTTTGTAACTAATGTTACTGTTTCATTAGAGGCGAATTCGCCTGGTTGTTTTAGATCCTTTAATTTATTTAATTCATAATCTTTACCGAAAAGAATTTCTAAATCTTCTTGTTTAATGTGGATGTGCCTATTAGACACACCCGCAGGAACATAAATAGCGTCAATAACATATTTTCTAATTACTTGTGCTACAATCTTGATGAGTATTTCTTCTTTCATACCATCTACCTACTTTTCTGGAATGAGTTTCTCAATATCTGAATGCGGTCTTGGAATAACATGAACAGAAACTACTTCTCCCACTCTGTTAGCTGCTCCAGCTCCAGCATCAGTCGCTGCTTTAACAGCACCAACATCGCCTCTTACCATTACCGTTACTAACCCAGAGCCTATTTTTTCATAACCTACTAGTTCAACATTAGCTGCTTTAACCATTGCATCTGCTGCTTCAATAGCGCCTACCAAACCTTTTGTTTCGATCATTCCTAATGCTTCTTTAGACATTTTTGTTGCCTCCTTTTTTAATACACCTCTCTACAATTTATAGGGCATATGGATATATTCAGGTAGATTTAACGTTATAATGAATGCATAAGTTTTTAGGTTCTCCCCTTTTTCTTTTGCATTTTAAATCATTGCATAAATTACACGTTTCTTTTGGAACCTTCACCTCTGTTTTAACTTCTTTGATCGGCGTACTTTCTTTTATTGCTTCTACTACTTTTACTTTAGCTTCTTCTTTAACTTCTTTCTTAGCTACTACTTTTAGTTCTTCTTTTGCTTCTTCTTTTACTTCTTTCTTTGCTTCTTCTTTTACTTCTAATTTTATTTCTTTCTTAGCTTCTTTTTTTACTTCTTCTTTCTTTACTTCTTCTTTTTTTACTTCTTCTTTTTTTACTTCTTCTTTCTTTACTTCTTCTTTCTTTACTTCTTCTTTCTTTACTTCTTCTTTCTTTACTTCTTCTTTCTTTACTTCTTCTTTCTTTACTTCTTCTTTAATTTTCGCTTTCACTTTTACTTCTTCTTTAATTTCTTCTTTAATTTCTTCTTTAATTTCTTCTTTACTTTCTTCTTTGCTTTCTTCCTTCATAACTTCATTTATTGCATCTTTGACCTTTTTTTGATAGCCAAGGGTTACTGAATTATAAATCAACTTTTCAATGCCTTCCGCTGGCCTTGCAATAACCTTACTCGTATATATTTTGTTTCGAAGTTCATCAAGGGATTTAATAGAATCTACAGCCGCAGTGACTGCTCCAACATCCCCTTCAACTTTAATTGCGTACATACCGCCTCCTTTACTAGGTTCTATCCCTATTAAAGTAACGTTTGCAGCTTTTAAAATAGTGTCTACAGCTACAATAGCTGCTGCTCGTCCTATGGCTTCAACTAATCCTAACGCATTATTCAAAAAATCTCCTCCTTTCTAAGGGAGCCCTAAACTACAAAAGGTATTCCCTTAACGAGTCTTGCACCATTTACACCAATATTTCTTAGTTTAAGCTTATCATTTTGATGGTTACTTTCAAAAAGAAAATATTGATCCGGTAATTTCGAATGATGCAAACACATATTTCCTGCCGCATCTATACCGATTCCAACGTCCAACTGGGATTCATTAGAAGCTATTATTGCGAGCTCTTTAAAATTGGAACATAAATCACTTTTTAAATGACATGGAATGCCTTCTTCTTCAATTCCATAAGTTATTAAATCAATTAACTGTTTATCTGTTATTTTATTTTCATAGCATATATATATTGCAAGTGTCTCATTCATTTAATCACCTATTTTACAAGAATGTACATGCCTCACGCACGCATTTCACTAAAGCAAAAAGTTAAACAGAACAAGCCTTATTTAACAAGGACTAAGCCTGTAGCCACGGCATTTCTTGGACCTTCAGTCCCTCTTATATTCCCTCTTCCTGCAACAATACCAAATTGAGATAATGCATCTGTTACAAGTTGTGGCACTTCAAAGTCAAGGGCCGAACCTCCTACTAAAACAACATGATCTAACGCTCTAATATCTCCTGTAGCACTGACCTGCTTTAATGCCCTTAAAGCATTGGTAACAAAAACTTTTTCTTTCGCTTGTTTTCTTACCAACTTAATTTTTTCAATAGAAACTTGATGATTAATAGGAACCATCTCGTTTTCCTTAAGAATAATAACCCTTGCAAAGAGCTTAGGATCTAACGGTTCTCTAAAAAATTCTACAGAACCATCTTCATGCCTTATATGAAAAAGACTTTCTGCCTTTGCCAAAGAATACTTTTTGATATCTTCTGCAAGATCAAAACTATCAAGACCTAATTCAGTTTGAATAAGCAATGTTACCATATTTCCTGCTCCAGCTAAATGTACAAGCTTAACGTTTCCATCTTTTGTCATAAAGCATGCGTCAGTTGAACCTGCTCCCATATCAATAATAGCAAGGGGTTTATCCGTTCCTGGTGTAGTTAAGGCACCGTTTATAGCCATTTCAGCTTCAACTCCACCTACCTCTACTTTTACCCCTAATTTCTCTTGCAACAAATCAGCAATAATATTCATTTGAAGTCTATCAGCCTTTACCATAGCAGCAATGCCTACTGCATTTTCCATTGAATATTCACCCGCTATACCACCCTGTACTTTCTGAGGACAAATGGTATCCACCGCTAAAAGGTCTTTTATTTTGACATCCGTATGACTTTGGTCTGTAAGACTAGCCATAACGTGTCTCACTCTTTCAAGCATTCCTCCTGCGTTCGTTCCAGCTTCTCCTTGAATATCCATTATAGGTGAGCACATTTCCAAATTATTCATTAATGCTAGTGCGCCATCATCAACATCTACTTTCCTTTTGATTTTTTCACCAACAATAATAATTTCACCGGCTGGTATGCTTCTTGCTTTTACATCTCCCTTAGGCGTTTTAATAACAACTGCTGACCTATTTCCTATAAGCGCTCTTGCAATAGGAACAACCAACTTGGTCTCTTCACTACTTAATTTAAAAACGGTTGCTATACCATAAGGATTTGATAAAACTTCTACTACATGACCCACATGTGCCACTTCTACTGCAGTTAACATATTAAGAGGTATCTTTTCAAAAAGATTAACTTCATCAATAATCGGTATACTATTAATCAATCTGTTATTAATAAGCACACCATCATCATTTTCTGCAATGGCACCTTTTACTTCAATACCTCTATCCCATGCATCATTTATGATCTTTGAAGCTTGATTAAATTCATAAGCTTTTGGAATAAGTACTATAACTTGATCTCCTGGTTTCATCCCTTGAAGCTGGTTTATAGGAGTAGAAATTCCTACTCCTATTCCAATGCCTCCAGGAGTTGTAGGATTATGACCAATCATAGTCGATTCTGTAATTATTGTCTCAGTGATCGTTTCCATAGCTACGTCTCCAATTACAGGCGCAGCTTCATTTATTCTAATTAAATCAAGGTCTTCCATACTGATTTTTGATGCTTCCAAAGCTTTTTTTAAGGATTTATAAATTCCAGGAATATTATCTTTAGTGCCCTTTACTCCAGTCGTATTAACTAAAGAACTGCCAAGAAATTCTACCTTGTTATCATCATATACTTTTCCAATAGCAGTTTCAGTGCTAGCATTACCTATGTCTATTCCTGCAATTATTTTCATAAAAAATCCCTCCAGATATTACTTTTTAAGCCTTCCTCTGCTTTCATATAACATAGCTGCTTCCCTTACAAAGGCACTGTTGATTTTACAGCAATACTTTGATTCAAGTTCATCTGCTATTTCTAACAATTCTGCTTTAGTAGATCTATAAGGTCTTAGCGCATTATAAATTTCAAGCACCCTTGCATCAGGAACAGCAATTAATTCTGCAGCTCTTCTAAGGTTTCTAGCAAATGCATCTCTTCCAACAGATTCAGCAACCTGCGCTTGCATTTCTAATGTTTCTGGAGCAATTTTTACGTCATTTGCAGTAATAGTCCCATTCATAACACCTTCAATTGTAATTTCATCTAATGTCTTTCCAGTAGGTGCTTTTATGGTTTTTCCCATTTTTTCACTAAGAGGATAATTAGCCTCTGTCATCCTTGCACCTGGAGCACTTTCTGTTTTAGATGTATAGGAATCTTCTTTATTCATTGAGCTCATAACTTCTTTTATCATTTTCTCGAGAACAGCATTGTCCATCATTTAAACCTCCTCCTTATTCGAATATTACTTTAAGCTCTTCAGCCGGAGCATCTTGCTTAACGTGTTCTGTTTCTTTTATATGAAGCAGAGCGGCAATTGCCTGATATTTAGGTCTTGCCATTTGATCATTCATAGTAGGTACTGGACTTGGGGATTCACCCTTTGCATATTTAGCTGCATTTCTTCCAATCGCTCTATAAACGTCTAGGGTAATTAATGGCGCTTGTGGAAATAATTCTACATTACTCAAAGGCAATAAATCCTTTTGATGAATAACTGTTGTTCCTTTAGATTGAATTCCGATACCAATGCCTGAACCGCTTAAAGTTGCAGCATTATGTGCAATAAACGAAACATCAGATGTTCTAAGTACTCTTATTACTCTAGGTACTAATCCTTCTTCTTCAATACCTGCCATGATCTCTTTCAATACTTTCCCATGAGGTATCTTGGTTATTGTTTTAGTTTGATATTCTCCAAATGCAGGAGCAATCCCTATAATAACTTCATCTTTTCTTTTTCCAACAGCTGCTGGTCCAACAGAAGATAATTTCAAATCAGCTACATCGTTTGAAGTAGTAATCCCAGACTCTTGTACCTTTAAATTTTGAAGAACTTCTTCAATAATACTTTTTAATACTTTTTCATTGATCTCCATCGATATGCCTCCTCTCTTATTTATAATCTGCCGCATCAATTGCATTAGGAATGTCTTGAACTTCATTCCATCTTGCTTCTGACATTGCATATCCAGTTCCTGGTCCTCTATAATCATTCTTATCGTTTACAGCACTAATTACATGGAAGTTTGAATCAATAATAGCTGAAGTATGAAGATGGTCTCCTGAAACTCTTAGCTTTAACATACCGAGAAGGCTTTCAGCCAAATCATCATATCCACTCTTTTTAATAGCTTTAACTACATCAATTCCAGTAATGCCTCGTTTCATCATGTCCTCTGTAGAATTTAAATCATCTACCACATTTCTGTCTGGCATATCCTTTGAACCATGTGCATAAGTTGCAGCTTCAACTTCTTCATCAGTAATAACTGTAAGGTCTAATTCTTTAAACACACATTGAAGAACTTTTGCAGCTTTATTTCTTACTTTAACAACTTCTTCTTCTAATACTGGTCTAAGACCACCATCAACCTTTAAATCTCTTTGAAGAATGTTATAGTCATCATAATCATCTGCATCAAAGTTCGATCCTGCAAACATATTGTCATAGTTAGGTGTTGCTGAATAACCTGAGAATATGAAGTCAGTTCCAGGAATCATTTGCATTAAAGTTCTAGCTGTTCTTCTAATATCTGAATGAGAGAAAGTTTGATCGTTACCTGAAGCAACTTCAAGATCCATCATAGTTGTAATAACGTTTTCAGCAAGAACCGCTCTTATACCACCTGGTACACCACCTGGTACACCTATACAAGAGATAGAACCATTTTGAAGCCCTTGTACACCAGCACCTTTTGTTACAAATATACATCTTGCTTCAAGATATAACATAGATTTCTTTTCAGCGTATCCCATTAATACTTCTGAACCTGTACCAGATGTATATCTCATTTTTAATCCTCTAGATGCATATGCAGAAGCTAGGAAGGATTTTGACCATGGCGTATCGTCACCATCAATGAAAACTTGTTCTGTACCATATACAGAAACTGTTTCAGCATAGGCAGTAAGTCCTCTCATACCGAGAATTAACTCTGTTGCTTCTTCAACTGCACATTGAGTTAATATACCTGGTCTTCCTACTTGAGCGCCTACCAATAATGCTAATGCATTAAAAGGTGCATATCTTGCAATACCAACTGTTGTTTCTTGTTCATCAAAGCCTCTAAGTGCAGCTTCTGCAGCATCTGCGGCAATTTGAATAGGATTGTCTTTTAAGTTGGTAACATGGCATTGGTTTGAAGGCGTTTTTCTAGCTCTCATCTTTGTCAAGGCCATCATCAATTCTAAAACATTCATATGTCCAACAATTTCAACAACCTTAGCAGGTGTCATTGCTGTTGTTAATTTTACAAGTTCATCTCTTCCTACATTAATATCAGCCAGCATGTGCGCTAATTTAAGAGAATCCATTGCCATTACTTTTTCTGTATTTTCTTTATTAATCGAGTAATCTGCGATAAAAGTATCGAGCAAGTCAAAGTCAGCTCTTTTCTTTCCGTCCAATTCTACAATTACTCCATTTTCTAATTTAACACTTGGTTTTGGATCGTAAGGTGAGTTCATTGCGATTAAGCCAACTTCGGGCCACTCTTTTACGAATCCATCCTTGTTAACTGGTCTTTCTGACAATACTTGAAAGCGTTTGGATTTCATGTCGTACCCTCCTTATTATTCTTTAAATGTATGGCGTTGTAACAGATGGAGCCGCTTCGTTTCCTAAAACTTCTAAAAGTTTTACGCCAACGTCTTTAGCTGCTAGTATAGACTGTCTAACTGCACCTGAATCTCCACTAATAAATAATATAGCTTCGTTTGAGTAAGATGTAGTTGAAGGTGAAGCATATCCTACGATATCAACGTTAGCTGCTTTGATAGCTGTATCTGCAGTTATTACGCCAATCGCTGCCGGTGCCCCAACAATTAATCCAAATGCTTTTCCAATTGGTGCGCCAAAAGCTTTATTACATGCGTAACTAGCTCTAGCTGTATATTGAAGTTCAATATGACCCGCACCATTTGCATATACATCTCCAAAAGTTCTATCTAATTCTTTAAGGCAAACTTCTACCGCACGTCTTGCATCAGATACATCTTCAGCTCCAAACAAAATTAAGCAACCATGTCCTGCTCCGCCTTTCGTGTCTCTAGGCAATTCAATAGATATAATTTCTGTGTTTGTTGCTTTTACTGCTTCATCTGCTGCCATAACATGAGGGCCTGCACCCGTTCTTGCGCCAACGATCCCAATTGATTTATACTTAGGATCTAATTTCATAAAGCTATGTAATGTATGGTCTATATTAGCGATTACTAGTCCTAATGTATCCCCAATAGCAGTTCCAACAAATTCTGTAATTCCAGCACTACTAATTTTCTTAGCTGCTGCTGCCGGTGCTTCTGTTTCCTTGCCTAATTTTTTCATTACTTCTTCCATTACTTTTTCCATTACTTTATCTTCCATTTTTTAAACCTCCTTCTACTTTTTTTCAGGTGATATCATTTTTTCTACATCTGGATGTGGTCTTGGTATTACATGTGTTGAAATTATCTGTCCAACTTTTTCAGCTGCTGCAGCTCCTGCATCTGTAGCTGCTTTAACAGCTCCTACATCGCCTCTTACCATAACAGTAACCAACCCTGAACCGATTTTTTCGTACCCAACTAATTCCACGTTTGCTGACTTTACCATTGCATCTGCAGCCTCAATTGCCCCTACAAGGCCCTTTGTTTCAATCATTCCTAAAGCTTCTTGTGACATCTTTTTTCCTCCTTTTACCTTATTGGTGTTTTACCTTAATTCAAGTTACTCATACACTAGAAGTCTCTTTAAAAGCAGGAAATTTGTCTTGGATAATAAGCCCAATCTTTCCTCCTCTAAAGAATTGTGTTCAAAAACTTTTTTATTTTTCATTACGCTCTCTATATTAAGGTTTTTACCCGAAAATAAGTAACAAAAATTTGTACAAAGCATGATAATATTTTTATGTATTGCATAATCTCTTTTGTTGTTACAGATAAAAATCCCCATACACTTTAGTAAAATCTAATATTTATTGGTATATTAAACCACCCTTTCTGAACAAATATGGTTATTCCTATTGATCGTACGCATTATAAAAGGCTGTATCCTTAAGCTTCTTAATTCGTTGTAAAATTTTGTTCATCTCCTTTAGCTGTTCATTGAATATTCGTCCAAAATCACTTTATGATTATAAAATCTTGCTCTATCCTTGTACAAGCCACGGTCATATCCAGTTATTAATACATTTCCTTCAACAAAAACTAACCCCAAGTTGTTAAATATACAACTTGGGGTTAACACGGATGCTAAAAACAGAAAAGCTTGCTCCCAGGTTGGAAACAAGCAATAAAATTCCTATAATAAATGTTTTTTTCATAAAGCTTACGATACAGAGGCAAAGGGGCTATACTATGTGTTTGATAGTGCAGCAGGATGCGGAACGGCGCGACTTACACGCATGGACGCGTGTCGGAGCGAAAAAAACACATAGTATAGCCTCTTTGTCGACAACCTAATAACACATGACTTGCATTTCTCATTTTATTTTTTAAGATTTTCTCTATATTGTGTAGGTGTAATTCCCTCAATTCCCTTAAAAACTTTGCAGAAATAACTGGACTCATTATATCCCAGTTCAAAAGCTACATCAGCAATACTCATAGCATTTTCTTTCAATAGCTTCTTTGATTTTGTAACTTTCTTAACACTAATATAATTGGTAAAATTAATTCCAAATTCTTTTTTAAACAACCTACTTAGATAACTAAGACTTACCTCAGAATAAGTTGCTGCCGACTGTAAATTCACTTCTTTTTTCATATTATCCTCAAGATACTCAAATACCTTTATGAGCTGGGAATAATTTTGAATGCTTTTTTGTTTAAATACCTCATCTACTAAGTCAAAGAGCCAAAACTCTGCCAAAACAGCATCCATACAAATGCCTTCATTAATTTGAAATTTTTTTTCATAGTTGTCACGATAATGCTTATCCATGCAAGGAATCAAATCTAATGCATCAGAAAGCATTCCCTTAAGTTCTCTGTATATAACATCTTGATTATTTGTTTGTTTGAAGATGTTGCTAATAACCATATGAATCGTCACATATATTTTTTCAAAATCATTTTCAGATAAATGTTTTATGAGTTCAAACGAATGTGCGTTTTTTTCAACATGGCTCTCTTTATATTTATATAATATTTCTCTTATTTTGTCAAAAGAGCATGGCTTTAATAAATATTCATCAACGCCTATTTGTATGGCCATTTGAGCATATTGAAAATCACTATGCGCAGTTAATACGATAATGGAAGTATTGGGCGTTTTCTTCTTAATTGTTTTACTTACATCTAATCCATTAATACTTGGAATTTTAATATCCATAAAGATGATATCTGGCAATAACTCCTCTGAAAGCTTTAATGCCTCTAATCCACTTTCTGCTTCACCTATAATCTCAAAACCTTCTACTTCTGTAATAACTATACGCAGAGCCTTTCTCATTAAATATTCATCATCAACTATGAGTACTTTATACATTTAACTAACCCTTTCGTCAAAATGCTCTGGGATTTTGATAATAACCGACGTTCCAACATGTTCTCTGCTATTGATCTCAACATCGTATTCTTGGCCATAATTATTTATCAATCGTTTTCTTGTGTTTTGAATGCCAATACCTAAAGAATTACCTTCATAGTTTTCTTGATTTAATAAAAATACTTTACGTAAAGCCCTTTGTGACATTCCTACTCCATCATCTTCTACCTTAATAACAACATTTTCCTTTTCCAGAAACACTTCAACGGTCACTGTTCCAGAACCTTCCTTTGGTACAATGCCATGATTTACAGCATTTTCAATAAATGTTTGTATGACAAAAGGTGGAATCTTTTGCGTATCTATCTCCTCTGACATATAAATATCATAATTCAACTTATCCCCAAATCTTATTTTTTGAACCTTTAAATATCTTTCTATATTCTCAATATCTTCTTTTAAGAACACCTCTTTATCACCATTTTCAATATTATATCTTAGCAAATAAGAAAATAAATATGACATTTCCTCCGTTTGCTTTGCACCTTCTACCATCGCTAGGTTACTGATGGAGCTTAATACATTAAACATAAAATGAGGATTCATTTGGGCTTTAAGTGCTTTCAGTTCAGCATCCTTCAGCTCCTTTTCAATCTCCAAACGCGCTCTTTTTTCAACCGCTAATTGAAGGCTTTGACGATTGAGTTCTTCTTGAATGATATTAATTGCTTCTTTTTCAACTAATTGATTAATAACCAAATAGACCAAATCAGCTACAGAAATAATTTTATCATAATCAACATATAAAGTTTTTTCATATTTTTCAGCCAAATCTTCGTTATCTTTCCATTTAGGATCAGCTTTTATAAATTCATTTATATCTTCAAAACGCTCACTGTCAGAACATCTAGCTTGTCCGCACAAAACCGCACCTAGATATTGTCCTCTAACAACAATGGGCACTGCAAAATCAATTAAACCTCCTGGACAACGGTAAATATATGGCTTGCCCCGAATGGCAGCCTCCAATCCTCCATGGGCATCTGATAAATAACAAGCTTTTTTGTATGTATCTATTTTTCTACGAGTACGGCAATAGTCTGAAAACATCGTTCTTTTTGTAAGAGGTTCACCCTTATAATCAACGGTAACAAATGCTAATCCCGTAACCTTTGATAGCCCTTCTTGAATGTCATTAAACAGCTTTAAATCAATAAGCTCTTTTAACTCAAAACGCTCATTATAGCCTTCGTCATCACTAAACTTATTTTCAATATCGACATCTTCAACTCTCTCATCTGCTAGGATATGTTGTGTCTGTTTGTAGTCATTTTTTATTGTTGATGGCATCTTCTTACCTCCAATTCACAAAAACTTAATTGTCTTCACTTTTTATCCTTCTCAAAATTCTAATGTATTATCACAGCTCGCTTCACCTCGCTTGTGTATTTTTTAAACAAAAGCTGAAATATCTTTTCCGTCCAAACCATGTGTTATTTCATAATATCACAAAGTTTTACTAATAGCAATGATGGCGCACACATATCCTTTTAATACCATATGAATATAAGAATTCTACTACAGTACTAGCTTATTTTTACTTAGACATACTTATGCCAATTATATGAACTCGATCAATTTCCAAAGGACGATGCCTCTTTCTACTAACCTTTCTTTCATAAGATTAAATTGCAAAATATAAGGAATCTAGAAGGTACGCTTCATTATATTGAACTGTCATTCTCCACAAAATATTTTTAATCGCTTTTAAGGATGTCTTCCCTTCGATATACCCTTCGATACTTTTTAAAAAAAGCTTTTTTTCTTTTTCAGAAGCTACGTCTTTAAAGTAACCCCAGATGTGTTGTGCTGCATTGATTGAGTTCCCAACACTCATTTCATTTTCCAAGGCACTTTCTAATAAGTTATAAAAATCAATTGCAGGATATTGGTCTTTATTACGTAGTAATTTGCGTATTTCTAAATAGTGTAAGGGAGAATTTTCAAGAATCTTATACTTATATTTGCGCCATTCTAATTCTAGCACTTTAATTTTACCCTGCTGTGTTGTGCAATTTATACATTTGATAGCTGAGAGGTTTTTGTCCTTAACTTCAAGCATTATATCTATATCTTTTGTTTCTAGCCCTTCGTAAAAGTGCAAAAATTCATTGATTCTTATCGTGCTTGAATGAGATCCAGGTTTCTTTAATAGATTTTGCTGAGAATAATGAATTTTCTGAACCCCATCTTTCTTTTTCCATGTTTTTCTACATTCTCTTATCCAGTCGTAATCACTCTTTCTTTGATTGTTAGAATTTATTTCATGATGCAAGTTATCAAAAACAACCGGTGCATTCAGACAAGTGCCAATTTCCAATACATCAGTAATATTGTAAGACTTGTCATCATTCTCCAAAACAACGCGCTGTTTCACTTTTTCGTCCAACCCATTGAAATTCGTTATAAAACTTCTGATGGCCCTTTCCTTTTCATTATACACCCCACCGATATGCAATACAATCTTATGCGCTGGGTTTAACCCGAAGCTATCTAATACCTGTGCGTGATAATTCAAATCATCAATCGCTCTATTTACCACGTCTATCTTAGGGGAATTCAACACAGTATACTGACCTGGATGCATCGAAACTCTCATCTCACTGTTTCGAATTTTATCTCCTATTTTTTTCAATTGATCTGAAAATATATCCCTCCAAAAAAGGTTGTTGACTTCACTTGAACCAAAGGGTATTAAACTTGAACTAATCCTAAATAGTTTTATATTATTCCTACCATTGTAATCAATCATATTTTCCAGAGATTTCAAATTGTAATCAATTAATGCTAATAATTTATCATTACTAGCATTTTTAATAATGCAATTTTTCAGTTCTGTATTTATAACACCAACTGCTAGACACGCATATCCTATGCTCATTTGTAATCTCCTTCTATATAAAATTAATATATATTCGTTTAAAAACAATTGTTAATAAGTCGTCATTTGTAGTATAATTATACCATGGTTATAGTATCAAAAGTAAGTTACTCTAATTCTTACACAACATATTGTGTATGCTTAAAACAATATGTTGTGCAAGAAAGAACAACTATATACTTCGACACTAAAACCATCCATCAAAATAAGAAAAAGGTGAATTATGAGTAAAAGATACAGTGTTCCTATCTACATGAAAATTGCTGTTGATATGGCAGGTCGGATTTATAAAAGCGAATTTGGTCATAATCAAAAAATAAGAGGCCGCTCTTCATTGGCAAGTGAATATAACGTTTCACCCGAGACGATTAGAAGAGCTATGCGTATATTAGAAGATATGCAAATAGTTAAAGTGGTTCCTAGTAGTGGAATATACGTAGCTTCTCACGAACGAGCAGAAGAATTCATTGGTAGATTTAGAGCAAGAGAGAGTATTTATGAACTTCAAGGTCGCATGCATGATTTAGATAAGCAAAAGAAAAAAATTGATACCGAGATAGATGGTATTATCAAACAAATAATTGATTACTCCAATCGTCTAAAGCATAGTGACCAAATTATACCTTTAGAGTTGCCCATTCCTAAAAAAAGTCATTTTATTGGTAAAAGTATGGCTGATCTAAAAGTATGGTATTACTCCGGCGCAACGGTTGTTGGCGTAAGGAGAAAAGATCAATTAATTGTCTCACCTGGACCTTATGAAGTTTTTCAAGAAGGCGACCACCTCTTATTTGTTGGCAGTTTAGAATGCTTAGACCGTATGACAATTTGGGTTAATGAATAGATAGAATCCTTAATTGGATTCTTTTTTTATCCAGTAGGAAACCTTTCATGAAATATATTCACCAACTAGAATGAAATAAAACATGAAAGTTTCGACGTCACATATCAAGTTTATTTTCGTAGGAAAGTTCTACTTTCCTACGAAGCCATAAAAAGAGCTTCTGCTACTTACATGAATTCATTTTTAAATGCTCTAATTAATTTTTAACCATTTCCTAATAGATTAATCACCCATTAATGTATATAATGATGTTATAAACATCTGTAGATTATTATAAACACCTATTCAATAAAATCGGAGGCATCATAAAATGGATAAGCATAAACCCAGTAAACGTATTTTTTTAGGTATTATTATTATTTTAGTTGGTCTTGCTATATTATTAAATACACTTGGTATATTAGATGAAAATCTTCTAAAAACCTATTGGCCATTACTCCTCGTTTTCTTTGGTTTTTATAGCTTGCTAGATCGGTCAACTCGCAACTCTTTAGGAATCATCGCTATTCTACTTGGGATATTTTATCAGTTAAAAACCCTCGGATGGTTTTTTACAGGCGTTAATATATGGGAATTACTCTGGCCAACATTAATTATCGTAATAGGATTATGGTTTGTATTCCCTAAAACAAAGCAAAGCTTTAACTTAAATACGCTGAATAATACTGTTATTTTCTCTGGCGCAAATATAATTAATACCTCTCAAGATTTTAGAGGCGGAGAAGTCACTGCAATTTTTGGTGGCATTGATATTGACCTAAGAAATTCTATCATTTTGACGGATGAACCAGTTGTCATTGATGCCTTTACAGCCTTTGGAGGTATTACCTTCAAAGTTCCTGATGATTGGCGAGTAGAGATGAAAGGGCTACCTCTACTTGGTGGTTGGGATAATAAACGAAGCCCCAACAAAGTGTTAAGCCCATCAGCAAAGGTAGTTACTATCAAATGTTTTATTATATGCGGTGGAATAGAAATAAAATAGTCAATTTATAAACATGAAGTATAAAATTACTAGGGCACCTAACACAATTCTATACCACCCAAACACCTTGAAATCGTGCTTTTTAATATAACCCATCAAGAACTTAATAGCTAATATTGATACTACAAAAGCTGTGATCATCCCGGTTACTAAAATAATAAGTTCATCATTTGTTACCACTAACCCAAATTTGTAGGCTTTTATTAAGCTTGCTCCGAACATAACTGGAATAGCCAAGAAAAAGGTGAATTCTGCTGCAACAGTTCTTGATGTTCCTATTAATATTGCGCCAAGTATCGTTGCCCCAGAACGTGATGTACCAGGGATTAATGACAATACTTGAAATATGCCTATCATCAGTGCAGTTTTATAGGAAATTTCTGATAGCTCATTAATATTAGCACTTCTATTTGTACTTTCAATAACTATAAACAAAATCCCATACACAATCAAAGTGATTGCAACTGTCTGATAGTTATAAAACATGGCATTAATTTTATCATCAAACAAAATACCAATAATTCCAGCAGGTACACAGGCTGCAAGTATCTTGAACCAAAGTTGAATCGTGTCTTGATCTAATGTTATTTTTTCTTTTTTGGAGAAAGGAATGAGCTTTTTCCAATAAAGGACCACTACTGCCATAATTGCACCAAGCTGAATAACTACGAAAAACATTTCTTTAAATGCCTCACTCATATTAAGTTGTAAAAACTCATCAACTAAAATCATATGTCCCGTACTACTGATTGGTAACCATTCGGTGACCCCCTCAACAATACCAAGAATAATTGCCTTAATTATTTCAATAAATTCCATTAATAATATCCTCCCTTTATTCATCTAAACTTAATTATTTCCAAAAACAATCATCAAATCCTCTTACTTATCTGGCTACACTTCTGGTTTTACTACGGGTTTTCCTGCTTCAACAAGTACCTTGCTACTTAACAAGAAAAATCCCTGGACAAACATTAACATACCGGTTGCTATAAGTAGCCATTCAATTTTAATAATGTCCGCTAGCGGTCCAAATAAAAGCATGCCAAGGGGCATCATTGTACTAATAATCATACTTAAAACACCAAACACCCTTCCAAGAAAATCTTCGTCAACTTTTTCTTGTAGCAAAACGGTTGATGGTGTATTAAATAATGGTATTGCAAGGCCTACCAATCCCATAAAGATTAAATATATCCAAAACACAGGAACTACGCCAAGGGCCACCGTACAAACGCCGATTAAAAGACTAGACATCGTCATAGTATGTACTTTGTTTTTAAATCCTCCCCAGGAAGCCATAATGCCCCCTCCTAACATCATACCAATTGAAAATGTTATTTCAATTGCTGTTAACCGCCATACATCGTCACCAAAAGTACGTGCTACTTGTAATGGCGTCAAAAATGCAGCTGGCGCAGCAAATAAAAAGAAGAAAGCACAAAACAAAAAGAATTTTTTAACATATGCATGATTCTTTATATACGATATACCCTCAACCATATCAACAAAGAAACTGTTCGCTTGTTTACTTAAAGCTTTTGCATGGGCAGGCACTTTTAAAAACAGCACTAACACAGTCACTGCGATCGCTGCTGTAATGACGTCAACAAAAAATATCGCTTCTAACGTAGCAATGGTCATAAGCACGCCACTTAGCATCGGAGATGCTAGCATAACAGTTGCTTGTATACTCCCATTGATTGCATTTACTCTTGTAAGCTTATCTTCAGGTACAATTTGAGGAAGAAAAGCCCCAACTGCTGGTGCTTGTATTGCAGCCCCAAGTGCACGTATGGCAGACATCAAAAATAGCAACCAGAGCATATCATACCCTGCATAAAAAAGTATTGCTAAAATGAGTGTTGAAACTGCAATGAATGTGTCTGATAGGATAATAAGTATTTTACGGTTATATCGATCAGCCCATACTCCTGCAAATGGAGAAAGAAAAAAAGTAGGTAGGAAACCACAAACAATTGAAATCATCATCATTATACCTGACTGTGTTTTCAAAGTAATGTGCCATAGTATTGCATATTGAACCAGTGATGAACCAAAAAGCGATATTGTTTGGCTAGCTACAAAAAGTATTGTATTTTTCTTCCAAGATTTATTCATTTTAGATTTTTTCTCCTGTCTCTCTTGCCCATTGATGTGGGTCAGCCTTCTTATATTAAACTTGTATTAACTTCCATTTCATTGATTTTATCATAGAATATACAAAACATCTAATAGTTTCTTATGAGGTTAATAATTATATTTAATTTGTTATAAAAATGACACACAGTCAATGATGTTTTGGTTAGGTTAAAAAAGCTATCTCATTTGAATTATGAGATAGCCTCTAAAATGTAAGAACTATTTTTCATGCTTACTTTCATGTACACCTACCTTTTTACCATCAATAATCCCAATGTCCTCATTATCTTTTGGTTGCATCTTTCTAAGCTCAGGATTACTTTTTTCTCTATCTCGTTCTCTATTTTTATTATGATTCATACGATGGTCTCCTTTCTATAAAGTGATTTATTTAGTATATATGTAACAACAAATTTTTATACCGCTTATAATTATTTAAGTACCTTTTTTTATAAAGCTCATATACTATAGTAATGTGAATTATTTGGAGAAACTTATGTATTGTTATACTTATGCAACTGAACTTACTTGTATTTTTAACGAACTTCGCTTGTGGAGTCACATTTCAAGTGATCATCCAATTTTTCTAAAAACAGTTGCTTCTCTTTCAAAAGTCGACCTACCTAAAGAAGCTGTAGATAACCTTGATCATATACAGAAAAATTTTATAGAATTATACAAAAATGTCTTAACCTTAAAAAAAAGTGTAGATCGAACGCCTAAGCTAAACAGCAAAGATATCGTAAGCGTAAAAAAAGCAATTACAGATTTTATACTTTATGATTCAAAAGCAATATCCTTTTACCCCCAATTATTAGATATTGGAAAAGAGAATATGGTTTGGCAAGAATTGGTGAAACATATTATTAACGAACAAGCTTTTATGCTTGATTTATTTAAAGATTTAAAACAACAAATATAACGTTAAGCAAAACAAACTACAGTTACTGTTGTTGATATTCCAGCATCCTGCAGTTTGTTTTTTAATGCACCACTTTTTTTATGTTAAATTAAAATTTCATTGGTATTAATCTTATATAGTCCTCAACAGTACCGTTATTTAAACAACACTCAATTATTTGCTTGCCCAAAGGATCGAGTTCAGATGTATTATACTTTTCCAATTCTTCTTTGAAGAAATCAATTAGTATTTTTGACCCTGCATCAAAGCCTTCATTTCCAACTTCTGGTTGTTTGTTCACTTCTAACAAGTCCTTTGCAATAAATGTACCATCAATTTTAATATTGCTTAAAGCATACCCTAAAAGAGCACACCTTGATTCGATTAATTGCTGTGGATTAAATTTCGTGCTGCCACGACGGGCAAGATATTCCCTTGCTATCCATTGTGGCATAAATCCAACCTTATATGCTCCTATGTGCTGATTTGGTACTAATATATACCTCGTATTAGAGGTGTCTACTATTTGTTTAAGCAGCAGATTTGCTTGGTCTACCATCTTGCCAGTGGCAAATGGCCAATAAGAACCAACACCTTCACTACTCATACCTTCTGAACTTGTAATACTTGGATTATCATGTCCTCTAGGTGCTACTAATCTCCACAGCCAAGCAAGGGCTGGAGGAAGAATATGAAACAGCCCTAAAATTCCATATGTAGGACTTTCTTTCGTACAAGGAGGTGTTCGTACACCAAAGCTTCTTAAATCTACTTCAACAGGTTCATCTACTATATTTGGTACAAAGCTTCTAGGCATTATTACCCTTGGATTTGGACATGGCGTTTCTGGGTCATCCATCGTATGTTCCCAAAGCAGACAGGTTGATCCTGGCGCTGCATCATAATTTATAAAAATCAATGGTTCCTGTGGGTGAATACATAAATTCTCAAGATATGGATCTGTTCCATATCGTTTTATATGATTCGTTCTTAAAAACCAGCCTTTTTCAGCATCTGTCACCACCAACTTTTTACTTTCATTTTGAAGCTTAGGATGACATAGTGCCATATCATCTGTGATCGGTCTTAATTCACAAGTCTCTGTAAGCTCAATATATATCTTGTCTGAAGTTTCAAGATTTTTACCTATTAAAATCCTTCCATCAAGTTCTCTATGAAGCTCCTCTATCATCTCGCTTTTACCACCGCCACTTGCACCTTCATGCATTATAGTTATGATGGCTTCGTAAGGCGTTATTACCCGAACAGTTGATCCATGTAACGTTACCCATCCTTCTTCCTCTCCTATTTTCAATAGCACGCCATAAATACCTTTTTTTGCACTTGGCCCTGGGTATAGATTATATGAGAATAGCTCATACTCTTCTTCAAGCCTATTGTGCACGACCATTTGTTTTTCATCAAAATGGGTGTGCCTAAAAGTCGGTGCAAGGTATATTATTGCTTTTGGCTTAAACCCAGCTTCCACTTCACTACCAGGGATGAAGCCCTGTAAATCAGCAAGCCCTGCCGCAAAGAAACCTGCATTATCTGGTGCAACAAGAAGTGCAGGATATCCTAATCCATCTCCTCCAGCCATAAATGGCATAAGGATAAGATTTTGTTCTGATAACCAATCAAAGGTCATTTTCCTAAGCGTATCAAACTCACATCCATATTTGTCTGCATAACGTATCTTGTCCGTTTTCCCAGCATCTGCAATCACCATCGAATCTGGGTCACGTCTTCTAAGGTACGGATCCATATAATTGACTATTGCACCATTCTTACCTTTTGCAACGGTAGCTTCTACAACACGTCCCTTTCCTGGAACATCGTAAGCAACTTCAAAAAAATCTTTATTTTCTCCACCTAATGCAAGATTAAAAAGTTCAACACGGCTTTCTGGAATTGTAATCTTGTCTGACTTATTTAATAGTGCTTTTAATTCATCGGGTAAAATCATCTTATTTAATATATTTTCCATCTTTTCACTTCCTATTTTATTATTTATTTTTTTCTAAATCTTTTAATTTATGTTACATAATAAATTCCAGTTAACTTACTGCTAAAACACCTCCTACCTTAATTATTTCATTGGATTTCATAATTTATATGCAAAAATAAAAATCCAATATCTATAGCTAATTAAAGCTTACAGATATTGGATTATACTACGACTGATTTTTCAACCCTTCATCTAATCTTCCAAATTGTATTCTATTTTCCAAATCCATCTTCTAGATTTTCACTAATAGTAATTACGATAATTTTTTCACCTGTTTTTGTGCTAACATCTGAGTGTGTACTTATAACATCTACTTCAATAATCTCTTTAATAAGGGCCTCTAAATAGCTTCTAGCACTCTCAAATAGTGTTACCCTAACTTTTTTTAGCAATTCAACTCCTTGACTGTTCTCTGCCAATTTTTGTTCTGATTGACTTAGGAAGCCCTTGAGTCTTACTATTATTAAATCTTGAATAATCACTGTTTTAATTTGCTTTGGGCCTCTACCCATAAATTCTATCTCAAACTTACTGACTGCTTCACTTATTTTAGCTTCAGCTTGCCCTTTAGTCATCAAATCCCACCTTTTTAAACTTACTCAAAAAATATACCATGTAAATACATAAAAATCAATACATATTTTATTTATCCTTTAGTTTCCATATGATATAATGGTCACTATATGTACTAGCGTCAATGAATCTTTCATCTAAATTATTATAGGAGAATCGACTATGACCATTCAAATTCAAAACCAGGATTTAACAGTTTTAGTAGACGAAAAAGGGGCAGAACTTTTAAGTATAAAAAATCAAAGCTCCGATCTTGAATACTTGTGGCAAGGGGATAACACTTATTGGGGAAGAACGGCACCAGTACTTTTTCCTATCGTTGGACGTTTAAAAAATGATCACTATGAACTTGAGGGGCAAATCTATACGATGGGGCAACATGGATTCGCAAGAGATTGCCTTTTTGAAGTCACCTCTCAAAGTGATTCTAAAGTAAGCTTGTGCTTAACCTCTAACCCATCTATAAAATTAATGTATCCTTATGATTTTCGCTTAACGATTACATATACACTCGAAGAAAATACGATTGATATAACCTACTTTGTTGAAAATTTAAATAAAAAAGAAACAATGTACTTTTCTATCGGTGCACACCCAGGCTTTAATGTGCCCTTGACTAATGACACTAAATTTGAAGATTACTACTTAACTTTTTCACCTAAACAAATAAGAACACAGATTCCGTTATCGGGACCCTATTTAGATACTTTAAATAAGCAGCAAGTCAGTACAAATACGAACATTAATTTGAATAGAAGTTTATTTGACATTGACGCACTTATTTATGAGACAGTTAATAAAAATACTATTTCTATTCAATGTGATAAAACCGATCATTTCATATCCGTTACCTTCGAAGACTTTCCATATGTTGGCATATGGTCCCCTCCCCAAAAAGATGCACCCTTTGTATGCATTGAACCATGGTTTGGGATCGCAGATGAAGTAACCACAAGTGGTCTCTTAAAAGAAAAATTAGGTATACAATCATTAGAACCAAGCGCTTCATTTACTTCTCGTTACTTGATTACCCTAAATTAGCATCAAAAATATTATATTATAACAAAAGGCTAAAAAGGCTATCTTAAATAAAAATTCAAGATAGCCTTTTAAATTGATTATATTTTTTATGCTTGTATTTCTGATGTTTTAACTGGTCTACCTTCTGCTAATGATTTCTTAGCTGCAAGACCAATAATTACTGAATTAAGTCCATCAATACCTTTAACAGGTGTTTCAGTATCATTTTCAACTGCCTTGAAGAATTGTTTCATTTCTTCAACGAATGAACCCATATAACGTTCCAAGAAGAAGTATAGTGGTTTATCACTTACAACGCTTTCTTCTGTTCTAAGAACTGTATTTGTTTCGGTATCATTATGTGCCTCAATTGAACCCTTTGAACCAAATACTTCTACTCTTTGATCATATCCATATGCAGCTTTACGACTATTATCAATTACTGCCATTGCACCATTTTCAAATTTCAATGTAATAATTGCCGTATCAACATCGCCTGCTTTACCAATTTCTGGATCAACTAAGCTTGCACCTACAGCATACACTTCAGTTACTTCACTACCTGCTTGGAATCTAGCCATATCAAAATCATGAATTGCCATGTCAAGGAAGATACCACCTGATACTTTTACATATGCTACTGGTGGTGGCTCAGGATCTCTAGATGTAATCTTAATGATATGTGGCGCACCGATAATTCCGTCTTTTGTTACTTGATTTATTCTTGCAAAGTTATGGTCAAATCTTCTATTAAAACCTACTTGAAATTTAACCCCTGCTTTTTCAACTGCTGCAAGTACTTTGTGAATTCTTCCAAGATCATAATCTACTGGTTTTTCACAGAAAATATGTTTTCCAGCTTCTGCTGCTTCAATTGAAATTTGTGCGTGTGTGTCTGTTGAAGAACACACTAATACTGCATCAATTTCAGGGTCTTGTAATATTTTATTATAATCATCATATACATTTTCTATTCCTAAGCTATCTGCCCATTCTTTAACACCCTCTAATCGTATGTCAGAAACTGACTTAACTTCTACATTTGGAATGTTATAAGTAATGCTTTGTCCATGTACACGACCTATTCTGCCTGCACCAATAATACCAACTTTATATTTTTTCATGCTTCTTGCTCCTTTTTAATAAGTTTTTCCAGTAATCCCCCCCACTTCGTGGGGGCGTTACTGCTTTAAATTAGACTGTTTTATAGTCCGCTTTTTTCCTTGATATATGCTCTTGCTTTTACTGCATATTCAAATGGATTTGCGATAGCAGGATCTTGTTCTGCTTCAACTACCATCCAACCTTCATAGTTTGATTTTTCCAAAATTGAGAAGATAGGTGTAAAATCGATAATACCATCTCCTGGAACTGTAAACGCACCTAGTTTAACACCTTCAAGAAAACTTAATTTATTTGCTTTAACTTTATCTACAACTTCTTTACGAATGTCTTTTAAGTGAACGTGAGCTGTACGAGCCGCATGTTTTTCTAACACAGCGTATGCTGCTTCTACATTACCTTCTGAATATGCTAAATGACCTGAGTCAAATAATAAGTATACATTATCAGCAGTCATTTCCATAAACTTATCAATTTCCTCTGGTGTTTGAACGCCAGTACCCATATGATGATGGAAAGATAATTTCATGCCTTTTTCTGCTGCAAGGTCTGCCAACTTATTCATACCTTTTGTTACTTTAACCCATTCTTCTTCAGTATAAACTGGTTTTTCATCAAATACAGCTTTAGTTGTACCTTGAATGCTATTTCCTTGCTCAGAACAACCAATCATTCTAGCGCCAACTGCATACAAGAAATCTCTGTGTTTGATAAAGTTTGCAATCGTTACTTCTTCTGGTTCAGAAGTAAATAAAGTTGAAAACCATGCATTACAAATTTGTACGCCTCTAAGATCTAATGCTTTTTTTAAAACTGTAGGATCTTTTGGATATTTATTACCTACTTCACTTCCAGTGAAACCCGCAAGAGCCATTTCACTAATACACTGCTCGAATGTATTCTCTTTTCCTAGCTCTGGTAAGTCATCATTTGTCCACGCAATTGGTGCAATGCCTAGTTTTACTTTGTTTGCATTTAACATATTGTTCCTTCCTTTCAATCATTTAATATTGACGTGCTTGTTTAATGTGTTCTTTTAAATCTTTTGTTGCTGCTAAAATCTTTTCATTCTTTGCTACTTCTGCATTCCCTACTCGCCACCAACCTTTGTATCCATTTGTCATAGTTTTAGGTAAAACTTTAATATCAATTAGGGTTGATACGGTTTGTTTCTTAGCATCTTCTAACGCCTGAATAAGTTCTTCTTCAGTTTTTACTGTATAAGTTTTACAGCCATATGCTGTGGCGTTCATTGCAAAATCAATGGGTACTAAAGGCCCATCTAATAATCCTGTTTTAGGGTTCCTGAAACGCATTTCAGTTCCATAAGATCCCATTCCTTGATCCATTTGGAGATTGTTAATACATCCAAATTCATTATTATCAAACAGAAGGACATTAATCTTAATACCTTCTTGGATTGCAGTTATTAGCTCTGAGTGAAGCATGATATAAGAACCATCACCAATCATTGTGTAAACGGGTTGCTCTGGCTTTGCCATCTTTGCCCCTACGGATGCACTAATTTCATATCCCATACAAGAATAACCATATTCTAAATGATACGTATTTGGAACCTTTGGACACCAGACACGTTGTAAATCTCCTGGCAAGCTACCAGCAGCGCCAACTATAATGGCATTATCCTCCAAATATTCATCTAAAATACCTAAAACTCTAGTTTGTGTCATATTTGAACCAAGTACTTCAATATATTCAGGTAGCTTATCGTCAAGATCACCTGCTACTTCAGGCACAAAATTATCTGTCATTTTAATATTAAATAACCTATTAAGTTCTGTTGCCCATGCGTCCTTGGCTTCCTTAATTTCATTAGTATAACCTGAACGGTACTGTTCTATTTCAAGCGCTTCTGATAGCGCTTCAAGTGCACACTTTGCATCTGCTACAACTTGAGTAGCATCCATTTTATAAGCATCAAACGAAGCTACATTGATGTTAACAAATTCTACATCTGGGTTTTGGAAAATCCACTTTGAAGCCGTTGTAAAGTCTGTATATCTTGTTCCTACTCCGATTACAAGATCTGCTTCTTGAGCAATGATATTCGCGGATAAATTCCCAGTTGTTCCAATGCCACCTAGGTTGAGTTCATGGTCAAATACCACAGCGCTCTTCCCAGCTTGAGTTTCACCAAATGGAATATTGAATTTCTCTGCAAAAGCTTTAAATGCTTCTTGTGCTTCTGAGTAACGAACCCCTCCGCCACAAATAAGGATTGGTTTTTTCTTGTTTTTAATCGCTTTTACAGCATCCTTAATCATTTCCGTCGTAGCGGGTCTTCTTTCTATTCTATGTACTCGTTTCTTAAAGAAACTTACTGGATAATCGTAGGCTTCTCCTTGAACATCCTGCGGTAATGCAATCGTAACTGCGCCTGTATCAGCTGGATCTGTTAATACGCGCATTGCATGAATCATTGCTGTCATAAGTTGTTCTGGACGTTGTACTCTATCCCAGTATTTACTAACTGCCTTAAAAGCATCATTCGTTGATATGCTTAAACTGTTAAATTGCTCAATTTGTTGCAATACTGGGTCTGGTTGACGTGACGCATATACATCGCCAGGTAGAAATAATACAGGTATTCTATTGGCTGTTGCAGTCGCTGCTGCTGTTACCATATTCGCTGCACCTGGTCCTACCGATGAAGAACATGCTAAAATCTGTTTTCTATGACTTTGCTTAGCAAATCCTGTTGCAATATGAGCCATGCCTTGTTCATTACGTCCTTGGTACATCACTAAATCGCCAGCATCTTCTTCAAGCGCTTGACCCATACCTAATACGTTTCCATGACCAAATATTGTCAAAACACCCTTAACAAACTTTTGCTCTACACCATCAAATTCTACATATTGTTGATCTAGAAATTTAACTAAGGCTTGCGCCATTGTTAAACGTACTGTTTCCATTTTTTAGTCCTCCTCAATATCATCATCTATCGCTGTTCTAATCGTTTAAACCGTTCTTATTGAAGTATTCTCCAATTCAACTAAAACGTTTACTCTCGATTAAAAATAAAAAAGCATGAATACCCATAGAGGGTACGCTGCCCTCTATTTTAATTTAACTTCTTAACTGAATCTCTAATAACAAGCTCAGGTAAAAAAACAACACTTGCATCGTTCTTTTTTGACTTATTCTCAATAATATTAATAAGCATTTTTGCCGCAGCACGACCCATTTCATAACTTGGTTGGGAAACGGTCGTCAATTTTGGTCGAACTATACGAGACATATCAATATTATCAAATCCTACTATTGACATTTCATCAGGAACTTTTATATTTCTTTCTTCAAGCATTTCCATAGCACCAATCGCCATTAAATCATTACAACATACAACAACTGTCATCTCTGTTTTTCTATCAAGTAAGATGCCCATTGTTTCATAACCTTTTGGAATAGTATAATCCCCTTCAACAATTAAATCATAGTCAATTGGAATTTGATTATCTTCTAAAACTTTTATGTAACCTTTAAAACGTTCATTCGTAGAGTAACTATCCATTGGGCCTGTAATAAAACCAATTTTTCTGTGTCCTATAGAAATTAAATAACTTACCAATTCATATATTGCTTTCTCATTTTCCACATATACACATCTAATACCTGGAATATCGATCTTCGAGTCAATAAATACCAAAGGGATAGAATTATTCACTATGATGTTTAAGATCTTATCTCCAATATTGTTAAAATTATTGTAAATAATACCTGCGACATAGTGTTTATTTAAAAAGTCTAAATAGTTGACTTCCTTCTCTTCTGAGTTATTTCCATCACATAGTATAATATTATAGCCTCTTAAATTCGCTTCTTCTTCAACCCCTTTTGCTAACCTGGGATAAAATGGATTCGCAATATCTTGTATCAATAAACCGATTATTTTAGATTTTTTCGTAACTAGACCTCTAGCGACTGCATTTGGTTCAAAATTATATTCTTCAATTAATTTTAATAAGCGTGTTCTCGTTTGTTCGCTGACACCTTTGCTCTTATTATTAATAACCCTTGAGACTGTCGCTACAGAAACATTAGCAATTTTAGCTATATCTGTTATTGTGACCTTCATAATTTTTCTCCTTGTTTCGCAGCACTACAAAGTTTATATCTATCAAAAGCACAAGTCAATGAAACAAAACCTTATTTTTTAACTCTGTTTCTTCTCATATCAATAACAACTGCACCAACAATAATTACACCTTTGATGATTTGTTGCCAATAAGCAGATACGCCTAATAAGTTAAGTCCATTATTAAGTACGCCAAGTATTAACAAGCCAACAACGGCTCCACCAATTGTTCCGATACCGCCTGCGTGACTAGTACCACCAATTGTTGTTGCTGCAATCGCATCAAGTTCGTAACCCATACCCATACCCGGTTGACCTGTATCTACACGAGCTGACATTACTAATCCTGCAAGACCTGATAATAACCCTGCATACGCATAAATTTTAATTAAGTTCCTATGTACATTAATACCAGATACTTCTGCCGCGTGAATATTACCGCCAATTGCATATACGTTCTTACCAAATCGTGTATGATTTAATAAAACCCATGTAATTACAGCCATTAATATATAGATCAATACTGGTACAGGGATGAATCCTACATAACCTTGACCAAACCATTTGTAGCTATCTGTAAGATTACTTACCGGACGACCATCTGTGTAAAGTAATGCTGCACCTCTTGCAGCTGTATACATACCAAGCGTTGCGATAAACGCTGGGATACCTGTTTTAGCAATCAATGCTCCATTAATTATACCACATAATGTACCAACTGCAAGTGCTACAAGCAAAGGAACAATTACAGGTAATTCTCCAATGCCTGGATACATTTTGTCTGCAAATGTTATCAACTGTCCAAAACTTGCTGCCATAACCGCTGAAAAAGCAAGAACTGATCCAGATGAGAGGTCAATACCCTTTGAAATAATAACAAGTGTAACTCCTAGTGACAATAAACCAATAACAGAAACTTGACGGATAACACTAATTAAGTTCCTTCCAGTTAAAAACACATCTGAAAAAATACTCATTGCTATTACCATAAAGAGCAATACAAAGTAAATACCGTATTTACTAATGATTTTCTTAGCTACTTCTCTATTCATTATGAATCTCCTTCCAATCTATTGCTCCATTGTATTGGTAGCATATTTCATTGTAATTTCTTGATTTGCATCTTTTCTGTCTAAAATACCAGTTACTCTTCCATCATGTACAACGACAATTCTATCGCACATTCCTAATATCTCTGGCAATTCAGAAGATACCATTATAATTGTTTTTCCTTGGCCTGCTAAATCAGTTATTATACTGTGAATCTCAGCTTTAGCACCAACATCAATACCACGAGTTGGTTCATCTAAAATCAGAATCTCAGGTTGAGTTAATAACCACCTTGCCACTAATACTTTTTGTTGATTTCCACCACTTAAATTGGAAATTCTTTGATCTAGTCCCGGTGTCTTAATTCTTATTTTATCTTTATACTCTAAACAATCTTTTTCAATTCGTTTATAATCTAATAACCCAAACATATTAATATAAGATTTTGTATGTGCCATAATCGTATTATCTCTAACACTAAGCGTAGGGAATATTCCAGTTGCCCTTCTATCTTCTGTTAATAATGCAATCTTATTATCAATAGCATCTTGAGGTGAGTTTATTTTTACTTCTTTTCCATCTATAAAAATACTTCCCGCTGTTTTCGTTCTCATCCCAAAAATCGTTTCAATGATTTCAGTTCTTCCAGCTCCAACAAGACCAGCTATACCTAATATCTCACCTTTCCTAACATCGAAGCTAACATCATTAAATGCCTTAAAAGAAGACAAATTACGAACACTTATTTTAACATCCCCAATCAAACAATCTACCTTAGGAAACATCTCATTTAATTCTCTACCTACCATCATTGTGATTAATTCGCTGGAAGTAATATCTTGCGCTTCTTTAGTTGCAATATATTTGCCATCTCTAAAAATTGTAATGTCATCAGAAATTTCGAAAATCTCATCCATTTTATGAGAAATATATACAATAGCTGTGCCTTTTTCTTTTAATCTTCTAATGATTCTAAAAAGGTGATCAACTTCCTTATCTGTTAATGCAGAAGTTGGTTCATCCATAATTACTATTTCTGAATTATAAGATACTGCTTTTGCAATTTCAACCATTTGGATTTTTGCGACCGTTAAGTTAATCATCTTTTCTTTTGGATCGATATTTAATTCAAGATCAGCTAATAATTCTTTCGTCCTTCTATACATTTCTCCATGATCCACAAGCTTTAATGGACCCTTTAGAGGCTCTCTTCCAAGCCATATGTTTTCCATAATCGTTCTATGTAATACTGGACTTAATTCTTGATGAATCATTGATATTCCCATATTTAATGCTACTTGCGTATGTGGAATTTGAACTTCTTCACCTTTGTAGATAATTCTGCCGCTTGTTGGTTGATGAATGCCAATCAAACACTTCATTAAGGTTGATTTTCCAGCACCATTCTCGCCCATTAAGGAGTGTACCCTTCCTCGACGCAAGTCCAGCTTAACATTATCTAATGCTTTAACTCCTGGGAACTCTTTATTTATCTCTTTCATTTCTAAGATAATATCACTCAAGTGTTACACCTCCATACATTAGTTGTTACATTTGTTCGTAGATCATTGTGTTTTTACATTAAAAAAGGAAGAAGCTCCTTGCGTGGAGACATTCACTTCTTCCTTAAAACATGTAGTTGTTTTAATTTTTATTTATAGTCACCAATATTTTCTGGTGTAATTAGTTCATAAGGTATCCATACTTCTTGATCCACTGCTACGCCAGTAGCTGCTTTGAAAGCTGCATCAATAGCGCCGCCGCCTTGACCTTTAGCATTTTGGAAAACAGTTGCTGCCATATCTCCTGCTTCTACAGCTGCAACAGCATCAGCAGTTGCATCTACACCAAGAACGATTACATCTGTTCTACCAGAATCTTTTAATGCTTGAATAGCACCAAGTCCCATATCATCATTGTTAGCAAGGATTGCATTTAAGTCATCGCCAAATTTATTTACCCAGTCTTCAGTAATTCTCATACCTTCTGTTCTTTGCCATTGGCCTGTTTGTTCATCTAGAAGTTTAATTCCTGGGAATTGTTCGTTAATTTCTTTGTTTCCTGCAGTTCTTTGTAATGAAGCTTCGTTATCTAATTTACCCATAAGGATAGCATAGTTTCCTTCACCACCAAGCTTTTCAGCTAAAAATTCCATTTGTAATCTTCCCGCAACGATTGAATCAGAACCTACATAGTAAGCACCTTGTGGAAGGTTTCCTGGATTTCTGTTAACATAAACAATTGGGATTCCTGCATCTACAGCTGCTGATGTAAGTGGACCTGCCGCTGATGTATCAACTGGAACTACTATAATAGCATCTTTTTGTTGAATTGCAAAGTTTTCAACTTGATCCATTTGTTTACCCATATCTTCTTTAGCATCTACAAATTCAAGGTTAATGTTTGGATTTTCTGCCGCAATAGCTTTCATACCATCCATAACGTTTGTTAAGAATGTGTCGTCAAAGTTTGCGATTGAAACACCAATTTCAACTTTTTTAGCTCCGTCATTAGGTACCTCAGTATTAGGTGTTTCTTCTTTCTTACCACAACCAACAGTTGTTCCTAAAACTAAAACTAATGCTAACAATAATGTTATTAACTTTTTCAAAATATAACCCTCCTATAAAAATAATGATAGTATAAAAGAAAAACCAATTAACTTAACACTTTTGTAACATATTAGCGATTTCATGCTTATACAGGGAATATTTAGCATATTTTTTATGTATATATGCTATCCAACTCTTAATTGTTAAGCGTAAACGTTTTCTCTTTATAGACTTATTATATATATTTATATAACATTTGTCAATATAGGTTGTATAATTTAGTCATTTTTCACATTTGAACTTGTTAAAAAAGTAACTAACTTTTATTATTTTAGAGTAAACGTTATCGCAAAGATGCATTACACCTCAAGTTCTTAGGGATTCAGTAACATCTCAGCCATCGTTAATATCTTCACACAAAATATTTTTCTTTTTCAGGCTTTTTGTGTATTTTTCCTAATTAAGGTCATTTTTATACTATTAATTTTTTATTTACGCCTTTTAATTATGCGAATTGACTTATAGTAGTTTCACTTCTAGAGGTTACGAGCTCAGAGCGAATGCGAAGGGCGAGTATTCTTTGACTGATTATAAAAAGAGCGCTTGTCAGTGCGTTATGAAAGATTTTAATTTTTCAACGCTCTTTTTATGGCTTCGTAGGAAAGTAGAACTTTCCTACTGGATAAAAAGAGCGCAACATTTATGAATTGTTACGGTCTTTCTAAGCATTTCTCAATTGTTCTAATATTCCTTCAATTTCTGAATCAGATATTACAATGCCTCTTTTTTGATAATCATATCTAACCCCGTGTTTACCCGAATGCTTGCCTAAAACGATTTTTCTTTTTCTTCCAAATAACGCTGGGGATATTTCTTCATATGTTAAAACATCTTTTATCAACCCATCCACATGAATGCCTGCCTCATGGGAAAAAACCGCTTTTCCAACGATGGGTTTAGAATCCTGAACCTTTCGACCTGAATATTTCTCAACCATTTTAGATACAGTCATTATTTTCTTCATCTCTATATTATCTTTACCACCCTCAACATAACGAATCGCTGTAACAATTTCTTCTAATGGCGTATTTCCCGCCCGCTCCCCTAATCCATTCACACTGCAACTAATATAACTAGCTCCTCCTTTGTAGGCTGCTAGTGCATTTGCAGTCCCCATTCCAAGATCATTGTGTCCATGAAAATCAATATCAACACCAATTTCTTCTTTAATAGAACGAATAATCTGGTATGTTGAAAAAGGGTCTAGTCGACCAACCGTATCTGCATAGCGTACTCTATGAGCGCCATGTCTAACAGCCGCTTTATACAGTTGAATCAAAAAATTCAAATCTGTTCTAGATGCATCCTCTGCTCCAACAGACACCTTACAACCTTTTTCCACTGCAAAGTAAAGGGTATCTTTCATTTTTTTCAGGAGTTCATTTCTGGTAATACCTAGCTTTTTCTGAATATGAAGATCTGATGCCGGAACTGTAATATGAAGTTGCTGTACACCTGTCTCTATAGCTAGTTTAACATCTGAAATCGACATCCTATTCCACACTAATAATTCAGAGGATAAATTAAGTGCATTGATCTCTTGAATAGCTTCTCTTTCTCTCCCACTCATAGCTGGTATTCCTACCTCGATGATATCTACACCTAGATCAGCAAGAGCTATTGCAATGTTAATCTTTTCTTTTTTCGAAAAAGCAACACCTGCTGTCTGTTCTCCATCTCTTAAGGTTGTATCAACGATATAAAGCCTAGACATAAAATCACCCTCCTTATTTTAATGCTTAAAAAACAACTTTAACAGAAGTAATGGAATCAATAATACGAATAATTGAATAACCGCCAAAGCAACAGCTTGCATAACATCATATTGATATAGCGAAAAAATTCTTGTTGTTATAGTCTGGGTTTTACCTACCATATTACCTGCAAACATGATTGTTGCACCAAATTCTCCTGCCGCTCTCAAACAACAAAGAATAATCCCTGCAAATATAGCCTTTATATTTACTGGTATATAGAATTTATATAAAAGAATGCCATCTCCTGCTCCAAATACTTTTGCAGCCTCTATTATTTCTGTTTCGACAGCATCAAAACCATTTTTAACAATTTGAATAAAAAAAGGCATACATATAAAAACTTGAACAATAACGATTGCAAAAAAAGTAAATGGCAATTGAATACCCCATTGTGATAACTTTTCCCCAATTATTCCATGCTTTCCAAATGTCATTAACAACGCAAGCCCAGCGACAGATGGTGGTAAAATTAAAGGTATAAAGGTAATGACTTCAATCAAATTGTAAAAAAACCCTTTATGGGTAGCCAGCATATACGCTACTGGAATACCGATGATGCATACTATGCTTACTGAAATTATGATGGAGAAAAAAGTAGTTTTTAACGCTGATATTGTATCTCCTGTTGATGCTATTTTACTTAGACTTTCAGTGGTGACATTTGCAAGCATAGCATATAAAACACTTATTATTCCTGCAAAATTAACTACCACCACCGTCCATAAAGTAAGATAAGTCATATTTAACTTTTTAAACGATACAGTGCTTTTGGGTTGAAGGGAAAATTTAACTTCTTCCATAGTAAATACACTTCTTTCCATACATATCAACTCCTAACTTCCCTACTCTGGTAACATAAAACCATACTTAAGCAAATAATCCTGTCCATCTTTATCAAGAACATACTCAATAAATTTATCAGCTATTTTTTTATACTTGCTATTATTTAATGTAGCCAATTCATAAGTTGCTTTAGGATTATAAGCTTTTGGTATATCTATTCGATGAACCCATTTGTTATTTAGGGCTGTAAAATCCGTACCATAAACAACCCCTACATCTGCCTCACCCATTTCAACCTTTATCGCAATGGCCTTCACGGAATTTTCCAATGATACGATATGATCCATGAAAAGTTGTTTGTAATTTTCCGAATAAAGGCCTTGAGCCTCAATTTCATCTAGCATTTCAACTGTGTATTTTCCGATAGGGAGATTTGGTTCTCCAACAATAACTTTGATGCCCTCTTGGAGTATATCCTCCATAGATTTAACATCAAAAGCTGTATCTTTATAAACCATTAATGCCAATTGATTATGTGCAAATATATTAGCTGATTCTTCTTTTATGTATCCCTCTTTTATTAACTCTAACATAGCTGCTTCATTCGCAGATATAAAAACATCAGCCTCTAAACCCTGTTTAATTTGAGGTAATAATGTAGTTGTTCCCGCAAAGGTAAATTGAAGATCGATATCCGTATACTTGGCCTCAAACCCTTTTTCTAGATCAGTATAAGCCTCTGTCAGACTAGCCGCCGCTAAAATTATTAATTTTGTTTTTTTCTCCTCTTGATAACAACCTATTAAGCTGATACAACTAAGTAATAAACCTAGTGATAATAAATATTTTTTTACTTTTTTTAATACCATCTTTTATCCTCCTAACAAGTTTTGTCAATGATACAAAACCTCCGCGTTCGTTAGGTTAAACTCCTTATAAGGATAATCGTTCTACAATGCTACCTGCTTCTAATGCATCTACGATTTCTTCAACATCCTCAACGGTTACTTTTCCATACCAAATCTGATCCGGATAAATAATAACAATAGATCCCATCGTACAAAGTCCAAGACAACCAGTATTCGTCACTAATATTTCTGATTCCAAATCTCTATCCTGCAACGCTTCTACAAAGGCTTGAATAATTTCCTTCCCTTTTTGTTGAACACAAAAGCCCTTATTTTCTCCTGTTAATCTTGAACTAGTGCATACGAAAATATGATGCTTAGGTTTTTCCATTTTTAATACCTCCAAATTTGTTTTTTTATTATTAATCTTTGAATCAAAGTTTTTATATCGTTCAGTTTTTATTAACCAATTTGTTTTTTCCCACATAGCGTCCCTACTGCATCTGCACGACACTGCTTGCAATGATACATTTGGGTTACATACTTCTCGCATTTTTTTCTAGTCAATAAAAGCTCTGTTGCCGTCGGTTTTGGAAATTCTGCAAAAGCTGTGTTTTCTGTAGGAATAAGTGGCATAATATTTGTCATGGCTACACCTAAAGTTGCTGCTCTTTCTACAATCTTATCAATATGATTATCATTTAAACCCTTAATATATACGATATTGACTTTAACCATAACATTGTTTTGGCACAGCTTTTCTAGTGCTTCAAACTGTCTTTTAACAATAATTTCTCCTGCTGTAATACCCGTATGACGCTTTCCATCTACATCAACAAATTTATATATTTTAGCAGCAACCTCTGGATATATGGTATTGATGGTAATAGTGATATGCGAAACACCTAATTGAATCACTTCATCTATACGTTCATACAACGCTAAGCCATTGGTTGATAAGCAAAAAATTGCAGTAGGATCATATTCTTTAATGAGCCCAATGGTCTCTTTGACTTCCTCAAAATTTGCCATGGCATCTCCCGGTCCTGCAAAACCTACTACCGTTAGCTTATCGAACTTTAATTTTTCTTCTTTATATCTTTCAAGGGATTGCCTTGGTGTCATAATCATACTTGTAACCCCTGGTCTGCTTTCATTTTGACAATCGTATTTCCTATTACAATAATTACATTGAACATTACATTTTGGTGCAACTGGGAGATGCATCCTCGCATAATCTATTGCCTTTGGATTATAGCATGGATGCTTTTCTGTTTTATCCTTCAATTCTGGAGACATAAATTGTTTATTTAAAGGCATTTTATTATTGCATTTTGACATCGATTATCCTCCCTTTTCACTAGATTAGTTATACTCTATTGATTAATTCACAAAATATTTATTATACATTTTATCTCGATAGGCCTCATGTTTCTTATCAATGAGCGTATTGGTTATTAGATCTAAAAATCTTAAGCTCCCTTCATATCCTATATAAAGTTGTCTGGAAGCACCGATATTGTCATGTATAGGGAAGCCAATTCGTACTAAAGGAATATCTTCTTTTTCTTTAATGAATTTACCATCTGAATTCCCTATTAATAGGTTTGTCTTTTGCTCTACAGCTATTTCTTGAATGCTTTCAAAGTCACAATCTTTTAAAATAATAGGATTATACCGATACCTACTTAGCTGCTGATCTAATTGCTCTACGAGTGGGTTCGTATCTGTACCTGTAGCAATGACAACAGGTTCTATGCCATTTTCAATACATAAATTACTTACCGCATAGATTAATTCCGGATTACCATAAATTACTGCTCTACCTTCACGGTTTAATTTATGAGAATCAATCATAGCATCTAACATACGACCTCTAGCTTTTTTCAACTCCACTGGTATTTGTTTGTCATAAATTTTAGAAATAGCTTCAAGAAATAAATCTGTTCCGTTTAACCCAATGGGCAAAGGACAGGAATAAAGAGGTACATCAAAGGTTTCTTCTAAATATCGTCCTGGCGATAACCCTAATGGCGTCATCCACCCAAATTCTATCGTTGCAATAGCTGCTGACATTCTTCTAAGTTGTGATTTCGTTGTACCACCTTCTGTTTTTATATCAAAACCTTTTTTATAAGGAGCATCTAACGTTTCAGATATATCCGGAAAAATGGTATACTCGACTTCAAACAAACTTAAAATTCTTTTAAGCTCTCTAATATCTGCTGGTGTTAAATCCGTCACAATCACATTAATGTGGTTGGTTTTTACCTTTGGCTCTCTCGCATAAAACGCTACAATCTTTTTGAGGGCAACGAAATAACCATTGTATTCACTTGCTGCATAACCTGGTGTGGGCACCGGAATAATATCAATTCCTTTTAGTTCACTAGCAACACCACTTTCCTTTATGATATGGGTAATATCTTCCCCAATGGTTTCTGCCAGGCAAGTAGTTAATACGCCTATGACCTTAGGGCTATAAATCGCTGCAACATTTTTAAGACCTTGAACTAAATTTGCAGCACCTCCATAAACAGTCCCTTGCTCACTTAAAGAAGAGGAGGCAATATCTATAGGTTCATTAAAATGAGTTGCAATATGTCGCCTTATGTAGGTACTGCAGCCTTGAGAACCGTGAATGAGCACCATGCTATCTTCAACGCCTTCAAAGGCCAACGCTGCGCCCATTGGCATGCACATTTTACAAGGATTGACATTTAAATTAACGAGATTTCTTGACTTTGATTTAGCCATATGGATTTACTCTCCTTTCAGATATTATGCATTTATTGTCAATGTTACAAAACCTCCGCATTCGCTTACGAACTTATTTCCATTAGTTTATATAGTCCCATACTGGGCTATTGACAGTCAAATCTACTTCTTTTGCAAAATTAATTGCACCTTCAAAGCCTGATAGCGCATGTTTTCTTTCATGATTATGGTCTATAAAAGCCAATCCAAGTTTGTAGGCTAAGGGTCTTTCCTTGACACCACCTACAAGAATATCAGCACCTTTTTCAAGCATAAATTTTTGCAATTCATTCGGATTGGTATCGTCAAGTATGACAGTACCCTCTTTGGTCAAGCTTCGTATCATTTCATACTCCTCTTGATCTCCTGTTTGAGTTCCTATTACAACTGTATCTATGCCTAAATTGTTGAACTGCTTTATCAGTGCAATCGCCTTAAATCCACCACCAACATAGATAGCCGCTTTATGTCCTTGAACCCTTTCACGATATTGTTTTAACACTTCAGTTACTTCGGTTAATTTTCTTTCTATAAGCTTCTCTGTTCTTTTAATAATATCTGTATCACCAAGTAGATTGGCAATTTTCCTTAACGCAATTACAGTCTCATCAACTCCTAGAAATCGAACTTTATCAAAAGGGATTTGATAAGCACTTTGCATTTGTTTGGCTAAATAGGTCATCGAGCCTGCACATTGGACAATATTCAACTCCGCTCTTGGTGCTTGCAATAGGCTTTCATAATTCGAGTCACCTGTAAGCACCGTTAGAAGCTTAACACCCATCTCATTAAGATAGCTTTTAATAATCCAAGCTTCTGCAGCTAAGTTAAAATCCCCTAAATAATTAATAGATCCAGGTATTGTTTCAACAATCTTGGTTTCTCCCATTAACTGTAAAATAGCGTTACATCCAGCCTTATAACCACTCCTTTTATTTCCTGAAAATCCTGGTGATTTAACAGGAAGAACACGAATTCCTAACTCCTTCTCAGCATTTTTACAAACCGCATCAATATCATCACCGATAACTCCTACAACACAAGTTGCATAGACAAAAATCACCTTAGGATGATACTCGGCGTAAGCTTCAGTAATTGCAGAAGCCAGCTTTTTTTCTCCACCAAAAACGATATCCTTTTCTCTTAAATCAGTGGAAAAGCTATTTCTATACAACTGGGAATCACTACTAAGACTCCCTCTAATATCCCAGGTATAACTAGCACAACCAATGGGACCATGTACAAGGTGTATTGCATCTGTTATTGGATTTAGTACAACTCTAGCACCACAGTAAACACATGCTCTTTGGCTTACTGCACCTGACAAGCTGTTCTCATCACAGCTGATGGTTATAGGCACCTCATTTTCCTTGTGCATAATGAATTTTTTTCTACCCTCTAATAAGCCGTTCTTTTCCACTAGAATCACCACAATTCTTTTATTTTATTTGAGAATTAAACAACTATGAAATAGCAACATCACATATTGTTTAAAAAGCATCTCGAGATGAAACCATCGCATTAATATGTAACACGCATTACTGTGCAGCAACATCTCGAAATGGATTTATAAATGATTAATGATCTACTCCCTCTTGGCCCTTACATAACAAGCTCAAAATCTTCCTCAAGACATTCCATATCGACCTTATCTAAGAAGGCAGTACTGATTTTTTCAATCAATCTCATAGCGCCTTTGTAGCCTACCGTTGGAAAAAAACTATGTCCTACTCTGTCAAGAATCGGAAAGCCAATTCTTACAAGTGGAATATTTTCTGCTCTTGCAATATATTTTCCATAGGTATTCCCTATAAGCATGTCAACTGGATCGTTTTTGATCATTTGATGAAGTCCAAACAAATCGCCTTCTATCTTTACGATACAGTCCTTTATTTCAGCTGCTTCTAATACTTCTTTTATTTCTTTCTCGAAGGCTTTTCCAGGCGTTCCTGTTATAACGTACTTTGGAACCATTCCGAGATCAATTACAAACTCCGTTAAAGCCAATATAATATCTGGATCACCATAGATCGCAACCTTTTTATTATGATAATGATGATGTATATCAACCATTAAATCTACTAATTGACCTCTCTCTATTTCTAATTCCTTAGAAACTGATCCTCCAGTTAATTCTAATAGATTCATAACCATAGCATCTGTTGCTTTAATCCCAATAGGTGTTTTTAAAACATATGGCACTACCTCACATTGTTTTTCAAGGGTAAATGCAGCATCTTGGGACGCATATGAGCCTAACGCTAAGGTTGCTATCGAATTACCAGAATCTTTAATATCTGCAATTGTCGTACCACCACTAGGATACATTTCGTATTTACCTGTATTAGGTGTATTCACAACTTCACTTGTATCTGGGTACATAATGAATTCTATTTTTAGTTCCTTTGCGATACGTTTTATTTCTTTCATATCACTCGGTTCTACAAAGCCTGGGAAAATGTTGATTTTTCCATTGGCTTTATCTTCTTCTTTGACAGCCAATTGGCTAACCATTGACTTGCACATGTTAGAAAAACCAGTAATATGAGAACCTTGATAGCTTGGCGTACTAGCATAAATTACTGTTTTACCCTCCGGAACTTTAGCATCTCTAACAATTTCGCCTACATCATCACCAATCGTCTCCGACAAGCAGGTAGTATTGATTGCAACAACATCTGGATTGTAAATACTAAATATATTTGTTAAACCTTGTGTTAAATTGGACTTGCCACCGAATACACAAGAACCTTCTGTAAAGGAGCTTGTAGATGCAATGATCGGATCTCTATAATGCCTTGTTAGGTGCATTCTATGAAAGGAACAACAGCCTTGTGAACCATGACTATGAGGTAAACACTTGTTAATCCCTAGGGCTGCATACATAGCTCCTATAGGTTGACAAGTTTTAGCCGGATTGATAGTTAGTCCTGTTCTTTCTATTTGATCTTTTGGTGTAGCATTTAACATACTTGATCAACTCCCATCTTGCCTGTAATAATTGGTTCTTTCTTCCAGGGTGAAATAATGTATTTCCATGCAGAGGTATTCATACCTGCAGCAATGTCTCTAGCAAAGTTTACTGCACCTCTGAATCCTGCATAAGGGCCTGCGTAATCATAGGAATGGATTTGCTTAGAATAAACGCCCATTTTCTGAACCATATACTTATCCTTTATACCTGAACCAAACATATCTGGCTTCAAGGCTTTCACAAATTGTTCTGTTTCAAAATGGTTTAAGTCATCAATGACAACTGTTCCATCTCCCATTTCACTAATCATACCTTTGTAGTTCCCAAGAGGAATTTCTTCTTGTAATTGTTTATATTTTTCTTCAGAAATTCTAAGTTGATAATTGTCTTGATCTTTTTCAACTTTTATTTCTTCGATATTTCTACTATCTGCATCCAGTTTTATATTTGGTATAACATCTCTACCTTCATAATCATCTCTATGGCCAAATTGATAACCAGCCAATATCGTTTCCATACCTAATTCCTTTAACAACCCTTGATAATGATGGGCACGAGATCCCCCGACAAATAACATCGCAGTCTTTCCTTCGCACATTTTTTTATAATGTGTAATATCTTCTTCAATTTCAGCAATTTCCTCTGCGATAACTTGTTCAGTTCTATTAATAAGCTCTTCATCTCCAAAGTATTTGGCCATATCCCTTAAGGATTTACTCATCGATGCAATTCCAATAAAATTCACTTTGATCCAAGGTAGCCCATATTTTTTTTCAATCATTTCTGCAATATAGTTAATAGAACGATGACATTGAACAATGTTTAAATCTGCTTTATGAGCTGCTGCAATTTCATCATAAACCGAGTTACCTGTCATCGAAGTGATGACATGATAGCCAATCTTATTCATGACTCTAGAAATCTCCCACTCATCACCACCGATGTTATATTCACCTAACATGTTGATAGAATAAGCCTTCGCTTCATATGCTTCGTTTTTACCTATGACCTCGGACATTAATTTATTATTGGCAATATGATGACCTGCGGATTGACTAACACCTTTATAACCTTCACAGCTAAAGGATAAAACCGGTATACCATATTCCTTGGTGGCTTGCTTTGCCACTTGATGGATGTCATCTCCAATTAAGCCAACGGGACAGGTAGCACTAATGGAAATTGCTTTTGGATGAAATAATGCAACAGCTTCATCTATAGCTTTGATAAGCTTTTTTTCTCCACCGAATACAATATCGCTTTCACCTAGATCCGTACAGAAAGAATACTCTAGAAAGTTTTGCCCACCTTCTCTTGTCTTTCCTTTATTTCTTCTTGTTCCCCAGGTATAATAAGCGCAACCAATTGGTCCATGAACGATATGCACCATATCAATAATTGGCCCAATAACAACACCTTTACATCCTGCGTAGGCACAACCCCTATTTGTAATAATCCCAGGTATTGTTCTTGTATTCGCATCTATTTCTTGAATCTTCTCTGTCTCTCTAATAACCATGTGACTCTTTCTGTTTTTCATAACCTTGGCAGGATAAGCGTCTAACACCTTCTCAACAGCCTTATTTATATTTTGCGGCATAATTATCACCTCTTTCTACGTCTATTAACGACCTCTTTCGCTTAAAAGTTATTAAGCTGATCGTCTAAATGGTTTGAGTTATACTGCTTCATCACCAGTTTCACCGGTTCTTATTCTAATCGTTTCTGAAATAGGGCAAATAAATATTTTACCATCACCCATATTACCCGTTTGATTTGCATCAATAATCGCTTTCACTGCACTATCCACTTCGCTATCTAAAACAACCATCATGATCATTCTTTTTGTAATCAAACGATGTCCTTCTGTTATAGACTCCATCAAGGTTGGTGCTTGAATATCATGGCCTTCAAGCAATTCTTGAATGATTTCAAAATTAACTGCTTTTTTTCCACGACCAGATACCTTTCTACAAGTAATTGCTGGAAACCCCGCTTCTGATAAGGCTCTTTTCGTTTCATTCACTTTGTTCATTCTTATTATTGCTGATATTTCTTTCATAAGGTTCACTCCCTATTATGATTTCCGTTTATTAAAGTTCCTTTACACCTGTACTAATGGTATAAGATTCTTCAACTTCAGTAACAAATATTTTACCGTCACCAAAGGTACCATTTCCTGTTTTAGCTGTTTTTTGAATGATACTGACTACTTCTTCTTTTGCTCCATCATCTTTTACTACAATCATTAAAATTTCTTTAGGTATTTCATCGTAATGCATATCTCCAACCTTTACACCACGTTGTTTACCTCTACCTACAACATCAATTTTCGTTACTGAAGGATAACCTGCATCGGATAATTCCGTCATAATTTCTGTTGCTTTTTCTGGTCGAACAATGGCTCTAATCATTTTCATGGCATTCACTCCTATATAATAGTTTTGCATATTTTCTTTCATTGGTTTTGTTGTTTTACTTTATGTTGTTTAACTTTTATGTTGTTTTGCTTTAGTACATTATGGGACTATAAGTTGCTTAATCCCTTTAATTATGTTAAAATATACTGGCACAATGTGCCTATGGAATTTGGGATGTAGACGCTCATTTGGCGTCCAACCTTATATGATCAATCTAACATTCCAAATTCCATTAATATTTCTTCTAATCTTTCTTGGGTCATTGGTTTAGGTATAACAAACATTTTATTATCATCAATACTTCTAGCCAATGTTCTATATTCATCTGCTTGCGCTTCTTCAGGCAAATACTCTATTACTGTCTTTCTATTAATCTCTGCCCTTTGAACAACATTATCACGAGGTACAAAATGAATGAGTTGAGTTCCTAATTCTTTAGCAAAAGCTTCCAGCATTTCAAGCTCATTATCTACTTTTCTAGAGTTACAAATAATGCCACCGAGTCTAGTCCCGCCTGTGTTAGCATATTTTTGAATACCTTTACTGATGTTATTCGCTGCATACATAGCCATCATTTCTCCAGACGCTACGATATAAATTTCTTCCGCCTTACCTTCTCTAATGGGCATTGCAAATCCACCACATACAACATCGCCTAGTACATCATAAAAAACATAATCTAACTCATCTGTATAAGCGCCTAATTGCTCTAGCATGTTGATTGAAGTAATGATTCCTCTACCTGCACATCCAACACCAGGTTCCGGCCCACCCGATTCAACTGCTCGTATACCACCATATCCAATCTTAAGAATTTCATCTAGATCGATATCTTCGCCTTCTTCTCTTAGGGTATCTAACACTGTTCTTTGGTGCATACCACCAAGTACTAATCTTGTTGAGTCCGCTTTAGGGTCGCAACCTACAATTAAAACTTGCTTTCCCATTTCTGCAAGAGCTGCAGTAAGGTTTTGTGTTGTAGTTGATTTACCAATACCACCTTTTCCGTAAATAGCCACTTGTCTCATTTGCATACCATCCTTTCAAATAATAATTTGTTTGTTTGACTATAAATCTCTTTACTTTTTCGAATAGAGTTTTTCCTTGTTTATGGAAGATTTTCTTTATAAACAAAAAAGCCCTAACAAATGCACATACTTTACGTATGTAAATTTGTTAGAGCTCCTACGCCCTCATTGCTATTGCTATAAAGACAGCATTATCTTTACTTAACCTATGGTACTATTGAGATTATAGCATGATACTTCATACAAATCAAGTATTTGCAAGTTGAACTCTCTTATCCTTCATTTAATCCTTCGTCATTTTCACTACTCTAACATAAGTTCCCAATATACTATTATCTATTTTTTTATAAATACAAATATATATACATCGTTTTTCACTCATACTGCAACATTTTCTTTGTATTTATTGTAACTTACCAACAATATTTTTATATTTTAATTTATTTTTAAGGACTTAGCATCAATTAGAATACAATTATTTTTGACGCTAGTCCAGTTTTTTTATTCATATTTTAATTTAATCAGTCTATATCATATAGTGAAAGAGCTACAATTGGATCATCATTATAAGCTTTTTTTATATTAAGTATTCTATAAATAGCGTTGCTAAACCAAGGAAAAAGAAGAATCCCAGAACATCTGTTACCGTAGTAACAAAAACAGCTGAAGCAAGTGCTGGATCAATATGAAACTTTTTCAGAATAACAGGAACGAAATATCCTGAAATTGTTGCAACAATCATATTCAAAAGCATTGCTAATCCAATTACTACCCCTAAAATAGGATTTTGATCCCAAAAAAATGCAAGAAGTCCTACTGTAATACCTATAGAAGTTCCCGCTAGCAATCCTACACCAACTTCCTTAATTAAAACTCTTTTGGCATTTTCAAAGGTCAATTCTCCAAGCGCTATACCTCTAACAATTATTGTTAATGTTTGAGTTCCTGCATTGCCACCCATTCCAGCAATAATCGGCATCAAAGTCGCAAGTACTACAACTTTTTGAATCGTCCCTTGAAACAGGTTAACTGTAGCTGAAGCAATCAATGCAGTCATCAAGTTAACGAATAACCACGGTAGTCGCTTACTTATAGATTCTTTCAAGGAATTATTAAGGCTTTCACCTTCACCAATACCTGCTAATTTAAAAATATCTTCAGTATTTTCAAATCGTAAAACATCCATAATATCATCAATACTAATGATACCAAGCATCCGATCCTCGTCATCTACAACTGGCATAGACAAATAGTCATATTTTTCAAAAATTCTTCCAACTTCTTCCTGGTCCATATGTACAGGAACCGTAATGATTTTTTCATGCATAATATCAGAAATTCGCACATCTAAATCACTAATAACTAAATCTCTAAGAGATACAACACCATTAAGCTGTCCGCTTTCATTTAGCACATACAAATAATAGGCTGTTTCTGCCTCAGGCTCTTCTTTTCTTAAGAGTTCCAGCGTTTCTTTCACAGTCATATTTCTCATTACTGAAATATACTCTTTTGCCATGATACCGCCAGCACTATCTTGATCGTAATGCATCAGCTCTACAAGCTCTTTTGCATCCTCTCGACTCATTTTATCAAGAATTTCATTTGCTTCATCCGGTTGTATCGCACCAAGTAAATCAACTAACTCATCTGACGCCATCTCTTCTACTATTTCCATTTGTTTGGAAGATGGAAACAGTGATAATATTTCGTATTTTTCATCATCTTCAGCATAATCAATAATTAAAGCAATCATTTCATCTGTAAAGTGATGTAATAGATTTAGTTTGTCTCCATTGTATTCTCTTAAAATAGAGAGAATGTTTGCTGGATGTATATCATCAATTTGTTCTTGAATCTGTTCACGTTTACCCTTTAACAGCAGTTCAAGAATATCTTTGTTTTTAAATTCAAACGCCATTTTATTCTCCTTATTCTAGCACCTCAAATCATCGTTCTTCAGCTATTTCATAATATGTTAATTATATTATTATGTCAAGCAAATGGTGTATTTAGAATGAATCGAACTTGATTATAGTGACAAAGAATTATATATTACTTCATAGCACTTGTGATATTTCGTACGATTATATTTTTATTGCATTTTATCGTTCGATATGTTATAATAATCGTGCGAGGTGATGTTGTTATGGATGAATTCAAAAAAATAATTAGTGCTACAGAATTCAAAACAAATTTAGGAAAATACTTAGACTATGTAATTGACAACCATGAAGTAGTAATCATGAAGAACGGAAAAAAAGCTGCAAGACTCTCTCCATATATTACAGATATCGATCGTTATTTATTTGTAAAGGAAGAAGCCTTGGATTATCAATATGGAGGAAAAAAAGTTTCTTATGAAGAGTTTATGGAAATCTATGAGAAAAGCGAACTGCGTATGGAATTTATTAACGGTGAAATTTATCTATTAGCATCTCCAAATACGTATCATCAAGAGATTTCAGGTAACCTCCATATTATTTTCAAGAATTTTTTGAAGGATAAAAAATGCAAAGTTTTTTACGCACCGTTTGATGTACATTTCTACAAGCCCAACTTTAAAGATCCTGACGTTATGCAACCTGATTTACTAATTGCATGTGATATAGAGGACTCCGTTAATGAAAGCGGTCGCTATATGGGTACACCTTCACTGGTTGTTGAAATTTTATCCAAAAGTACTAGATCTAAAGATATGGTTGAAAAGCTGAATACTTATATGCTATCTGGGGTAAAAGAATTTTGGATTGTTGACCCCAAGAAAAAAACAATACTAGTTTATGGCTTTAATGAACTGAAAATGGACGAATTCGCTTCCTATAAAGAAGTCGATCAAATACATTCCTATCATTTTAAAGAGTTAAAAGTAAATGCAGTGGATATTTTTTTCTCATAAAAAACCAGAGAGCCAAATAATACTCGTCAAAAATAAATCTAGCAAAGAAGCAAAAAACAAACCGAATAAGAAATGCGACCAACTATGCGGTCGCATCATCTTATATATTTAAATTTTTTTACCTGTCTATTTGCCAGGAGTCGGTCGGTTCATAGTCAGTTATTATCTTTTTTTAATTAGCAACCATAATACTTTCAAGCTTTGCTTGCCTTCTAACATTACTTTTAATCTTCTTTCCTTCCAATATAGAGTAAATGGTCGGTACAATCACTAATGTCAGCACAGTTGCCATGGTTAACCCAAAAATTAGTGCAATCCCCATTGGTGCAAGAAATGGATCTTGCAAAGTAATTGGCAAAATTCCTCCTACAGTTGTTATGGTTGTGGCAAATACCGGAACAAATCGTGTTTTTCCTGTTTCAACTATTGCCTCATTCAAATCATAACCACTACTTCTTAAATAGTTAATGTAATCTACGAGTACAATTGCATCATTAACGGCAATTCCGACAAGCGCCACCACTCCAACAAACGCAAAGAACCCAAATGTATTCCCCGTAATAAACAACCCTGGCAATACGCCAATCAAGGCCAATGGTAAAGTTAACAATATGATAAACGGTTGTGACAACGAGTTAAATTTGATTGATAAGATAATAAATACCAACAGGACAGCAATGATCATATTAATCATCATATCTCCAAAGGAATCTCCCATCATTTCCATCTCACCGCCAAACTCAATGGTAACATTGTCTGGGAGATTATAATCTTTAATAGCTGTTTTGAATACATTAACAGCATCCGTAGCTGTCACAATCTCTGGGTTAATGTTAGGTAATATATTAGCCGAAACCGCAACGACTCTTTTTCCATCTTCATGAGATATTGCTGTTATGCTTTCTGTTTCAACAATACTTGCAACTTGAGAGAAAGAAATAACATCCCCACTATGATTATAAAAATTTAATTTTTCTAGGTCGTATACGGTGTTGATTTTATGTCCCGCCAGTTTAATGACAATATCTATTTCTTCTTGGTCTTGTCTAAAGGTTGTTGCTGTAATACCATGAATTGAATTGCGAATACCCATGGCGATTGTAATATCATCTAACCCAAACCTTCTTGCCATTTCTTTATCTATTTTAACTTCTAAAATATTTTTGCCTCTTTTTGTGCTTATTTCAACATCTCCAATTCCATTTATATTCTTAAGTATATTAGAAAAATCTGTTTCAACTTTTCTAATGCTTTCCAAATTATTTCCTTTAATTCTAATATACACTGGATCACCAGTTGGTGGTCCACCTTCCATTTCAACAACATCAAAATCAATACCTGGTATAGCTCTCAATAAAAATTGTATATCTGCTGCAACTTCCATACTAGAACGTTCTCTATCCTCTTCATCAAGTAAATCAACTAACACCATTGCACGGTTAGGAATACCTCTATCTTCATCTCTATAATCCTCCCAAACATTTGCCCCATTATTACCAACATATGTAACAAAGCTTTTTACTTCAGGCACAGAAAATAGTTTCTTTTCAACTTCTTTTACACTTTTATCTGTTTCTTCTACCGTTGTACCTTCTGGCGTTCTAACATATAGAAATAGCCACGGAGAATCTGTAGCAGGAAACATTTCTACCTTCAAAAGCCCGGCAGGTATCATTCCAACACATAAAACAAATACTATGGAAACTGTTCCAAGAACCAAAAGTTTTCTGCGAGTTTTATTAAGTATCCATTGCATTAGAGATAAGTATTTTTTAATAATCCTTCCTGGTTCATGAGAGTTGTTCGATTTAATCTGCCTTAAGAACATTCCTGTAGCAAAAAGAATAGCCACAATTATAGCTAAAGGCCCAATCTTAGCCAGACCTTCCTTACCATTATCCATGAATGCTGCCGCAGATAGTATAAAAACTAATAGAACGGACAAGGTAATAGTTATTCTTCTCCTAGCTGGATGTTTTTTCTCACTATCTTGACTCCGATGTTTCTTTAATGCCAATGAACATATGCAAGGTGTAATGGTAATTGCCATGAAAAATGAAGCACTTAATGCAAAAATAACTGTGAAGGGAATATGCTTTATGAAATCCCCCATTATTCCTGAAGTCAGCGCAATTGGATAAAATGCAGCTAATGTCGTTAATGTTGAAGCAAGAATTGCAGGAGCAATTTGATTTGTACCTACTTCTGCTGCTTCTTTTGCCGACAATCCTTTAAATCTTAACCTATCTACATTTTCCATTATTACAATCGCATTATCAACTAACATTCCGACAGCCAAGATCATTGAAAACATCGTTACGTTATTAATTGTCATGCCGGTTACTTTCATCAATCCAAAGGCTGTAAAAAGAGACAATGGTATAACAAAGGATACAACGAGCGATTCACCAAATCCAATGAACAAAAAGAGTACTACTATAACAAGAAAGAATCCTGATTTTGCATTGTCTGTTACTTCATTGACTATATCTTCAATATATTCTGCTTTATCACCTACTAAATCAAAGTGTACATTCTCAGGTATCAGCTCCGTATTTTTCGCTTCCATGACTTCTCGAACTTTATTTCTAACAGTAATATCATCTGCTGAATCACGTTTTTTCACAGCAATGCCTATTCCATGGTTCATTTCCTTTATGCCATCACTCGTATAGTATGATTTTGATACAAAAATTTCTTGATCTTTGTATGCGTCTTCAATAATTGAAATATCTCTTAATAGAACTTGCCCGGAATCCTCTGATTTAACAATAACGTTTTGAAGCTCTTCAATTTGATCAAATCTACCTACTGTTCGAATTGAATATAACTTATTGTTTAGTTCTGTCTCTCCACCTGGCATGTTGATATTCGAACCTGCAACTGCATTTTGTATTTCTTCCATGGTAATCCCATAAACTTGAAGCGTTTGGGGGTCGACAGTAATGTTAATTTCTCTTTCAATATCGCCAATAAGTAGAACTTCACTAACAACATCGATCGTTTCAAGTTCTTTTTTTACATTATCAGCAATGTTTTGCAAGGTCATTAGATCCTCATCGCCACTAACAGTATAGATTACAACTGGTGACTTACCAATTTCATAGTCTGAAGCCACCGGTAGCTCCGCATCTTTAGGTAGTTCACTACTAATATTCGATAACTTCTCTCTGATATCCCTAATCTTTTCATCAATATCCGCTCCTGGATCAAATTCAACGGCTACTGAAGAATAACCAAATCCAGATACCGATGTCAAATTATTGATATCATCTAAATCTTCTAATTTACGCTCAATTTTATCTGTTATTAGCGTTTCAACTTCCTCTGGTGATGCCCCAACATAAATAGTACTAACAAATGCCATAGGTAAAATGACCTCTGGTTGTGCTTCTCTTTTTATAGTAGCATACTGATATACGCCCCATATAAGTATAATTGCAACTAAAAGAAGCGTTACTCTATATCTTTCTATGAAAAATGCAGACCATTTTCCTAAAAAATTCTTTTTTAAATACAATTCTGGTATCTCTTCACGATTAACTTCATGACTATGGATACTCTTTTCATTATCCTTCACATTCATTGTGTTGCCTCCAAATACTCATCAGTTTTATTGAATAATCTGAACCTTTTCTCCATCTGTCAAATAATCCTGTCCCTTAATAATAACCTCCTGCCCTTCATATAGTCCCTTTATTACTTCGATTTTCGTACCATTATCAACGCCTATTTCAATATTCACTCTTTTTGATTTATCGTCTTCAACCACATAAATATACTTCTGAATATTATCTAAGAGAATCGCATTTCTATTGATCAATATGGCTTCATCACTTTTTTCTAATTCAATGGAAACCTCTGCATACATGCCATCTTTAAGCAATCCTTTTTTATTATCAATTTCTATTTTTACTGGATAGGTAAAAGTGCGTTTATCTACTGATGGAGAAATTTCAACCACCTTACCTACAACAACCTCATCTCCTAGTCTCTTTATCTCAACTTCAACTTGTTGATTTAATACAATTTTAGATATAACACTTTCAGAAACATTAACTTCTAAAATCACTTTTTCCAGTTGAACTACCTTGAAAGCAGGGAGCGATCCAGCTAACTCTCCTTCTTCTATATTTCTTTGAGCAATTACACCACTTAATGGACTTCTTACTTCATGATCTTGTAGATTTTCCTTTGCAGTACTCACTTGGGCTTCGATGGAAGTCTTCGAAGGATTATTATAAAACAAATCATAAGATTGCTGCGCTGTTTCATAAGTAAGTTTTGCTTGATCATATCCAATCTTTATATCTTCAAATTGTTGGCTGGAAATCACGCCTTCACTCAATAATACGGACATGTCCTCAAGTCTCTTTTTTGCATCATTAAATTGCATCTCTGCCATCTTCAAGGATGACGTAATCTGATTTGCTTGTGTATCCATCTGATTTTCAAGTACCATAAGGCTATTGTTTGCTGTTTTTTTATCCATACTGAATAATATTTCTCCAGCTTTTACCTCATCCCCCACATCAAAAAATATTCGCTCAACGATGCCCATTGATTTAGTACTTATATCAACTTCTTTTACAGGTTTTAAGTATCCTGCATAGGTCATGTTTTTTTCTATAGTACCTATCGTAACTTTCTCTGTTTTTACAGGAGTGAGTATTTCTTCTGTTGCAGCGACAATCGTGCTTTTTTGACAACCACTTATAAGTATTGTAATTGATACTAGACCAAGTAAAATCACCAAAATAAGTACACTCTTTAAATTTGAACCCGTTTTTTCCATAATTACCTCCAAAATTAATGTTTCTAATTCCATAAAATTCCATTGTTTTACTTAGTATATACGCTAATCATTACTTCATGTTTAGAAAAAGATTAGAAAATCATTAAAAATCTTCTAAATGCATAAGTAGAAGGAGAAAGGTCTATAAAAGCCCTTTCTCCTTCTTTGATGCGATCAATAATATGGTTGTAGTATCAAAAGCAAATTATTCTAATTAATAATTTAATCTCTAACTTTTCTTTTAACAAAGTCTATAATAAACACAATGGCAGCTACTAGAAGAAGTAAATGTATAAGGCCTCCTCCAATCCTAAACATCAATCCAAGTAGCCAAAAACACACTACGATACCACCTATCCATTTTAATAAACCCATATGCAAGACCTCCAATTAATAAGCTAGAATAAAAATATTTTCATCTTCTATATCTTTACCTAATTAATGCCGTCTATGCAATATACGAATCAATTTTTCCTGCCTATAAAATTAACCATCTCTAAGCCTTTTTATTCGTCACAAAATCAATCCATACTGCAAACAGGAGGATAGCACCTTTAATAATGTACTGATACATAATTTCAACGTTCATTAAGCTCATTCCGTTATCTAAACTCGCCATAACTAATGCACCAATAATTGCGCCAAATATCGTACCAACACCTCCCGTAGAACTAGTACCACCAATATAGCAAGCGGCGATAGCATCTAGTTCAAAAAGATTTCCAGCTGATGTCGTTGCTGCGTTTAATCTGCCTGTAAATACAATGGATGCTAGTGCAGTTAATAGACCCATTAATACAAAAATAAAGAAATTTATTCGCTTTATATTTACACCTGAAAGTCTTGCCGCTTGCTTATTACCACCAATTGCATATACATATCTTCCAAATTTTGTTTTATTTGTCATAAAGGTAAAAATTACTACGACACCAATAAGCAGTAGTACAGCGTAAGGTATGCCTCTATAACTAATCATTACCATACAAGGAATAGCAATAACAACAGATATAAGCACTATTCTTAAAGTTTGAAGTGGTACTGATAATACTTCGAGTTCATGTTTGATTCTAGCATTACGTTTCTTTAAATCAATAATGATAAATAGTATGATAAATATAACACCAATAATTATGCTTGTATCATTGAAATTTGCATTTTTGAAAAAAAGCTTTGGTACATAGCCTTGTCCAAGTGCTTTAAATGCTAATGGAAATTCACCAATTGTTGCACCTTTTGTAATGGCAAGTGTAATACCTTTAAAGGCAGTCATACTTGCTAAAGTAACGATGAAGGCAGGTACACCCCTATAAGAAATCCAAAATCCATGCCAGCAACCAACCAAAATTCCACACCCAAGTGTAAGTACTATTGTGAGTAGTGGATTCAATCCTGCTTTAGTCATTAATACCGCAGAAACCGCACCTAATGTTCCAGCAACAGAACCTACAGATAGATCTATATGCGTAGCAACAATAACCAAAACCATTCCACATGCTAGAAAACCAATCGTTACCATTTGTAAAAATAAATTGGATAAGTTTCTTGAGGTAAGAAATATACCTTTAGTGAGAAGCGCAAATATAATCCATATCGATAACAAGGCAATGATCATTGTATATTGTCTAATATTTTGCTTTATAGAATTAGAAATTAATTGACTAAAAGAACCTTTATTTCGAATAGCTTCTCCGCTATTTATCGTTTCACCGCGTTTATTCATTGTTACTTACCTCCTGTTGCATAATAAATTACTTTTTCTTGACTAGCTTCTGTCCAAGGAATATTCCCAGTGATTTTGCCTTCGTTCATTACGAGTATCCTGTCGCTCATTCCTAACACTTCCGGTAATTCAGATGAAATCATGATTACACAAACACCTTCATCAATTAATCTGTTCATAATACTATAAATTTCATATTTAGCTCCAACATCTATTCCTCTAGTAGGTTCATCTAATATTAAAACCTTTGGTTCAGTCATTAACCACTTCCCTAAAACAACCTTTTGTTGATTGCCTCCACTTAAATTTTCCACTTTTTGCTCAATGGAAGGGGTTTTTATATGAAGGTTCGATATGTACTTCTCAACAGCCTTAACTTCCTTATTCTCGTTGATGACTGTCATTTTTGATAAACTATTTAAACTCGCAATGGATATGTTTTGTTTAATACTCTGCATTAAAATAAGCCCATTGCCTTTTCTATCTTCTGATAAATAACTAATTCCTTCTTTTATAATATCACTTGGATTTCTCTTCTTAATCTCTACGCCATTTAGCCATATCTCGCCTGATACATTGCTTCCATAACAACCAAATATGCTCATAAACAATTCAGTTCTACCTGCACCCATCAAACCAGATATACCAAGAATTTCACCTTTAGCTACAGTAAAGCTTACATTGTCAATAATTTTTTTATCGGGTATCTCCGGATCATATACTGTCCAATTCTTTATTTCCATAACCACTTCTCCTGGACTATGTTCTACCCTTGGAAATCTTTGAGTTAACTCCCTACCAACCATTAAAGTAATGAGCTTATCTTCATCTAATTCTTCTGCTGCTCGGGTCGTAACGGTCTGCCCATCTCTTAGAACTGTAATACGATCAGCAATTTTGAATACTTCATTTAATTTATGAGAAATATAGATGCAAGTAACTCCTTTTTCTTTAAATTCTTTTAAAAGATTTAAAAGATTATCTGTTTCTGCTTCAGTTAATGCCGAAGTGGGCTCATCAAGAATGAGCAACTCAGTTTTTTTTGAAATCGCCTTCGCTACTTCAATTAATTGTTGCTGACCGATTCCAAGTTGAATAATTTTTGTGTTCGGATTAATATCCAAACGTACTTCCTTTAATACCTTTTTTGTTTCTACAAAGGATTTCTCCCAATCTATAACACCATTTGTACATATTTCACTACCTAAAAAGATGTTTTCACAAACATTCATTTGCTTAATCATAGCCAATTCCTGATAAATGATGGTAATGCCTTTATGCTCACTATCCTTGATACTGCTAAAGGTTTGTTCTTGTCCATTAACAACAATATCTCCGCTATAAGTACCAAAGGGATAAACACCACTTAGTATTTTCATTAAGGTAGATTTACCCGCACCATTTTCTCCAATCAATGCATGAATCTCCCCTTTTCTTACTTTTAAATTTACATTGTCTAATGCCTTAACTCCAGGAAACTCTTTTGTTATATTTCTCATTTCAAGAATGTATTCGCTCATAACGCTCCACCTTTATTGAATTTTGGAACAGTGCAAGCACTGTTCCAAACATTCATATTCTTAATTTGTGTTTGTTTAATACGATTACTTATTAAGCTTGTCTTCTGAAATAAAACCACTATCAATTAATTGTTCTTTATAGTTGTTTATATCTACAACCACAGGTGATACTTCAATAGAAGGCACATCATACTTGCCATTATTATTTACCTTTTTCGCCTCTGGGTTTTCGCCCTTTGCAAGTTTAATAGCTGAAATCATAGCTTCTCTGCCTAATGTTCTGATGTCATTAAATACAGTAATACCTTGAGTTCCTTCTATAATTCTTTTAACTGCATCTACTTCAGCATCTTGACCTGTTACAGGTACTTTACCATCCAAGCCTTGTGCTGCAAGTGCTTGAATTGCTGCTCCAGCAGTACCATCATTTGGAGCAAGAACTCCTTGAATATTATTGTTATTTACAGTTAGTGCATTTTCCATATGCTTAAGTGCTTCTACTGGTTGCCAATCTTTACATTCTTGATCAAGAACAATTGTAATATCTCCGCTGTCAACTTTAGGTTGAAGTACATTTATTGCACCTTGGCGATAAAGTACTGCACAGCTGTCACCAGGGTCTCCGGCAAGAAGTACAATATTACCTTTTGGTGCTTGACTTAGTAACCACTCAGCTTGCATTTCGCCTACTATTAAGCTATCAAAAGTAAGATAAAGATCTACATCAGCATTCATTACAAGTCGATCATAAGAAACAACTTTGATGCCTGCATCATGCGCCATTGTGACAATGTTAGCTGCTGCAGTCCCATCGTGTGGTGCTAAAATTAGAACATCAATACCTTGAGCAATTAAGTTTTCACATTGTGATTGCTGTTTTGCCGCATCATTGTCTGCAATTTGAATTGCTAGTTCTACGTCTAGCTCCTCTGCTACCTTTTCAAAGTTTTCCTTGTCTAAAACCCATCTTTCTTCCCTTTGGGTTGGTAAAGATATCCCCACCAAAATCTTATTTTCCCCTGTTTTTGATGTTTCAGTTGTTGAACCACATCCTGTAAACAATCCTGTCATCATAATAATTGTTAGTATTAAAGCAAAAAATTTTGTTGCATTTTTCATTTTCATATCCTCCTTATTATTAGTTACAATTTTACTGCTTTATGTAAAGGTATATTGCAGTCTCTTTAATTCCTATGGTTACACACTTTAAGGAATTTTTTTATTACTGTAGGCTATTTACTGCGTACTTTCTTTATGGATGATGTTGTATCTTCTGTTGCTTCAAAAAACACATAATAAATACATCCATACGCACCTGCTTCACCTCCCAACTTTGATAATTTAACGTTTGTCGGAAAAATTGTAAGTCGATTTACACAAGTAATAATTTGGTCAATAATACAATGCATGGATTCTGAAACACCACCTCCAATTATGACAAACTCTGGATTAAGTGTACTAACCAAATTTGCTATTGCAATAGATAAATCTCTTATAAAAACCTCGATTATATCCACTGCTGATTGTTCACCTTTCTTAAACTCTATAAATAACTCCTCCGGCGATATGCCCATTTCACTTACCTTTTGGGTCAATGTATGGCCAGATATCTTCCTCTCTAAGCTTCCAAAGCCTTCAAGATCGTTAATTGACTCTTTATCAAAATCATCCTTATCAACTATATAACCGAGTTCTCCCGCTGAAAAATTGTAACCTTCTATAAGATGGCCATTTGCGATAATTGCTCCACCAACTCCAGTTCCAATAGAGATGTAAACCAGATTATCACTATTATCACCATTCCCTATCCATCTTTCTCCCAGCGCGGAGAAGTTAACATCATTTTTTATGTAAACTGGAAAAGCATAACGGTCACTAAATACTTCTTTAATATTCGTATCCTTCCATCCCATTTGAACTGAGACTCTCACAATACCATCTAAGCTATTGATTTCTCCTGGCACACCAATACCCATACCTACGATTTCGTTGATTCCAATATTGACTTCATCTAAAAAGACATCGATAATTTTCAATATGTCATTCAAATCACCTGTTGAATCCACTTTCTTTTTATGTATGACTTTTCCAAACTTATTTGCAATCATGAGCAATATTTTTGTACCACCAATATCTACTCCAATAGCATACTTTTTTTTATCTTTTATAATCATTTTGATTCCTCGTTCCTTCAATTGGCTACATATTTGACTTAATAAATTGCAATCTTCTTTAATATCTCATCTAAGGATAATGCAAATCCCCCAAAAATAATTTCATCATCATTTAAGGAAGAAAACCCTGTTTTTACTTCAATTGGAATATTTGTATTAATTATTTGATCTAATTTTGTTTTAATATCATAATCGATATCTACAATCTTCCCACCGATAATAATTAGCTCAATGTCCAATAGTGCACAGATATTTGATAAAATTAGCCCTAGTTTATTAATTGCATCTTCCATAATTTTCAATAGATCAACATCTTGCTTTACTAATGCTTTATTAATTTCAGGAATATTAATGGTTTTTCGATCTTTTGAAAGAAACTTATCAATGCGTCCATCTTGATTGATTCCTTCGTGTTCTTTTATGTGCTCTGTAATAGCTCTAATAGAAATTTCATCTTCTAAGGTTTTTGTTGTTTGAAGACTTGTTCTTGAATATCCAATTTCTCCTGAAGAAAAGCGACTGCCTTCATACAAGTTTCCATCCATAATCATGCCAGCACCAACGCCCATGTCCACACTAACATAAATAAGATTCTTACAACCTGTTCCAATTCCATACCGCATTTCACCAATTGCAGCTAAGTTAATATCATTTTTTATGATTACCTTGCATGTTGGATAGGCCTGACAAATTAAATCTTCAATACGTTTCATATCTCCAACATTAAACCAAATTGGTGGCATGTTCACTTGGCCTGTCTGTTGATTTACTGAACCCGGTACACCCATTACTATTGATAAAAGATTACTTGCATTAATATGATTTTTTTGCATTAAATCGTTAATAATTTCAATACTTTTAGCAAATAAATCTTGACCACTTTGATAATCTCGTATGAGAATTTCATCTCTTCCAATAACGGTTAATTCTAGGTTAGCTAGTGCCAATTTAAGGTATTCCCCTTTTAAATCCATACTTACTATGTACCCCATATCATAATTGAAACTGATGAGCATTGGCCTTCTACCACCTGCTGAGCCACCCTCTCCAATTTCTAATACGATGTTCTGATCAATCAGTTGGGCAATATTTTTATAAACGCTAGGTGAACTTAAATGAAATACCTTTGAAAGTTGAGCTCTGGATGTAGTTCCATGTTTGAATAAATATTGGGCTAAAACCTTCTGGTTATTTTCCCTAATCGTTTTTGGATTACCTGCTTTATTTTCCATATAAACACCACCCTTTATGCTAGTACTTACTTATTTAACTTTATTAATTAAGTATATAGTATACCCCACGGTTTCTTTTGTCAATATGATATCACGCCTTGAGCACTTATTATATTTTTATCCTCATAAATTAAAAAAGTTTAGTGAAATTGCTATAAGCAAAAAAAAAGACCCTATGGTCTTAAACTTCAAAGAATACTCACCCTCCATAGGAGGACTTCCTTTGTTTTATTAATATTTCTATAACAATAATTTTTTAATATCCTGTACTTGATCCTTTTTGCATATCAAAATCGTATCATCTGTCTGTACAATCACTACATCCTCTATCCCTATAGTTGCTATATACTTATTTGTTCCAATAATAATATTGTTTCTAGAATTAAGTTCTTTAATATTAGCTGCTCTACATACTGTTCCATTCTCATTTGGTTCAAATATTTCCTCAAGCGAAGTAAAACTTCCTATGTCATTCCATCCAAAATCAGAAGGGATCACTTTAATTACCTTAGAATGCTCCATAATACCCAAATCTATAGAAGTCTTTTCAAATGCTTCAAAATAAAAAGGAATTTCATCTGCTAGCGATTCTCCCCACAAATCAGCTTCAATATAATCCTGTATTTGCATTAATATTTGATAATGATTTGGTAAATATTCCTTAAATTCCTCCATAATCGTTTTAATCTTAAAGATAAACATGCCACTATTCCACAGAAAATTGCCTTGCGCCATATACTCCTTTGCTTGCTCGTAACATGGCTTTTCACAAAATCTCCTCGCCTCTACAACACATCCGCGTTCTGCATTTGGTATAATTTCAATATATCCCAATCCCGTCTCAGGTTTATTGGGTTTAATTCCAAGGGTTACAATCGAACTATTATTATGGGCTTCTTGAACGGCAGTACGTAATACACTTCTAAAACATTCTTCATTTTCAATTAAATGATTAGAAGCTAAAACAATTACTACAGCATCTGGGTAACAATGGTTTATATATATGCTTGCGTAGCCAATTGCCGCAGCCGTATCCTTGAAGACTGGTTCAATAATAATATTCTTCTTTGGAATAAAGGGTAATTCACTCATAATCGCCTTGCTTTGTGTAGCATTTGTTGCAATAAAAATTCTATCTGTATTGATTAATGGTAATACTCTGTCCACCGTCTCTCGTATCATGGTTCTTTCAGAAAGCAAGCTTAAAAGTTGCTTTGGTCTTTCTTGTGTAGATAAAGGCCAAAAACGTTGCCCACTCCCTCCAGCCATTATTAGAATCGCATTATTCATAATCTATCCTCCCTTAAATAGTATCTCTTACGTAATCCTTAATCGTACTCAAGCACACACCTAATAATTAAGTCTTAAGAACGAACTTAGTTTTGATACTGCACTCATTCTTTATATTTAAGTAGAAATCAGAAATGGGGATTCATTTAAGGACTAATAGATAGGAGAGTAAATTGTATAGCAAATACAGGTGGAATCAATAATCACATGATACGCACCCTTCAATATGGTTAAATCTACCTCAAATTGTTTAACAACTTCCTAACATAAGAAGTATTATAGCCACTATTGCATTTCCCTCTTTATTAAAGCCCCAATAATTCTTTGAAATTTGCTAATCCATCTAATAATTATACACTAGACGCCTCTTAATTATACAAATTCCTCTGTAATTATATAATTTTCAACCAATAATGTCAAGAAGAATATATGACATCATTTTCCATCTTATCATCTGTTAGCAGTCATTTACCTCGTCTCGTGGCATTTTGGCCACGAACTTTAACCCAATATTCCCAATTCTTATTATCCCTATATTTTTACTAGTTGACATTCTTCGACAAATATTATATAATTACTCTTGTAAGAATAGTTACCTCTTACATATTAAATACTCTCCCCCTCATCCTTTTAAAAGCACCGATCGTAGGTGCTTTTTTTTTACACTTTTTTAAAACAAAAAATCTTAAACAGAATTATATTTAACGTTGTTTTTTTACTGGGGATAATTATTCTGAATCTCGGAGATAATACTGTTGTGCAAAGTATATGCATAGTGATTGTTAGAAAACAACTTGATAATTTTACAATTATAAAAGGAGAGATTAATATGTACAACTTATATGTAGATAATGGTGTTGTGATAAAACCAAATGTAATAGCAAAGGGCGACGATGCAACTGTTATATATAATGGCCTACTTTGCAACTCTGGAGCAGATACAGTTTATTTACACGCAGGATATGGTAACTCATGGGACAATACTAAAGATATCAAAATGACAAAAACATACGATGGATTTGAGGCTAAAGTTCCTGTTACAAGCCAACAACAATTAAATATGGCATTCAAAGATAGTGCAAATAATTGGGATAATAACAATACAAATAACTATACCTTTGAAGTTCAAGAAAGATAAAACGAATAAACAAAACCCTTCTAAATCACGAGTAATCTAGGAGGGTTTATTCTTTTACTTATCATAGCCTTACACCGCACCAATACCAGTAACGGAAGTAATAATACTTAGCAAAACTTTTGTATAGCGTAGCGCTATTTTATCCCAGTACATTGTTCTTCCAATCTTTGAAATGTTTCTTTCCATCTTCAATTTCTTAATAGGATGATCAATAATATCTTTTATACACCCAGCCAAAGAGTCGGGATCATTAAACTCAGCAAATAACCCATGTCCATCTGCTAACATTTCTTGCGCATATAAGTATGGTGTTGATACAATCGCCTTTCCATAACCTACTGCATAAGCTAACGTACCACTCACTGCTTGATCTTTTTCCACATACGGGGTCAAACAAATATCTGCTAACTGTAAGTACTGTATTATTTCATCTTTTGAGAGATACTTATTAATAAATTTTACATTTCTACTTAAATCAAGTGTATCGACAAGATCTTCTAGCTTCTTTCTATATGCGATTCCTTCTTCTTTAAGTTCATCCGGTGTTTGGCCAAGAATAAGATACAAAATATCACTATCCGTATATGAATGAATTACTTTGTCAATTGCTTCAATACCATATTCTAGCCCTTTCTTAGGTCCAATAAATCCAAAGCTGATTATAATATGTTGATTCTCATATCCCAACTTCTTTTTTAGTATTTGTCTGTTTTGAAGGGGTTTTTTTGGAACACCATGATGAATAACCTCTATTTTTTCAGTTTCTATACCATAAATAGATCGAAGCATTAGTTTGGTGTTTCGGGCCATCGTAATGATTTTTTCACTCTTTTTTCCAAGTTCATGAATAATTTGTCGTTGCTTCGCATTAGGCTCAGATAAAATAGTATGGATTGTTGTTACAATCGGGATTTCAAGATTATTTACTAAATCAAGAATATAGTCACCATGATTGCCACCATAAATCCCATATTCATGCTCAATTACTAATAGATCAACATTGGAAGCATTCAAAGTTTTTGCCATCTCAATATAATCACTTTTTTCGTTTCGATTAATCTCTCCCATAACTTTGTCGCTGTAAATACAGTTATCGGAATTGCGAATAGCAATGACATGTGTATTAATGATCTCGATATGATCAATCGTGGTAATGAGATTTTCTGTGAATGTAGCGATTCCACATTCGCTTGGTGGATACGTACTTAAAAATGCAATATTTCCATATACTTTTACTTGTTTCAATTCGATTACTTCCTTTCATGTTTTTTCATTAATGAAAAAGTGACGCTTAAAGTTATTTCATTTAAATTAACGTACATGGCATGTCAAAGGATACTTGAACAACTATTGTACTCAATAGTTGTGTTAATTAATCCGACTCAGTTTGTTTGTTATTTATGCAATAGGACAATTGAAGTTTCGAAGTGTTGTGGTTTTTAAGATTTTAGATAGGTTTTGGATAAACCTATAATCTAGATTAGACAAAAACATCATCTATATGATAAAGTATCAATCGATAAATATAAATTTGAACTGTGACCGAAATGATGATCACAGTTCATTTAGTTGTAATTTTATATTTAATGCATAGCATAAGTTATTACTCGGCTTCAGTTTCCTCAACCACTTCAACAGATTGATTCTTCAAATGAACAATCGTTGCATAAATTGCGTCTTCTACCTCATTCACCTTTAATAGTTTATCTAACTTTAAATCATTTACTGTGATTGTATCACCTAAATTCATATCCGCTACATCTAATTCGATTGTATCAGGCATTAAAGCCATCTTTCCTAATACAGCTACTTCAGGTTTATATATTTGTAGCTGTAGTTGTCTATGCTTCAAATTGTCATCACCATTATAGTTAATAGGTATTTGCATTTTTATCTCATGCTCTTTTGATACAATCTGAACATCAATATGTATTATACTCTTTGAAATTGGATGTTGCTGCACTTCCTTAATAAATCCATATTTCTTATTGTCGTTATACTTTATCCAGATTTTAGCACTCATACCTTGGTTGGCAATAACTTTCTTTAAGGCTGTAGCTTCAAATTTTATAGAAGTTGCACCCGCAACATTATCTCCATAAAGTACTCCTGGAATAAATCCAATTTCTCTAAATCTGCCCTTTTGTTTCAGTCTTTCCGATGCCTCTAAAATTATTTCATTCATAAAATTTCTCCTTTTGGGGCCTGCTAAGCCATTAATCTTTACAATTTATATTTACATGTTTAAGATAAACGCATAAAGTTATACTCTTTAGTAAGATATTAGGCTGCGTTTATCAAATCCAGACGGAATAACTCTATGAAAAGTCCAATACAATCACCCTATTAGCACTCCCCAAATTTGAGTGCTAATAGTTTTATTATACCTTTATATGTTTAGCACGTCAATATATTTCTGACGATTGCATATACCACATATTATTGAACTAATTTTCTGAATATTTAAATATCATAATATTTTCTAATTCTCACATTCCATATTGCAACAACTCTTTTTAGCTATTTACTTTAAATCTCTCTTTGGATCAAATCCGTTTTTATATATATAATCTGGGTCAAAACCTAATCGAATGTCTTCTTCTAGGGTTGCAATACTTAACATATCTTCATCTGATAAATTAAAATCGAAAATATCCATATTTTGTTTCATACGCTCCTGATGTGAAGATTTTGGTATGACGATAATATTTTTTTGCAAATGCCATCGCAAAGCGACTTGGGCTGGCGACTTATTATACTTATGTCCGATTGTTATTAAAATTTCCATCTCTGCTACTTTGCCTTTCATTATAGGCGACCACGCTTCAACTGCAATGTTATTCTTCATACAGTATTCATAAGTTTCTTGCTGTTGTAATTTCGGATGTATTTCTATTTGATTTATAGCAGGAATGATGTTAGTACTCGCAATAAGTTCTTCTAAGTGTTGTTTTTTATAATTGCACACGCCAATAGCCCGTGCTCTTTTTTGCTGAACAAATTCTTCCAATGCCTTCCAGCTCTCTACTGCTAACGGCCTTGGCCAATGAACTAAGTAAAGATCAATATAGTCTAATTTCAAGTTTTCCATGGTTTTTTCAAACGCCTTGATTGTATTATTATAACCTAAATCATCCATCCATAGTTTACTCGTTATAAATAATTCTTCACGTTTTAATCCACAATCTTTGATTGCTTCTCCAATACCTTTTTCATTATTATAATAAGAGGCAGTATCAATATGTCGGTAACCAATATCTACAGCACTCAATACTAATTCTTTAACATTTTTGTCGTCAATTTTGAAGGTTCCAAAACCTACAACTGGTATATCTACTCCATTATTCAGCTTTCTAGTTGTTTCTTTATGATTCACTGTATATAAAACCTCCTTGAAAGTTTGTGTTTGTTATTATTATACCATGTACTAGCTCACAACGCATTATTTGCGATGATATAAAGCAAAAAAGGTTGTCTTCTATTTAAGAAAATACAGCTCGCATATCAATGATTGATTTCATCTATTTCTACACGATTTCGTCCATTATCTTTGGCTAGATATAATGCATTATCTGCCATCTCAATGAGTGCTAATGGTGTAGTATTCATATTAGGAATCATATAAGCGATCCCCATACTTAGTGTTACTATCTCAAAAGGAGATGTCGCATGTTCAATCCTTAAATCTTGTATGCCTTTTCTGATATCTTCAGCAAAACCCACGATCTTATTCACTTCAGTATCTTGCAATATAATTACGAATTCTTCACCACCATATCTTGCAACCAAGTCAGATAATCGACGAACTTTTTCACTTAATAAACGCCCTATAGATTTCAAGCAATCATCACCAGCCAAATGTCCATAAGTATCGTTATAGTTTTTAAAGAAATCTATGTCTAGCATAATTAATGCGATAGATCTTTTATGACGTAAAGCGAAGTTCCAAGCGCTTTCCAATGTACTATCAAACTTGCGCCTATTTGCAATACCCGTTAGACCATCTAAAAAGGATAGCCTTTGCAATGAGTCATTACGCTCTTCCAACTCAAACGTTCTTGCTTTTACCTCTTCTTCAAGATGGGCAACCATATTCGTTAATTGTTTTCCCATTGTATTAAAGGAACGACTTAATTCACCCAGCTCATCGGTTCTTTCAACATCTGTGACAAGCATTAGCTTTCCTTGAGTTAACTCCTTCGCCGCTTCATTTAATCTTATAATAGGCATAGTAACACCTTTTGCAGTCCAATATGCAAAAAAGAAAAAGAGTATGATAGAAAAAATCATAACGACTACAGTTTGCTTCGTTGCGCTATTCATCCCGCCAAGAAAATCAGCTTCTGCAAGTATTACATATATTTTCCAATCTATGCCATAATCTTGAAATTTCTGAAGTCCAACATAATATTTATCCCCCTTCACCTTGAATCCTCTTAAATCATTTTCATATTCTTCAAAGGATAAAGATATTGCAGATTGTATTAGTATACTTTCACTTTCATTTGCTGGAATTAACTGAGATTTATTATCTACCATTTTATAAGATGTTCCATCAAATGAAGTGGCAATCAGAAAGCCTGAATCATCCGTTACAAAAACTTGTCCCGAATCACCAATAGGTAATTCACCTAGTGTATTGCCTAACCAGGATAACAGATAATCTACACCAAAGACACCAATTAGTTTATTATTCTGATCATATATTGGGTAACTGGCAGTTACTGTTGGTTCATGAAAAACAAAATGACCATATATACTACTAAAAGTCGGCCCGCCTATCTCTTTGGCTTTTATATACCAAGGACGCATACGTGCATCAAAATCCAAAAATTCATCTACAACCTCAATCCCTTCGCCTAAATTAGTAGTTCTATAATACCAAGACGCGCCTCCTGTATCCTTATTATTACGAACCACTTGATATTCACCTTCTAAGGTATGTCGTGCACCATAAAAAGAACCATCCTCTAGTCCTATAAAGGTCATTGCTACGTCTGGAAAAGATTTTATATGCGTTATAAAATATCGTTCTCTCTCCTCATTAGATTCAAGGTTTAACAGTCCAGATTGAAAAGAATCATAATTGATTTGATTTAATTGCAATGCTTCTTGCATACGTTGAGAAAGTTGATTATTAACCTGCTGAAGCATTTGCTGTTGTAATTCTTTTAGTATCAGATGAGATACATTCTTGCTCCCTTGTAATAAAAAGAATCCAATTAACCCAGTCGCAAAAATTATTTGAATAATAAAAGGTATTGTAAATGACATGCGAATAGATTTTCTTCCCAATAGTTTCATCAAAAACCGCTGATTATGATGCATCATAGTTCTCACCTTCTTAATTCAAGTTATTTAGGTTGGAATATTAATGATTATGAAATTATTTAATATAATATTATATCATATTTTGGCGCAATTTAAAAGGGACCAGATTGAATGTACTAAACATTCTTCCTGGTCTAAAGGTAGGGAACTTCCTTCGTTATGTTAAATACTTATCGCACATTCTTCTTGGACACTATTTAAATTTTTGACGCTATCTCTAATTAGTAATTTTGCTTCAAAAACTTTATCTCCATTTTCCATGTTGCTATTTCCTTCAATGATATCGATAACCATTCGTGCTGCTTCTCGCCCCATTTCATAATTGGGTTGTGCTACGGTGGTAAGCTTTGGTCTAATGATTCTTGACATTTCAATATTATCAAAGCCAACAATTGAAATCTCATCTGGCACTTTTATACCGCTGTCTTCTAGCATATTTATGGCTCCAATTGCCATCAAATCATTACAGCAAGCAACTACTGATATACTCTTTTTTCTATCTAGCAATTTGCCCATCGTCTCATAGCCCTTTTCTATTGAAAAATCACCTTCAATAATTAGCGCTTCATCCAAAGGAATTTGATATTCTTCTAATGCTTGTATATATCCTTTATACCGCTCACTCGTTGAATAACTGTCTATAGGACCAGTCATTAAAGCGATATCTTTGTGTCCCACACTTATTAAGTAACACATCAAATCATACATTGCCTTCTTATTGTCAATATAAACGGATCGACTATTTGAAATATTGCTTTTTAAATCAAGAAATACTACTGGCAAGGAGCTCTTCGTTAATTTATCTAATATACTATTACATATGCAATGAATATTCGTATAGACGATTCCGGAGACATAGTGCTTATTCAAAAAATCAAGATAATTAATAACCTTTTCCGAGCTACTGCCATCACATAAAATAACATTATACCCCTTTTCGTTCACTTCATCCTCAACAGCCTTTGCTAGTCTTGTATAATAAGGATTTGATATATCTGGTATGATAAGTCCTATAATATTTGATTTTTTCGTTACTAATCCCCTTGCCACTGCACTAGGTTGAAAGTTGTATTTATCAATAATACCTAAAATCCTCACCCTATTTTCATCACTAACGCCTTTTGCTTTATTGTTAATTACTCTAGATACTGTTGCAACAGAAACATTACCCATTTTCGCTATATCTGTTATTGTAACTTTCACGCTATTGTCTCCAATTAGATGATCCATATATAATTTTTCTCCACCACTTATAAATCAATAGTATTTTTATTATATACAAATTTGTTTTTTATTCTTGCAAAATTCAAACCTATATTCTTAGCTTCGTTAAACTATTGTCAATCCTAACTAAAAAAAACACCTTTTTTTGCACTTTATCTCTTTTACCTTTACTTATTATTTAGTTATCTAAATTTTCCTTTGTTATTATTTCTAGCTTCGTGTAAAGTTGTTCATTTTCCGGCGGCTTAGAATGAAAAAAATATTCAAATAAAATTTTAATAGGTAAGTACCCTTGTATAGTTGGTTCTTGCGTTATTGAAAAATCAATGATGTTATCTTCTATCAGTTGTATCGTCTCTGCGGCTTTATCATAGCAAACAAATAGTATATGTTTTCTATTTAGCTCCTTAATCGCCCTTCCAACTCCGCTAATACCTCTTCCCGTAATAAATATTGCATCTATATCTTTATTATCTTTTAACAACTTTATAGTATTTGAATATGCTGTATCATCATTATCAACATTTTTAACTTTATTTATTACCCTAATATTTGGGTAATTGCTTGCTATTACTTCTTCAAATCCCAACACCCTTTCTTCTAACCCTTTGATCTGTTCATACCCGGTAATTAGAATTACGTTGCCTCCATTAGGAAGCATTTTTCCAACTAAATCTCCAGCTACTCGACCACTCTTTATTGCATTCTGTCCTACATAGCACAAACGATTTATACCTGAAATATCCGTATTATAAGTTACTATCTTTATATTATGTAAGGTCAGCTCATTAAGCTCTGTCCTAATAATTTCCTCATCAAGCGGAGATACAACTAATGCAGATATATCCATCTTACGTAGTTTTTGGATACACTTTATTTGGTCATTCGCAGTAACATTGTGCATAACACAACACTTAATGTCGAAACCAAATCCTTTTATATCATGGGAAGCCTTTTTTACACCTTCAAGAACTTCTATAAACAGCGGGTCTTCTCCACTTAATATAACAACGCCTATTATTATTGGTTTTTTTTGCAATGCCAATGCCTTCCCGGCAAGGTTGGGACTATAACCCATTTCGTCGGCAATCTTCATTACCTTTTCTCTTACTGCTTTACTTACACCAGTTCTTTGGTTTAAAACTTTATCAACTGTTCCTCTAGATACATTAGCCGCTTCAGCTATTGACCTTATTGTAATCTTCACAGCTTTCTCCTTTATGTGCATATGCAAGTTATAATATTACCAGTTATCTGTAAGGATGAATTAGCTTATTGATTGGTACACTTATTAGCGCAAGTATACCCAACCTCAATTTAATTATAACCTAAGTAATACATCATATATTACAATATACCTAGGGATAAGTCAATAAGCAGCTATGCAACTTAATCCATCTCTTTGATGCTAAAAGGTAATAGACTTTATGATTTTTTTATGGCTATAATTGTATTAAGCAGTGCTATAATTAAACAACACTGCCCAATACTATCATTATTACTATAGGAGAATAAATGAAATTGGCTATTTGATTTCTAAAATGCTGTTGTAAGACTGTTAGAGTCCGCTTTTATCTCTGATATATGCTCTTGCTTTCAGTGCATATTCAAATGGATTTGCCACGGCAGGATCTTGTTCTGCTTCAACTACCATCCAGCCTTCATATTTCGCCTTTTCTAAAATATTGAAAATAGGTGTAAAATCAATAACACCGTCTCCTGGAATTGTGAAAGCGCCTAGTCTAACCCCTTCAAGGAAACTTCTTTTTTCTGTCTTGACTTTATCAACAACGTCCTTGCGAATGTCTTTTAAATGAACATGCGCTGTTCGAGCTATATGTTTTTCTAATACGTCATAAGCTGCTTCAACGTTACCTTCTGAATATGCTAAATGACCTGAGTCAAATAATAAGTAAACATTATCCGCTGTCATTTCCATGAATTTATCAATTTCTTCTGGTGTTTGAATGCCAGTACCCATATGATGATGGTAGGATAACTTCATACCTTTTTCTGCTGCAAGATCTGCCAACTTATTCATACCCTTTGTTACTTTAAGCCATTCTTCTTCTGTATACACTGGTTTTTCATCAAATACTGCTTTTGTTGTACCTTGAATACTATTCCCTTGTTCAGAGCAACCAATCATTCTAGCACCTACTGCGTGTAAGAAATCTCTATGTTTGATAAAGTTTTCAATCGTTACTTCCTCTGGTTCAGAGGTAAATAAAGTTGAGAACCATGCATTACAGATTTGGATGCCTCTTAAGCCTATCGCTTTCTTTAATACCGTTGGATCTGTTGGATATTTACAACCGACTTCACTGCCTGTAAAACCAGCAAGTGCCATTTCACTAATACATTGTTCAAAGGTATTTTCTTTTCCAAGCTCTGGCATGTCATCATTTGTCCAAGCAATTGGCGCTATACCTAGTCTTACTTTCTTTGCATCTAACATGTTTTCATCATCCTTTCAATTCATTAATATTCATATGCTTATATAAGATATTTCTTTAGAAATGAGTTTTTTGTTACTTAACTTTGAACCGATTTAAAGATTTGTTCTATTCTTGGTATCGTTAAAAGTACTTGTTAATAACTGCTTCTGTTTTTTCTTTACCAACCTTGATAGCTTTTTCAGCCTCCCATGTATAATATTCAGGCCTGAATAATTCAACTGATACCATATCACTATAACCAATTTCTTTAAGCGTTGAAAAAATACCGTCTAAATCTATCGCGCCTTCACCAGGCCATAATCTGTCGTCATCTCTTAATAAACCAATTGGGAAGTCTTCTGTATCATCAATATGTACATTAAATATCTTTGCCGCATCCGCCTTTTTTAAATCTTCCATTCTAGAACCCATTGCATGGAAATGGAAACAATCTAAAACCACACCTACATTATCTCTGTTTACAGCCTTTACCACATCATATGCTTGGCCAAAAGTATTGATTGTACATTCTGGATGCCCTACAAATTCAATTCCCAATCTAATTCCATAAGGTTTTGCAATGTCTGCTAGTTCATTTAATACTTTTACAGCACTTTCTTTAATTTGAGTTAATGTAAACTTCTTTGTTGTTACTAACGGTACAACTACAATGTTTTTACATCCTATTTTTTGTCCAACTTCACACATATATTGCAATTCTTCTTTAATTTCCTTATATCCCGCTGCATCTCTATTATTAAAAAATACAAGCGCATTAAAAGCATATGGCTTAATGTGATGGGTTTTAAAATATTCTGCAAGCTCTTCAATTGTATGAGTCTCAAGGTATTCTTTTAATTTATCCATTGTTCTGATTTCTATCAAATCATATCCATGTTTCTCACATAAGTCTAAGTCTTTCACTAAATTAGAATTTTCAAGTGTTGTCGCTTGATTAAAACAAATTTTCATAAATAAATTACCTCCAATATTCTTTTTGTGTTTTATTTTAATTTAATAACTAACGGTTTTTCCTTTTATCCATTATTACTGCACCAACGATTATTACACCCTTGATAATTTGTTGCCAATAAGCTGATACATTAAGTAAGTCTAATCCATTATTCAAAACACCAATAATCAGTGCACCAACAATTGTTCCAAATATCGTTCCAATACCACCTGAATGGCTTACACCACCAATTGTTGCAGCTGCAATAGCATCTAATTCATATCCAACCCCAGCTGTTGGTTGACCTGCACTGAGTCGAGATGCAAGCATTACACCTGCTAATCCAGTTAATAATCCTGCATATGTATAAACCATAATAACGACTCTTGTTGAATTGATACCTGATACAAGTGCCGCATTTGAATTTCCACCTATCGCATAAACATATTTCCCAAATTTAGTATGTTTTAATAAAATATGACTTACTACCGTAACCAAGGCTAAAATATAAATTGGTGTTGGAATTCCAAATATATATCCACCACTAATAAAATCAAAGGATGGAGTAAAGTTCGTAATAGGTCTCCCATCACTATAAATTAATGCCGCACCTCTTGCCACAATCATCATACCTAATGTGGCTATAAACGCCGGTATTTTTTGTTTTGTAACAATTGTCCCTGAAATACATCCTGTTAAAGCTCCAACTAACATACCTCCAATAATAGCAAAAATTAGTGGAAATTGATTAGGATGAGCTAAGCTAGCTGCTACAACTGCAACCAAAGCTACTACAGATCCAGATGACAGGTCAATTCCTCCCGTGATAATGATAAAGGTAACGCCCATTGCAATAACTGCTATAATAGAAATTTGTCTAAAGACATTCATGATATTTCTAGGTCTTAAAAATGCCGGAGATAAAATCGACAATATGATGACCATAACAATAAAAATTAGCAATATAGCATATTTTTTCATGAAAATGTTTAGCATTGCCTTAAACTGTTCATTGTTTTTTTTCTCAACTATACTTTCTGATTTCATACTTTTCGCTTCCTCTCAAAAATATTAGTTATGCTATTAACCAATAGCTAATTCCATTACTCTTTCTTGTGTTGCTTCATCACGTTTTACTTCTCCGGTAATTTTACCATTATGCATAACAACGACTCTATCACTCATTCCTAATACTTCAGGAAGCTCTGAAGAAATCATGATAACGGCCTTTCCTGCCTTTGCTAGTTGACATAATAATCTGTGAATCTCTGCCTTTGCCCCAACATCAATTCCTCTCGTCGGTTCATCAACAATTAAAATTTCGGGATCTGTCTGAAGCCACCTTGCTACCAATACCTTTTGTTGATTACCACCACTTAAATTCTTTATTAATTGCTCCATACTTGGTGTTTTAACATTAAGCTTTATACTAGCCTCTGCACATTCTGTATTTATTTTCTTTGGATTTATAAATCCACTTGTAGTATATTTATCCATACTTGCAATTGCAATATTATCTCGTACTGAAAGAGGAAGGAAACATCCTGTTAACTTTCTATCTTCTGTTAATAACGCCATCTTATGCCCAATCGCATCTTTTGGATGTCTAATATTTACTTTATTACCGTGAATAAAAATTTCACCTTCATCAAGCTTAGTAATACCAAAGATACTTTCCATAACTTCTGTACGTCCTGCACCCATTAATCCTGCAAATCCTAATATTTCTCCTTTTCTAACATTAAAACTGATATTAGAAAAAAATCCTTTTCTGCTTAAGTTTTTGGCCTCTAATAATATATCACCAATTTCAGCATGTTCTTTTGGAAACATTTCCTTTAGTTCACGACCTACCATCATTGAGATCAGTTTATTTGTATCAAGTTCATCTACATGTTTTGTTCCAATATATTGACCGTCTCGAAATATTGTAATATCATCAGATATTTTAAATATTTCATCCATTTTGTGAGAAATATAGATGATTGATACGCCTTTATCTTTTAAACCTCTAATTATTTTAAACAAATGTTTTACTTCTTTTTCAGTAATTGCCGATGTTGGCTCATCCATTATTATCAGTTCAGAATTATAAGAAATAGCTTTCGCAATTTCTACCATTTGTGTATTAGCAATACTTAAATCCTTCATAAGCATTTTGGGATCCAGTGAAATTTCCAACTGATTTAACAATTCCTCTGTTCTTTGATTCATCTCTTTATCATTTACCCAAAAACTTTTTCCATAGGTAGACTCACGTCCTAAAAATATGTTTTCAGAAATAGTCATAAAAGGCACAGGGCTTAATTCTTGATGAATCATTGAAATGCCCATACCAAGTGCATCATTTGTAGAATGTATGGTAACTGGATTACCTTTAAATAATATTTGACCACCAGAATCAGCAGGATGAATTCCGATTAATATTTTCATTAAGGTAGATTTTCCAGCTCCATTTTCACCCATCAAAGAATGGACTGTCCCTTTTCTTACGTTAAGCTGAACCTCTTGCAGCGCTTTAACTCCTGGAAATGTTTTGGATATTTGACTCATTTCAAGTATGAATTCACTAGTCATAGAAGTCAATCCTTTCATAATCTGGATGAATTAATCATTTAGATCATCCTTTATTTTAATATGATCACGTATCTTCTGTTGCAAGATGTACCGCATAGGGTACACTTGCAACTTCAGATAAACTAAGTACTAAATAACATAAACCTTATTTTAAATATTTATCCACATCTTCTGGTCTAACAAGTACATAAGGAATATCGTATAATTCATCTACTGTTTCACCTTTTGCTACTTTTGCAGCGACTTCAATGGATCCGCCCCCTTGTCCTTTAGCGTCTTGGAATACTGTAAAGTCTAATCTTCCAGCTTTTAAGTATTCAAGTGCCTCTGGTGTTGCATCGATACCTGCGATGATTAATTTATCTCTTACACCAGCATCTTCTGCAGCTTTAATAGCACCTAGTGCCATTTCATCGTTGTTCGCTACTATTGCATTTATTACTAAGTTTGATTGTAACCAGTTCTCAGCTATTTCCATACCTTTATCTCTATACCAATCGCCTGTTTCTTCTGCTACTACTTTAATATCTGGATATTTTTCAGCAATAACATCTTTATATCCTTGTGTTCTAAGAATCGCTGGTTCATGTCCAAAGCTACCCATAAGGATTGCAATATTACCTTGACCACCCATAGCTTCACCTACAGCTTCCATTTCAAGTCTACCTGATATGTAACTGTCTGAACCTACATATGACACTGCAAGTTCTTGATTTTGTAGTTTTCTGTTTACACTAATAAGTGGAATTCCTGCATCTTTAATTGCTTTAACCATTGGTACAGACGCTTCTGTATCAACAGCCATTAAAACAATTGCATCCATTTCTTGTGCGATGAAGTTCTCAACTTGTGCCATTTGCTTGTTTGCATCATATTTTGCATCCACATAAACGACCTCAATACCATCTAAATTTGCGGCAGCATCCTTCATACCTTCCATTAAGTACACTTGAAATTGGTCGCTAAAGTCTGCAATTGCAACACCAATCTTTTTCGTTTCATTTTTAGTTGTAGGGCTAGGACCAGATTCATTTGAGTCTACTGCTTTTTTATCAGTACTACATCCTACCGATACCCCGATAATCATCAAAACAACTAATACTAATGATACAATTCTTCTTAAATTCATTCTAATACCTCCTTAAGATAATTGGTTTTATAAAAATTCAATTTCTCGGAGATGTGATACCCCCTAGAAATTAAAAATTTACCTGTAGTTTTGGAGATCAATTCTTTGTTTAATGCTTATATTTTCACCTTAACTCCTTACTTATATGTAAAATGTTTAATTGTATAGCGCTGGACACGCGCCCATTGTAATTGGTACAATTCCACCCTTTTGTGCTTTAACACAAGCGTCAGCAGCTACAGAAGCTGCATAACCATCCCAAGCAGTTGGTCCGTTTACTTCACCTTTTAATGTAGAATTAATCCACTCTTGAAGTTCAATATCATAAGAATCAATAAAGCGATCTTTCCAGTCGTTAAGAATTTCTGTCGATAATTTTTCTTCACTGCGCATGATTATGCTAGATGGATCTGGCAATTTTGCAATGCCTGTTTCTCCAACAATTTCACATTGAATGTCATAACCATATTTAGCATTTACGAATACTTCTACATCAATTCTAATACCTGTTGAAGTTTCTAATAATACGATTTGTGGGTCAGACAAATGACTTAACGCATGTTTTGATTTCTTTGGCATAAGTACTTGGGCAGAGATATAATCATCATTTGTTAACCAACGTAATACGTCTAATTCGTGAATAGCTGTATCAGTAATTGCCATTTCTGTTTTGTAGTTTTCACCTACGCATGGATTACGATGTGCACAGTGAATCATTAATGGCTCACCTATTTTATTATTATCAACCACTGCTTTCAATGCACGGTATCCCGTGTCATAGCGACGCATAAATCCAACTTGAACTAATTTCTTACCATATGCAACTTCTGCTTGAACGATTCTATTACATCCATCCGCGGTAGTAGCAAGTGGTTTTTCACAAAACACTGGTTTACCTGCAGCGATCGCTGCTAAAACAAATTCTTCATGTGATGGACCCCAAGATGTTACGATTACTGCATCCACCTCCGCTGAGTTAATAACGTCATGTCCGTTTGCACAAATCTTAGCATCTAGGTTTAAATCTTTTACACAATCATTTGCATTGTCAGCATTTACGTCAGTCACAGCAACAACTTTCGCACCAGCTAATGTTTTAGTAATTCTGCGTGCATGGTCTTTACCAATTGCACCCGTACCGATTACACCTACTCTTAATGTCATAATTATCTTCCTCCTTAAGTCGTGTAGACTCTTAAATGTTTTAGGTTTGCAATACTTAAAATATATCCATCTGCATTTTACGTGCCCGGGCACGCTATATGCAAATTATACTATGGATCTTTTATATTGTCAACACTCATTATTAATATTTAACAATAATCAAATCAACATTCAATTACCTCGTAATAATATGGCTGTATTTCACTAAAAATTATCTAATCACATTCTTTTATAGGCGAATATTTCCTTTTTTCACCTGGATTTGATCATACTAAACGTTTAAAACAAAAAAAGATCATGACGAGTATGTAAAATTAACTACATTCTCTCATGATCTTTATCATTTTATTGACATATATTTAACATAATGAAGTGAGTCCCCCAGGTCTTTAAATGGGGGTAAGCATTTCATTCATTTCAATTAATACCGACGTGCTTCACTAATGTGTTTATTTAATACTTTAACTGCTTCTAATACACTTTCACTTTTAGCTACTTGTGCTGTTCCAACGCGCCACCAGCTTTCATATCCATTTGTCATCGTCTTTGGTAGCACTTTGATATCAATGAGCGTTGATACTGTCTGTTTCTTCGCATCTTCTATTGCATGAATGAGCTCTTCTTCTGTTTTTGCTGTATAGGTTTTACAACCATAAGCTGCTGCGCTCATTGCAAAATTAATCGGTACCAATGGTCCATCTAATAAGCCTGTTTTAGGGTTTCTACTTCTCATCTCTGTTCCATAGCTTCCCATACCTTGTTCCATTTGAAGGTTGTTAATACATCCAAACTCATTATTATCAAATAATAGAACATTGATTTTAATTCCTTCTTGTATTGCTGTTACAAGTTCTGAGTGAAGCATTAAATAAGAACCATCTCCAACCATTGCATAAACTGGTTGCTTTGGCTTCGCCATTTTTGCACCCAATGAAGCATTGATTTCATAGCCCATACAGGAATAGCCATATTCTAAATGGTAAGTGTTTGGTACCTTTGGACACCATACACGTTGCAAATCACCTGGCAAGCTTCCTGCTGCACCTACAACAATTGCATCATCTTCTAAGAATTCATCTAAAATTCCAAGCACTCTCGTTTGTGTCATACTTGAGCCAAGTACTTCTATATATTCTGGAATTGCTTCGTCAAGATCACCTGCAACTTCTGGGACAAATTTATCTGGTGTATATTGTATATGAAATAATCGGTCTAATTCCGTTGCCCATTTATCTTTTGCTTCCTTAATTTCATCTACATACGCTGCACGATAGTTTATCTTTTCAAGGGCTTCTGCCAAGGCTTCAAGTGCAACCTTAGCATCCCCTACGACTTGCACTCCGTCCATTTTATATGCATCAAAACTTGCCACATTGATGTTAACATATTCTACTTCTGGATTTCTAAAAATCCATTTTGATGCAGTTGTAAAGTCCGTGTACCTTGTGCCAACACCAATAACTAAATCTGCCTCGTGTGCAATAATATTCGCTGCTAAATTTCCTGTCGTACCAACACCACCTAAATTAAATTCATGGTCAAATACGATGGCACTTTTACCTGCTTGGGTTTCTCCAAATGGAATATTAAATTTTTCAGCAAAGGCTTTAAATGCTTCTTGTGCTTCAGCATATCGAACACCACCACCACAAATTAAAATTGGTTTCTTCTTATTCTTAATTACCTCCACTGCGTCATTAATCCTTGAAGCAGTCACGGGTCTTCTATCAATTCTGTGAATACGTTTCTTGAAAAAATGAACTGGATAGTCATACGCTTCACCTTGTACATCTTGCGGTAATGCAACGGTTACAGCACCTGTATCTGCTGGATCTGTTAGTACTCGCATTGCATGAATCATTGCTGTCATTAATTGTTCTGGTCTTTGTACTCTATCCCAGTATTTACTCACAGCTTTAAAAGCATCGTTCGTTGAAATGCTTAAGCTATTAAATTGCTCAAGTTGTTGTAAAACGGGATCTGGCTGACGTGATGCAAAAACATCTCCTGGTAATAGTAATAAAGGTATTCTATTTGCAGTGGCAGTTGCTGCAGCCGTTACCATATTTGCCGAACCTGGCCCTACGGAGGAGCTACAAGCAATAATTTGTTTTCTATGACTTTGCTTTGCAAAACCAATAGCAGCATGCGCCATACCTTGTTCGCTTCGTCCTTGGTACATTACTAAATCACCTTCATATTCTTCAAGGGCCTGTCCAAGACCTACTACATTTCCATGACCAAAAATAGTAAAAACACCTTTTACAAATTTTTGCTCTACACCATCAAATTCTACGTATTGTTGATCTAGGAACTTAATTAATGCTTGTGCCATTGTTAAACGAATTGTTTCCATTTACGCATCCTCCTAACTATTTATCGACCATATTTTAGCATCCGGATCCAGCAACCATTCATGTTGTGTTTCAAAAGTTCTATCTTTTAACCATCTTTTTTCTTTAATATGGGGTATCATCCATATATAATACATTGCATATCCTGGTGCACTACATTGTGGATGTACTAAACTACTTGTTACACAAGTCGTACTTCTATTTTCTATTTTCTGTGCTTCATCACCAACGATACTAACGCCAAAACCTTGTTCTGGCAAGAAACGGTAATGATACACTTCTGGTTGAACATGGTGATGTGGAGGGTAGGATGACCATTTTCCTGGATGATTGATAACTTCCCCAATAACTAGATTAGAATATGGAGCGATATCGTCATCAATGACCGTTCTAACTGTTCTTATTGAGGTATTACCTAACGTATCTTTACCAAATACATCACTTACACCCATTTCCTGTGTAAATAACTTTGATTCAAACACTTTATCATTATATACAGCCTGGTAACATAATTCAGATTCTCTTCTACCTTCAATTGTAACTTTAACATCTTTAGGTAAATGTAGGCACACTGGGTTTTCATCAAAACAGCTATTCCTTACGACCGTTACCTCATTGGATTCCCACTTGAAAGTAACCTCCCCTTCAATAAGAAGAATTGCTCTCTCTTTTGCTTCAGAATTCGAGTAATTATCATCTCCGGAAATTTTAATAATGCCAACATCCATCTGCATATCTGCATGATAACCTTCTAATTCTGTAATAGGATTATATCCGTACTTATACGGTTCACTTTGTTTAATTACCATTTAATCTACCTCCTTAATTTCTATTATTTTCCCTGTGTATTATTGTAAGGGATTTGGTGGCTAGTGCAATTCTTTTTTAATTCTTTCGAGAATCTCTGGCGCTTGATAGCCAATCTTTTCTGGAAAACCAAATAAAGATACAGAAGCAATGGTGTCTTTTTCAGCAAATTTCATCTCGCGTAATTTTTTAAAGAAGGCTTCGAAGTTAACATCTCCTTCGCCAAGTCCAACATGTTGATGTACCGTAGCATTCACGCCCGGAGGATTAACAATATAACGACAAGATTTTGTTTGATTTAAAGTATCCGCAATAATGACATGGGAAAGATCATCCCCAGCATAGTCTAGCATGCTTGCAACATCACCTACTCCATCATCATAAAAGAATGTATGTGCCGCACAGTACAGGTATTTTACATAATCACTACGAAAAGACTTAACAATATCAACTGTCTCGTTCCCATTTTCACAAAAATCATAAGGATGGGATTGAATATCAAGACGGATTCCTTCACGTTCAAATATCGGCAAAAGCTCTTCCATGGATCTATAAAACATTTCTTCACAAATTACTGGTTGAAGTGGATCTCCTGCAAGTTCTGTATTCATTACATTAACATCTAATTCAACTGCAATTTCTATAGCTCTCTTCCAATTTTTAACTGCTGCTTGTCGACGAGCTTCTTCTGGACCTGACCAATTATAAATTGGTATCAAGGAAGAGATTTTAACACCTGTTTCTTTTAGTGCTTCTTTATATTCTTTAATAATTTCCTTGCTCGCCTTCGGATGCTTATAAAAAGGTAAAATTTGAGGATGGGGTGATTGTTCAATATATTCAAAACCCATCTCCGAAATTTTATGTACCATGTTGGTTATTGATGTGTTTCTAATTACGTCTGGATCAAATGCTATTTTCATTTTACTACCTCCTTAAAACAATTAATAGGTTGATGAATAACCTTCGGTTTTTCAACTACGTGCTCGGGCACGATATACTAGAATTATATTGCAATTCATTTCCATTGTCAATATTTTTATAAATACATCTTTCCCTTTTCTATGCAATAAAAACCCTAAAAGCCTCAAACAAACTATGAATGGTTAGATTGAATTAAGCAGTGTTGTACTTTAACAACACTGCTCAATACAAACATTTATATTATATAGGAGGGTAATGAAATTGGCAATTATAAGGGAATATTCCCATGCTTTTTCTTTGGACGTACTTCGTGCTTGCTTTTAAGTGCTTCAAGAGCAGATATAATATATGGTCTAGTCATAGCAGGCTCAATAACATTATCTACATAACCTCTTTCTGCCGCCACATATGGATTGGAAAAGTTCTCTTGATATTCTTTAATTTTCTGAGCACGCATTTCTTCTGGATTTTCTGCATTATTAATTTCTTTTCTAAAAATTATATTTGCAGCGCCTTGAGGTCCCATAACTGCAATCTCTGCTGTAGGCCATGCAAGTACTAGATCAGCACCTAAATGTTTACTACTCATTGCAATATATGCCCCACCATAAGCTTTTCTTAATATAACATTAATCTTTGGTACTGTTGCTTCTGCATACGCATACAATAATTTTGCGCCATGTCTTATAATACCTTGGTGCTCTTGAGCAACTCCTGGAAAATATCCTGGAACATCCGTTAAAGTTAATATCGGTATATTAAAGCAATCACAAAACCGAATAAATCTTGCAGCTTTGTCAGAGGCATTTACATCTAACGATCCTGCTAAAACCTTTGGCTGATTTGCAACAATTCCTACCGTATCACTATTCATTTTAGCAAAACCAACGATTATATTTGGCGCATAATCCTTATGAACTTCAATAAACGTACCTTGGTCAATTATCTCAGAAATAATCGCTTTCATATCATAACCCTTATTGGCTGAGTCAGGTAGAATTTCTGTTAAGTAAGAGGATTGTCTATTGGGATCATCATTTAAAGCAACTATCATAGCATCGTCTTTATTATTAGGTGGTAAAAACTGAATGAGCTGGCGAATTGCCTGCAAACAGCTTTCTTCATTCGGATATCTAAAATGCACAACACCACTTTTACTCGCATGTACACTTGCTCCACCTAATGCTTCTTTAGAGATTTCTTCGTTCGTTACTGTTTTTATTACTTCTGGCCCTGTTATAAACATTTGGCTTGTATGATCAACCATAAAAACAAAATCTGTAATTGCTGGTGAATAAACTGCACCGCCTGCACAAGGACCCATAATAACTGATATTTGAGGTATTACACCTGATGCCAGCGTGTTACGATAAAAAATATTACCAAAACCACTTAATGCATCAATACCTTCCTGTACTCTTGCACCACCTGAGTCATTTATTCCAATAATAGGTGCACCCATTTTTAATGCCATGTCCATAATGGTACATATCTTATCTGCATGAACTTCTCCCAAGGAACCACCTAAAACAGTAAAATCTTGGGCATATACAAAAACAAGTGTCCCCAAAATACTACCATAACCTGTTACAACTCCATCGGAGGGTGCCTCCACTTTATCCATTCCAAAATCCCTTGATTTATGAACTCTGAATGCACCAACCTCTACAAATGAATCAGGTTCTAATAGCATTGTAATACGTTCTCTAGCTGTCATTTTTCCTGCTGCATGTTGTTGCTTAATCTTTTCTATTACACCACCTTGGGAGATGCGTTCTTTTTTTTCATAAAGTTCTTCAATCTTTTTAAGCATATCAGACACCTTTTTTTCCTCCATATGTAGATTTTTCCCTACCAACCCAATAACTGGTATTTTTCTTTTACAACTTTTTTAACTTCAATCATAGGTTGTTTAAAGAATTTAATTCGATCAAATTCTTTTGGGTTGGCATTCATTTCATCTCTTAAGGTATTGCCAAAAGTCATACGAAGTGCCGTGCCTAAATTTATTTTACCAATACTATACGCAGTAAGCTTCACAAGATCCTCATCTGTCAAACCAGTAGATCCATGAATCACCAGTGGTATTGAAGTTATATTTTGAATTGCTTCTAATCTATCATATTGCAACACCGCTGCTTGCTCAGTCATTCTATGTAACGTTCCCACTGCAACAGCAAGTGCATCAACGCCTGTTTTTTCTGCAAATAATTTTGCTTCCTCAGGTTCAGTATAAATCCTTTTGGCCTTGATATTAGGATCGCTGTACCCAACTGATCCAATTTCGGCCTCAACAGATATACCACATGCATGAGCCATTTTTACAATTTCAATGGTATTTTTCATATTCTCTTCAAGCGGTAGTTGTGATCCATCATACATTACCGATGTATATCCTGCTTGGATGGCTTTTGCACACAACTCAAAATCTTGACCGTGATCAAGGTGAATACATACAGGTACCTTTGTTTCTAGTGCCATGCTTCTATATAGACTTGCTGAATATTTTAAATCCATATGTGCAACTGCATCTTTATTCGACATAAGAATAACAGGCGCATTTAATTCCTCTGCTACTTCAATAATCACCTTTGCGTCTTCGTATCCGAAAACATTAAAGCTAGGAACAACCTTATTCGTACTTGCTGCTTCCGTACACATTTCTTTTAATGTTACTAACATCTGGTTTCTCCTTTGATTAGTTATGCATTGCTGATCCAAATAATTCCTCATCCGATGGAATCACTGGTTCAATTGGTGTAGAAGCCCATGTCACATTGATGAAATGTTTCCATGTAATATTTTCTGAGGCGATATTCCCACCCCAAGTACCACAACCAAGTGTTAACGTAAATGGCATACCATTATCCCAGTTACCACTATTTCCATAACATTGTGATTGTCTAACCATAATACGGCTTACTTTAACTCTATTACCAAGTTCTTCAATTCTTTCTAGTTTAGTCGTATGAATCCCACATGAGTGACCGGTTCCTTGGTATCCAGTGATTGTATTCACTTGATCCACTGCTTCGGAAAAGTCTTTTACTTTATATAAACTCATAACTACAGACATTTTTTCTCCTGAGAATGGATGCTCAGCGCCTACGCCACTTTCCTCTACCATAATAAAGCTTTTGCTTTCAGGAATTTCAAATGATGCAAGTTCAGCAATTTTAGCTGCAGGCTGTGCAACAATAAATCTACTTAAATGTCCTTCATCATCCCACATTGTTGTTTGTAATTTTGCTTTTTCATCTTTATTTGTTAAATAGCCACCTTCTGCTTGAAGCTTTTCAATTAGTTGATCATAGACACTTTCTACAACTACTAATGAATTTTCCGCTGAACAGCTTGTTGCATAATCAAAAGTTTTGCTTAACATAATTTTGTGTGCAGCATCGTCTAAGTCTGCTGTTTCATCAACAATAATAACTGCGTTTCCAGCACCAACTCCATATGCAGGTGTACCTGAAGAATAAGCTGCCTTAACCATCCCTGAACCACCTGTTGCTACAACAAGGTCTACTTGCTTCATAAGCTCATTACTCAAGTCAATTGTTGGTTCTTCGATAGCAATTAATAGATCCTCTGGTGCACCATATTTTTTAAGTGTAGCTCTCATAGTATTGACAATAAAAGTATTTGTTTTTTTAGATCTTGGATGTGGCGCAAAAATAATAGCATTACGTCCTTTAATTGCATTCATCCCCTTAATAACAGGTGTTGCTTCTGGATTTGTTGTTGGCACCAATGCACCAATAATACCAACAGGTTTTGCAAATTTAATTAAACCTTTTGCTTCATCTCTTTCAATAACGCCTACAGATTTACAATCCTTCATATCTCTAAGGGCACCACGTACCTTTTTAGTAATTTTAACAAATTTTCCTTGGTAATTTCCAAGTTGAGATTCATCAACTGCCATTTGTGCAATAACTTTAGCAGTTTCTTCGTTGGCAACTGACCAAGCGATTGCTGCAACAAGTTCATCAACTCGTTCTTGCGTATACCCTTCAGCAATTGCTTGGGCTTTTTTTGCACGTTCTATTAGTTCACTAATTACTATTTTTGCTTCTGACATAATATAGTCCTCCAAAATTTAATTCTTATTGTAATTTTTAATAAAGTTATTAATTTGATCAATTGTAGGCATTGCATCTGAACAACTATGGCTTTGAACTACGATCGCTGCTGAACCTGCACCAATTTCCATTGATTTCTCAGGAGAGTAACCTTGAAGTAATCCATAAATAAATCCACCTGCATAGGAATCTCCTGCACCAAATGTTTTAACTGGTGTAACAGGAAATACAGCTCCTGTGACTTTTTCACCATCTTTAGTATATGCATATGAGCCTTCTTTTCCATGTTTTATAACAACGATTTTAGCATTATAATCAAACCATTTTTTAGCTGTTACGGCATCGTCTGTGTTGCCTCGATTTGTAATCATTTCCATCATGTCAAATTCTTCTCTGGTACCAATAATCACATCACATTTTTCAGCTACTAAACTGTAATAAATTGCAGTTTCTTCAACAGATTTCCAAGTATACGGTCTATAATCAATATCAAAGAAAATAACTGTATTGTTTTTTCTAGCCAATTCTATTGCAGCAAATACTGCTTCACGAGAAGGGCTAGCCGCTAATGCAGTACCAGAAATCAAAATTGCTTTTGCAGACTTAATGTATTCTTCTCTAACATCTCCAACTTCTAATTTGAAATCAACTGCATTTTCACGATACATTAAAATGCTACAATCAGATGGGGATTTAATCTCCGTAAATGCTAATCCTGTTTTTGCACCAGATTTGTCAGTTACGATACCTGTTGTATCTACATTTATCTTATTTAAATAATTGACTATAAATCTACCGAACTGATCGTCTGCTACTCTTCCGATGAAGCCAGCCTTTTTACCTAACTTAGCAACTGCGACTGCTATGTTTGCCGGTGATCCTCCAAGGTATTTTGAAAAGCTCAGCGTCTCTTCCATTGGTGTGTTTATTTCATTTGCGTTTAAATCTACTGCTAACCTACCGATAGGGATTAAATCAATAGATCTGTTTTCTTGGAAAACCAAATTGTTCATATTATTATCTCCTTTTACTCAAAAAATGATAGATTTCATTTACCTTTTCATTGGTAAATGTTAGTATATGTTGCTATGTGTTACTATGTGTTGAATACTTTGTGATTATGTTTGTGTGATATAGTGGTAATATGTTGGTCACCTTCTGAAATTATTTTATCACATCCTATTGCAATTTGCAAGAAAAAATATATAATAAATAATAGACTATTTATTTTATAGACAAGGTGGATTAAAAACATGAAGGAAGAACGAATTAAATATATTGAAAACTACATTAGTGAACATGAATTATGCTCCTTAGACCATCTATGTGATGTTTTTGAAATCTCAAAAACAACATTACGTAGAGATATTAATATCTTAGAAAAAATGGGGAACATTAGAAAAGTCTATGGTGGCGTTGCAATAAATAAAAGCAATCAAACCTCAACCGTTCCTTTTATGCAAAGAGAAATTAATTTTCACGATGAAAAAATTCATATCGGAAAAATGGCTTCAACATATATTCGTGACGGTGAAACCATTTATGTTGATTCTGGTACAACTACGCTTCAAATATCCCATTATATCAAGGATAAGAGCATTACTATTGTTACCAATAATCTAAATCTTATCAACGAGTGCGTAGATTGTTCAAATATAAATATTATATCTGTAGGCGGGGAACTTTCAAGAATTACAAAGTCTTTTACAGGTGACTTGGCCGTTAACACACTCTCCTCATTAAATATATCAAAATCGTTTATCGCTGCAACAGGTATATCAATTGAAGCAGGTTTCTCAAACTCATTACCACTTGAAACAGCAATAAAAAAGGTGGCTATAAACAAAAGCAAATCTGTTTATGTAATGGCTGATCACACTAAATGGGGCATTGTTTCATTAATGACTTTTGCAAAATTGTCTGCGGCAACAGGAATCATAACAGATCTTGCACCACCAAGAAAGTATATTGAATATTGTAAAACAAATAATATTCAAATTATTTGCTAAATAAAACAAAGAGCAGTCAATTGTAAAATACAAATTTCTGCTCTTTTTTTCTACAATTTATTCCATACCACTCCTATAAGCGAATCAATTCATTCGTTTCAAAAGCTTCTTTACATTTATAAGCAATTTCTGTTGTCTTTGTACCGTCATATACTGTTACTTCTGGCTTTCTACCTGTCTTAATACAATCAATAAACTCATTGATTTCAGCAACATATGCTGCACCAAATCTTTCTAAAAAGTCTTGAGAACACTCTTTTCTAACACCATATTCATCAAGTATCTCAACAAGGTTCTTTTCAGGTACACTTGCAATTCTTAACGTACCCTTTGTTCCAATAATCTCTGTTTCAACATTGTATCCATGAGGAGCCGTTCTTCCAGCAAAAATAAAAGCCATTGAATCATTCTCAAATTGCATTAATGCTGAAACATTATCACCATCTTTAAATTGTCCGAATTCTGGATGTGCATAGCACCCACCTATTGCAAATATACTTTTAGGTTCTGACTCTAAAAACCATCTAGCAAGATCAATATCATGAACAGCCATATCGATAAATTGACCACCGCTATGTCCAGCATAAGCAATTGCGCCAGCGATACAACTCTCAGGATCTTGACTATACCCTCTAAAAAGTATTGGTTTACCAATTTCACCATTCTTAATCTTTTCTTTAGCATATACATAGGAAGGATCATATCTTCTCATAAAGCCTAACATAAATACAAGATTTGGATATTTCTCTACTGCTTCTTCTGCAATCTTACACTCTTCAACAGAAGTTCCAAGGGGTTTTTCAGAAAACACATGAAGTCCTGCCTCTAAAGCTTTAGCAATCTGTACTGTATGCAAATGTGAAGGGGATGTAATGACTACTGCATCAAGTTCTTTGTTGGCAATCATATCATCATAATTTGTATACGCATAAGGAATTCCCCATGCACTTGCAACTTCGTTTAATTTTGTTTCATTTGCATCACATATTGCTATTAATTCTGCGTCAGGTAGCTTAAAAGCTAAATTCTCTGCGTGTTGATAACCTAATCTACCTAATCCTATTGCACCAACTTTAATTTTTTTCATACTTTCTTTCCTCCATAAATTGATTATTATTTATATTGCAATTAATGCAATCGGTTGCATTGAAGGGGAAATAAAAAACCAAATACTTTGTACTGTGTATCTCTCTCTTACAAATTATTTTTCATATGCGTTTCTTCTTATATCTTGTTCGCTCCACAGGAATCTCTAATTATGAGTCTTGGTTGGATGATGATTTTTTTGCTTTTCTTTGGTTTCTTTGCATTCATTAAGTCTATTAAACGTTCACAAGTTAAGTGTGCAATCTCTTCACGGGGTTGATGTATGGTTGTTAAATTAGGTTTAACGCATGTACATAATTCGATATCATTATACCCAACGATCGCCATATCATTTGGCACTTTAATGTTTTTTTCCCGCAACGCGTCCATAATACCAAATGCCATTAAATCTGTTTGGGCAAATACTGCTGAGACGCCTTTAAATACTTCAAAGTTTTTATATACTATGCGATACCCTGATGGATAAGAATGATCACCATAAAAAAGCAACTTATCGTCATACTCTATATTATAATCTAATAGCGCCTTTTTATACCCTTCTGTTCTCAACTTGAACTCATCTTCATCTCCCATTGTAGATACACAAATTATTTTTTTATGTCCCATATTAATTAAATGCTCTGTAGCCAAATAACCGCCGATAAAGTGATCCGTGTAAACAACATCTACGTCTTCTTCTTTACAAATTTCTGGAAAATGATGTAAAAATACATAGGGTATTTTAGACTTATTCAATAAATCAAATGTCTTAGTATCCATTTTTGAATGTACAATAATGAGACCATCAACTTTTTTACAGGTTATTAACTTCTGAATATTACTCTTATTCGTATACTTATTAACTGGAAAAGCAGCAATTAGATCCAAATCTTCTCGCTCCAACGAATCTCTTAACTGATTATGTAAGGAGTTAAAATATAGATTGTCATCTAATTCTGTGTAATTCTCAGGATAAATAATACCCACTGTACCTGTTTTACTTGTACTCAAGCTTCTTGCATTTGCATTAAACTCAAATCCCAGTTCTTCAGCTATTTGCTTAATTCTTTTTTTAGTCTTTTCTGATATTACCGTGCTATCATTTAGACACCTTGAAACTGTAGATGGACTAACGCCTGCAATTTTAGCAATATCTCTTATTGTTACACTCATCACTGTTCACCTTTACTTCATATTCCTATTACCAAGTCACTTTGCAACCGGTTGCACTTTGACTTGTTTTTATTATATATTAATATCAGCTCTTTGTAAAGTATCTACTTTAATAAAATAAATCTGTTTGTTATTTGTTTTTTTTGTTAAAATAGACTTTATAATGAACATAAAAATTAATATTTCGGATATAATCAATTATTAATCGCGCTAATTCATCAAATAAAGGCTAGACTTTCAAAATATAGGGGGATTTAACATGTCTGTGACAATCAAACAAATAGCAGCTTTAGCAAATGTATCTATTGGAACGGTAGATCGAGTTTTACACAATCGACCTGGCGTACGCCCAGAAAAAAGAGAAGAAATAGAACGAATCGCTGGTGAATTAGGATATCAACCTAATATTCCAGCTAAAGCATTAGCATTTCGCAAAAAACCAGTTACCATTGGGGTCATTGTATACGAACACTATCACCCCTATGCCGAAACCATTATAAAAGGGATTAAAGCAGCAGAAAAAGAACTAAAGGACTTTGGTGTAAAAGTTGAAATTTTAAGTATGAACGAGCACCTAGCCACTGAACAAATAAAAATACTTGATCTGTTGATTAAACAAGGTGTTTCTGGCATTATCATACGTCCCATTGATGATCCTATTATTTGTGATAAAATTAATGAGGCAACTAATGCGGGAATACCTGTCATTACATATAATTCTGATATCGATAACAGCAATAGACTTTGTTTTATCGGACAGAACCTGTATAAATCTGGTGAGGTGGCCGCAGAATTATTAGGTAAGATTATGAATAAAACAGGAAAAGTGGCTATTTTAACCGGATTCTTAAAAGTAAAAGCCCATAATGAACGCATTAAAGGCTTTGTTGATGTCATGTCAACCTACTATCCTAATATTCAAATTATTGATACGATCGAAACCTTAGAAGATGCTACCACAACCTATAATAAAGTGATTAGATTATTAGAAACAAATAAAGATTTAAAAGGTCTTTATGCTACAGCTGGTTGTTTTGAGCAAATGGGACAAGCTATTAAAAACATGGGCAAAGAACACCAAATCTCTTTTTCCGGTTATGATTTATACCCTGAAGTCATTCAATTAGTTAATGAGGGTATTATGGATTTTTCTATTGCGCAAGATTTGTTTTCCCAAGGCTATGAACCTATAAAAATTATATTTGATCTAATTTTCAAAAACAAAAGACCTAAAGAAGAATTTATCTATACAAAAATAGATATTCGCGTGAGATGGAATATTAAATAAGTTCTCACTCTTATCCAAAACAATCAAGAATTATATCTAATATTTGTATTGTTTAACCTATCAAAGGCAGTCCCCCACTTCTTTAAGAAGGAGTGGCGAGTATCCTTTAGCTTCCCAAAAACTCCTTGACATTTTAAATAAAAATGCTATACTAAAATCACTGTTAACGTACACGGAGGTATATTATGTTTGAAAAGGCTGCTGAAACAATACGTGACTATTATCATTCAATTAAAGATTTTAATGTATCGGAAGACGATCGTTACATTCTTAGAGAACTATCTAATCAAATCGTAGACATTGCAATGAGACCAGAACAAGTAACCAAAAAGGAACTTTGGTATAAGCACAATTCACTCCAAGCTACAAAGCCACTTATTCTTTGTGACCCTGAAAATGGTTGGCATGAAATTATTACAAACGATCAACTCATCTGCAAAGGGGAATTAGCTCGTAAATGGGAGTTTCTTCTAAGAAGAGAAATATTCTGGGGCGATTCAATGGGAGATGATAAGCCTATAGAAACCATCTTTAATGTGCCCATAATCTTTAATGAATCAGGCTGGGGACTTGAAGTCCCTAAAGAAGGGGGTAAAAATGGTGGCGCATTTAAACACTGTTCTCCATTAAAAAATTATAAAGAAGACTTTTCTAAGCTGAAATTTCCTACTATTACAGTTGATCACGATAGAACTAATCGCTTGTATGAAGCTGCAAAAAGTACTTTTGGAGATATTTTTAACCTACAAAAAAAATCGGTCTGGTGGTGGAGTACTTGTTCAACAGATGTATTGGGTGAACTAAGAGGAATGACTGAAATGATGTTAGATATGTACGATAACCCCGATGAATTGCATCGGCTTAGTCAATTTTTAACGGATGGGTTTATTCATCGACTTGAGTACCTTGAAAAAGAAGGATTATTAAGCTTGAACAATGATGGTACATATATTGCCTCAGGTGGTCTCGGTTATTCTAACGAATTACCAAGCAAAAACTTTGATCCTAATCATATTACAATGATGGATATGTGGGGATTTTCAGAAAGCCAAATGACAAGTGAAGTATCCCCCTCAATGGTACAGAAGTTTATTTTACCCTATCAAATAAAAGTATTAGAACGATTTGGTTTAAATTGTTATGGATGCTGTGAAGCAATTGATCCTAGGTGGGAATATATCAAAAAAATTCCTAGATTACGAAGAGTTAGCGTTTCTCCTTGGGCAAATCCAAATAAAATGGTTGAATACCTACAAGATCAGTACATTTATTCAAGAAAGATGAACCCAAGCTACCTAGCAACCCCTCACCTTAATGAAGATTATATTCGCAAATCTTTAAAAGAAGATATGCAAATCAGCAAACATTGCCGAACTGAGTACATCATGAAGGACAATCATACGCTAGCAAATAACCCAAATAACGTTATTCGATGGTGTGCGATTGCGCAAGAAGAAGCGCACAATATTTAGTGAAACGATTATGCAAAAACTTTCTAGGAGGAACCAACCATGCAATTATTAAACGATATTTCTGAAATGCTCCAAAAAGGAAAACTTAACGACGTAAAATCACTTACGCAACAAGCTGTTGATCAAGGCTTTGAAACTTCTATCATTCTCGAAGCATTACTTAGTGGAATGAGCATTATTGGCGGCAAGTTCAAGAATAATGAAGTATTTGTTCCTGAAGTATTAGTTGCAGCTAGAGCAATGAACGGTGGACTTGCAATTTTAGCCCCACTTCTGGAACAAGAAGGTGTTCAACCCCTCGGCAAAGTTGTAATCGGAACTGTAAAAGGTGATTTACATGATATTGGTAAAAATTTAGTAAAAATGATGATGGTTGGCGCTGGTCTTGAAGTCATAGACTTAGGCGTAGATGTATCACCTGAGAAATTCATTGCTGCTGTGGAAGAAAATAATGCAGATATTGTAGCTATGTCTGCATTATTAACAACGACAATGACCAATATGGAGACGGTTATTGCGGCAATTAATGAAAAAGGACTAAGAACTAAAGTTAAAATTATGATTGGTGGTGCACCTGTTACAGACGCTTATGCCCGTGAAATTGGTGCTGATTGTTATACTGATGATGCTGCAACGGCTGCAATTACAGCTAAAGAATACATGATATAGGAGGCCTACTATGACTGGAAAAGAACGAATTATCAACACGCTAGAACATAAATCAACCGATAAGTTACCTTGGGTACCTTTTGCAGGCATTCATGCTGGTGCATTAAAAGGATATACTGCAACTGAAGTATTACAAGATAGTAGTAAATTATTTGCTTCCTTAATGGAGGTTCATAAATTATACCAACCTGATGGCATGCCAGTAATCTTTGACCTTCAAGTTGAAGCTGAAATATTAGGTTGTGAACTCGCTTGGGCTACTGACGCACCCCCTTCTGTAAAAGGTCATCCATGCTCAGAAGAAGCAACGATACCCTGCAGATGTTTACTTCCAAAAGAAACTGATGGCAGACTTCCTATGATTCTAGAAACCATGAAAAAGATGAAAGAAACCGTTGGTGAAACTACTGCACTGTATGGTCTAATTTGTGGACCCTTCACGCTTGCCTCCCATTTAAGAGGAAACAATCTGTTCATGGATATCATATTAAACGAGCGATACGTTAAAGAATTGATGGACTTTTGCACTGAGGTAGCCCTTAAAATGATTGACCTCTATGTTGGTGCTGGAATGGATATAATTGCGGTAGTAGATCCGTTAGTATCCCAAATATCCCCAGATCATTTTACAAGTATGTGTAATGATTCCTTCTCCACTATTTTTAACTATATTCATTCTAAAGGGGTAAAATCTTCTTTTTTCGTCTGTGGTAATGCAACAAGACAACTAGAAGTAATGTGTAACACTAAACCTGATTCTATCTCTATTGATGAAAACGTTAATATCATTGAAGCAAAAAAACTTACAGATGATCATAACATTACCATTGGTGGTAATATTCCATTAACGACTTTAATGCTCCATGGAACACAACAAGATAATATGCTGTATGTCATAAATTTGCTCGATCAAATTTCTCATAACAATTTGATTATTGCCCCAGGCTGTGATATGCCCTATGCAGTTCCTTTTGAAAATGCTATTGGCGTTCAGCAAGCCATTCGTGAAACAGAAACCGTTAGAGGAATCTTGACAAATTATAAAGCATCAAAGGAAGTGGTTGACGTATCCTTGCCTGATTATGATAATCTCCTTAAGCCATTTGTTGAAGTCTTTACACTTGATTCAGCAACCTGTGCAGCGTGTACATATATGATGGGTGCAGCTAATGAAATGAAAGCTTACTTTGGCAACGCAATTAATGTCAATGAATATAAATATACTGAAAAAATTAACATTGCAAGATGTAAAAAAATGGGCGTAACCAATCTTCCCTCAATCTACATCAATGGAAAGTTAAAATGGTCGTCTCTTATTCCAAGTAAAGAAGAATTTATTAAGGTTATTCTAGATACTAAATTAGTCTAGTAAGTTAACTGGATATTTCAATCCTTTAATTTAAAATCGTTCTTATTCTTTTAATCAAGGCATGTTAGATCAACATGCCTTGAAATACATTCTATATTTGTTGAGGTGAAAGCAATGCGTATTGACTTACAAGTTGATTGTAATAAGAAGGAAATTTTAGAGAATATTCAATGTTATGAAAACTTACCCAACTACCAAATATACACAGCACTATATGATGAACTTCTTTATGAAAATGCTGAAATATTGATACCCATAGGCTATTATGTTCTGACGCCCCAACTGGAAGAAGTGGCTGAAGCAAACATTGAGATGTCCGTCTGTTGCATTGTAACTCTTGGTAAAGCCGTAGATGTAAAAATCCATTCTTATTTTGAAGCATCCGATTATCTAAAAGGTGTCCTACTAAATGGTATTGTTGATTTCATCCTTTTCAGCGCAAGCAATCAGCTTTATCACCATGTATTTGATGAAGTTAAATCTCAAGGTATGATGATGACAAAGCGAAAAGAACCTGGCACTTGTAATATTCCTGTAACTGCACAAAAATGGATTCTTGATACTGTGAATGCTGTAGAACGTACGGATATAACTATTACCTCGGGTTATATGCTAAATCCCACTAAATCTATAGGATATTTTTATGGTGCAAGTAAATCTATTGCCTATACGCCCTTTGACCATGATTGCAGTCAATGCGATCATATTCATTGTCCTCAGCGCAAAATATATGTAACGGTAAAAACTGATGAAAAGGAACTAGTTTTACAAGTTAAATCAGGAAGTAATCTTTTAGACATCTTAAGGGAATCCAAACTTCCTGTTCAGGCAGATTGCTCCGGCAAGCAAATCTGTGGCAAATGCAAAGTAAAAATACTTTCGAAAAATTTGCTGCCTTCTGAAAACGAGAAACTTATTTTATCAAATACCGAAATAGCGGATGGGATCGTACTTGCCTGTTTTCAACAAGTCAATACAAATATAGTTATAGAAATAAAACATCTAGAAGCTACAATACTCTCTGATTTCCATTTTCCTAATATCAAGAGAAAGAAATATAAATCAAAAATTATTAAAGGCCTTCTAAAGTATTCTAAAAACAATAAAAGTTCAACTGACTTAATCCACAAATTATTTGGTAAAAAATATACTTATACATTGTCGGCTTTGAGAAAATTATCTAGTATTCTTCCAAATGAGCCTCTTATTGCACTGATTAAAGACGAAAAAGAAATAGTACATATTGAAAAAGAAAATATCAAAAACCTATTCACAATTGGTATTGATATCGGTACAACTACAATTGTTATTGCTCTAGTAGATCTCATAGAAGAAAAGGTTGTATCGATGTATAAATGTATAAATCCGCAAAAAACATATGGGGCAGACATCATTAGTAGAATACAATATGTTGGTGATCATCAAGATAAAGTTTTGACGAATGTAATGATTGAAGCTTTACTGAAAGGCATAACCCATTTAATGGATACCCATCAATTAATATCGGGTCAAATTTTAGAAATTGCAATTTCAGGTAATACAACCATGCTTTATTTATTAACAGGTATTGATCCTAAAAGCTTGGCTTCAAGTCCTTTTTCAACTACACACATGGGGTTAATTAACATATCTTTCTCAGAACTTTTTGCAGATATGAGGCTCTCTTGTCCCATTATTTTAATGCCTGGCCTTTCAGCCTATATTGGTGCAGATATTTTATCAGGTCTCTACTTTTCAGGAATAACTGAAATGGAGGGCAATTATCTTTTTATAGACATTGGAACAAATGGTGAGCTAGCGATTAAAGTAAATAATCGTATTATTTGTGTGGCTACAGCAGCTGGACCGGCTTTTGAAGGGACTAACATTACTTTTGGTATGGGTAGCTTAGAGGGTGCCATATGTGGCGTAACAAGTCAGAATAATGGAGACTGGCTATTAGAAGTGATTGGAAATAGTACACCTAAAGGTATATGCGGTTCAGGGCTTATTGATGTAATGGCACATTGCTTAAATCAAGGGTTAGTTGATGAGACTGGTCGGATTCAGGAAGGGCAAATCATTCCTATTTTGCCATCAAACGGATCTATTTATTTATCCCAACAAGATATTCGCGAGTTACAACTTGCTAAGGCGGCAATTGCTGCTGGCATCGAGGTGCTCTTACAAGAAAGTGGCTGCAATATAGAAAACTTAGATTGTCTATTGCTTGCAGGTGGCTTTGGTCATCATCTAAACATTAAAAATGCCATTCGAATCGGGTTGTTACCCGGAGGCTTAGAAAATAAAACAAAAGTGATTGGTAACAGTTCATTAGGAGGTACTGTCCGTTACTTACTAGAAAAAAATTCCCAATCAACATTAAGTGATATTAATCAAAAATGTGAATACCTTGAACTTTCAAATCACATACAATTTTATGATTGTTTTGTTAATCATATAAACTTTTAGATGACGAAAGGAAGCAAATTATAATGACACGTATTTTTTTAATTACTGGCTTTCTTGGTTCTGGCAAAACCTCTTTTTTAAAAAATGTACTTGGTGGAAGCTTAGAAAAAGTTGGAGTGCTAGTCAATGAATTTGGAAAAATTAGTATTGATGGATCCCTACTTCTTCAAGAACAAATGGATCTGATTGAGCTTAACAATGGATCTATTTTCTGTAGTTGTATTAAAGAACATTTTATTAAAAGCTTAAAGGATCTAATTAACAAAAAACTAAATTATATTTTCATTGAAAGCTCTGGGCTAGCAGATCCTTCCAATATGGCTCAGATAACCGAACTGATAAGTACCCAGGTCTTTTATCCTTTTGAATATGTAGGGTCCATCTGCTTAATTGACGGACTCTACTTTGAACAAGAACTAAATAAAATGGTCAGTGTCGAACGACAAATTAAGTACAGTCAAGTTGTTTTAATTAATAAAACTGACCTAATTGATGCCATTCAATTACAAAAAATCATTAAAAAAGTTACAATGATTAATCCTGAAGCTAATATCTATAACATGAGCTTTGGTATTATTGATTTTCAAAGCCTAGTATTCAATCAAAGTCCTAAAATCTACCAAAATACAACTAATATAGAAAATAATCGTCCATATGTTATCGTCATGCGTTTAAAAACAGAAATAAAAATAGATATTTTTTTAGAAATGATTCATCAGATTAAAGAACATTTTCATCGAATCAAAGGCATTGTCGGTAAAGACGAGAACCGTTTCAAAATTGATACTGTTCAGCAAAAAGTTGATATTAATACTTATAGTGGTATTAGCACTGCAGAACAGACGGTTGTTTTTATCTCTGCAATTGGCGTTCATGCTGTATCCTATATTGTAAATGCTGCGAATGAATGGATACCTGATCTTTATGAACTAGAAACCTAATAATGTACTTGGAACACAAAAACCTGCCCCAAACGGACAGGTTTAAATTTGGACTTATTATAAACTTCTCTCTCGGTATTTTTTCAAGATATCATCCATTACTTTATTCGTTCTTGCACCACTTGTTCCTACACTTGGACAACTACCTTGCCCGTTAAGCTCATCAACAATTGTCTGGATAAGGGGCTGTTGAATATGCACTGGGTTTTCAATTGCAAATGATTGCCGTTCATCCTTGGTTATTAACTCAATAGGCTCTTTGCCAAAAGTAGAAAAAACAAGTTTCCCTTTACTTCCAACTATTTCGTTCATATCGTAATCATCAAAGGCAGAAAAACACCAAGTTCCTACACCATGGACCTTCGAACCAAACATCAAATTAGATGTGACTATATCCTCTGCTGTATAAAGTTCAGCTTGATTAGATGCTATACCCTGTACTTCGCTTACTGGTCCTAAAATGAAATCAAAAATATCTAAAGTATGTGATGCTAGATCCATGAACTTTCCCGCCCCTGCAAGCTCAGGAATCACTCTCCACGGTCTTGTTTCTGATGAATATTCATCCTCACGAGGTTTTTGATATAAGGTTATCGTTGCAAAACGCACTTCTCCAATCTTCCCTTGTTCAATTAATTCTTTTATTTTATTAAATCGAGGTAACGCTCTTCTATAATAAGCTACAAACAAAGGCACCTTTGCTTGTTTACACGCTTCGATCATCGCCTCGCATTCCTCATAATTTCTAGCCATAGGTTTTTCAACATATACAGGTTTCCCTGCCTTGGCACAACGAAGTGTGTATTCCATATGATAAGCAGGCGGTGTAGCTATATATACAATATCTACCTCTGGGTCATGAATCAGTGCATCTGCGTCATCAAACCATTTTTTTACCTTATGCCGTTTCGCATAATCTTCTGCTAATGCACCTTGTCGTCTCATGACGGCAATTAGCTCAGAATGCTCAGCCTTCTGAAAACCTGGTCCACTTTTCACCTCTGTGACATCACCACAACCAATAATTCCCCATCTAATTGTATTCATTTTAAATGTACCTCCCTTATCGTCTTTTCATTACAACCTTCCCAAATTATATCTATCATAAGCTATTCAATACATTAAAGTCAATCCTTCGTTAACAGATGAACAGTGAAAATCCAGATAAAATCTAACGGATAACTTTCAATATTCTAGCCCAACAAGGATATACGGCCCCAATATGACATTTACCATCTTTTATTGGAAAGGCTTCTTCATCATTTAAAATATCAATCACTTTTCTTCCACTAACCGGAATATCCAAGTCTATTTTAGCAATTGAGTCCGCTGAATTTACAACTACAATTATGCATTCATCCTCTGTTATTCTAGCAAAGCTAAACTGCTCATGTGTAACTAAAAGCTGTTTATATTCACCGTATTTCAACGCATTTGATTGCTTTCTAATTGTTGCAAATTTCTTTATTACTTTAACGAGGTCTTTGTTTGGACTATTATTTGCCACCTCTAGTAAATCAAGCTTTGGACGCAAATATTCATCAGAAGCATTTGTTCTTTTCCCGTATATTCCCCACTCACTTCCATAGTAAATAGATGGTATCCCTGGTATTGTAAATAGTAATGCATGGAGGGAATATAAGTGTGTTTCATTGTTGAGTGTGCTGGCTATTCTATTTACGTCGTGATTATCAACAAACGAGTATAGCGCTTTTCCTTTATACAGCCCATCTTTCACATTAAACTCTCTATTCAATGAATAAGCAATTTCAAAAAAATTTCTATCATTATGACTAGAGTATAACCCTTTATAGCATTCATAATTTGTTACGGAGTCAAGTACGCCATCACTTAACCAACTTCTATAATCTCCTTCACCATGCACGACTTCTCCCATAAGCCAAAAATCAGATTTAATAGCTTTACTATATGAATTAAGTTGTCTTAAAAATTCAAAATCTAAACTATCAGCACAGTCGAGTCTTATTCCATCTATATCAAATTCTTCAATCCATGTTTTTACCACATCGAACAAGTATGCTTTTACCTCAAGGTTTTTCAAATTCAGTTTAATTAAGTTATAACATCCATTCCATGATTCATAACTAAAAGTATCTTCATAAGGACTTTTCCCATTAAAATTCAGATTTTCAAACCAACTGCAATACTTGGAATTTTGTCCATTTTCGATTACGTCTTCAAATGCCCAGAAGCCTCTCCCAACATGATTAAATACACCATCAATTACTACTCTAATGCCATTTCTATGAAGTAATCTTGTTAAGTCTGAAAATGATTGATTTGTTCCTAACCTTCTATCAATTAATTTGTAATCCACCGTATCGTACCCATGAGATAATGACTCAAATACAGGACCAAAATAAATTGCATTTGCACCAAGTTCTTTAATATGATCAACCCACGCTATTGTCTTATCAAGTAATAACGACGGCTTTAATACAGCATCATTGCTACTAGGTGCCCCACAAAATCCTAATGGATAAATATGATAAAATATTGATTCTTCCCATTGATACATAAATAACCTCCTGTTTGTACATACCGTTAGGTATGTTAATGCGTTAAACTTATAGAAGTGGGGGACTTCCTTCGTTAGGCTAAAAATTTACGAGTAAATTCCATGCATAAATTGATGAACTAATTTAAATTCAACTTCGTTATCGAGGGCAATATTTCCTGAAAAGCACATCTGAATATAAGTATTAATCAGCCCAAGAAGACTTAACGCATATGGTTTATGCCTTCCTCTCATGTTGCCATGATCCTTTACGGCTAAAATAAAAAGCTGTTCTATAATTTCCAGTTGGTTTTGAACATATGGATATACTGCCTTAAATGCTTCACTTTCGGTAGGCGAATACATCATACTGATATGCATACGATAAAATCTGTGATTTATATTAGAAAAAGATATATAGGCCGTCACAATTTTATGTAAAGTAAGGGGTAAGTCCCCTTCATACTTTGCGGCCTCTTTAATTGACAATTCAAGTTTATTATAGTTTTCTTTAAGTATTGTTTGTAATAGACCACTTTTACTTCCAAAATAATGATATAGGGTAGGCTTCGTAATCCCCGCTCTCCCAACAATTTCCTGTACGCCTACAGCATCAAAACCGTGTAAAGAAAATAAATCAAGGGCAACTTCCATTATTTGCATTCTATTATCCATGAATTCACCTCACTAGTAAGTGTTTTCATTATACCGTATGGTATAACGGGTGTCAAGAAATAATTTCCTTTAAATACAGCGTCAAAGGATATCCCGTTAATGAACAGAGCCCCCATTAAAGATAATACTTTACATTATCTCTTCATGGAGGCTGTTCTAATTTTATACTTCTAAATAATATTCACATCTTCGCCGTTAAGTACTTTATTCAAGTTTCTTACAGCACACATTTTGCCACACATTGAACAAGTCGTCTCATCTTCAAGAACAGCACTCTCTCTAAATCTTCTTGCTTTCTCTGGATCAATGGCAAGTTCATACATTTTTTCCCAATCTAAACTAACTCTTGCTTTACTCATTTCATTGTCCCAATTTCTTGAGCCCTTTACTTTTTTCGCAATGTCTCCTGCATGAGCCGCTATTTTAGATGCAATTATGCCTTCTTTCATATCCTCTAACGTAGGAAGCCTTAAATGCTCAGCGGGTGTTACATAACATAAGAAATCAGCCCCTTTTGCTGCAGCCAACGCACCACCAATAGCACCCGTAATATGATCATATCCTGGAGCAATGTCTGTTACCAATGGGCCTAATACATAAAAAGGCGCACCATGACAAAGTTTTTTTTCTAGAATCATATTTGCTTCAATTTCGTCTAAAGACATATGACCTGGCCCCTCTATAATTACTTGAACATTTTTCTCCCAAGCTCTTTTTGTCAATTCTCCAAGGGTTATAAGTTCAATCACTTGGCTTGCATCTGTTGAGTCATTAATTGAACCAGGTCGGCATGCATCACCTAAACTTAGTGTCATATCATATTTTTGGCAGATATCTAATAGCTCATCATAGTACTCATAGAAGGGGTTTTCTTTTTTGTTTAAATGCATCCAAGCAAACATAAGTGAGCCACCTCTTGAGACAATATTTGTTAATCTTGGATTATTCATGAAAATGCGAGCTGTCTCTTGATTGATACCCGCATGAACGGTAATAAAGTCTACACCATCTTCCCCATGTTTTTCTACAACTTTTAAGAATTCTTCCCCTTGAATATCTTTCAACTCTTTTTCATAAAATCCTAGCGCATCGTAAACTGGCACCGTTCCAATCATAGCTGGTGACATTTCGACGAGTTTTTTTCGAAACACTTCGGTTTTTCCATAATTACTTAAATCCATAATGGCTTCAGCCTTCATATCAATTGCTGTTTGAACCTTTAATAATTCTGCTTCAAGGTTATTACAATCCTTTGAAATTCCTAAATTAACATTAATTTTCGTACGAAGTCCTTCTCCTATACCTTCCGGATCAAGATTTTTATGATTCTTATTTGCAGGTATGACAATCTTACCTTTTGACATTTTTTCCCTAAGTTCTTCTGGTAACATACCCTCTTTCTGAGCAACAATTAGCATTTCTTTAGTAATAATACCCTTTTTTGCGGCATCCATCTGTGTTGAATAAGTTGTTTTCATAATAATATTCTCCTAATAGTGTGATTATTTTTAGTTGCTTAGTTTTCTAGTAGTAACCGACATGAACCCCCTATTCGATTTTCTGCTAAGGAGAATTTGGAAAAAGAGCGCTTGTCAGCGCGTTATAAAAGATTATAATTTTCCAACGCTCCTTTTATGGCTTCGTAGTAAAGTAGAACTTTCCTACGAAAATAAACTTGATATGTGACGTCGAAACTTTCATGTTTCATTTTCATTCTAGTTGGTGAATATATTTCATGAAAGGTTT